>JBGSWK010000070.1:0-78057 GCA_041752475.1 Pyrinomonadaceae bacterium | reverse complement strand
AAGGTCGTGTTCGTATCGCGCCAGACACAGATGTCGGCGCGTCCGTCGCCGTCGTAGTCGGCGGGCGCGGGAATGTCGGAAGCGAGTCCGTATTGCTGCTCGTAAACCTGATTCGTCGTGCTCAGCAGGATCTTCCAGACGCCGTTCGCGCCGTCCTCGTGATAAACCGCAGGGTCGGTCCGGCCGTCGCCGTCGAAATCGGCCTGCGCCGTCTTGTCGCCCGACGCCCCGAGCGTGAAGGCATAGTTCGAACTGTCGGAACTGCGCATGATCCACCAATCACCCGCACGGAAGATGGCGAAATCCGTCTTGCCGTCGCCGTCATAGTCGCCGGGAACGGGAACGTCGCCCGACATTCCCCATTGCTGCGACGTCGATTGCTGGCTGCCGTTCAAGACCCACCAGACGCCGCTCGACGGGCGCCAGACGGCGAGATCGGCGGGCGGCGCGGCGTTGGCGTTCGCGTCCTCGACCGCGAGGAGCCTTGAACCGGCGTAAATGTATTCCTTGCTGAGCTGCGGCACCGTGGGAGTCGGGTCCGGAAGGAACGGATTGACGTGTCCGATCAGCGACGGCTGATAGCCCGGAGCCCTGCGCGCGATCATCTCGTCCTTCGCCGATTGTTCGAGAAAACTCATCCCCGTCCCGAAGACGCCGAGGGCGACGAAGGCGATGATGAGAATTGCAAACCAATTGGCATTTGCGATTTGCGATTTGCGATTTGCGATTGCGGGTTCTTCGGTGATCTTCCGTTTCATATTTCCTTCCTTGCCGACACGGCTCTCAATGCGGCGGCCGAAGCCCTTTGCGGACTCTTTTCTGCTTTTCAGCTTGATTGGGTGAAACGGAATGTCTTAAGATGCGGGTTGGATGGGTGCATCTTTGAGACGATTCCGTCTCGATCGATAACCGCCGGCCCGGAAGATAACTCCAATTATCTTCCGGGCCATTTCGCGTTTACCGGTTCAAACAACAAAAGACGATCCTGGCGCTCCGGGCGTCCTGACCGTCTTTCATATCTTCTTCCCGCGCCTGCGGGTCGTTGGCGAAACCTTTGGGAGTTTCGATGATAATTTCAATTCCGATCGGGTGAGCCATCTCTTTCCCCTCTTGCGAGTCTTCGACAAACACGCGCGGCCACACGGGGACGCGCCCTTTAGCTTTGAGTTGTAGTCGCCCCGGTCATCCCAAGGCTCATCGGATAGCCATTCGGCGTCTCCGGTTCTGTCGGAATAATGCCGATGTTACCCCCCCCCGAAAATCAATGTCAACACTTTTCTCGTAATC
Organism: Pyrinomonadaceae bacterium; assembly: GCA_041752475.1. Classification (GTDB taxonomy): domain Bacteria; phylum Acidobacteriota; class Blastocatellia; order Pyrinomonadales; family Pyrinomonadaceae; genus JAFDVJ01. Next base: position 76,770 of record JBGSWK010000070.1, on the reverse strand, counting down.
AGATGAATAAGCGAGACTTATTAATCCAACTTCAATGGAATCATCCGCTCGCCGCGGCCCGATCAACGTGCTTCGGCTAAAGCCGGGATCATTTGCAGCCTTGTTCATTAGCTGAAGCTCGTAGCAACTCCAAGCCAGAAATCGACACAGCCCCGAGCACGGACGGTGTGCGAAATGCGTCCGTATGACGGCGTTCAACCAACCGCTACCGCAGTTGGTACTGACCTGCGGTGGCCCGATCAACGTGATTCGGCTAAAGCCGGGATGATCTGCAACCTTGTCCACTAGCTGAAGCTAGTGGCAATTATTCAGACAGAAATCGACACGGCCTCGAGGCCGGGCGGTGTGCGACGTGCGTCGGTATGACGGCGTTCAACCAACCGCTACCGCAGTTGGTACTGACCTGCGGTGGCCCGATCAACGTGCTTCGGCTAAAGCCGGGATCATTTTCAGCCTTGTCCACTAGCTGAAGCTAGTGGCAATTATGAGGACATCGTTTGCCGGTTAACGCGGGTTCCACGTCGAGTCGCCGCCACGCAGTCTTTCATTAACGCAGGATTCGGATGAATCGGGCTCTAAAAGCGATTGCTTCGGACAACTTCGACCGAGCAATGCGCACGGGTTACGACCGCCGACGAAACACTGCCGAGAAGATACTTCGTGATCAGATCATCGAACTTGGTCGCGCCGATAAAGATCGAGTCTGCACTCCAGTTTTCCGCCTCTTCGACAATGACGTGCTTCGGATTGCCTTCGCGAATCACGAGCGACGCCTTAAGTCCCGCTTCGCGGAGCTTTTCGACAACGGCTTTGCCGGTTTGCTCGACCTCGTCGTCCTCGATCTGAAACGATGTTCGGATCAGCGCCGTGTCCTGGACCAGTACGACCTTGACCTCGCTCTCCGCCGGCCAATCGCGGGCGATGACCGACTCGACCGTGCGGTCGGCGCCCGCGGTGCCGTCATAACCGACGACGATCCGAACCGGAGCGGGCTCGACCTCGACCTTTCCGCGCGCGACGCGGACCGAGCACGGCGCTTCGGTGACGACCTTTTGCGCGACGCTTCCGATCAGCAATTGTTCGAGTCCGAAAACTCCCTGCGCGCCGACGACGATCAGGTCCGGTTCAAGTTCTTCCGCCCGGAACAGAATTTCCCACGCAGCCGAGCCGTAGGTCGCTTCCGCGGTGACGTTCCAGCCCGGAAAAACCGCACGCACCCTGGCCGCCGCCTGTTCTGCGAGTTTGCGAGATTCGGCCAGTATTTCAACGTTCTCTTCGTAATGCCTTGCCAGGCCTTCGGTTACGAACTCGAGCTTTTCGCCCTCTCGATGCGGCGGAAGCCAGACTTCGGCAACGCTCAGGACGGTTGCCTCGGAATTTGCGGGAAGTCCCGCGCTTGCAAGATCGTCTATCGCCGCGTCCGCAAAACCGGAACCGTCGTATGCGATCAGGATTCGAAAATTCTTTTCCATCTTCCCACCCCCTTTTCTTGATTTCTATTTACATTATGAGGCTCCGGGGACGTGAAAACAATGCGTCCGCTATCCGGCGAACCGCAATTGTTGGCGATTTTGGAACCTTCTGTGTTATCTTTCCTGTTCAAGCGAGTCCTTCGAATTTTACGCCGCGTCTCAACCAAAAAGAGACGTCAGAACCGAAAACTAAACAAAATGAGCGAAAAACAAACGGAAAAGAACGCCGACGATTATTCATACGAGCAGGAACTGCGGACCGATCTCGACGACCACACGAACGACAAGCCAAAGGGTATGGCCCTTCATACAAAGATCCTGATCGGGCTTCTCGTCGGTGTCGTCGGCGGCGTTGCCGTCAACAAGATCCTCGGCGGCAACAACGAGAGCCTCGTCTCGTTCATCAAGAACTTTACCGAACCCATCGGACAGCTGTTTCTGAGCCTGCTTCTGATGATCGTCGTTCCGCTGGTCTTTTCATCGCTCATCGTCGGCGTCGCCGGAATCGGCGACATCCGCAAACTCGGACGAATCGGCCTGAAGTCTTTCGGATACTGTCTCGTGATCTCGGCGATCTCGGTCGTCATCGGACTGACGCTGGCGAACACGATCAAGCCCGGAAAGCGCATCGCGCCGGAGATCGCCGAGCAGATGAAGACGCAATTCGGCGGCGATGCGGCGAAGAAGATCGCGGATACGAACAAGAGCGCCGAAGCCGCCAAGACCGATAGCGCGCTGATGCAGGTCGTGAAGACGATCGTGCCGAGGAACGTTTTCTATTCGATCGGCGGCGAGAATCCGAACATGCTTCATTTGATGTTCTTTGCGCTGATCGTCGGGGTCGCGATAACGCTTTTGCCGGGAACTGTTTCGGCGCCGTTCGTCGGCGTGATGGATTCGCTGTTTCAGATTACTTCGAAGATCATCGATATGGTGATGAAGGTCGCACCATACGCGGTCGCGTGCCTTATTTTCACGAATGTCGCGCAGTTCGGAATCGAATTGCTCGGAGCGCTTTTTTGGTTCGTATTCACGGTCCTGCTCGGGTTGTCGATCCATATGTTCGGCGTTTACTCGCTGTCGATCGCCTTTCTGTCGCGAATGAACCCGCTGGAGTTTTTCAGCCGGATCAAAACCGTTATTGTCACCGCTTTCTCGACCTCGTCGTCGAACGCTACGTTGCCGACCGCGCTCCGCGTTTCGGAGGAAAACCTCGGCGTTCCGAAAGAGATCAACAGCTTTGTACTGACGGTCGGCGCGACCGCGAACCAGAACGGTACGGCGCTGTATGAGGGCATTACGGTGCTGTTTCTGGCGCAGCTCGCCGGCGTCGATCTGACTCTCGGACAACAGTTGATGGTCGTTTATCTGGCGATTCTCGGCGGCATCGGAACGGCCGGCGTCCCATCGGGATCGATCCCGTTCATCATCGGGATTCTCGCGATGATCGGCATCAATCCGGCGCTGATCGCGATCATCCTCGGCGTCGACCGCATCCTCGATATGTGCCGCACGACGCTCAATGTAACCGGCGACATCACGGCCGCGACCTATGTCGCCCGAAGCGAGGGCTACAAGCTTTTGGGGGCGAAGTAACGCCAATTCCTTATTGACGGTTGGAAACGGGCGCGTTCGCAAGACGCGCCCGTTTCTTTGGTTCGTTGCGTTTCGGTGACGTTTGGAGTAAATTTCACGATAATCGACGCGATTCGAAGTGGTTTGCGGATTCCGCAATTTTGGGGACTCCAATACCGCCGGCACGTCCGAATTCACTAACAAGGAAAATCCGCTATGCAATCCAGAATTTCTGTTTCGAGCAGAAGACTCAAAGCCGTTCTGTCACTTTTCGTTCTTTTCGTCGCCATCGTCCCCGCGTTTGCGCAAAAGAAGGACGACCCGTTGCGTTTGCTCGAATATCGCGCCATCGGACCGTTTCGCGGCGGACGCGCGACGGCGGTCGCAGGAGTTCGCGGACAGCCGAACGTGTACTACTTCGGCGCGACCGGCGGCGGGGTCTGGAAGACGACCGACGGCGGCGTCAACTGGGCGCCGGTTTCGGACGCGTTCTTCAAAACCGGATCGGTCGGCGCGATCGCCGTCGCCGATTCGGACCCGAACGTGATCTATGTCGGAATGGGCGAATCGCCCGTGCGCGGCAACGTCTCGCACGGCGACGGCGTTTACAAATCGACCGACGGCGGCAAGACGTGGAAACATATCGGCCTCGGCGACTCGCGCCAGATCGGCCGCATCCGCGTGCATCCGAAGAATCCCGACATTGTTTACGTCGCGGCGATGGGCCATCTTTGGGGAGCGAACCAGGAACGGGGCGTTTTCCGTTCAAAAGACGGCGGAAAGACGTGGGACAAGATACTTTTCCGGTCCGCGGACGCGGGCGCGTTCGACCTGAGTTTTGATCCGGCCGATCCGAACACGATGTTTGCGGCGTTCTGGCAGGTGAAGCGCACACCCTGGAGTCTGATCAGCGGCGGCGACGGAAGTTCGATCTATAAGACGACGGACGGCGGCGATAACTGGTCCGACATCTCGCGAAACAAGGGCTTGCCGTCAGGCGTTCTCGGAAAGATCGGGATTTCAGTTTCACCGGTAAATTCGAATCGCATCTGGGCGATGATCGAAGCCAAAGACGGCGGACTGTACCGTTCGGACGACGGCGGCGACAATTGGGTGCGCACCAGCGAAAGTCCCAACATTCGGCAGCGACCTTGGTATTACACAAGAGTCTACGCCGATTCACAGAACGTCGATACGGTCTATGTTTTGAACGTTCAGTTCAATAAATCGATCGACGGCGGCCGGACGTTTTCGACGATTCGCGTTCCGCACGGCGACAACCACGATCTCTGGATCGATCCCGACAACAATCAGCGGATGATCGAATCCAACGACGGCGGCGCGACGGTCACGACCGACGGCGGCAAAAACTGGACCGAACAGGATCAGGCGACCGCGCAGTTTTACCGCGTCGCGCTCGACAACGATTTTCCGTACAACATCTACGGCGCTCAACAGGATAATTCGACCGTTAAGATACCGTCGCGCGCGGCCGACGGCGGGATCAACGAAACCCATTGGTATGACGTCGGCGGCGGAGAATCCGGCTGGATCGCCCCGCATCCCGAAAACTCCGACATCATCTTTGCCGGCAGCTACGGCGGCCTTCTGACGCGTTACGACCATCGCACCAAACAGCAGCGCGACGTCAACGTTTATCCCGACAATCCGATGGGCGCCGGCGCCGAAGCGATGAAGTATCGCTTCCAGTGGAATTTCCCGATCCTGTTCTCGCCGCATAAAACGGACGGAAAGTATCCGCTCTACACGGCCGGAAACGTCCTTTTCAAGTCGCTGGACGAAGGTCAGTCCTGGCAGGCGATCTCGCCCGATCTGACGCGCAACGACAAGACCAAACTCGGCGATTCGGGTGGTCCGATCACGCGTGACAACACGAGCGTCGAGTACTACGGCACGATCTTCACCGTTTCGGAATCGCCGGTCACGCCCGGCGTAATCTGGACCGGCAGCGACGACGGGCTCGTCCACGTCACCCGGGACGGTGGCAAGAACTGGGAGAACGTGACGCCGAAGGAGATGCCCGAATGGATCCAGATCAACTCGATCGACGCGTCGCCGTTCGACGCCGGAACGCTCTATGTCGCGGCGACGGCGTACAAGTCCGACGACTACAAGCCGTACCTCTTCAAGACGACGGATTACGGCAAAACGTGGAAGAAGATCGTCAGCGGCATCGCCTCCGACGCGTTTACGCGCGTCGTACGCGCCGACCCGAACCGTCGCGGATTTCTTTACGCGGGCACCGAAACGGGAATGTATTACTCGGCGAACGACGGCGATTCGTGGTCGAGCCTGAGACTCAATCTGCCGGTCGTGCCGATCACCGATCTCGCCGTCCACAAACGCGACGGCGATCTTGTCGTCGCAACGCAGGGGCGCTCGTTCTACGTGCTCGACAATTTGCCGATTCTGTACCAGCTGGCGGAGGCGCAGAAGGCGGAGAGTTTCCTGTTCAAACCCGAGGACGCATACCGGACGCCCGGATTCGGCGGTTTTCAGGTTCCGCCGGGAACGCCGATCGGCGCGAATCCGCCGACCGGAGCGGTCATCCATTATTATTTGAAGGACAAACCCAAACAGGACGTGACGATCGAGTTTCTCGACGCAAGCGGCAAAACGATTCGGAAGTTTATGGGTCGTGTCCCGAAGGAGGGCGCGCCGTCAGCGCCGCCGACACCCGGCGAACCGCCGGTATCGCTCGAGCCGGGGCTGAATCGCTTCGTCTGGAACTTCCGCTACCCGAACGCGACCGGATTGCCCGGATTGATCATGTGGGGCGGAAGTCTGAATGGACCGCGCGTCGTGCCGGGCAGCTATCAGGTACGCCTCACGGTCGATGGAAAAGCGGTTGCGACCGAAGGTTTTGCCGTCAAGGCGGACCCGCGGCTCGCAACCACCGCCGAAGAGTTTCAGAAACAGTTCGACTTCTTGATGAAGGTGAATTCGAAACTTACCGAAACGCACCAAACGATCCTTCAGATCCGCGATATTCGCAAACAGCTCGAAGATATTTCGGCGCGGCTCGGCGCGGATCAGAAGGAGCTTCGCGACAAGGCATCCGAGATCGGAAAGAAATTGACCGCCGTTGAAGAGGAGCTTATCCAGACGAAGATCCGTTCGTCGCAGGATGCGCTGAATTTCCCGATCAGGCTCAACAACAAACTGGCGGCGCTCGGCTCGTCCGCGGACAGCGCGGACTACCAGCCGACCAATCAGGCCAACGACGTGTACAACGATCTGTCGTCGCGGATCGACGCGCAGATCGCGGCATTTTCGCAGATCAAGTCTCAGGATATCGCGGATTTCAACAAGATGTTCTCGGCAAAAAGCCTGCCGGTGATCACCGTCAGGAACAAGTAGCATAAGGAGCGGCAAATGTTTCCTATTGGCGACGACAACTCCGATATTTTCATAACACCGTACGTAAACTACGTCCTGATCGCGCTGAATGTCCTCGTTTTCGTTTTTCTGCAAGGGCTCGGCGGAAACGACGCGTTTACGTACGCGTTTTCGCTCGTCCCGAAAGAGATCACGACGGGCATCGACGTCGTCGGCATCCAGCGTATCACGGACGGCCTCGGGCACACGGGCGAGATCACGCATTACGCGACGCCGCTTCCGGTCTATTTCAATCTCCTGAGTTCGATGTTTATGCACGGCGATTTCGGACATATTTTCGGAAACATGCTGTTTTTGTGGATCTTTGGCGACAACATCGAAAACCGCATCGGACACATTCGCTTCGCCATCTTCTATCTGATATGCGGGTTCGCCGCCGGCTTCGGACAGATTGTGATGGACTCAGGGTCGATCATCCCGATGCTCGGCGCGTCGGGCGCGATCTCGGGCGTGCTCGGCGGATATGTTCTCCTCTTTCCGACGAACCGCGTGCGGGTGATCATGTTCAGGTTTATGATGCAGACGGTGCCGGCCTGGGTCGCGCTCGGACTCTGGATCGGGATGCAGCTCGTGCTCGGATTCATGACTCCGTCCGGCGGTGGCGGCGTTGCGTACGCGGCGCACATCGGAGGATTTGTCGCCGGTATCGCGCTGATCAAAGTGTTTGCGATCGGTAAGAATCCGTAGTTGGAGACGTCGTTATGGGATTGCGTGAACGCGTAATGCGGATACTTCGAAGCGGTGATGCGCAGCGTGTAAATTTCACTTTCAACGGTTCCGCGGGAACCCCGATCTCGGTTGACGGAAGCAGTTTCCGGCGCGTTGCCCAGGCGATCGAGGAAAATACGATCAGCGTCCAGTCAGGCGGCGTCGGTGACGGCTGGGCGAAATACAGCGCCCGCGCCGAGGGAACTTCCGCCGCAAACACCCTGTATATCGGCGCGAACAACACTTCATCGCGCGATTTCGACGGATTGATCGTGCACGAAGCCGTTCACGCCTCGTTCGATCTGACGAGCACGACGATCCCGTGGATCGACAACGAGATCGCAGCATACATCGCGCAGGGCTACTATCTCAGAAACTCGGGCTACAGCGCGAGCCGTATGGACACGCTCGCAATGCCGTACCTCGGACGAATGATCGTCAACGAGATACGCACCGGCGGCGACATCGACGGTTTCTGGATGGATCAGCTGCGGGCGTCTCTCCTCGCCGATCCGACCTACCACAGTTACATCCGCGGGACCTTCACGGGCGACGGCTAAGAGTTTCGGGTCGATTTTGTTTTTGCGGCGTAAAGTTGAATAATCCTTGTTTCGGTCAATTCGCACCAATTATGTCGCCGTCAAAACACCGTCAGATCGGAACGCTGAAAATCCTTCTCCACGCCGGCTTTTTCATTTCCGGCATCTCCACCGTCCTGATCGGTCAGGTTCTCCCGATTCTCTCAACGAAATTCGCGCTTAACGACGAACAAACCGCCGCGTTCTTTCCCGCCCAGTTCGCGGGGTCGCTGTTGGGCACATTTCTGACCAACTGGTTTGGCAAGCGCGGAAGGTTCCTGGCGGCAAGTTTCATCGGGTGCTTTCTGATGGCGGTCGGCGTGTTTTTGCTGAACCTCGGGAGTTTCGAGCTGTGTCTCGCCGGATTCTTCGTCAACGGCATCGGGATCGGACTGACTCTGCCGGCGATCAATATGCTCATCCTTGAGTTGTCGCCCGTAAACGCCACGGCCGCGCTCAGCATTCTTAACTTCTTCTGGGGCTTCGGAGCGATTCTCAGTCAGCCGTTCGTTGACGCGCTGAGCCGCGGATCGGACCTTTTTCTGCCGACGGCGATCCTGTCCGGACTCTTGATCGTCGTCGGCGCCGCTATCGCCGTGATGCCTTCGAGTCTCGAACCCCGGCCGGGCTTTGGCCAAACGACCGAATCGGATCCCGGTCCGTCGATCTGGACCAGTCCCGTCGCGTGGATGATCGCCGGCTTCAATTTCATCCACGTCGGCTTTGAGAGTTCGATGGGAGGTTGGCTGAAGACGTACACTCAACGGCTCGAAAATGGTACCGCGTCCCATATTCTTCCGCCGATCCTGCTTTATTTTCTGTTTTTTGTCATCGGCCGCGGAGTGGCGCCGGTTTTCTTTCGGTATCTTAACGAGAACCGGATGCTCATTGTCAGCCTGCTGATCACGCTCTGTGGTGTCGCGACGCTTCTTTGGACGAACAGCGTGACATTACTCGGAGTCGGCGCGGCGATCGCCGGATTCGGGACGTCGTCGATCTTTCCGACGAACATGTCGAGGTTCACAAAAACATTCGGACCGACCGCCTCGCGCCGCGCGATGCCGTTCTTCATTTGCGGAACGCTCGGCGCGGCGTTCACGACGTGGCTCATCGGTTTCGTTTCAAACCGCTTCGCCGACCTCCGCTCCGGAATGTTCATCCTCCTCGGAAGCGTCGTTTTATTGCTCGTACTTCAGATCTTGCTCCGCAGTCAGCGTCCCTGGCGACGAGATTCCGCTTAATCGCTTTAGGTAGGAACCGCGGCTTATTCGCCGGATCACCGGCTGAGAGCTTAGCTTTCGCCGTCGATCCAGACTTCCTTTATCCACGCCGCAAGGTTTTCCCATTTGCCGTCACCAGGCCCTCCGGACGACCAGGCTTCAATTTCGCCCTGGCGGTTGATGCAATAGTAGTCGCCGTTGTCCTCGCAAAACGGCAGGACGGTCTGGGGTATCTCCAACTCGTCCCAGGCATATTCGGCCGTTTCGACAAGGTCGAGATAATCGCAATCCGGCGTCACGATCGCCGGTTCAAGCTCGCCGAAACTGATATCGCTTGCCTCCAGCAAGTAACGGCGATAATCATCGTGAAACCTGACGTTAAGGCGTCGTTCGGCCGTGCTGACTTCTTCTTCGGTCGGCAATCTGAACGGATTCGGAGCATCTTCGTTCAGTCCTCGCAACTCATCAAGAACGTCGGATAAATTCATATTTGATCGACTTTTTGAGTGTTAAACTGGGTGAAATTGTCCTGCATTGCATTTGTTAAGAAATTTATAATCGAAAAGCGCCGATTTGGCAACATCTATTTTGTGCCTTGGTCTATTCATTCAGGAGCCGATCGGCGGCAATCGGCGACGTCAAATCATCGAGATTAAGCCGCACCATTCCGCCCGCGTCAGAGTACGCAGTCATCGCCGCACGTTGCCGGTCGCGAAACCGATAAAAGAGAATTCCGGTGACAATCCCGGTGAGGACGGCAAACCCGAACGCCGTGACGATCGCAACTGCCGTCGAGATAAACAGATCCGCTGTGGATCGGGCCAGGTAACGCTCGGCTTTCTGAAGGTAGTTCGGGTCCTTGCCCAACCACTGCACTGTCTTTTCGTATTTGACGCGATCAAGAAGCAAGCCCGCGGCTACCGGGTCGGCCGCATCGAAGACAAACGCGTTGAAATTCCCGATCCGCCGGTAAACCGTCGCCGGATTACCCGGACTTTCCACCAGTTTCGCGTTGAAGGCTTCGTCCGCGGCGACGCTCGCCTGCGGCGTCGGATATTCGATGATAAGCAGCTTTCCCTCGTCGTACTGCGCGGTCACCGCTTGGGTGCCGCCCGTGAAGTCGATCAGTTCGATGACCTCCCGCGGACCAAGCGCGGATTTCAAGGGCGCGGAATTCTTCGTGATGGTCGCCTTATCAAAAACGGTCTCCCAGTCGGGAAGCTCTTTTATCAGCGGCGGAATTCCGTCATCGTCCGAAACCCGAACCGCGGTTTGGGCGGCCGGACTCAGAACGGAGAACAAGAGCAAAAGTATCAATTGCGAGTACGTCTTCATTCGATATTACTTTCGCGGGATCAGGAAACCGCCGTCAAGGAATAAGATTCTAACACTTTTATCGAACAAATCGGTAGTTTTGGGGATTGACGAAAGCGTACACCATCTGCCTCAATCAGTACACGTTTTGGTTTGTGAAACTCGAGTTGGATGCCTTGGCCTCGTCAAAGTATGTCCGAAAAAAGCGCACAAGTCGTGATTTTTAGCGTTTTTTGACCTAATTTGCGACAGTTCAGGCATTTGGCACGCTAATTGATTCCCTAATCGCGGGGGAAATGAAAATGACAACAACAGAAACTTTGAATTTATCGGTACTCGGCGGGTTGGCAGCAACGGAAATCGATGACGTTGCAATTGCGGAAGTCGAGAATCTTGAAAATGTCGGGAAGGCGGGTGACATTACGCTCGCACGGTCTGCGGCGACGGGCGATATGGCGGCATTTGAAGAGCTTTATCAGCGCCATCACCGCCGGGTTTATTCGATCTGCCTGCGGATGCTTCAGAGCGCATCAGAGGCGGAAGACCTGACGCAGGACGTCTTCATCCAGCTGTATCGAAAGATCGGAAGTTTCCGCGGGGACTCGGCGTTTACAACCTGGCTCCATCGGATGACGGTAAATCAGGTCCTGATGCACTTCCGCAAACGAACCGTGAAATTCGAGAAGACGACCGAGGAAGGCGAGACGCCGGTGCAGGTCGTGAACGGAACTGAAAATTATCGGCGGATGCGTGTTGTCGACAAGATCGCGCTCGAGAATGCGATCGAACAACTGCCGAACGGGTACAAGAGCGTCTTCGTGCTGCACGATGTCGAAGGTTACGAACACGAAGAAGTCGCGAGAATTCTGGGTTGTTCGGTCGGAACGTCCAAATCGCAGCTCCATAAGGCACGTCTCAAATTACGCAAGCTTTTGCAGAAAAAGACCAACCCGCGAATTATCTGGTAAGGTCGTTGAATTGCCCCGAAACTAACTTGGCCCGCCCGAAAAAAGGCGGGCCTTTTTGCTTTCCTCGAACGGCCTACTTCGCCCTTTCAAGTTTCATTTCGAAGAACTTAATCCAGTTTTTGCCGTCGCGCGAAAATTCCCCGATCTCAAACCACACTTCATTCTTGGTCGAGATCGAATAGCGAATGGTTCCGGCCGGCGTTTGGAATCCCCATTCATACCCGTTTTCAACCAATCGAAAATCGTACGCGCCGATCGCGCCGGTTGCGAGATAAGTCTGAAAGCCGTATTTCAACGCTTTCGAATCATAAGAAAGAACAGCGAGCGTTTCGTGTACCACGCGGCCGTCCGGATTTGCAAACTTCCCTTCAACGAGAAGCGCCAATCCGCCGAGCCGGCGCTGGACATTTTCCGTTCCCGTGAACGTCGTCCGATTCGGACCCTGTTGCATCCAGCCCGAACCGTTCCATTGACCGACCATTCCGTCGAGTTTCTTCATCTGCGCCTTTTGCAGATCGATATTGTTCTCCTGTGCGCCGGCAAACATCACGCAACCCAGAATCATCACAACCGTCAAGATAAATTTCCTATACATATTTATTCCTCGAGGGAATTATGCGCCATCCGCGATCCGAAAATCTTGAAGATTTGCGACATTCCGGTCAATCTTTTTTGACGAAGTTGCCGTGCGTGATGCCGACGACGCGATCCGCAAACGAATTCGGCGTTCGCCCGGTAACGGCGGAAAATTCACGGGACAGGTGTGACTGGTCGGCAAAGCCGGTTTCAGCGGCGCGTTCCGCCCAATTGATCGTTTCGTTCTCAATCAGGTGGACGGCGACGGCGCGCACGCGTCGTGTCCTGGCGAACTGTTTCGGAGTCAATCCCGAACACGACTTAAATCGTCGTTCCAATTGTCGCGGACTGATGCCCACTTCCTTAGCGAGGGTGCCGATCCGCACCTCGCCGCCGCTTGCCTCGATAAGTTCGACCGCCTTCGCAACCTTTTCATCGATCTCCGAGGGCGGCAAGTCAACCAACCGGAGGCGTTCTTCAAAGACCCCAATTGCCTCTTCGAAGCTGCCGCAGGCCGAGATCCGGTCAAATAGGTTCGACGTCAAATGCGGGAAGACGTCGGCCCGGATGGTGCGATTTCGGCGAAACATCTGCGGATCGGCGGAGACCAGACGCGCGCACGCGGCCGGCGAAACCCGCATTCCCCAAAATAATTCGTTTTTCAGTACCGGAGCGGTAATCGCCTCGAGATGAAGTCCGTTAAAGGCAAGCGTGGAAAGTTCCGGCCGCGAACTGCGACGGTAAAAGAGCGAGACGCAACCGTCAGGAAACACCTCGTGTTGGTAAACCCCTTCGAACTCGCCCGTCCTGAACTCCCAGAAAGAGAAGACGAGATGCGAGATGTCGGCCGAAGGATTTGATTCCCGGTAGAACAGTTTCATTTGACGATCGACTCCCTGGCCTTTGCGCAACGATCCCAAAGAACTCGACTCGCCGGGTTCAATTGGAGGATTCAACGATCCTGATGTTGCGCCGCGCCAATTCGGCGACAAAAATGTCCGGATCGACCGCCTTTTCCTGCGGCGTGGCGCCGCGCATCAGGACTTCGTTTTTCGCCATCATCTGCGCGATGATCGAAGCCGGAAACGCTGTCGTGCGCATCATCGCGCTCAGACCGGTCGAATCGTCGTGGCGATCGACGATATCGTAACGCAGTTTCTTTTCCCGGCCGCCTTCGATTCCGGCGAAGTCGAGCCTGACAAGCACATAATCCGCTTTGTCTGCAGGTAGATGGCGCACCAGAAGTTCTCCGAAAACTCGGCGCGGGCTTACTTTCTCACCGTCGACCTCGATCTCGTCGCTGCTGCATAGTCCGAGATCGATCATCGTTTTGAATCTATCGCAATGCCCGGCATAGCGGATCGTTTTGTAATCGAGTTCGGATATTTTACCGAGAAAAGTATCCGGCAAAGTTGAGGTTCCGCCCGATGTCTGAAACGCCTCGAGCGGCGGAAACCCTTCAAAAGCGAGGCTCTCGATTTCGGTCATCGACTCGACCTCGGTTACTTTGCCGTCGCGGATCACCCGCGCGACCTCGACATATTCGTTGATCAGCCCCTCAACGCTGAAAACCAATTGGTAATTGAGCGGCGGCTCCGGACGTTGCGGAAGCCCGCCGACACGGATATGAATCTCGCGAATCGGGTCAAAGCGCTTTGCGCCGTGCATCGCCAGAACCGAGACCATACCGGGCGCGAGTCCGCAGTCGGGGATGATGCTGATACCCGCGGTCCTCGCTTCCTTGTCGAGCGCGAGCTGTTGGTCGACCACGTAATTGTTGCCGCCGAGATCGCAGAAATTACTCCTCGTTTCGATCGCCGCCAGAGAAAGATAGTAATTGAACCAATAATTTACGCAGGAGATCGTCGAGTGATGTCCGCGCATTACCTGGACAGTACGCTCGTAGTCGGAAACGTCGAGCCGAATCGGTTCGACCTTCGGCGAGCCGACGGTTGCAGCGACGTGTTCCGCTTTTGCCAGGTCACTATCCGCAACCGTGATCGAGTCGACGTCGGTGGCGTTGTGCGCCAGATCGTAAACCGCGCCGAGGCCCATTCGCCCCGCGCCCAAGACAAGATAATTCATAGAAGTCAGACTATTGTATATGTAACGCCAAGGTTTTCGACCGCATCCCGGTCCCGCCTACTTTCGGCGGCCGTGAACAAACTGAACCTCTTTACCAGTCGTCGGTCTCGTCCGGTTTCTGGTCGGCAATGATCTGGCCGGCATGCTCCCAAACCTTCTTCTTCCAAAGTCGCAGCGAATCGGTCAGTTGGAGTGCCGCTTGCGGATGCGCCGCGTTGCGCTCGAGCCTGATAACCTGGGCGGTCACCGAAACTTCATCGTCCGCGTTTTCAGTCACCGTCAAATTGACCTTGCTGCCGACCGTCGGGAGAAGGCGCGGCAAGAAAACCAGCGTCCCGTGCGGGCCGATGTTCTCGGTCAGACCTTCTTCCATTACTTCATTCCCCGAGTCGTCCTTCCACTTGATTCTGACTGGAAAAGAGATCACGTGTCGTGATCCGGTTCGACGTTCGTCCATAAATTTACTCTCCAAAATGCGGCTAAATCACCCTCAACCGGCGGCCCGGGGCAATTTGTCTAACTTCTGCTAATAACACATTTAGGTCAACATAAATGCCCATCGGACGGGCACCTTCGACGAGTCCGCCCAAGAAAGTGACTGGACAAGGCTTGTTTAAGGATGTTAGCATTATCTACGTTTTCAGTAAGGAACTTCCTTGCGACCACAATTCGCAGCAGTTCCTTTCTGCCTTTTTAGGGGTCATTAGGAAAGTTCAAACAATGTGTTTGAACGAAGTTCTCCTAAGTTTTCGACGCTTGAAAAAACAGAAAATTGAAAAAGGAGCATTGAAAAAATGAAAAATCTAGCTAGAGGAAGCGTGCTTCTGGCCCTGATTGCGTTGATAGGAACTTTGTTTTTCTTTCAACCGACAGCCGAAGCCGTTACAATAGCGATTGATTCGCACGAAAATAATAAACAGGAAATTATCGAAAAAGCAAACTTTAACAGTCAGAATTTTCAGAACTCGGATAATCAATCGAACGACTTTATTACAGAAACTATTGACGACGCCGCAAAGGGCTCAAAGAAGTTATTTGAAGGACAGGCATTCAGGGCAACGGCATACTGCTTGAAGGGCAAAACGGCTTCAGGCGGTTCGGTCCGACGAGGCATCGTTGCAGCAGATCGAAGGATCTTGCCGCTCGGAACGAGGATCAACGTCAGCGCCGGAAATTATAGCGGAAGCTACGTTGTCGCCGACACCGGCGGAGCAATTCGCGGACGTATTCTAGATATTTGGGTCCCAAGCTGCTCGGAGGCGAAAAAATTCGGACGCCGAAGCATCAAGGTCACCGTCGTAAAATAGTTTGCACAACCAATAAACTTGACCGTAACCGTCCCTGACCGGGGCGGTTACTTTTTTTTGCGTCCAAACTCTGCAATCATCAGATCGATGCCGTTTCGGGATACATCGGATTTATTGGCGACTGCCGTTTGGTTGTATTTCGCCGTTTGGCCGGTCGCGCTCGTCTGGACGGTTTACTGCCTTGCGCGTCAACCCCGATTGATCGCCGGCGATTCCTCTGCTGATTCGGGATTCATTTCGATAATCGTACCGGCGCGGAACGAAGCGCACCGCATCATCGAAGCCAGCGTCGAGAGTTTCCTC
This sequence comes from Pyrinomonadaceae bacterium, assembly GCA_041752475.1. Lineage (GTDB taxonomy): Bacteria > Acidobacteriota > Blastocatellia > Pyrinomonadales > Pyrinomonadaceae > JAFDVJ01. The sequence continues at coordinate 61,244 of JBGSWK010000070.1, read as the reverse complement.
GCGCAGGACTACCCGGACTTTGAGGTGATCGTCCTCAACGACCGTTCAACGGATGCGACGGCACAGATTCTGACGGGGATCGCGCACCGTTTTGACGGCGGCCGGTTTCGGGTCGTCAACGGCGCCGAGACACCCGGCGGCTGGCTCGGCAAGCCGTTTGCTTTGCAGCAGCTCTTTGACGCTTCGTCCGGCGATTGGATTCTGATGACCGACGCTGACATCGTTCTTCGCCCGGCGGCACTGCGGACGGCGGTCGAATACGCGAAGCGACACGCGCTTGACGCATTAACGCTTTTGCCGAAACAACGACTCGGATCGTTTTGGGAGCAGTTATTTATTCCGGTTTTCGCCTGGTTCTGCATGCTCTTAAAGCCACTTCACCGCGTCAACGATCCGAATCGGGACACATCGCTCGGAAGCGGGAACTTCTTTCTTGTTCGACGCGACTTGATCAACGATCTCGGCGGATTCGAAGGGGTCAAGGACGACGTCGCCGAGGATCTGCGGCTTGCCGAGCTTCTCAAAGCCAACGGGCACGCAATTCGGGCAGCATACGCGCCCGATCTTCTTGAGACCAGAATGTATGACGGCCTCGGCGAACTGTGGGCGGGGTTTTCGAAGAACTTTTTTTCGGGAATGAAATTCTCGCTTGTCCGCACGGTCGCCGGCGGATTTTCGATCCTGGCTTTCGGCGTTGGGCCGGTCGTACTGGCGTTGATCGCGCTTGCGACGGGCGAGTCGCGGCTTTTGGTTCCTTTCCTCGGTGCGTATCTCTTCCAGGTTCTGCTGCTGATCGTGATCAGGGTTTACTTCGGCGCAAATGCGTTGTATGCGGTCCTGGCGCCGGTCGGATTTACAATGTTCGCGTTGATCCTGTTCAATTCGGCCGCGTGCATTGTGAGCGGCTCGGGCGTTGTTTGGAAGGACCGCCAGATCTACCAAGCCGGCGGCGTCCCTCCGCCGAAAGGCCAAAACCGCGGTTGACTCGGTGTTTTTCGTTTTGTTAAACTCCGTGACGTTATGAAAATCGCCGTCCGCTAACTTCTCGCGTCAATTCGATTTCAAACGTCCTTTCCGGGCGTTGGAATCTTTCATCAGATTTTTCTCTGGAACAATTGGGATTTATATGCAAATTAGTTCGGTGAACTCCGTTTCCGAAACGGAGAACAACACTTTCCGAGCCGTCTTGCGCGAGGCAATTTCGGGTTCAAGCCGCGATTTTACGAAGGGTTCGATCGGAATCGGGATCTTTATTCTGAGCGTCCCGATGATCATCGAGATGCTGGCGGAGAGCCTGTTTGCTCTTTTCGACATCTTTTTTGTCGCACATCTCGGTGCCGATGCGGTGGCGATCGTCGGACTGACGGAATCGATGATGGCGCTCGTCTATGCCGTCGCCTTTGGACTTGCGATCGGCGCGACCGCGACCGTCGCGCGCCGCATCGGAGAGAAGGATTCCGAAGGCGCGGCGAAAACGGCGACCCATGTCCTTTATCTCGGCGTCATCGTCTCGCTGGCGATGAGCCTTCCCGGAATCATTCTCGCGCCCTACATCTTTCGGCTGCTCGGCGCCGAGCCGCAGGTTATCGAACAGGGCGTTACGTTTATGCAGATAATGCTCGGCGGCAACGCGGTCGTGGTCTTTATCTTCTTGCTGAACGCGATCTTTCGTGGAGCGGGCGATGCGGCAATCGCGATGCGCGTGCTGTGGTTCGCGAATTTCCTCAACATCGTTCTCGCTCCGTGCTTCATCTTCGGCGTTTGGTTTTTTCCGGAACTCGGCGTTACCGGAGCGGCCATCGGAACCACGCTCGGCCGCGGCGCGGGGGTGCTTTACGCGCTTTGGTTTCTTTTTCGCGGCGAGAAGCGATTCGAGATCCGCCGTGAGCATTGGCAAATCGATGCCGCGCTTTTGTGGAGGATCGTAAAGCTCTCAACGACCGCGATCGTCCAGTTTCTTATCGGAACCGCGAGTTGGAGCGTGCTCGTCCGCGTGATTGCGGGTTTCGGAAGCACGGCGATCGCGGGCTACATCATCGGCCTGCGCGTGATCATTTTCGCACTGCTACCGGCCCTTGGCCTCAGCAACGCTGCGGCGACGCTCGTCGGTCAGAATCTCGGGGCCGGCCAACCCGAGCGTGCGGAAAAGGCTGTTTGGACGGCGGCCTTCGTCAACGCTATTTTCTACGGCGCGATCGGGTTGATATTCATTCTGTTCGCGGGGCCGATCGTGAGGATCTTCACGGAGGAGGCGGTCGTTTCGTCTTATGCCGTCGACTGCCTTCGGATCATTTCGTACGGTTTCCTGTTCTACGGGTTCGGAATGGTCGTCGAAACCTCGTTCAACGGCGCCGGCGACACGCGGACACCGACGTTTATCAATCTTTTCATCTTCTGGTTGTTTGAGATCCCGCTGGCGTATTTGCTGGCATACACATTCGAACTCGGGCCGCATGGAATTTACTGGGCGATCACGATCGCCTTTTCGCTCCTGGCCGTAGTTTCCGCGCTGCTTTTCCGGCGCGGCACCTGGAAGTTGAAGAAAGTGTGATTATCAGAGCATCCGAAAAGGGGAAACGTGGCTCTCACTTTTCCCTTTTCCACATTTCGCCTTTTCCCCTTTTTCCCTTTACCCTTGAACGATGTGCGGAATCGCGGGACTGATTGGAAAAAATCCTGATGCGCGAATCGGAGCGATGCTCGGGTCGATCGAGCACCGTGGCTTCGACGACGAGGGCGTTTACGTCTCGGATCGGTTCGGAGCCGGTTTGCGCGCCTTTCTTGGGCATCGCCGACTATCCATCATTGAAACATCCGACGCCGGCCATCAGCCGTTTGCATCGGACGGCGGGCGCTTTTTCCTTGTCTACAACGGCGAACTCTACAACTATCGCTCGCTCCGCCGGGAACTCGAAACCCACGGTGACGTCTTCCGGACCGATTCCGACACCGAGGTCCTGATCAACGCGTTTCGCCGGTGGGGCACCGATTGCCTGCCTCGTTTGAACGGAATGTTCGCCTTCGCGGTTTGGGACGATCTGGAAAAACAGCTCACGCTTGCGCGCGACCGCGCGGGGATCAAGCCGCTGTACTACGCGAAGATCGGCAATGAAATCGTTTTCGGATCCGAGATCAAGGCGATACTGGCATCGCAGGTTGTCGCCGCGGAGATCGATCACGAAGGTCTCAACCAGTTTCTGACGTTTCTTTGGCCGGTTCCGCCGAAAACGATGTTCAAAGGGATCAGCCAGCTTCCGGCGGCGCATTTCTTGGTCTGGAAGAAGGGCGAGGCAACGGTAAGAGAGTGGTGGGATCTTGATTTCTCGAGGGAAGAGCGTGCGACCTCGGAAACGCAATGGTGTGAACGCGTTCTTGAAACTCTCGACCGATCGGTCGAGATGGAGATGATCGCCGATGTTCCGCTCGGCGCATTTCTTTCGGGCGGCGTTGATTCGTCGTCGATCGTCGCGTTGATGACCCGGCACACTAAGCGCGTTTCGACGTACACGACCGGCATCTCGGCGGAAGATCTCGAGTTTGACATCATTCCGGACGACGTTGAATGGTCGCGTCGGGTTGCCGAATTTCTGCCGATCGATTATCACGAAACGACCCTGACGCCCGATCTGACCGAGCTTTTGCCGAAACTCGTCTGGCACATGGATGCCCCCGTGATCGATATGGCGATACCGTCATATCTTATCTCGAAGCAGTCGCGCGAGACGCAAAAGGTGATGCTTTCGGGGATGGGCGGCGACGAGGTTTTCGGCGGATATCCGCGGCAGATGGCGATGAAACTCGCGGGAGCGACCGATTTCATCCCGTCGATGATCCGCAAACCGCTGATGAGAACCGTCGATTCGATGCTCTACGGCGGCGTTAAGGGCAAACTTACCGCTCCGTTACGGAACGCGAAGAAGTTCGCGCGAAGCGCCGGAATGGACTTCGAAGATCGATATCTCGGTTTCGGGACCTATTTCACCGATGCGATGAAGTTCGACCTTTATTCAGCGGATCTGAAGAGGCCGATGAGCGACTTTGACGCCTACCGGCATCATCGCGCATATTTCGAAAAGAGCCGCGGCTGGTCGCCTTTGAACCGTCTGCTTTACGTCGATTTCAAGACGTTCATGCCGGCGCTGAATCTCGACACGACGGACAAAACTTCGATGGCGGCGAATCTTGAGGTCCGCGTACCGTTCCTCAATCACGAACTGGTCTCGCTCTCGGAGCGAATTCCGGCGAGTCTGAAGATAAAGGGAATCAAACGAAAGTATATTCTGAAGAAAGCGGTCGAAAGCCTGCTGCCGAAAGAAGTGATCTGGCGCAAGAAGGCGGGATTTTCGGCGCCGGTCCGGTCGTGGCTCAGAACTTCGCTGCGGCCGATGATCGCCGACCTGTTATCGGAAGAGACGATCAAACGACGCGGACTGTTTGAACCGTCTGAAGTTCGGCGAATGATCGACGCCAATCAAACCGGCAAAGAGGACTTCAACCTGCAGGTATTTCAGCTTCTCAACCTCGAGATCTGGATGCGGACCTTCATCGATGATCCCAAATTGCGCAATGGAATCCAGCCAATAACCGACGGTTGATCAGTTGGATCAAAGGTCCGCGATTTGCGCCTTCGCGTCTTTGCCGGAACGCAAGAGACTGTAAACGCAAGAGCCGGTTTTCCCGCAAAAACGCGAAGGCGCAAAGTTCGGCTTAAACCCAAATTGCGCAATAGGGAAATTCTGCCCGCGAATTTTCGCGAATCCGCGCGAATGGAAATCTGGTCCAAAGCGCTGCGAAAGAAGCTGGGTTTTGAAATCGGGCAACAGGACGGCCCAAAGTGTTGAAAAGCGTCTTGCCCGTGCGGGTTCGGATAGAATTTTATTCGCGCGGATTCGCGGAAATTCGCGGGCAATCTTTCCATTGCGGAATCCGGGTCAAAGCGTCGGGAGATCACTGCGAAAAGTCTCAAAATCGTCCTATTGCGGAATCTGGGATTACGGCCGGTATAGGAGATTCGGTTCGGCCGTGCTAACGCTGCGGATTCCAAGGACCGAATCACTTCACAACGCCGCGGCTCGAACTCTCAATAAATTCGACCAGATAGTCGACTTCGGCGCAATCCGTTATTTCTTCGCGGATTCGTTCCACCGCCTGCGTCGTATTGAGTTTCGATGACAGCAGAAGGTGATAGGCGCGGTGGAGTTTTTCGATCGTCTCTTTGGGATAACCGCGGCGCTTCATCCCGATGCGGTTAAGTCCGTAGCATTTTGCGTGGTTGCCCTGCGATGTCGCGAACGGCAGCGCGTCTTTTACGACCACCGAATAGCCGCCGACAAATGCCTCGCGGCCAATGCGGCAGAATTGATGAACTCCCGAGTAGGCCCCGACATTGGCCCGGTCGGCGATTTCGACGTGACCCGCGAGCGTTGCGGCGTTGGCCATTATCACCTCGTTCCCGATCTGACAGTCGTGCGCGACATGCGCCTGCGCCATCAACAGATTATCGTCGCCGATTCGCGTAACGCCGCCGCCGCCCGCTGTCCCGCGGTGAATTGTGACGAATTCCCGGAGATGATTGCGTTTGCCGATCTCGGTCGAGGTCGGTTCACCCTGATACTTCAGATCCTGCGGTGCGTGACCGATCGAGACGAACGGAAAGACGCGCGTTTCGTCGCCGACCGTCGTCTTTCCGTCGATAACGACGTGAGATTCAAGATGCACGGCATTTCCCAGCTTCACTTCGCCGCCGACCGTGCAGAACGGACCAATATGGCAACCGTCCCCAAGCACGGCGTCAGGAGAAACGATTGCGGACGGATGAATGAATGAGCTCATTGAGGTTTAGGTGTTTTCGTCGTTCGTTTGATCGGGTTCGCCAGGCACGGACGCTGAACCGAAAACTTCGGTTTCTTCCTCGAGTTGTGCCCCCATTCCGGCCTGAACTGCAACGGGATTCGGATTTCTGAGAATGAGCCAGACAAATACCAGAACGATGATCAGCGAGAAGATGCTCCACGCCGCGCCCGCGACGATCGACGCGAGAAATCCGATGATCGCGAGTTTCTTCTTTCCTTTGTACAATCCGAGTGCGAGCGGTATCAGTCCGAGAACAAGACCGACGCCCAAGCCGATCATTATCATCTGAGTGTATGTAACTTCGTATCTCTGCATAAAATTCTCTTAATCTTTCGGCCGATCGCCCAAGATGCACATGATTTCCGCCTCCGCGGTGATCTGGCCGTCAACGCGCGTTTCGCCGCGCATTTTCTGAACCTTGGAACCGATCCGCAGCGCGACGACCTCGATCGTCAGCGTGTCCCCGGGAACCACCGGTCGGCGGAAACGAGCCTTTTCGATTCCGCTGAAGAAAGGAATTTTGCCGTCCCGGTCTTCAAATTCGCGGAGCGCGAGAATCGCGCCGACCTGCGCCATTGCCTCTATCTGAAGCACGCCGGGCATTACCGGCGCCCCCGGAAAATGTCCCTGAAAGAATTGCTCGTTGATGGTCACCTGTTTGATGCCGACGATCCGGACTCGCGGTTCGAGCTCAATTATCTTATCGACAAAAAGAAACGGATAGCGGTGCGGAAGTATCTTCTGAATGGCCTGCGAATCGAGAATACTCATAACGTTGCCTGAGTAATTTAGCACATAAGGAACCAAAAATCAGAAGCCGACCAATTGTGCCGGCTTCTGATCCTGAACGCATCGAGTTTGTTCTTACCCTTCTATTTGGGTGTTGTAACTACGGCTGTTGCCGGACGCGCGTTGTAGAAAACGATGAACTCTTCCGTAACATTGGTTTTCGGATTGAACCCGAGAAGAATTCCCGATTCCTGAAGTCGGGCGCCGTCAAGAATAAGCGAATAGCCCTTGGCCGCCGCAAACTCGCTCATCGCCTTGATGATATCGTCTTGAACCGGTCCGACGACGACACTGAAACGGCTTTCATATGCCGCCTTGGCGTCTTCCTGCTTCTTTTTGATGTCGCGCTCCATTTGCCCGTAAGAGTCAACCTTCTTTTTGATCTCAAGCTGCGAGATCGGAACCGGCTTACCCTCGTCAACCAGCTTCTTGAGACCCTGAATTTCGGTTCCAAGGGCTTCGTATTTGGCCGCCATCGAACGCAATTCATCATTAGTCGGCTTGAACTCAACATCCAAACTGTTGAGAGCCGCAACGTATTTCTTGATGCCTTTGGCGGGATCCTCGAACGCGCCCCAGGCGACCAATCCGATCTTGTCTGGGCCCGTCGGCGTCTGCGCGTGAACCGAAACGGCCATAAACACCGCGAAAACGAAACTGACGGCAACTAAGCTAAATCTTTTCATCTTGTTTAATTGATACTCCTTAACGTAAAAAAACGGTCTGTCTTCACTAATCCTTTTGAAACCAAAACTCTTAATTCTGTTGCCCGTCCTTACTAAATTTTGGGAAACGCAATAGTAAGTTATCGGGTAAACCTTGTCAACGCGACTAGAACGTCCGCCCGACGGTGAACCTGAACCCGCTTCTCTTGCCCGGCAGGAAGAGATTCGGAAGCTCCTCGCGGAAACCGATCTTCGCATTGGGATTGTAATAGTAGATCAGGCGAAACGGGACATTGACCACCGGAACCTGTACCCGAAGTTCGACACCGACGCTGGCCCGAAAGTCGCCGATCTTGTTGAAAGCTGCATCATCGACCCGAATCAGCGAGTTCGTCTGCGCTTCACCGCGCAAAAAGATCGGACGAATATCGCGCGATGAACTCGTCGGACAGCCGAACGGATTCAGGAAACAAAACTGTCTGAATTCAGTGGTCGTCAAAAGCCGGCCGTTGATCAGGAACAGATTGTTGAAGTTGTTGACGTTCGGAACGTTGCGCGCGGCCAACGCCGTCATCAACCCGGCTCCGAGAAAAGTGTCGTCTGCCAGGAAATTGCTGTCGATGCGCTGCGTTCCCGTCTTGCGCAGGTTGAATACCGAACCGACGTCGGCATAAAGCGCGACACTCGCCGGACCGAAGATCGGGATGCGGTACTCGAAATTGCCGAGCAACTGCGTATCGCCGCCGACGAACCGGTAAGAATTCGTATAAAGCGCCGGATTCGCGCCGTCAGGCCCCGTCAGCGTCCCAAGGCTGATGAGATCGGCAAGCGTCGAATCGCTCAGTCCCGGCACGTTGGTCACGGTACCGACCGAAGCGGTCGCAACGCTCACGTTTCGTGTCGATACATAACTGTCAAACGGTGCGATCGGACCGATCGAACGGGCGCTGTAGCCGCGGACATCGTATTCGCTTCCGAGAAAGTACCGTTCGTAGATCGGAACACCGCCAACGAACGACAACGAATTTGCGTCGCGGATCTTGCTCGTCGTGGCAAAACTTCCGATCGTTCCGGCCAGGATGCGGAATCCGAACACTTCGGGGTTTTTCGATTTCTTGCGGCGCAGCGGGTAGAACGAAGTGTACGAAATGCTGGGCTGATATGTCCGAACATCGCCGGCGAGCCCCGAAAAAGCGAAGGATGCCGAGATCTGTGATCCGCGAAGCGTGTCGATGCCGTTCTCCGCCGGCTGGCGCGAGTCATACACGAAACTTCCCGTTATGCGGCTCGTCAAAATGTTCGGCTGCGAATAAATGACGGGAATCGCCGTCGCGGCATTTCCGGCTTGGTTCACCGCCGGCTCTTTGATCGTCGTCGCCGAAAACTGATACGTCAGACCGACGCGTGAAAACGTCGTGAACCTTCGTTTCTTGAAAAACAGTTCGGAAAGCGGAGCCGTCGCGAAAAGCGACGCCCCGTAGGTCGACTGCGTAAACAAATTTGCCGAATCGGTGGTTACGGTGCTGTACGGGTTCGTAACGATGTCAGTCAGCAAATCGGTGTTCTGAGAAAGAAACGTGCCTTCACCGAAGAACTGGTATCGCGTCGCGAAAAGCGAGAACCCGACCGAGATCGGACGGTCTTTGAAATAAGGCTCCTGAAACGTCAATTGAAGACTTTGCTGGCGGTTGCCGAGGCCGGCCTGAAACGAAACATTTTCGCCACGGCCGAGGAGGTTGTTGGTCGAGTACTCCAGCCCAAAGAACGAACCGCCGATTCCCGAGATTCCGCCGTTGAGCGAGATCTGCTGGCGTCCCTTTTCGCGGACCTTGACTACAAGATCGACTTCGCCCTCTTCCTCATCCGTCCGGATCTCGACGTCCTGATCTTTATCGATCGGGTCGAAATAACCTGTTTGGTTGAGCCTGATAACGGAGGTCTCAAGATAGATCTGGTTATAAATGTCGCCTTCGTTGATCAGCACCTCGCGGCGAAGGATCTTGTCGCGCGTGAAAGTGTTGCCCGTGAATTCGAGCCGCCGCAGACGGAACTGCTTGCCTTCGTCGATCGTGATCGTGATGTCGACGATGCCTTCGGCCGAATTGGCGTCGTTATCCTTGAACTCGGGACTGAAATCGGCATCGTAGAGCACGAAACCCTGCGACCCGTAAACTTTCTTAAGATTTTCGTAAACCGCTTCCTGCAAACGTTTTCCGTCAGCGATCTCGCCTTTCCGCAACCCGACGTAACCAAGGATCTGTTGCTCCGAAAAGATCGAGTTTCCTTCGACCTTGAGCTCGCCGACGCGAAACGCGCGGCCCTCGGTGACCGGTACGATGATCTTCAGCGTGTCGTCCTTCGACGTCACGAGCGGAAGCGGGAACAGCTTCAGGATCGGAAATCCGGTTCTCTTGTAGCCCTGTCCTTCGACCTGCGGCTCGCCGATCCTCGCCTGGAAATAACCCTTCGACCACATATACGCGAGAACGTTTTTGCGAAGATCGTACTGCAGTTTGCGAAGATCGAGAATGTCCTGGCCTTTGAAGCGCGAGATCAGTCCGGTCTTGCGCACGAGCTGGAGCTGACCGCGGAGTTCGCCGTCTTTGAAGATCTGGTTTCCTTCGAACTCGATCTGGATGATTCGCGACCTGTTCCCCTGATCGACGTCAAAATAGATCGCCGTCGACGTCGCCGAAACCTCTTCTTCGCGGATCGTCACCTTGGCGTTCGGAAACCCCTTGCCGGCGAGAAGTTCGCGAATCACCCGAATGCCCTTCTGTGCATTTACCGGGTTATAGATCGCTTCCTTCGAGATCCCGACGCGCTGTTCGCGAAAAGCCTTGAGGATCTCGGATTCCGGAACCGCCTTGATCCCTTCAAACTGAAGGTCGCGGATGATCGGAAGCTCGACAACCTCGAAAATGACGTTGACGCCGCCGCGAACGCCTTCTTCAGTCAGGACGCGGGTTTTGACCTTGTCGAAGAAATTGAGCGACAGCAGCTCGCGCAAATCGCGCTCCAGCTGCGCCTGGCTAAAAGCATCGCCCGGACGCGTCTTGATGTAGTAAAGCAGGTCATCATCCTTCAAACGGCGGTTGCCCTGAATGTCAACGGATTCGACCGTCTGCTGCTGCGCAAGCGCGGCGGTTTTCGGAGCCTCATTTGTCGTGTCGACAGTTCCGGCGAAACAAGTTAACGCCAGCAGCGTCGAAGTCAACAAGACCAGCCCAAAAGCGCGAAGAATCTGCATAAAACCGAATTTCCTTATTAGTGCAAGTTGCGGCCCCACGACAGCCGAAAATATTATTTTTTGCCCAAACTTCAAACAAAACTATCAATTTTCACAATGTCATGAAGGCAATTATCAAGTTGGGTTGATACGCGAAGTTTGATTCACTCAGACAGTGCCGGGTTGCCTTTCCGCGTTACCTCCAACAAATCTTAGAATTATACAGACAAAAGCCCGAAACTAAAAAGCGCGAACGCCGTTAAGTGTCGTTCAGGGAATGTTTTCAGACGGTAATACCCGCCGATCGAGAGATGCCGGGTCCCAAGCGCGCTTTATCTGTCGGGCGATCGATCGGTAGCCGGAATCCTCGTCCCGCGAATAGAAGCGCAAAAAACTCGGCCTTTGCCGATGCCGGAGCGCACATTGCCAAAAAGGGAATTCCGAATTCCGAAATCCCAAATGTCTTGCGGCGTGCCGCCCGGATGTGCGGGCGATTTTGGATTTTGGATTGAGTTGAACCTAAAGTCTTGGAATCCGAATTCCGAATTCCGAATTCCCAAATATCTTGCGGCTTACCGCCCGGATGTGCGGAAAAGCTCGGCCTTTCCGCGGATGGCCGGAAAGTATCAGCGGCTGTGCCGCCAACGGCGAAAGGGCGCCGGAGCCGCCGGGATTTATGAGGGACGTTGCGGAAAAGCCGAGCTTTTCCGCACATCCGGGCGCCGGAGGCGCGGGCGATTTTGGATCTTGGATTGAGTTGAACCTAAAATCTTGGAACTTGAAATCCGCATTCGCGGGCTATTGCAATGCCGACAGTCCGATGCCTTCGCTGAGAGTCTCTTCGAGCGGAATTGCCTTGAAAACGAGATGATCGTTCTCGCGGGTCACCTCAACCAGGCTTTCGCCGTTGAGATCGCCTTGGATCAGCGCTTCCGACAGCTCGTCCTCGACGTATCTTTGCAACGCTCGTTTCAGCGGACGCGCGCCGTAACTCCGATCGGCGCAGGTCTTATCGATGAGCCAACGTTTCGCCTCGGTACTCAGGCGGATCTGAAGCTCCCGCCCGGCGATCATTTCGTTCAGTTTGCCGACCTGCAGATCGATGATCTCGAGAAGGTTCTCGTCGATCAGTTCGTCGAACGTGATGATCTCGTCGAGGCGATTGATGAATTCCGGTGCGAACGTCCTTTTGACCTCGCTCATCACCTGTTCTTCCATCTTTTCGCGCGAAGCCTCGCCGTTTGCCTGAAACCCGAGCGTGGCACGTTTTTGAATGAATCGCGCGCCGATGTTCGAAGTCATAATGAAGATCGCGTTCTTGCAGTCGACCGTTTGGCCGATCGCGTCCGTCAAAACGCCGTCTTCGAAGACCTGAAGCAAAACGTTGAACAGGTCCGGATGCGCCTTCTCGATCTCGTCAAAAAGCACGACCGAATACGGTGCCCGCCGAAGTTTCTCCGTCAACTGACCGCCCTCTTCGTGCCCGACGTATCCCGGGGGCGAGCCGATAAACTTCGCAACCGCGTGCTTTTCCATAAACTCGCTCATATCGAAACGGACCAAAGCCCGCTCCGATCCGAAAAGAAACTCCGCCAGAGACCGCGCGACCTCGGTTTTCCCGACGCCGGTCGGTCCGAGGAACAAAAACGAGCCGACGGGCTTGTTCGGATTCTTGAGTCCGGCGCGCGAACGTCTGATCGCACGCGCCAGCGCCGAGATCGCCGGGCGCTGTGAGACAATTCGTTTATGGAGTTCGGACTCGATCTCGAGCAGTTTCTTGGCTTCTTCCTGCTTGATCGAGGTCAACGGAATTCCGGTCCAGCGGGCGATAACCTCTTCGACATCGTCCTTTTTGACTTCGACCGCAAAGAACGAGTCCTCAAGGTTTTTCAGTTCAAACGAGAGCAGCTGCTCCTCGTTTGCCGTCGCGCGTTTCCAGTTTTCGACGGCTTCCTTCCACGACGGTTCGCCTTCCTGTTCGTAGCGCAGTTTTGCGCGCGCGCCCGCTTCGTCGAGAACGTCGATCGCCTTGTCCGGCAGAAAACGGTCCGGAATGTATCTGTTCGACTGATAGACGGCCGCGGCCAGCGCTTCTTTCGAATACCGGATCTGGTGGAACGATTCGTACCTGTCAACGATTCCTTCAATGATCCGTAGCGCTTCTTCTTCGTTCGGCGGCACGACCTTTACGGCTTGAAAACGGCGTTCGAGCGCTTTGTCCTTTTCTATCGACTTGCGAAACTCCGACGGCGTGGTCGCCCCGATGCATTGGATCTCGCCGCGCGACAAAGACGGTTTCAGAATGTTCGCCGCGTCCAGTGTGCCTTCGGCGGAACCGGCTCCGACCAGAGTGTGAAGTTCGTCGATAAAGATAACGTATTGCCGGTTGTCCCGCAGTTCGCCCATGATCTTCTTCAGCCGCTCTTCGAACTGGCCGCGATATTTCGTGCCGGCGACGATTAGGGACAGGTCGAGCGAGAGTATTCGCTTTTCCTCCAAAAAGGTCGGCACGCGACGTTCGACGATGCGTTGCGCGAGGCCTTCGATGATCGCTGTTTTTCCGACACCCGCTTCACCGATGAGGACCGGATTGTTTTTGGTGCGGCGGCAAAGAATCTCGATCAGGCGTTCGATCTCCGGCTCGCGTCCGATGAGCGGGTCGAGTTTGCCCTGTGCCGCGTCGTCTGTAAGGTCACGGGTAAATTCTTGCAAATGCGGTGTTTCGGACTTGTCCTTCGCAGTCGAGGCGAACGCCGAAAACCCGCTTTCACGGCTGATCTCATCGCGCGCGTCGGCGAGGCGCAAGCCGTTTTGATAGAGAATCTCCGCCGCGATCGACCGCTCTTCGCGCAGAATCCCGAGCAGCAGATGTTCGGGGCCGATGTGTCGGCTCTGGAGCCGGCGGCTCTCGTCCGACGCGTGCGCGAGGATCTTCTTCGTTTCCGGCGCGAGATGAAGTTCCGCGGATTGCGGAATCCGTTCGCGCAGCACGATCCGTTCTTCGACCTCACGCCGGACGGCTTCGACCGTCAGGTTGGTCCGAAATGGAAAGAACCGCGCGCTCAGGGTCTTGTCCTCGCGCATCAAACCGAGCAGGATGTGCTCGGGCGAAATAACCTGCGAGCCGTACTGCAGCGCCTCGTAACGGGCAAAAAATATAACCCGACGGGCTTTCTCCGTGTAGCGTTCAAACATAAATAAGTGGTCGGATCCTTAGGTGTGTCTAAAGTCTGAACCTTTGGTCTGAATATTTCAAGTATTAAGTTTTTCGTGACTGCCTAAATATAGTTTGAAAGCCGTTCAAAATCCACAATAATCTTTCGGAGTTTCAGTGCGCGCGTAAATTCTCGAGCGGATGGACGCGGCCGGCCCGAAATGCCGGGAAAAGCGCCGCCGCAAGCACGACGAGCATCGCGCAAGTCGTTACTGCAATGATACTTACGATGCTCGTTCGGAATGGGACGTAGCTCAGCGAGTAAACTTCGACCGGGATCGATACGAGCCGGAAGTAGTTTCCGATAGCGCAGATCGCGAGGCCGATTACCGTTCCCGCGGCGATTCCAACCGCGCCGAGCAGCGCGCCCTCGATCAGGAATGCCGCGACAAGCGAACGCGATCTCGCGCCGCACGCGCGCAGTACCCCGATATCGAACCGGCGCTCGTTGACAAGGAGCGCAAGCGTTGTCGTCATATTCAGCGCGGCAATTAGTATGATCAGCGAAATGATCGCCGCGGCGACGCGCCGTTCGAGGCTCAGCGCCGCAAAAAGCGGACGATTCGTCTCCTGCCAATCAATGACGCTGAAGCGGTCCCCGAGTTCACTGCGGATCACGGCGGCCGTTTCAGCCGATCGATAAATGTCGCGCAAACGCAGATCGATCTGTCGCGGCGAAAAGCCGGTTTCACCAACCAGCGCCGCGAACTTATCGCGCGGGACGCTGATCCGGGTCGCGTCGTAATCCTGGAACCCGGTTTCGAGAATGCCGTCGACGGTGATGCGCGTCGGACTCTGCTTGTCGATCGTTACGATCTCGATCTTCTCTCCGACGATGGCGCCGATCCGCGCGGCGAGCTGCTTGCCGACCAGCGTCCGATCTCCGTCGACCGCCTGGAGAAGTGCGTAACTCGTTGCAGAATCGCCGCTTACCACCGCGTGCTCAAAAGCCCCGGGAGACGCGGACGAAACATTTTCAATTCGTGCAAGCCGTTCCCAAAGGTCATCGGCCGAACCGAGCGGACCGCCGTCCGCGGCTTTTACCTCGATGTGCCCCGAATTGGCAAGGATCTTGTCGCGCATTTCTTCCGCAAACCCGCGCGCCAACGCGTCCGCCGCAATGAGGCTCGCGACTCCGGCGGCGATGCCGACGACCGCGGCGGCCGCGGTAAAACGCGCCAGGCTTTTTTTCTTTGCCAGAAAGTAGCGAATCGCGAGTTTTAGCTCGAACGGCATAGCGCAATTGTAAATGCATTGCACCGACGCGCCAACGTCCGCGGAGGTCGTTCTTCGGAACAATCACAGGTTCGCCAATTACCTTGGTTTTCGTTAGAATCGAGTCTGTTCGACGTTTCGTTCGCAACGAGATTATTCAACGATGCCGTTTGCAACAATTGATGAGGCCGTCGCCGACATTAGATCCGGCAAAATGATCATCATCGTCGATGATGAGGACCGCGAGAACGAGGGTGATCTCGTTTGCGCGGCGGAACTTGTCACGCCCGAGATCATCAGTTTTATGGCGGTTCACGGGCGCGGATTGATCTGTTTGCCGCTGACCGAGGAACGCTGCGACTTTCTTCAGCTCGCCCCGCAAACCGCCGAAAACACATCGGGATTCGGGACCGCGTTCACGGTTTCGATCGAGGCGAAACAAGGCGTCACCACCGGAATCTCGGCCGCCGACCGCGCGCGAACGATTCTGACGGCGGTCGATCCGCGTTCAACCGCGGCCGATCTTGCGCGGCCCGGTCATGTTTTTCCGCTGCGCGCCCGGCGCGGCGGCGTGCTCGTGCGCGTCGGACAGACCGAAGCCAGCGTTGACATCGCACGGATTGCCGGCCTCGATCCGTCGGCGGTGATCTGCGAGATCATGAACGACGACGGCACGATGTCGCGACTGCCGGAACTCGAGAAGTTCGCGGAGAAATTCGACCTCAAGATCATCTCGGTCGCCGATCTCGTCCGTTACCGGATTCACAAGGAAACTTTCGTCCGCAAGGTCGTCGAAACCGACCTGCCGACCGATCGCGGGGTCTTCCGGGCGTCGATCTATGAGAACGTCGTCAACGGCGAAACCCACATCGCGCTCGCAATGGGCGACATTTCGCGGACAACCGAGCCGGTTCTTGTTCGCGTCCAAACCGAGAACATTACTTTTGCGATGTTCGGGTCGCGTCTCGGTGAGGCCGCTGACGCGATTGACGCTGCACTCCGGAAGATAGCCGACGCCGGCACGGGCGTGATCCTTTATCTTCGCCAGAACGAACATAATCTGGACCTGATCCATCAACTGAAGACGTATGCGCTGATGCAGGAACGGTCGATGGATTTTCAAACGGCGAGGCGCGAGACGGGCTACGGCAACGTTCGCGATTACGGGATCGGCGCCCAGATCTTGAACGACCTCGGGCTGCGTCGCATCCGGCTCCTGACGAATCATCCCCCGCGTATCAATGCGATCGAGGGTTTCGATCTCGAGATCGTCGAAACGGTTTCTTTTTGACGGTTCACTGAAGATGTCGGAAGAGCAAGCAGAAAAAAAGACCGAAGGCCGCCGTTTTTTCACCCGGCGCAGGATGCTGAGCGCTCTCGTGGCCGGGCTCGGTGTGTCGGTCCTGCTCTTTTTGGTCCTCGCGGTTCTTTACAAAACCGGCGCGACGGACTCGTACATTCGCGGAGAGTTCGCGGCGAAAATGGACCGGATGGGCATTGCCTTCGATGCCGGAACATTTCGCGTCACGCTCTCGCCGCTCGAGCTTGAGCTGAAAGACGCGGTCTTTACGAACAAGGCGACGGGAGAGAAGCTTTTCAGCATCCGCGACGGACGCGTCGGCCTGACCGTCCGTAATCTTTACGACATCGGTCTGAATCGCGACGTCAACGTCGATTCAACCACTCTCGACGGCGCCGAGATCTGGATCAATTTCGACAAGGACGGTCGGTCAAACTTCAGCGGCGTACGCATCCTCGAAGAACAGAATCGAATCAACTTCATTTACACGTCGACCAAAGTTTCGCTTAAGGATTCAGTGGCGCATTTCGGCGACACGTCGCGCGCGGTCAGCGGCGACGCGAAAAATCTTTCGATCGCCCTCGAACCCGAGGATTCTTCGGCGAGCGAAGCCGATATGCGTTACAGGTTTGACGTCTCTTCGTCTGAATCAAACTTCGTTTACGATACGCGCAAACTCGAACCGGTCGATCTCCGCGCACAAGGAGTGGCCGGCGCGAACGGTGCCGACATCACGGGACTGCGGATCAAAACGCCGGTCGGCGAGTCGACGCTGAAAGGGAAGGTCTCCGACTGGAGTTCGCCGAAATATGAATTCGAGATCGAATCGACCATCGATCTGACGCAAACTTCCGCGACTTTCGAGCTGCCGACGCCGGTCAAGGGAATCGGCAATTTCACCGGAAAGGTCTCCGGCGAAGGCGAAACGTACAAGATCGAAGGCGAAGTGTTCAGCGAATCGCTGGCGGCGTCGAACATCTATCTCAAGGGGCTGAGCGTCAATGCGACTCTCAGCGGCCAGGAATCGACGTATGAAGCAAACGGAAAAGTGATCGCGCAGATGCTCACTTTTGAGGATTTCAAGATCGACGCTCCGATACTGTCGGGCGTCATACGCGGAACGGGAACCGATTTCCGATGGCTCGGCGAACTGAATGCCGCCGCCGCGAAGACACCGATCGGCACGCTCGGCGCGCTCTTTATCTCGGACGCCGTCGCCGAGTATAAGGACGAACAGCTCAAGGCAAATCTCGGCAGGATCCGTTTCGACAGCTTCAAGTTCGAGGACGTCGATGTCCGCGACATCCGCGCGGGGAACGTTACGGTCGTCTCGAAAAACGGTGTGACCGACGTTAACGTACCGCAGGCGACCGCCGCGCGCGTCACAACCAAAGATATCGACCTCAACGGGGTCACCGCCAAAAACGTCCGGGTCAAGGATCGTCCGCAGGACGTCGTGATCGACGCCGAAAACGCTCGAGCCGAATCGGGCGCGACGAAAGACACGAAGCTCAAGAATCTGACGGCCGGCTCGATCAAGGTCGAACGCCGGAACGGAGTCACCGACGTCATTGCCCGGAACGCGACCGCCGAACGCGTCGAAGCCGGCGGCGCTCGCATCACGGACGTAGTTGCCGGCGATCTGACCGTCCGCGATACGCGCGAGGCGATGACCGTTTACGCCGACAAACTTCGGGTGGCGAAGATCGAGACGGATGCCGCGGTTTTGGGAACGCTGAACATCGCCGGCGTCCGTTTGTCGATTCGACAGGGCGTCATTGAAGGCTCGACCGGCGACATCGACGCCGGCGACGTGAAACTCGCGAAGTCGACCGAACTCCCGGACGGCGGAACGCTCGAAAAGGTGAAGATCTACAAACCCGTGTTCGTTCTTGAACCATCGGGACGCTACCGCGCGACGGCCGATATGAGTCTTGGTGGCGGAGTGCTTGGGAGCGTCAATCTCGGAGCGGCGCGTGCGTCGGTCACGGCGTCGAGCGATCAGGTCGAATTCCGGGATCTCACGGCCGACGTAATGAATGGAAAACTGGACGGAAACGCGACGATCGCTTACGATTCGCGGCGCCGCTCAAATATCCGCGGAAACTTCAAGGATCTCGATCTCGCAAAACTCCTGGCACTTCAGGGCGGTCGCGTCGTTCCGATCGAAGGCAACACGACAGGAATCATCGATCTGAGTTTTGACGGAACTGACTTCAAGACGTCTGACGGAACGGTCAAGGCCGATATTACGGCGAATGCGGGTACGGTCAATGAGGGGTTCGTGCCGGTTAACGGCCGGGTCGAAACGACCGCTACGCGCGGGATTTTCCGACTCGACATCGCGCGGCTGCAAACCGAAAAGAGCGAGTTCAGCGCCACCGGCCAGCTTGATATCGGCGGCAGCGCTTCAGATCTGCGATTCGTGCTTGCATCGAACGACGCGAAAGAGATCGAACGCATCGTGCGGGTCCTCGATGTCGCGCCCGATTTTGAAAAGAAGATCGACGATTACAAGGCGGAGATCGCCGGAAACCTGACGTTTGACGGCAAGCTCACGGGCAGCATTTCCGAGCCGACAATAAACGGACGCGCCGTTCTCGATTCCATATCGCTCCGCGGACGTCGTCTCGGCGCGCTCTCGGCGACGATCGATGTCAACCCCGACGAAACGCGGCTGACGGACGGTCTGCTGCGCGAGCCCGACGGCGGAAGACTCGAATTCTCAGCAGAATTTCCCGCGGCCGGCGCAAACAACATCGCGGTCCGGGCGAAGCTGACAAAGGTCAACACGGGCAATTTGCTCGCGGCGTTTCCGATCGATCTGCCGGAGACCTTGCGCGGTCTTCAGGCGGACACTTCAGGCGATCTCGATCTCCGCGGCCTTCCCGACCAGATGATCGGCGAGGCGAATTTGACGGCCGAAGGCGGTTCGCTTAGCGGCCAAACGTTCGACCGCCTCACGACACGCCTCAGTTTTGCCGGAACGCTGATCACGCTCGAGCGGTTCAACGGGGTATTCGGTGACGGCAACCTCGACGCGTCCGGAACCTACCGCACCGATTCGACCGCATTCGATTTTGCGATCGACGCCAAGAACATCGAGTTTGCCCGTGTCAGTCCGTTCATTCCCGGCAACGAGAAGTTGCCGGCGATCACCGGACTAATTTCAGCCAACGGGAAAACGACCGGAATTGCCAACGACTCAACAACCTACGACGCGAATTTCAAAGGGTCGGGAACCAACATCACGATCAACGGCAGCGCGCTCGGCGAGGTCGTTTTCGACGGGAAGACGCAAAATCGGATATTCACAGCTAACCTGACCGCCAATCTGGAGGGTCAGGAGCAGATCATCGCGGCAACGCTGAATTTTGCCGATCCCAACCTGCCGATGCGTGCCGAGACCAGTTTCAACAACTCGGAGATCAGTCCGTTCATTTCATTCGTTCGCCCGGCCACGGCGAGTCTCACAATTACGGGTCGCGCCACGGGTAATGTTGTGATCGAAGGAAACTTGTCGCGGGTGGCGAACGGCGAGCGTGAGTTCACCGCCGACGGCTTAAACGGCCTTGCGCGCTTTAGTCAATTCGACCTCCAGATCAATCAAACGCCCCTGAACGCCGTCGAACCGATCGCGATCGGATTCAACTCCCGCGAGATCGTAATCGAAAGTGCAAAATTCGCCGGCGGCGGTTCGAATGTCGTTGTCAGCGGCACGGCGGCGTTGCGAGATGACGGCATCAATAACTTCCTGGTCGATGGGCGGATCAACCTGAGCGTTTTGAATCTCGCCTCGAAGAACGCATTTTTTGCCGGACTCGCGGACGTCAGTATGAGACTGACCGGTCCCAATTTGACGGCGCGGCTGAACGGATCGGTCGATCTGCAAAACGCATCGGCGGCGGTTTTTGTCGGATCGGAACGGATCACCTTCGAGCGCATTCGCGGACGAGCTATTTTCACTTCCAATCAAGCACAGATCGAAGAGATCCGAGGTTTTCTCGGCGGGGGCAAGTTCACGGCGGCGGGTGGTTTGTTTCTTGATGACAAACTCAATGTCGAGGCGTTTCGGCTCGCGCTGCGCGGTTTGGATGTCACGCTGCCGCTGCCAAAGAACTTTTCAACGACCGGCGACGCCGAGATCGAGGTCAACGGACGAAGACTCGGCGGGCAGCTTTCGAGCGTCATCTCGGGACGCATCAATGCCAAACGCAGTTTGTATTCGCGCGACATCGATCTCGCCGATGTCATCGGCGGCCGGCGTGAAAGCTCGATCTCGCAAAACGACGGGGCTTCGACCATCGGCGATGTGCGCCTCGACCTGTTGGTTGAGGGACGCGACGCACTCGTTGTCCGCAACAATCTCGCTGATCTGACGGCTTCGCTCGCGCTGCGCGTGACGGGCGAACTCGATTATCCGCTGGTCGCGGGCCGAATCACGGCCGGCAGCGGAACGCTCTTTTATCGCAACGACCGTTACGAGATCCAGCGCAGCGAGCTGGTTTTTCCTCCAAACACGGATGGAATTGACCCGTTTATCAACCTTCAGGCAACGACGGAGATCAGCGGCTATCAGATCTTTCTGAACCTCGACGGAAAACTGTCCGATGCGGAAAACCTGACGGCCTCGGTCCGTTCGAATCCGGCATTGCCGCAACCGGATGTCATCTCGCTGATCACAACCGGCAGCCTTTCAAATACCGAAACCGGCATTCCGACGCTCGCGCAGACCGGCATCAAAACCGCGGCCGAGATCCTGACCGACGAGATCATCAACAAACCGATCACACGCGCGACCGATAAACTCTTCGGATTGAACAAGTTTCAGCTTGACCCGATCCTTTCGGGCCAGCGTCTTAATCCGACGGCGCGTTTGACGGTCGGGCGGCAGATCAACAGAAATCTGCTGGTAACTTATTCGACGAATTTGTCGGAGGATCAGAATCAGGTCCTGGCACTTGAATACCGCGTATCAAACAGACTTTCGTTCGTCGCCCAATACGAACAGCGCTCGCTGAGCAACGTCACCCGCAACAAGGACAGTTTCAGTTTCGAGATCCGGCTCCGAAAGAGGTTCTAGCGGTCACGCGGGACGCCGTTGACGGACTCATATCTCGAGGTGCGTCCGCGCTTCCCATATTTCCGGGAAGAACTTCTTGGAAAGCGTCGTTCGCAAATAACCGGCGCCGTCCGACCCGCCCGTGCCGCGCTTCATCCCGAGCATTCGTTCGACCATCAGAACGTGGTGATAACGCCATAGCGCAATACTCTCGTCGTGATCGATCAGGAGATCCTGCATATTGAACAGGTCGGGATAGGTTTCTGGGCTTCGGAGGATCTGAACGATCGACGCCGTCCGTTCCTCGTGCGTCGCGGCCGCAAACCCATTCCGTCCGAGGAGCGCCCAAAACGCATCGGCGAGCGTCGGCGAGTTGAACCGCTTTTCAAGACGTCCGTGAGCGTATTCGTCGAATTCGAAGAACTTCAGGATCCGTTCATCCTTCGCGCCCGACGAAAACTCCAGCTCGCGAAACTGCATCGACTGAAAGCCACTCGCCGGATTAAGGCGGTCGCGAAACTCGAGGAAGCCGATCTGCGCCATCGATTCGAGAATATGGATCTGCGACACCATTATCTTTTCGATCGCGTTTACCGCCTTGAGCGAGTGGTTCGCGCGGAACATCCGGCCTTCGTCGAGCCAACCGATCGTCGCATCGACCTCGTGCAGGATCTGCTTGAACCACAATTCGTAGGTTTGGTGAATGACGATAAACAACAATTCGTCGTGACTGGTCGGTTCCGAGAGGGGTTCTTGAAGCTCGATCAGTTCGGGGACCTTCAGATATTTGTTGTATGAAAGCGCGGGGTTTTTTCCGTATTCGGTCATAGCGTTCATGGGCAGTCGGCGATGCGAGACGGCCGGGATATCATTTCTTGAAAACAGCTCGTTGACCACTCGTTTTCCGGCGTCCGCGAACCGCTAAAAGCCAACCCAATCTTCGTCCACAAAGCACTGCATGTCAATTTTGTTATGTTTTTGCGACAAATCTACAAAATACTTATGAAGTGTCTTGACATTAAATCGGTTTTTGGTTAAATTTCCGCTCGTTCTATCAAAAAACAACACAAAATTAATCCCCAAAAATCTTGCAGTTTAAGGTTTTAGACTAATTTGGAAATGGTTTTTCGAAACATTTCTATGATTCCTTGTCCATCAAAGCAAATTGCCTTTGAGGATCGCGGATGATTGTTTATTTGCCTGAGTTTATTTCGGAAACGCTTGCGGCCAAAATTGATAGAAACTGAATCGAGAGATTCGGGGAACTGAATTCACTGAAGTTTGCAGGAGGAATTGATGGATATGTCAAAAACGATCGGTAAAGTTAAATGGTTTAACAACGCAAAGGGTTACGGTTTTATTGAGAAACCGGGCGAGCAGGATATCTTCGTGCATTACAGCGCGATTTCCGGTGACGGCTACAAGACCTTGGCGCAGGGACAGGAAGTCGAATTCGAGGTTACGAATGGACCCAAAGGGCCGCAGGCAGAAAACGTAATGAAAGTTTGACGTTGAATCATTTTTCGACGGATTTGTTCATCCACAAAAGAGCGGCCTTTGCGGCCGCTTTTCCGTTTCTCTCTAAATTCCGGGGGAATACTGCCTATTCGGCCTCATCACCCCGTTTTTTCAGCAATCTCCGCCAAAGCTCCCTGTACGCCGTGTACCGCGACATCATCGTGTTGAAAAAATAACGCTGTGCGTAGGTTAAATTTCGGTTGTCGCTGATTCGTTTCAGGTTCGCTTCAAGGCGGCCGCGTGCTTCGAGCGGCGGACGTTTGGTCGCCCCGTTGAAAAATATGTCAAAGTCGATCTTGAGCTTCCGGATATCGTCCTCAATTCTTGCGAGCTGCTGGTCGAGCATCGCCGCGTCTTCCTGTTTCGTCGCCGCGTGACGGTTGAGTTTGTTTCCGATCATTGCCATTGTTTTTTTGGAAGTAGAAAATGAGCGCCGCGAACGCAACGCATACCTATAATAACAGCTAACCGGTCATTTGTTCCTGAGTTTTTTGGCCGGATCAAAAAAAAACTGCCGAGGTTGAGGCGGCGCAGTATCGCTCCAGATCCGAGACGGGAAATAGTGAAAGACTCTTCCGCTCTCACGACTCGTTCAGTTAGAATGTCGATATGGTCTCCGAACAAGAAACGCTGGCGATGGTGCCGCCCGTCGATTCGCTTCTCCGGTCCGAAACGGCGGCTGCGCTTTTGCCGGCGACCGGATCTAAGTACCTCACCGTGCTCGCGCGCGCGGCAGCGGACTCGATCAGACGCGACCTGCGGAACGGCTCATTCGCCGGCGCGAGCCGTGAATTGCTGCTCGCCGAGGCTGAACGGCGGCTCGGAACAGCGTGGCAGAGCGAACTCGCAACCGGACAGACGCGGGTCATCAATGCGACGGGTGTCGTTATTCACACGAACCTCGGCCGTGCCCCGCTTTCGGACGCGGCACGGAAAGCGGTCGCGGACGCGGCCGGATACGGCAATCTTGAATACAGTCTCGAAACCGGCCGTCGGGGAAAGCGCGGCGCGCGCGCGGAGCGTCTGCTGGCCGAATTGACGGGCGCCGAATCGGCATTGATCGTCAACAATTGTGCCGCGGCCGCATTCCTCGTGCTGCGCGTTCTTGCATCGGGCGGCGAGGTCATCATCTCGCGCGGCGAACTCGTCGAGATCGGCGGCGACTTTCGCGTGCCGGACGTTCTGACCGAATCCGGAGCGGTCCTGAGGGAAGTCGGAACGACGAACCGAACGAAACTCGCGGATTACGAACACGCGATCAACGACGATACGCGTCTGATCCTGAAAGTTCATCCTTCGAACTACCGCATCGTCGGCTTCACGGCGGCGCCCGAACTCGCCGAACTCGCCTTGCTCGCACATCAACGCGGTTTGATCCTATTCGAAGACGCGGGTTCCGGCGCATTGTTCGATCTCTCCGAATTCGGCCTGCGCGACGAGCCGGTGATCCCGGTGTCGGTCGCGGCCGGAGCGGACGTCGTCACGTTCAGCGGCGACAAACTGCTTGGCGGGGTTCAATCAGGGTTGATCGTCGGCCGCAGCGATGCGATCGAACGCATCCGAAGGCATCCGCTCTACCGCGCGCTGCGGGTCGATAAACTGGCTTATGCCGCGATTGAAGCGACGCTCGAAGCATACCGTCGGGACCCGCTCGCCGAGGTTCCGGTACTGAGAATGCTCTCATCGAAGCTCGAAGATCTTGAGGAGCGCGCGAACTCGTTCGCATCGAAACTGCGCGATATCTCGGCGATCACCGCGACCGTTGTCCGCGGTCACTCCGTCATCGGCGGCGGTTCGGCTCCCGCGGTTCAGCCGGAAACCGCGTTGATCAAGCTCGGACATTCCACCCTTTCGGCTACGAAGTTTGAAGAACGTCTGCGACAATCCGAGCCGCCGGTAATTACGCGGATGGTTGACGGCAGTGTCGCACTGGACCTGCGAACGGTAAGCCAGGGCGAAGAGGTTGAAATGATCGATTTGCTGAGACAGTTGAGCGATTAGTTTGGGGTTGGATCGCCGCAAAGGGTTGGCGGCACGGCCATCAGGATTACGGAAAACATCAAGGAGGAGATACGAATGTCAAAATACACGATACAGAGTTTTCTGCAGCAAACGGCGCAGCAGGAGAGCAAACGGGAATTTTTCGAGCTCGAGAACCCGTATCTATTGGAGGTCAATCTCAATGGGCGCATCTGGGCAAAGCTCGGTTCGATGATCGGATATATGGGCAATGTCCGCTTCGAGCGCGAGAGCGTGCTTCAAGGCGGCATCGGAAAATTCCTGAAAAAGGCCGTTTCCGGTGAATCGACCCCGATGATGAAGGCCGAAGGACAGGGCCGCGTTTACTTTGCCGACAGCGGCAAGAAGGTCCGCATTCTGAATCTCCAAAACGAGATGTTTTATGTCAACGGAAACAACATCCTGGCCTTTGAAGAAGCGATCCAGTGGGACATCAAACTGATGCGCCGCGTTGCCGGGATGGCCGCCGGCGGTCTGTTCAATATGCAACTCGGCGGTACGGGAATGGTCGCGATCACGACCCATTTCGATCCGATCACGCTCGCCGTTACGCCCGACTACCCGGTCTACACCGATCCGAACGCGACCGTCGCCTGGTCCGGTAATCTTCAGCCGACGATTAAGACGGACATCTCGCTCAAGACCTTCTTCGGGCGCGGCTCGGGCGAAACTTTCCAGCTCGCGTTTCAGGGTCAGGGATGGGTCGTTCTGCAACCGTATGAAGAGGTATATTACGCTCATCAGGCGAGCTGATCTGGATTTGGGAATTGGGAATTGGGATTTCGGATTTCGGATTTGGGATCACTAGTCTCCAATCATAAGTCGAGTGGATTCAACTGTTTGAAAGAATCGTATTCGCTGCTACCGGGATCGGTCTAGGTAAGAGGTTGAAACAAAGACGTTTGTCGAACAGCGGGAATGCGGAGTTTCTCGACTGCCTGTCCACTAGCTGAAGCTAGTGGCAATTGAAGCTGGTGGCAATTATGAAGCCAGTGGCAATCATCAAGCCACTGGCAATTATGAAGACGACGGCAACGTCAAGACAAAAGGAAGAAGCACGCGGCCTGGTTTTCTTTCTTCACCGTTGCCACTAGCTTCAGCTAGTGGACAAGCCTGCAAATGATCCCGGCTTTAGCCGAATCCGGGCGCAGAACCGGCTGAAGCCGGGGAATTTCTCGACGCCTGCCCACTAGCTGAAGCTAATGGCAATTGAGAAGACGGTGGCAATCAAGAAGTCGACGGCAATTTTGAACCTGATGGCAATCATCAAGCCACTGGCAATTATGAAGACGACGGCAACGTCAAGACAAAAGGAAGAAGCACGCGGCCTGGTTTTCTTTCTTCACAATTGCAACTAGCTTCAGCTAGTGGACAAGCCTGCAAATGATCCCGGCTTTAGCCGAATCCGGGGGCGGGACCGGCTAAAGCCGGGGAGTTTCTCGACTGCCTGTCCACTAGCTGAAGCTAGTGGCAATTGAGAAGCCAGTGGCAATCAAGAAGTCGACGGCAATTTTGAACCTGCTGGCAATCATCAAGCCACTGGCAATTATGAAGACGACGGCAACGTCAAGACAAAAGGAAGAAGCACGCGGCCTGGTTTTCTTTCTTCACAATTGCCACTAGCTTCAGCTAGTGGACAAGCCTGCAAATGATCCCGGCTTTAGCCGAATCCGGGCGCGGGACCGGCTAAAGCCGTG
Organism: Pyrinomonadaceae bacterium; assembly: GCA_041752475.1. Classification (GTDB taxonomy): domain Bacteria; phylum Acidobacteriota; class Blastocatellia; order Pyrinomonadales; family Pyrinomonadaceae; genus JAFDVJ01. The sequence goes on along the minus strand of JBGSWK010000070.1, from coordinate 34,683 downwards.
GAATTTCTCGACTGCCTGTCCACTAGCTGACGCTAGTGGCAATTATGAAGCTAGTGGCAATTATGAAGTTGGTGGCAATTATGAAGTTGGTGGCAATTATGAAGACAGCGGCAATTATGAAGCTAGTGGCAAAGTCAACACAAAAAGCAGCAACCGTCCACCTTCAGCCATCCGCTAGCGCGGACGGTACTGACCCAAAGTCAGTACCGGCTACGATAGCGGTTGGTCGGCATCGCGCTGCGGCAGGTTCGTTGATTTCCGACCTTCGATCTTCAACCATCTGCTGCCGAGGCTCTGTCAAAACTCGTGATCGCGGCTTTGTTTTCTTTCTTCACAATTGCCACTTGTGATTTGGGATTTGGGATTTGGGATTTGGGATTTGGGATTTGGAAATTTTCACTCGCAAATCCCAAATCCCAAATCCCAATTCCGAAATCCAACTCAGACTCGATCGCCAAAATCCTTCATAAACTCGACGAATCGCTCGACGCCTTCTTTCGGGAAGGCGTTGTAGATCGAGGCGCGCATCCCGCCGACCGAGCGGTGGCCTTTGATGCCGTCGAAGCCGGCGGCGGTCGCTTCGGCGACGAAACGCGCTTCAAGCTCTTCCGAGGGAAGCCGAAACGTGACGTTCATCAGCGATCGCGCGGCGCGTTCGGCGTGGCCGCTGTAGAATCCGTCGCTCGAATCGATCGCGTCATACAAGATCTTGGCCTTCTCCGCGTTTAGCCGCGCGATGCCGGCGACGCCGCCCTTTTGCTCCAGCCATTCGCAAACCAGGCTGATCAGGTAGATTCCCCAGGTGTTTGGCGTGTTGAGCATCGAGTCGTTGGCCGCAAGTGCACGGTAGTCGAGCAGCGAATGCTGATTTTCGGGAACCCGTTCGAGCAGGTCGTCGCGGACAATGACCAGAGTCACGCCCGACGGACCGATGTTCTTCTGCGCGCCGGCATAGATCAGTGCATATTTTTCGATGTCTATCGGTTTCGAAAGAATGTTCGACGACGTGTCGCAAACCACCGGAATGCCGCCCGCCTCAAGATCGTATTTGAACTCGACCCCATCGATCGTTTCGTTCGAGCAGTAATGAACATAATCCGCGTCGGACGTGAATCTGAGTTCTTCAGGCTGCGGAACCGTGCGGAAACCGTCAGATTCAGAGGAGTAAATGACGTTCACCCGACCGCATTTCCGCGCTTCCTTAACCGCTTTTTTGCCCCACGCACCCGTTACAACATAGTCCGCCGAGCCCTTCAGAAAGTTCAACGGAACCATCGAAAACTGGAGCGACGCCCCGCCCTGCAGAAAGAGGATCCGGTAGTTGTCGGGAACGCTGAGCAGTCTCCGAATCCCGGACTCGGCGCGTTCGAGCACTCCGGCGAACGTCTTCGAGCGATGGCTGATCTCCATCACGCTCATCCCGATGCCTTCAAACGAAATAAGTTCGCGTTGCGCGATCTCGAGAACTTCCCGCGGCAAGATCGCCGGCCCGGCACTGAAGTTAAAAACCTTTTTCGTCATAAATTCCAAAATCGAATCTAACATATCGCGCCGAGATTTTCGCCGTCACACGAAAGCGACCCTCCCGGTCTTGCATCGCTCCTGTAAGAATTGTGCAATCGCCGATTTTCTTGTTGATTTAACCGCGACTTTTCGGTAAGTTTAACGTGCAAATGAATGACGATTCATTCAGATAGGTTGGGCGGAACTGAATCCGAAATCCCAAATCAGAAATCAGAAATCGTATGTCTCGTTCAACAGTCAAACCATTCGTCAGCGACAAACGTGAAGCGATCCTTCGCGCCGCGATAAAAGTATTTGCCGGCAAGGGTTATTTCAATTCAAAAGTAGCCGACATTGCCAAGGAAGCCGGGATCGCCGACGGCACCGTGTACCTTTATTTCAAGAGCAAAGACGATATTTTGCGTGCGTTTTTCGACCGCGCGATGAGCGATTTTATCGCCGACGGGAAGAGCCAGCTCGCCGAACTTTCAGGCGCCGAAGAAAAACTTCGGCGGATCGCAAGGCTCCATCTTGAACGGCTCGGCGCGGACCGCGACCTGGCGATCGTTTTTCAGGTAGAACTGCGCGGCTCGACTAAGTTCATGCGGGAGTTTTCGGCCGCCGGGTTTGCCGAATATCTCGACATCATTCGCGCGACAATCGCCGAAGGTCAGAAGGAAGGCGTTTTCCGCAAGGACCTCAAACCGATAATCGCCGCCAAGATGCTTTACGGCGCGCTCGACGAAATGGTCACGAACTGGATATTGTCGAACAAATCATACCCGCTTCCGCCGATGGCCGATGAAGTGCTGAAGGTATTCTTCGGAGGAGTTTTGCAAAAATGAAAAACGGTGAAGATACCGCGACGCGCATTCCGCTTTACCCGGACGAACCGCAAACCCTTGGCGAGTTGTTCTATTCCGCTGCTCGCAAACACAATCGTGCCGACGCGCTGAATTACAAGAAGGATGGCGAGTGGGTAAATATCTCGTCCGACGAATTGATCGCACGCGCGGAACGAATCGCGCTCGGACTCTATTCGATCGGGCTCCGCAAGGGCGACAAAGCGGCGATTCTCGCGGCGAACTCCCCCGACTGGACGATCACCGACGCCGGCTGCCAGCTCAGCGGCGTGATCGATGTCCCGATCTACACGACGCTCGCGCCGAACGCCGTCGCCTACATCATCAGCGACTCCGGGGCAAAGGTCTTCTTTCTCGAAGACCGCGAAACCTACGACCGGCTTGTTCCCGTGCTGTCGGGATGTCCGTCTATCGAGAAGATCGTTTTGTTCGATGCCGACCGGGTCGACGGCGGAAAGGTGATCGCTCTTTCCGAACTCGAATCGCTCGGTGAAAATCTGCGCTCGGAGCGGCCCGAGCTGATCGAAGAACTCACAAAGGGCGTCAAACCAGGTGACATCGCGACGTTGATCTACACCTCAGGAACGACCGGCGAGCCTAAAGGAGTGATGCTGACGCATTCGAATCTCATCTCAAACGTCATCGACGCCGGCGAAAATTACAATTTTACGGAAAACGACGTCCCGCTTTCGGTGCTTCCGATGTCGCACGTCTTCGAACGCACCGGGATGTACCTTTACATCTTCAACGGGATGGCGGTCCATTTTGCCGAGTCGATCGAGAAGGTGGCGGACAATCTGCGTGAAGTGCGCCCGACGATGTTCGTCGGCGTTCCGCGGATCTTCGAAAAGGTTTATGCCAAGGCCAAACTGAAAGCCGGGCAGGATAGCCCGATAAAAGAGAAGATCTTCGACTGGGCAATCGATGTCGGGAAGGAATACGCTCTGAGCCGGGAACGCGGCGAAAGCCCGTCGACGGCGCTCTCGCTGAAGCATTCGATCGCCGACAAGATCGTTTTTTCCAAGCTTCGCGAGTTTTTCGGCGGCCGGCTTCGTTTTTGCATCACCGGCGGCGCAGCGCTTTCCGATTCGATCTACCTTATCTTCACCGGTGCCGGTGTGGCAATAATGCAGGGTTACGGATTGACCGAAACGTCACCCGTGATCACCTCGAGCAATCCGGCCAACGTCAAACTCGGAACCGTCGGAAAACCGATCCGAAACGTACGGGTTCGCATCGCTGAGGACGGAGAGATCGAGACTTTCGGTCCGAACGTGATGCTCGGCTACTACAACAAGCCGGACGCGACGCGCGATGTTTTCACCGAAGACGGCTGGTTCAAAACGGGCGACATCGGTCAATTCGACGACGACGGTTTTCTCCGGATCACCGACCGCAAGAAGGAACTTTTCAAGACCTCAGGCGGGAAGTACATCGCGCCGTCGCCAATCGAGCAGATGATCAAAGGTTCGCGGTTCGTCAGTCAGGTCGTCCTTGTCGGCAACGAGCGGAAGTTTCCGGCAGCGCTGATCGTGCCGAGTTTCGAACAGCTCGAGAGCTTCGCCAGGGCCGAGGGTCTGGGCATCGAAGAACCGCACGAACTGTGCAAACACGAGCGCATCATTCAGTTGTTCGAGCGCCAGGTCGACGAGTACACGCAGGAACTTTCCAAATTCGAAAAGGTCAAACGGATCGCCCTGCTTCACCAGGAACTAACCGTCGAGTCCGGGGAACTGACGCCGACACTAAAGATCAAACGCCGCGTCGTTAACGAGAAATACGCGGTGATTATCGATCGGATCTACGAAGAGGAAGCGTAGAGAGTTGGAGAAGTTGCGGACGTTCGGAGAGGAACTCTGCGAAAAGCGCGGTCTTCTTTCCCCGCAAAAGGCCAAGCCGTAAATCTACCACCCATACTGACGGGTATCGGACCCGAATCGGCGTTATATAATCGGCGTCGATGAAAAAGTTAGTCATTACAACACCGACAATTGACGATGCTCCAGCGATCGTTGAGCTTTACCGCGCCGTCGCCGCAATCGAGGGCGGACTTGCGCGGACCGCCGACGAGATCAGTGATGAATACGTCGGGGCGTTCGTCGAAAAGTCGCTCGATGGCGGAGTCATTATCGTTGCGCGCAATGCCGCCGGCGGGATGATCGTCGGCGAAATTCACGGATACGCGCTCGGCCCTCGCGTTTTCAAGCATGTCATCGGCGAACTCACGATCGCCGTTCATCCGAATTCACAGGGCGGCGGCGTCGGACGCGCTATCTTCACCGAGTTTATGCGCCGCGTCGCGGAGGAGCGGCCCGACATCCTGCGCGTTGAACTCGTCGCCCGCGAGTCGAACGCCCGCGCGATCGAGTTTTACAAATCCCTCGGTTTCAAGACCGAGGGAAGATTTGAAGACCGGATCCAAAGCGTCGACGGCGGCTTCGAAGCCGACATTCCGATGGCGTGGCGCCCGAGTGAGGCGTATGAGTGACGCCTTCAGGCGTTAACGTTCCGTTTCTTGACACAACCAGCGTCAGCAACTACTATTTATAGTTTCGGCTCTAAAGCCCGAAGTGTCTCTATATGTTCGAATCGCTGTCCGACAAGCTGAAGAAGACGCTGAAGAATCTGCGTGGGCAGGGCAAGTTGACGCCCGAGCACGTCGATGTCGCGCTTCGAGAGATTCGAATGGCGTTGCTTGAGGCGGACGTGAACTACAAAGTCGCGAAAGATTTTGTCGAAGCGGTCCGCGTCAAAGCCGAGGGACAGGAAGTTTGGCAGGACCTGAAACCGCACGAACAGGTCGTCAAGATCGTCTATGACGAATTGGTCGAATTGTTCGGCGGAACGTCGTCGCGGCTCGTTTTCACGAAGCAGATCCCGAACGTCGTGATGATCGTCGGACTGCAGGGTTCGGGAAAAACGACCTCGACCGGAAAGATTTCGCGCTGGCTCGCGGACAATCAGGAACGCAAGCCGTTGCTGGTTTCGGTCGACGTTTACAGACCGGCCGCGCGCGAGCAGCTCAAGGTTGTCGCAAACGCGGTCGGAACCTCGGTCTTTGAAGATAAGTCGACCAACGATCCGATGACTCTCGTGCGCGGTGCGATGAAGCACGCGCAGGAAGTTGGGTTCGACACGCTGATGATCGACACCGCCGGCCGTCTTCATATCGACGACGAGCTGATGGTCGAGCTCGAGCAGATCAAGGCCGAGACGAAACCGATCGAGGTTCTTTTCGTTGCCGACGCGATGACCGGCCAGGACGCTGTCCGTTCGGCCGAGGAGTTTCATCGCCGAATCGGAATTACCGGCGTTGTGTTGACGAAGATGGACGGCGATGCCCGCGGAGGCGCGGCGCTCTCGATCAAACAGGTCATCGGTCAACCGGTGAAATTCGTCGGTGTCGGTGAAAAGTATGACGCGATCGAGCCGTTTTATCCTGATCGGATAGCGCAGCGAATCCTCGGAATGGGTGACGTTCTGTCGCTGATCGAAGAAGTTCAGGGCAAGATCGACGAAGAAGAAGCGCAGAAGCAGCTTCAGAAAATGACGAGCAACCAGTTCACGCTCGAAGATTTTCGCGCGCAGCTCGGTCAGTTCAAAAAGCTCGGCTCGATGTCGAAGCTGATGAAGATGCTTCCCGAACAGATGCTCGGCGGAATGTCGCTTTCGGACGAGCAGTCGGTTGAGGTCGAAGCGCAAATGAAGCGCACCGAGGCGATCATCGACTCGATGACGCGTCAGGAAAGAACGAATCACCGCGTCATTGACGCCAGCCGCAAAACGCGCATCGCGAACGGCTCGGGTTCGACGATCTCGGAAGTGAACCAGCTGATCCGTCAGTACGAGCAAATGCGGAAGATGATGCAGCAGATGAATCGCGGCGGACTGCTTTCGAAGATGGCGGGCAAAGCGATGGGCGGACTCGGAAGCGGTCTGAGCGGTCTGCTCGGCGGAGGCGGAGGCGGAAGCGGTCTCGGCGGGATGTTCGGCGGCGCGCCGTCAAACGACTTTGACAACGGTTACGACGAAACCCGCGACACGTTGGCAAAGAAATTGAAGAAGAAGAAACGTCATAAGAAGAGGCGTTAGATTAGTTGATCGTTGATTGTTGATCGTTAATTGTTTTTTGATTGGCGCCGGAATCATCGATTGATTACGAAACTCACAAAATGGGGAAGACGACCTTTGAGAATTTGGAGGTCTATCAACTTTCTGAGCAATTGGCAGATTTGATTTGGGAGATCGTTTCAAATTGGGACCATTTTGCGAAGGGCACGGTTGGTAAACAAATGGTCGAGTCGTGTGATAGCATCAGCGCGAACATCGCCGAAGGCTGCGGACGTTTCAACTATAAGGATAATGGCCGTTTCATAAAGATCTCGAGGGGTTCGCTTTATGAAACAAAGAGCTGGCTTCGGCGAGCCTATCGGCGAAAGCTCCTAACCGAAGCCGATGTGGATCGGCTGAAGCCGATTTTGGACGAACTCTTGCCGAAGCTGAATGCGTATAAACGCGCAATCGACAAGGCGGCGAAGGACAACAATTAACAATTTTCGATTAACAATTATCGAACTTGAACTAAAATTATGCTAGCAATCAGTTTAATGAGAATGGGTGCGACGAAACGTCCGTTTTATCGCGTTGTGGTAAAGGAAAAGCGCTCGAAGCGTGACGGAAAATACCTTGAGAATCTGGGGACTTATAACCCGATGACCAATCCGTCTGAAGTCATACTCAAGCACGACCGGATCCAGTATTGGATCAGCGTCGGCGCGCAGCCGACCGAAACCGTCGCGAGTTTGATCAAGCACAATCCGAAGCCGGAAGAAGTAGCTTAGGCAGTTCTTGGTTTCGAAAGTTCAGGAAGTGAAAGAAGCTGCAGGCTTTCGTAACTCTCCTGGCTTCCCAAACTCCCTGAACTTCCCGAACTTCCGAACTTATGAAAGAAGCTGTTGAGAAAATTGTGAAGGCGCTCGTCGCTAACGCGGACGCGGTCGAAGTGACGGAAAGCTCTGACGGGCGGAACGTTCATATCGAAGTACGTGTCGGCGAGGGCGATATGGGCCGGATCATCGGCCGCGAGGGCCGCACGGTCAAAGCGATCCGCAGTTTGCTGTTCTTCGCCGGACAGAAACAGGGCAAGCGCTTTCAGCTCGACCTCGTCGACTAGTTCGCGGTTCAAACGCGCGTTTTCTGACGATATGGAAGACCTTGTCGCGATCGCCCGCATAGCCAAGCCGCGCGGATTGCGCGGTGAGTGCGCCGCGGATATTCTGACCGATTTTCCGGAACGCTTCGGCGAAACGAGCGATGTCATCGCAAATTTGCCTGGCGGTGAGCGGCTCGAATTGAAAATTGAAGATGCGCGCTTTCAGAAAGGACGCATCAATCTGAAATTTGCGGGCATCGACGACCCCGACGCAGCCGACAAACTGCGTGGCGCGACGATCTGCATTCCTGCCAACGAAGCGGTCGAACTGGAAGAAGGCGAATTCTTCGATTGGGAACTCGTCGGCTGCGGGGTGGAAACGATCGGCGGCGACAAGATCGGAACCGTAAGCGAGGTGATGCGAACCGGCGGAACCGAGATTCTCGTGGTTGCGGGCGAAACGAAAGACTATTTGATCCCGTTCGCCGAGTCCATTTGCACGGAAGTCGAAATTGACAAGCGGCTGATCCGGATCGATCCGCCGGAAGGACTCCTGGAGTTTTAGATTTGCGATTTTGGATTTTGGATTGAATCCGAATTCCAAGATCCCGAATCCGAAATCCCAATTTGAAATGAAGATCGATGTCATAACAATCTTCCCGGAGTTCTTCGCTGAGGTCTTTGATTTTGGAATTATACGCCGCGCGCGTGCCGCGGGAATCGTTGAGATCGCTGTCCACGATCTCCGCGATTTCACGCTCGACAGGCACCGTAAGGTCGATGACCGGCCGTTCGGCGGCGGCGACGGAATGGTTCTGACGGCGGAACCGATCTTTCGCGCAATTGAAAATTTAACCGGAACCGCGGACCGCGCGAGTTTCGCGCCGGGAACGCGAGTCGTGCTGCTTTCGCCGCAGGGACGGACGCTGAGTCAGCCGATTGCAGGGGAGTTTGCATCGGACGCAAAACATATCGTTTTGATTTGCGGACGGTACGAAGGAGTCGACGAACGCGTCAACGAAGTGCTCGTCACGGATGAACTCTCGATCGGCGATTACGTGCTGTCAGGCGGCGAGCCGGCAGCGGTCGTTGTCGTCGATGCGATCATCAGGCTTTTGCCGAGCGCGCTCGGCAGCGAGACATCGGCAGGCAACGATTCGTTTTCGAACGGCCTGCTCGATTGTCCGCATTACACGCAGCCGCGGGAGTTTCGCGGCTTGGAGGTTCCGGAAGTTCTGCTCGGCGGAAATCACGCCGAAATTGAAAAGTGGCGCCGCGAAATGGCGCTTGAAAAAACAAAAAAGGTCAGACCAGATCTACTAAAAAAGGAGAATGGCTGAAAGTGAATAGTCAACGGTTATGAGTAACTTGTGACGGGTCACCTCTCGCCGACAATAGAATGAATCGTTTAGACAGCATCGAACAAACACAGTTGAAGGAAAACATTCCTTCATTTCAGCCGGGCGACACGCTCAAGGTTCACGTCCGCATCAAGGAAGGCAACAAAGAGCGCCTGCAGATTTTTGAGGGCGTCTGCATCGCCCGCAAACACGGCGGCGCGAGAGAGACGATTACCGTCCGCAAAGTGAGTTTCGGCATCGGAGTCGAACGTATCTTCCCGCTCCACGCGACGATCGTCGATCACATCGACGTCATCCGCCGCGGTAAGGTTCGTCGCGCTAAGCTCTATTATCTGCGTGATCTTCGCGGTAAAGCGGCCCGTATCAAGGAACGCGACTTCCGCAACAAGAAGAACAGATAGTCTGATTTGGGAATTTAGATTTTGGATTTTGGATTGACATCCGGATCCGACTTTTCGAACCACGAACCGCGCGAGGCTGTTGCTTCGAGCGGTTCGTGGTTCTATTTTATTAGAACTATGAACCTCGAACTGTTTCCGGCTCAGAATCCGCAATCGCAAATCACAAATCCGAATTCCGAAATCGGTACTCTGTTCGAAGAACAGGCCCATTCCGAAGGGTATCGGTTCATTGCGGGCGTTGACGAGGTCGGGCGTGGATGCCTTGCCGGACCGGTCGTTGCGGCGGCGTGTATCCTCGACCTGTCGAAGCCGCTTCCGGATTTCCTGAACGATTCGAAACAGTTAACCGAAACGAAGCGCTTGAAGATCGACGAAGAGCTTCGCGCCAACGCTCTCGCTTTCGCGGTCGGCGAGGTGTCCGCGGATGAGATCGACCGCACGAACATTTTGATCGCGACAATGAAAGCGATGCGGATCGCTATCGAAAAACTCGCGCCGGCGGCCGATTATCTTTTGATCGACGCGCTTCGCCTGAAAGAGGTCTTCCTTCCGCAAAAGGCGATCATCAAGGGCGATGCGACGTCGGTCTCGATCGCTGCCGCCTCGATCATCGCCAAAACGTACCGCGACAATCTGATGCGGGAACTCGCTTCGGTTCATCCCGAATACGGATTCGATAAACACGTCGGCTACGGAACGAAAGCGCATTTCGACGCGATTCGCGCGCATGGCGCGAGCTCCATTCATCGTAAGACTTTCAAGGGCGTAGTCTGATGGTCTGGTGGCGAATTCAAGAACTCAAATGCCGCCCCTGACCTCGCCCGGTTTATCACCGAAAGGTGCGCTAAATAGCGAATCTATCTCTCGAAATAGCTGATAGATGAAAGCTGATAGTTTGATTTGTGACTATCAGCTTTCATCTATCAGCTGAGCACTATTCCGGGACGTTCCGATCGTAACGCGAAATTCAGTTGTACCCTAGTTCAGGAATCCTCTGAATTTCGCAGCCTCCGCTTGATACCCCGGAAATACCTGATCGAGTTTCTTGTTCCCGAGATGCTTCTGCGCGACTTCGCCGAGAACATCACGGAAATCGGTCGTGACGGCGAGGTCGCGGCCCTCGTAGAGCTGATCCGCTTTCAATCCCTTCCAATCACCGTAAACCTTGCCGCCTTTGACGCCGCCGCCGATCGCGAACATCGCGTTGCCGTGCCCGTGGTCCGTTCCGCGTCCGCCGTTTTCGCGGACAGTGCGCCCGAATTCCGACATCGTCAGGATCAAAACGTCGTCCATACGTTTTCCGAGATCGACGGTCAGCGCAGCGATCGATGACCCGAAATCACGAAGCAGATTTCTCAACGTCGCGGTTTCGCCGGTGTGCGTGTCCCATCCGCCGACTTCGGCAAACGCCGTCTCGAGTCCGATCCCGGCCTTGATCATCTGCGCGATCTGCATCAGCGAGCGTCCGAGTGCAGAGTTCGGATATTCGGCGCCGTTTTCCGGCTTGAACTGCGACGGATTCGCTTTCTTAAGATAATTGACCGCCTCGAACGTTTCCTTTCCGGTCTCGCCGAGGCTGTCCTTTGAGTTCTCCTGATAAATGTCCTCGAAACCGCCCTGCACCGAACGCGAGAACGCGCCGGCCTTGATCGAAAAGTCGGCAAGGTTCGTCATCGCGATCGTCGGGTAACGCCCCATCAGCGTTCGCGGCGTCTGCTGCGCCATCGCCACCGCCCGAAAGGCGCTGTCGCTCTTGCCCTGTGAAGTTTGCAAAACACGGTTCATCCAGCCGTCGCGCGTGCCCTTATTGCCGGGCGTTCCGGACTCCATATAGTCCTGAGCGTCGAAATGGGAGCGCGTGTTGTTCGGCGAACCGGCCGAATGGATAACCGCAAGCTGTTTCGATTTCCAGAGCGCCTCAAACGGCTTGAGCGACGGATGCAGACCGAAATATCCGTCGAGATCAACGGCGCCGTCCGCCTTCCCGGGCTTCGGGATGGCGATCGTCCGGCGCGCCTCGTAATACGCGGAGTCGCCGAACGGAACGACCATATTCAGACCGTCGACCGCGCCGCGCTGGAAGATCGTGATCAGGATCTTCCGCTTTCCGCGCGAGTCGCGAAGGGTCTGCGCGTTTGCAAACTGCTGCAAAAAGTCCGGCGCGGCCGCCATCAATCCAAAACTCGCCAACACGATGCCGCTCGATTTCAAAAAATAACGTCTATCCATAATGCCAACCTCAAGTATATGTGAATCAAGCTGAACTTTGTCAGCATAGATAAGACGCACCGAGATTTCGATTGGTCGTTTTTATTTACGGCAGTTTGTTCGGAGCATTTTTCTCCGCTATAAATTAGAATTGAACTATGCGGGAAAAACTGGTCAAACTCATTCTCGAAAGGCTCGACCGCGACGCGGACGCGATCAAGGCGGACTTTCACGCCGACAAGGGCATCAAGACACATTTCACGGCGATCGATAACTTGTTTCCGGAAGACGTCGCGCGCGAGATCTTCGGGGCGTTTCCGCCGTTCGATAAGATGCGCCTGCTCGACAGCTTCCGCGAGAAAAAATACACATCGAAGGACTTTGACAGTTTCAATCCGATGATGAAGGACGCGACGTTCGCGTTTCAGGACGAACGCGTCGTCAACCGCGTCGCCGAACTGACCGGCATCGAAGATCCGAAGGGCGATCCGCACCTTTACGCCGGCGGTCTGAGCGCGATGGCGCGCGGGCATTTCTTGAATCCGCACCTCGACAACTCGCACGATTACGAGCAGACGTATTATCGCGTCTTGAATCTGCTTTATTACGTCACGCCGGACTGGAAGCCTGAGAACGGCGGCAATCTCGAGCTGTGGGATGAGGCCGTCACGACTCCCATCGAGATCCCGAGCCTTTTCAACCGCCTGGTGTTGATGGGCACGAACGACAAATCGTACCACTCGGTCAACGAAGTAAAGGCCGACGGCGCGCGCTGCTGTGTTTCCAACTATTATTTTTCGCCGCACTCGCCGAACGGCTATGAAACGTCGCACGTCACCTATTTCCAGGCGCGCCCCGAACAAACCGTCCGCCGCCTGGTGACAAAGGTCGACAGCGACATCCGCACGGCGATTCGCAAGATCGTTAGAAAAGGATTGAGCAAGAAAGATCTTTACGAAGGCGAAGACGCGAAGTAGACGTCAAAATCCGAAGTAACCGCTCCAATCCGTGCCGACCTGATCGCGGTATTTGTTGCGGTCGATAGTCAAAACAGTCGATTTCTACCGGCACCAAACGGAAGAACGATGCACACACCAATTCTTTTTGAAGATTTGCTGATAATTCTGCTGGTCTCGGTGCCGGTTGCGTTCGCTTGTTTGAGGTTGAAGCTGCCGATGCTGGTCGGGCTGATGCTGACCGGGATCGTTATCGGGCCTTACGGGTTCGGGCTGATCAAGGAACTGGAGGCGATCGAGATACTGGCAGAGATCGGCGTGATGCTGCTGTTGTTCACGATCGGGCTCGAGTTTTCGCTGAACCGCCTGCGGGAAATGAAGAAGCTCGTCCTCGTCGGCGGCGGGCTTCAGGTTTTGCTGACGATCGTTCTGACGGCGGGAATTGCGATCTTCTTTGGACGCAGCCTTGCGCAATCGGTCTTTTTTGGTTTTCTGGTCGCACTTTCGAGCACCGCGATCGTACTCAAGAGCTACATCGAGCGCAACGAGGTCGATTCGCCGCATGGGCGGGCGGGCGTCGGCATCCTGCTTTTTCAAGATATTAGCGTCGTGCTGATGATGTTATTGATTCCGATTCTCGGCGGAAAGGAAGCAATGACATTCGGAATGCTGGCAAAGACGCTCGGCGGTTCGCTGCTCGCACTCGTCGCCATCGTCGGCCTTTCGGCGCTGCTCATTCCGAAGATCTTGCGGCTTGCGGGGACGTTCAAGAGCCCGGAAGTGTTTTTGCTGACGGTAGTTCTTCTGTTTTTGGCGATCTCGTTCGCGACGTCGCAGTTCGGACTCTCGCTCGCGCTCGGCGCGTTCATCGCCGGGATGGTTTTGTCGGAGTCGGACTACACGCATCAGGTCACTGCCGACTTTTTGCTGTTCCGCGATGTCTTCAACAGCATCTTTTTTGTTTCGATCGGCCTGTTGCTTTCGGTCGGAGCGTTGTGGGCGAATCTCTGGAACGTCCTCGCGCTGGTCGTTGTCCTGTTTGCGGTGAAGTTTGCGATCATTTGGGCGGTTGTCCGGTTTCTCGGATTTCCGTTGCGCATCTCGGTGATGACGGCGCTCGGACTTGCGCAGATCGGCGAGTTTTCGTTCATTCTCGCGAAAGCGGGAAAACCGTTCGATCTGTTGTCAGACCAGGATTATCAGAGTTTTCTGGCGGCCGCGATCATTTCGATGCTTGCCACGCCGTTCTTGATCGCGGCGGCGCCGAAACTGGGATACTTCGTCCAGACACTCGGTAGACAAGAGACCGACGACGGCTCTGATTCCTTTGAAGACGAAACCGAGTCGACCGACGACGGTCTGACGGATCATGTGATCATCGTCGGTTACGGCTTGAACGGGCGAAATCTGGCCCGCGTCCTTCGTTCGGTCGGGATCTCTTACACGATTCTCGATCTTAATTCAGAGACGGTCAGACGAGCGAAAGAGAACGGCGAGAGGATCGACTTTGGCGATTCAACACGGCGCGAGGTGCTGCATCACGTTCGCGTCGAAGAGGCGAACGCGCTTGTGGTCGCGATCTCCGACTCCGACGCCGCGCGAAGAACCGTCACCCAGGTCCGCGCGCTCAATCCGGAGATCTACATCGTTGTCAGAACCCGCTACACGTCCGAGATCAGCGAGTTGCTCGGCCTCGGTGCGAATGAAGTTATACCAGAGGAATTTGAGACCAGTATCGAGATCTTCTCGCGCGTTCTGCAGTGTTATCGCATCGACCGGCTCACGATAGAGAACCAGATCGGTCGAATTCGACGTCAAGGTTATGAGATGCTGCGGTCGGCAGGGATGCCGCGGCTTGCCGTCGCCGATCTCGACGCAGTCCTTCAGTTGGCGACGACCGAATCGATAAAACTAAGGCGCGCATCGCCGGTCATCGGGAAGACGCTTGCGGAAGTGAAGATGCGGGAGAAAACCGACGTCTCGCTGATGGCGGCGGTTCGTGCGGGCGAAACACTGATCGGACCGTCGCCAGATTTCGAGTTTACCGCCGGCGACATTCTTGTGCTGTTCGGGAAAAACGACGACATCGAAAGGGCCGTGGCACTTCTTCAGGGCGAAGATGAGGGAAACGGTTTTAATGCGTGATCGGGAAGAATACGGAGTGCGGTTTTGCGATTTCGGATTGCGGATTGCGGATCGGGAACTTTGAAAACCTTCGGAACATTTCCATTCGAGTCAGTACCATCTGCGGTTGAGTCAGCGTCAAAACGCATTAATCGATGCTTTGCCTTCTGTCTTCTTAATTGCCACCAGCTTCAGCTAGTGGGCCAAGGCAACAAATGATCCCGGCTTTAGCCGAACCCACGCCATTATTCGGTTAAAGCCGAGTTTCTATTTGCTGCCGGTCCACTAGCTGAAACCAGTCGCAACATTAAGACGGAAAGCGAAACCGTGCACTTTGGTACAGCCTCGGTAGCAAACGGTTGACGATCGGCGGTTCCGAGCACTTATTTCGGAGAGCTCCGCGTCCGACCATCCGCCGCGGTTGGTGCGCACTCAATGCAAGTTGCGGCATATCTGTTTCGGAGTAGATTCGAGCTGATAGGCTGAACCTTCGAATTCCACATACTCCCAAATCCAAAATCCAAAATCCCCAATCTAAAATCGAAAGTCTCCCCCCCATTTCGTGCGGGTGTAGGCAACCCGAAAACCGTTCTTTTCGGCGTTTCGTTGGGATTGGCTTCCGGGGTGCGCGCCCATCGTGGCGATGGTGCAACCGTTTTCAAACGCAAACTTCAGACGCGCGTGGAGTAGTGCCGACTGCGCTCCGTTGCGCCTCCCTTCGGGAACCGTACTCGCTCCTGCAAGCAGCGCGACATCATCAAAAATGAAGAGCATTCCAGTGGATACCGGGGTGCCGTCGAGTTCCGCAAGGAACGGAAAACCGCCGTCGCATCCGGCGCTGATCTTGCCGAATCCGAACATAAATTCTTCGAGCCCTTCCGATTCCGTCGACCAACCGAGTGCCGAAGTTCGCGCCCAGAGTTCCTCTTCGCCCGTTACGCTGACGCGCGTCGTGATCAGCGGATTTTCAGCCTGCGGCGACGCGCTGTCGAGTTCCTGAAACATCACGTTCGTCAATTCGATCGGCCGATAGCCGCGCTCGTAAAGCGGAGACATCAGACCATCACCCGCAAGCGGCGAGACTTCGTGAAAAACCGGCGCGTTTCGGTTCGTAAAAAAGGCCTCGAGCGCATCGAATTCCGCCGCCGTCATTTCACCGAACAATCCGAGACCGAACGTTTGGGTTATCGGCGACTCGACGCTGTCGAACATCGCGTACGTTCCGTCAATATCGATCCAGTCCGCACCGCTCGCGGGTTCGAGCCGGGCCCGGGCTTCGACGAACGCCGCATTTGCGCGGGCCTCCGTACGTTCGAGTTTTTGAGAAAGCGACTTATCTGAGAAGATCATGCCGACTAGATTACGCGAAGTGCGTCTCAATGCTCAACTCCGGACATGCGCTCCAAACGAAACTTCCATAACATCCGCAGCTGCGGCTCATCGAACAAATACTCACCACGGGTGACGCGCCAGAAGCCGAGAAACTGCCAGCGGTTGACACCGAGTTTACAAAAGAGCGGAACGGCCTGACCGGATTCAATCGCCGCGAGCATCGACTGATTCCAGCGGTCCGGTTTCTGGTCGCCGCGCCGTCCCGCGCCGGTGTATGAGATCACGTTCCCGTCACCGCGGTAGCGATCCTGATAGGGCGGATTGATCTTTCCGAAGTCGGTCAGTAGCGAAACAAGCCGGCCTTTCAGATGGTAGATCCCGTTCCGCGAACGATGAATCTGCGAGATCTCCGACCACGGAAAAACATGGCCGATTTCAGCCTCTGAAAAATAATTTCGACTCTCCTTCATTTCCCGCAATATTTAGCTTGACACGATCGACTTTGGTGCTAAAATCGCAATCGCTCCCAAGGTCTTTTTGAGGTATTTACTTTACCGATTAGAAGGGTCAAAAACAACAACTTGATTCGTGAAAACGACGCGCTGCTTGTTACTGCGTTCGATCTTATTGCGGCTTGATACATCATCAGCAACGAAATTTCCCAAGGAGAAAATAAAAGCGTGAAAAAATTGTTAGGTGTTTTAGCTCTGGCGGTCCTCGCGGGCTCGATGTTTTTTGTGATCACCGGACGCGTCGGCGCGACGAAGCCGATCTTCGGACAAGGCGGCGACGATCTCGATGTCGCAAAGCAGATAAGTCTCGGGATCTTGCGCGAACGCGCCTCACAGCGGGCGATCGGCAATGTCGACGAGTATCAGATTCAAAAGGTCGAAGTTGATGAGCTGAAAATGGCTCACACCCGTGTTCGGCAAACCGTCGCCGGGATTCCGGTTTGGGAAGGCGAGGCGATCGTTCATCTCAAGTCGGACGGCTCGCTCTCGACGGTGACCGACGATCTCAAAGAATCTCTTTATGTCGACACCAATCCGACCATCAGCGAGAAAGAAGCAGTCAATCTGGCGCTCGACGCTTATCGCGGCGGGGCGAAATTGTCTGAGTCGCCGACCGCTGATCTTTGGGTCTATCGCAGCGAAACGCGCGATCATCTCGTTTATCGCGTGACGACGCCGCGTATCGACGGTTCGGAAGGAACCTCGGTTCCCGTGACATTCATCGACGCGCAAACCGGCGAAGTTGTGATGCAGTACGACAACCTTCAGACCGGTTCGGGAAGTTCGCTCTACAGCGGCACCGTCTCGATCTCGACCACCGTTTCCGGCGCAACCTACTATATGGAGGACACGACGCGCCGCATGGGAACGTTCAATATGAACAGCACCGGGAACGAAACGACGGGCACCGGCGGAACGCAATCACGCTATACGGACACCGACGATATCTGGAACACGACGATCCAGCGCGCCGGGGTCGATGCGCATTTCGGAGCGGCAGCGACGTTCGACTATTATCAGGCCGTTCACGGCCGCAACGGCATCGATGGAAACTACGGTCCGGGAACGACGACCTCCGCGGTCGGCGCCATTCCGCTGGTCGCATCGCGCGTTCATTTCGGCAGCAGCGGCCGTTACAACAACGCGTTCTGGTACAACAACCAGATGTCGTACGGCGATGGCGACGGAACCACGTTTACGCCGCTTACGACGGTCGATATCTGCGGCCACGAAATGACGCACGGCGTTACGGAACGCACGGCGAATTTGACCTATTCAGGCGAGTCGGGCGCGCTCAACGAGGCGACGTCGGACATTCTAGGCTCGATGGTCGAACTTCGCGCCGACGGCGGCAGTGTCACAGCCGACACTTGGAAGATCGGCGAAGACGCCTACACGCCGGGAACCTCCGGCGATGCGCTCCGCCTGATGAACAATCCGAACGCCGTCGGCGATCCGGATCACTACAGTCTGCGATACACGGGTACCGCGGATAACGGCGGCGTTCACACGAACTCGAGCATCGCGAACCACGCCTTCTACCTGATGGCGGCCGGCGGCACGAACCGTGTCAGCGGCGTTGCCGTAACCGGTATCGGAACCAGCGCAATGGAGAGGATCTGGTACCGTGCTCTGACGGTCTATATGACCTCAAGCACCAACTTCTCGGGAGCGAGGACTGCAACTCTAAACGCGGCGACCGATCTTTACGGTTCGACGAGCGCACAATACACGACGGTCGCGACCGGCTGGTGCTCAGTTGGTGTCGGAACCTGTCCGGGCGGCGGCACTCCGACCCCGACGCCGACTCCGGGAGCGAATCTGTTCGTCAATGGCGGATTCGAAACGAGTCTGACTCCGTGGGTAAAATCCGGAACCGGTGCGCTTTACACTGCGAACGGAGCTTCGCCGCACGGTGGAACGGGTTACGTTTACTTCGGCAATGCAAACAGCCGGAGCGGCCAGGTTTATCAGCAGATTGCGATTCCTTCGTCCGCTGCCGGTACGCTGACCTTCTGGCTAAATGTTACCTCGGCAGAAACGACAACGACGACGCAGTATGACAAGTTGTTTGTTGAGGTTCGAAACACGTCGGGCACGTTGCTCGCAACGCTTGCAACGTACAGCAATCTGAACAAGACGTCGAGTTCGACGACCTACGGCCAGAAATCGCTGAACGTTTCGGCGTACAAGGGACAAACCGTGCGGATTCAGTTCCGATCGACAACGGACAGTTCGTTGATCACGACCTTCAGGGTCGATGACGCGGCGCTGCAATAACGTGGCTTCAGCGTGAAACCGAAAAATGGGGACGGCTGTTCGACAGTCGTCCCCATTTTCTATTGATATATGATGCATTTCACACTAATGCGACGAAGTCGACATCCAAAGCATCTTCATCCACCGTCAGCAAACGCGCCCGAACGCAAAAAGGCTTCCCCTGTCGGAGAAGCCTCAAGTGATTCATTTGGGCAATTCTTATCGGCCCTGAACCGGAACGTCGGAACTAATTCCGAATTGATAGGCCGCATAGCCGCCGCTCGAACTGTTCAGTCGATGCCAGACGCCCGTTTCCGGACGCCATACCGCAACGTCGGATTTACCGTCGCCGTCATAATCACCGGCGACGGGAAGATCGGTCGAAAGGCCAAAACCGACAACCATATAACCGTTGTCAGAGCTGCGCTGTGCAAACCAAGTTCCGATAGAGCCGCGATAAACCGCAACATCGGCTTTGCCGTCGCCGTCGAAATCGCCCGGGATCGGTTTGTCTCCGTTCTGACCGAACTGGACCGAGAACGCCGAACCGTTGCCGCTGTTGATTCGATACCAGACGCCGTTTGAGGGCCTGAAGACACTGATGTCAGCCTTTCCGTCGCCGTCATAATCGCCGGGCATCGGAACGTCGCCGCCGAGACCGAACTGGACCGGGGAGTAGCTTCCGTTCGAACTGAATAGCCGGTGCCAGACGCCGGATGACGGACGGAATACAGCGACATCAACTTTGCCGTCACCGTCGAAGTCACCCGGAGCCGGAACGTCGTTGCTGAGCCCGAAACTGACCGAGTCAAATGTATTGTTTGCGCTCTTAAGCCGCCACCAGACACCTCCGCGGAAGACCGCGGGATCTGCCTTGCCGTCGCCGTCATAATCCGCTGCGATCGGTTTGTCGCCCGATTGACCAAATTGGAAGATGTTGAATCCGCCGCTCGCGCTGTTGGCAATAAACCAGGTTCCGTTTGACGGGCGGAAGATCGTCGTATCGCTCTTGGCGTCGCCGTCGAAGTCGAAAGGCGTCGCGCCCGAACGTACCGGCGTCAGACAACTTCCGTTCCCGCCGACGAAGTTTCCGACTTCGCTCCGCGATACCGAGCAAAACGTCAGCAAACTGCTGCCGGACAATTGCGATTGCATCAAAGAGTTTGCGCAATTGGGAGCAGTATCTGAATGGTTCGCGCCGATGTTGTGCGCAATTTCGTGAGATGTCACAAGGAAATTCGCCTCTTCCCAACCCCAAGTCGGGTCAACGCGGCCCGACAATCCATACGCAAACGCGGGATTGTTGCAGACCACTCCAAGATAAGCAAAGCCTTGCGCCCGCACATTCGGTTTGTAAGTGAACAAGTGCGCCGTGTCGCGCGGGTACTGGGACGTCGGGTAATTGGCGTTCCAATAATCGCGGAAAGAGACCAGCAGGGCATCCGAGTTTGCCCCATTGAACGGATCGGCCGTCGAGTAGGTGTGCTGAAATGTAACACTGATCGTCAGGTTCAACTCGGTTTCATACAGACCTTCGACCATATTCAAGATGCTGAGCACTTTTGCATTGGCACCCGACGCACCGCCGGCGGAATTGACAAAATCAAAGTCGGCCTCGGTCGCGAGTTCCAGCACGTTCGGGACAGGCGTCGAAACGGCGTTCGACCGGACCATCTCTCTTCCATCCTCGATCCGCTCCATCAACTCGCTTCGACACGTGAACGTATTCAGGCGGAGGACATCGTTCATTCGATAAACGACGAAGTCGTCAGCGGCGGCCCGTTTGGAATAGTCGCTCGCCGGTTCTATAAGGAACATTTCGCCATACGAATAGAAATATCCTTCGATCTTCGAGTCGTCGATAGTTAGACGAGCGCGGGAATTGCTCTCGCCGCCGATCGAGCCCTTGTAGGTAGTAACCGACTCGCGCGGCATCGAACGCACACCTGCGGTGGTCGTGTCTTCCGCCTTATAGTTCGCGGCCCGCAGATCGCGTGGGGTAAGCCTGAACTCGTATGTCCGCGATTCCGTTGAGAAGGATACGGACTGGACGGTCTCCGCGCTGCGCGCCAGACTTCGCGTGTCGAGACGTGTTAAACTGAACGACTTAAAGGACTTCGAAAGATCGTTCCGAAGTGATCCTGTTTGACTGAGGGCAGGTGAAATTAGTAATAAGGTCAAAACTAAGATGGACAACAAATACTTGGTCATGAATCCTCCGCACGAAGCGTAGTTAAGAAATTGCCGGAAGGCCTGGCGGGAAATCCAGCCTACATTGTTAGTAAATGTTCAACAATGTTGTCATTCCAAAATCTGGCAGCGTGTTTTTGATCAAACCCTCAAACTGTTGAGAGACAGGGATCGATCGGGAAATACATCAGTCCAAGAAAATGCTCAGGAAATTATTAAAAAACGTTTGGGGAAGACTACCGGGGGGATTTCGTCTGAGACTGGTTCGCGCGACGCAAAAGAAGTTCACGGTCTCAGTAGCGGCAATAGTAACAAATCAAGAAGGAAAAGTCCTATTGCTCGAGCACCTTCTTCGCCCACAGGCATCGGGCTGGGGAATCCCGGGCGGATTCATCAATTTAGGCGAACAATTTGAGGCGGCGATCCGGCGCGAAATGCGCGAGGAAACAGGCATCGAGCTTGAAGATCTTTCGATGATCCGAATCCGGACAATCGGACGTCACGTCGAGGTAATGTTCCGCGCGACATCGACCGACACACCGCGAATAATGAGCCGTGAGATCTGCTCGTTCGAATGGTTCGAAACTGCCGAAATGCCCGCGGAAATGAGTGAAGTGCAAAAAGCTCTGGTACGGGAAGTTCTCGGGGACGAGAAGTTACCTGCTGACCTTCTCGAACAAACTCCGGCGCTCAGCGAGAAGCCGTAAGAACTTTTCTCGTTTGCCGAAAAAGACGATGATCGCCTTGAGCCACCCGCGCAGTTCATCGATTTCTTCAAGCGAACGCAGAGCGATCCATCCGGAAAGAATGGAAGCCGGAAACGAGATCAGAGCAATCATCCATCCGAAAAAGTAAAATACCAACACTGCGAAAACGATCCAGGTCAACGGAATAAAGACCATCGCAGTCAGAAGTTTGACCGTCGACGTCATATCGTGGTCACCCTTTTTGGTTTGCGTCGCCGAGAGCAAGCGGCCGAGCTGATAAGGAACGAAGTGAAGGATCGTCCCGAAGATGACCAACGGCGCAAGCGGAAATAAATACCACGAACGAAACAGCGCCTGTTTGATGACGAATCGCCGCGAGTAGCCGGCGAGGTCGAGAAACTCGGACCCGATCCCTAGTTCGTCGAGTGTGCGGTTGTATTCCTCAAGCCGGCGTTCAAGTTTCGCGTCCGATTCGCTCCGGGTTTCAGCAACGAACCTCTGCAGAAAGTCGAGCCGCTCGGCGAGATTCTCTCGATGCGGGGTCGTCACCGTGAACACCCCCTCCGCGATTCGCGCAACCTCAAGGCGCGCGTCGGTCTCGGCGTTGAGCGTTACTTCGCGCAGAGCGTTTTCGATCGACGCGTTCAGCTCGCGAACGGCGTCACGCGGCGGTCGGCCGTTCTCGTCGAGTTCGACCCGTTCGACTCGAAAGGGCGCTCCGAAATGCAGAAGCGCCTCGCTCCGAAAGGTAGTTTTACCGGTGTAATAAAGTCCGACCGGAACGATGTCGAGTTTTAAGGCTTCGGGATTCGTTCCCGACGAGACCGCTCCGAGCGCGATTCGCGCCGCCCCGGTCTTGAGCGGCAAGAGCGTCGGCGAGTTATGCGAAACACCTTCGGGGAAAAGAGCGATCGCGCCGCCCGATTTCAAAAGCTCGCGGGCGAGCGTGAATGTCTCCAGATTCTTCGAAACGTCCTCGCCGCTGTCTTGCTGGCGATAGAGCGGCAACGCGCCGACGGTCTTCACCAGCCAACCGATGACCGGCATCTTGAACAGGGTCGATTTTGCGAGAAACGCGATTTGTCGCGGCAACGCAACAAACAGCAGCGCCGGATCGATAAGCGCGTTCGGATGATTGCTGACGAAGATCAATCCGCTCCCTTGGGGCAGTTTCTCATGATTGAAGAGTTCAATGCGACGAAAGAACACCGTCAACCCGATCCCGAAAATCGCGCATAGAACGCGAACCGCGACCGACCCCTCGCGTCCGAAGACCAAGTCCCTCAGCCTGAGGCGTTTTACCCGGATTCTCATTGCGTAGATATTAACCCAGATTTCAAGTTAGGCAATTTTTCTTTCCCGCGAAACACGCCAAAAACGTCAAACACCGCGTTTTTCGTACTGTTTTCGCGTGTATCGCGGGAGGTTCCCTCTGATGAGTAATTTGGGATTAAACGACTACGCGGAAAACAAAGCGGCCGTCCGGATACGAGATCCGGACGGCCTCCGTGCTGCTCGGCGCCTTGCCACTTACGGCTCGGCGACGATTTCAAGCTCCGCGGCATCGGCCGAGACGACGATCGTTCTTGAAATGAACGAAAGTTCCCTGGCCGAAACCTCGATCGTGTACGTGCCACCGACGGTTAAATCCGATGGTTACGCTGAAATCAGATCTGGTCTATAATTCGTCCGTGCGTCGATTGATACCAATAGCGATTTTGGCTCTTTCATTTTTTTCGAGCGCGTGCCAGGCGCCGCGGTTTGCGCCGGTCGATCCGAAGAGCGATTTTGTCGGGCGCGTGGTCGCCGTCGGCGACGGTGATTCGATCACGGTGCTCGACGAATCGCGGCAACAGCGGCGCGTGCGTTTTTTTGCCATCGATTCGCCGGAGACGTCGCAGGCCTTCGGCAAACAAGCGAAGCAGCACCTCAGCAGTCTCATCTTTGGCAAGACCGTCAAGGTCGAGGTCCACGGCCGCGACCGTTATGAACGCACGGTCGGCAAGGTCTTCCTCGACGGCCGCGACGTCAATCTCGAGCAGATCAAAGGAGGTTTCGCCTGGCATTACCGGGCATTCGAGAATCAGCAAACGCCGACCGACCGCGTCTCCTATCGCGATGCCGAAACTGAGGCTCGCTACGCCAAACTCGGTCTTTGGGCCGATGCCGACCCGGAACCGCCATGGCGCTATCGAAAGGACGAACGTGAACGTTGAGTAGATCGGGAGGATTAAACGTTATGACTTCGGATAAAGAAAAGAGAGGCATACTCGCTTCGGTTTTTGTCGGCACCAGTCTTGACGGATTTATCGCGCGGGCCGACGGCGGACTCGACTGGCTCCCGGCGGGCGGCGGTGAGCCGCACGGCTACGATGAATTTATCGCGTCGGTCGATGCGATCGTCATCGGCCGCAATACCTACGAGATCGTGTTGGGATTTGGAGGCTGGGCGTACGGCAAGAAACCGGTTTTCGTGCTCAGCTCGCGAGAACTCGCGCCGGCACCGGTCGGCGCCGTGATCGAACATTTATCGGGCGAGCCGGCCGAGATCGTCGCCCAACTCGAAGCCCGCGGATTCAGGCACCTTTTACGTCGACGGCGGCCTGACGATCCAGGGTTTTCTGCGGGCCGGTCTGATCCAGCGGCTCATCGTCACGCGCGTCCCGGTCCTGATCGGCACCGGCATTCCGCTCTTTGGCGAGGTTGACAACGATATCAGCCTGCGGCACGTCGAGACGCGGCAGTTCGAAAGCGGACTCGTTCAAAGCGAGTACGAGATCATCGGCGCGAAAGACCGGACGCGATCCGGAACCGGTTAAATCTCGCCCAGAAACTTTCGTATTCTCTCGAGCGCGATCTCGATCTGTTCGTACGATTTGCAGTATGCGACTCGGACATGGCCGATCCCGCCGATACCGAAGCCCGTCCCCGAAATCACCGCGACCTTCTCTTCCGTCAAAAGCCTGTCCGAGAACTCGTCGCTCGTAAGTCCCGTCCGTTTGATCGACGGAAACGCGTAGAACGCGCCGCGCGGTTCGAAACAATCCAAACCCATTTCGTTGAGCGAAGAAACGACCAAATGACGCCGGCGGTCGTATTCGGCCTTCATTTCGAGCACGAAAGGTTCACCGATCTTGAGCGCCGCGAGCGCCGCGAACTGCGAGATCGTCGGCGCGCTCATCACCGCGTACTGATGGATCTTGGAAAATGCTTCGAGCAGTTCGGGATTTGCGCAAATATAGCCGATCCGCCAGCCGGTCATCGCATAGTCCTTCGAGAATCCGCCCATCAGGACCGTTCGGTCGCGCGCACCGGGAAGCGCCGGCACGCAAAGATGTTCGCGGCCGTAATTCAGTCGGTCGTAGATCTCGTCGGAGATGATCAGAAGATCGAATTCCTCCGCGATCCTGACGATCTCGAGCGCATTCTCGGGCGTCAAAACGGCGCCGGTCGGATTGTTCGGGAAGCCGAGGAAAATGGCTTTTGTCCGCTCCGTGACCGCGGCGCGTATGTCGGCGGCCTGCGGCTCGAAAGCGTGTTCGGCCGTGCAGACGACCGGCACGGGCACGCCGTCGGCGAAGATTATTTCTGGCTCGTACGCAACAAAACACGGGCTCGGCACGATGATCTCGTCGCCCGGATTGCAGAGCGCCGAAAAGACGCATTTGAATCCTTCGCTGACGCCGACCGTCACGAGAATTTCGTTTTTCGGATCGTATCTCACTCCGTACAATTCGTCGAGATGTTCGCTGATCGCCTCGCGCAGTTCCATCAATCCCGAATTGGCCGTATACCCGATCGGTTTCTCGTGTATCGCTTCATAGGCGGCCTTGGCGATCGGCGGCGGCGTCGGAAAATCCGGTTCGCCGACGCCGAGCGAAATGACCTCTGGCATCGAAGCGGCAATGCCGAAGAATTTATGCAATCCCGACGGCGGGACGCGATGAATGCGTTCGGCGATGAATTTGTTTCTGTCAGAAAGTTTCGGTTTCATTGGAGTTTGTATTAAAGTCTGCTTGTAAAATTTATATCTCGGCCCGGCTTCGAATCCGCAAGCTGGCCCGCTTTCAATAGAATTTAGGTCATGAGCCGTTCCCGCTTGGAACGCAAACCTAATTCAAGTATAAACGATGATTATCGATACGTAAGCCACAAAACGGTGATCCGAGCGGCGGTGAAGGCGAGCATCAAACTCTTCTGTCCCCGGAGAACGAGCTCGGACGCGCGTCCGAAAAGCCTAACGGTCGCCGGTTCGCTCCGGCCGCCTCGGATTCAGCCGAAGTTCAAGGAGAATCAAGCATTGAATACGTTTCTGAAAATTCGTTCCGTCGTGTCGTTTGCGGTCTTATGCCTTCTCTGCCTGACGCATCCAACAGCTTTCGCCAGGCAAAAGCGTGAGATCTCCGGCGTTCCCCGTTCAACCGATACCCGTACTGCGGACGCGAATGCGACCGCGCGGGCAAACGAACTGCTTTCGCTGATGACGCTCGACGAAAAGATCGGGCAAATGAACCAGCTGTTCTTTATCTCGGCATTTCAAAAGGAAGATTCTTTTTATGAAGGAATCCGAAAGGGTCAGGTCGGCTCGATGCTTTTTGTGACGGATCCGGCTAAGATCAACCGACTGCAGAAGGTCGCCGTCACGGAGTCGCGGCTCAAGATCCCGCTGATCTTCGGGTTTGACGTCATCCATGGCTTCCGCACCATTTTTCCGGTCCCGATCGCGATGGCGGCCTCCTGGGATCCGGCTTTGGTCGAACGCTCTCAGGCCATCGCTGCGCGCGAGGCACGCTCGGTCGGAATCAACTGGACGTTCGCGCCGATGGTCGATATCACCCGCGATCCTCGTTGGGGACGCATCGTCGAAGGTGCGGGCGAGGATCCCTTTCTGGGATCGTCGATGTCGGCGGCGCAGGTTCGCGGATTTCAGGGCGCAAAAATTGGGACTCCGGAGCGGCTTCTCGCCTGCGTCAAGCATTTCGCCGGCTACGGCGCCGCGGAAGGCGGCCGCGATTACGACGCGGCGAACATTTCCGACGCCCAGCTTTGGAACGTTTACCTGCCGCCGTTCAAGGCCGCGGTCGATGCCGGCGTCGGCAGCGTGATGAGCGCATATATGGATCTGAACGATGTTCCGGCGACCGGAAACCGCTGGCTTTTGCAGGACGTTTTGCGAAAGGAATGGAAGTTCGACGGATTTGTCGTGAGCGACGCCGATGCCGTCGGCAGCCTGATCCCGCACGGCTTTGCGCGCGACGGAAAGGACGCCGCAGTCAAGGCCGCGACCGCCGGCGTCAATATGGAAATGAGTTTTTCCGGCCAGACATACCTCAAGAATCTCGCGGAGGCGGTCAAACAGAATCAGGTGTCGGCAAAGGAGATCGACGATCTGGTTCGTCCGTTGCTCGAGGCCAAGATAAAGCTCGGCCTGTTTGAAAACCCCTATGCGGACGAGACGAAATCAAAGTCCGTTTTCGATGATCCGACGCATCGTCAGGCGGCAAAAGATGCGGCGGTGCGCTCGGCGGTACTTTTGAAGAACGAAGGCGGTCTACTTCCTCTCGGGAAATCCGTCAATAAGAAGATCGCGGTCATCGGTCCTTTCGCCGACTCGCGGCAGGAACCGCTCGGCTCGTGGACATTCGAGATGGACCTCAACCAAACGTCGACGATTCTTGACGGCCTCAGGAAGAAACTCGGCGGTGACGCCGCGGTCGAATTCGCGCCGGGTGTGCAGATTCGCAGAACGTTCAACAAGTCGCCGTTCGAGCTCTTAATGCGAGAAAAACGTGCGGCGCCGTGGTCGGAGGCCGAAACGGCCGAGCAGTTTCGAAAAGCGGTGGAGCTGGCGGCGAATTCTGACGTCGCGTTGATGGTTCTCGGCGAAAATCACGATATGAGCGGCGAGTACGCCTCGCGTTCATCCATCGATCTGCCGGGCCGTCAATTGGAATTGCTCAAGGCGGTTACGGCGACGGGCAAACCGGTCGTACTGGTCCTGGTTAACGGCCGACCGCTCGACATCAGATGGGCAGCCGAGGAAATCCCCGCGATTCTCGAGATCTGGTATCCGGGAAGCGAGGCCGGAAACGCAACCGCCGATCTTTTGTTCGGAGATGCGGTGCCGGGCGGCAAACTGCCTTTTACGTGGATCAAGCACGCCGGACAGATCCCGCTCTACTATTCGCACAACCTGACCCAAAATCCGGGCGAACAGGAAAAAAGATATTGGGATGAGAAGGCAGTGCCGCTTTATCCTTTTGGCTTCGGGCTGAGCTACACGAACTTTTCGTTCTCGAACATCAAAGTCAGCAGGTCGGAGATGAAGGTTGGTGAAGCGCTCGAGGTCTCGGTCGATGTTAAGAATGAGGGCAAGCGGTCCGGTGACGAGGTGGTTCAGCTTTACATCCATCAGCAAGCGGGCAGCGCCTCGCGTCCGGTCAGGGAATTGAAGGGTTTCGAGCGAGTTTCGCTCGCGCCGGGAGAGACAAAGACCGTGCGTTTCAGGCTCGGTCCGGAGGAACTTCGTTACTGGAACGCATCGGCCCGTAAGTGGCTGCAGGAGACCGAGAATTTCGACATTTGGGTAGGCGGTGACTCGTCCGCGTCGCTGCATACGACGTTCAGGGTGACGCGTTAGATCCGGCCTTGCAGAGTTTTCGCAATTCACCTGCAGGCCGGGCAAGTGCCTGTCGTCCGGCGCGCTGAAACAAGCTGACGGGCGAGTTCAGTATGCTCGCTGCTGATAATCCCGCCAATCGTAAACGCCGTCGCCGTTTAAGTCCGCGTGGCCGCCGTCCTGACTGAGCATATATGTGATCTCCGCCTGCGGTGCGCCGAGCGCCTGCAAAACGCCGAGTTGGTATCTGTTCGCTTCGGTCTCGGCGGCCGTTCCGGCCTCGTATCTGTGAGAGCGGTGCTGCCAGAAATGGATCGCCTCGTGAACGAGCACGCTCGCGAGCCAGGTGTCCGACGCGTTAAACGTAGCGCTGGCGATATCGATCGCGCGGTCGCCAAAATTTGCCCCGCTTCGTGACGCGGCCCGGATTCGCAAATTGTACCTCGACAACCAAACGTAATAATTGTTCGCGTGATCCCGCAGAAGATCCAGGCATCTCTGGACCTTCGTTCTGAACGTCGATTCGGCGATGTATCGCGAATTTCCTTCAATTACTATAGACATATCAATCTCCCGTCGCTCCACACCTTTTGATCATTTCTCCCCGATCATTGAGTTTGGATAAATCTGCGGCTACGCACTGAGATAGCAACAGATATGCCGCGCCGAGAGCACGAAACTGCGCGATTCGGACCCGATTTTCGCTCCCTGGTGCGGGAAATTTCCGGGCGTTGCGGGTGAATTTACCGATCAGGAAAACTGTCGCTCAGCCGCGGTTGCACCGCTCACCGCTCACTGACCACCGCCCACCGCTCACCGCTCACCGCTCACTGCTCACCGCTCACCGCTCACCGCTCACCGCTCACCGACCACCGACCACTGACCACCGACCACTGACCACCGACCACCGACCACCGCTCACCGCTCACCGCTCACCGACCACCGCTCACCGCCCACCGCTCACTGCTCACCGCTCACTGCTCACTGCTCACTGCTCACCGCCCACCGCTCACCGCCCACTGCTCACCGCTCACTGCTCACTGCTCACCGCTCACCGCTCACCGCTCACTGATAATCGTGCGAAACAATCGCCTGCGCCGCGACGGCGAGCGGTTCGAAGTAGAGGCCCTTGACCATCGTTTCGTTTTCGGCGACGCCTTTGATCAGCAAAAAGCGATTTTCGTTGATCACCGAACGATACTTTTCGAGCACTTCCGGCAAGACAATGATGTTTGTAAAGCCGGTTTCGTCTTCGAGCGTGATGAACATAACGCCGCGGGCGGTTTCGGGGCGCTGGCGGACGATCACCGCGCCGGCGACGGTTACGACGTCCTTGCGTTTCATCTTCAAGGTTTGCGCTGACGACAGAACGTGTTTCCGATTCATCTCTTCGCGGACGAACGTCATCGGATGCGGACCGAGCGAGAGCCCGGTCTTTGAAAGATCGGCAGCGACGTTCTCGAGCGGGGACATCTTTTTCAAAAACGGCGTCTTCGCCGGTTGATCAAACATCTGTCCGGCAAACAGGCTGCCTTTGTCGCGAATCGAAAGCTCGACCTGCCAGAGCGCGCGGCGGCGGTGTTCGGCGTCGAGCGCGCCCGTTAGCGCGAGGTTTCGGAGTTCGCGTTTGTTGATCGCCGGGACGCGCGCGGCGAGATCGTCGGAATCGGAAAACGGCCCGTCGCGGCGCGCGGCGGCAATTGCCTCGCCCGTATCCTTGCGGAGGCCTTTGACGTAATTGAGGCCGATTCGAAGTTCGTCGCCTTCAAGCGTGCAGACATAGTCCGACGCGTTGACGTCGATCGGCCGAAATCCGAGCCCGTGGCGCTGCGCGTCTTTCACCAAGGTCGCCGGCGAGTAGAATCCGAGCGGATAATTGTTGAGCATAGCCGTCGTAAAGGCGTCGAGATGATGAACCTTGAGATACGCCGACGCATAGGTCAGCAGCGCGAAACTCGCGGCGTGCGATTCGGGAAAGCCGTAATTCGCGAAAGCGTAAACGGACGCGACGATCTTGTCCTGAGTTTCCGTTTCGAGCCCTTTCGCGGTCATCCCGCGGCGCATTTTCTCCTCGATGACCTTCAGCTTTTTGTCGGCGCGTTTGAACCCGAGCGCGCGGCGCAGTTCCTCGGCCTCGCCGCCGGTGAGGCCCGCCGCTTCCATCCCGATCTTCAGCACCTGTTCCTGAAAAAGCGGCACGCCGAGCGTTCGTTCGAGCACCGGCTTGAGCGACGGGTGCATATAATCGACCTCTTCGAGTCCCTGACGGCGGCGCAGATAGACGTTGAGCATATTGCCGACGATCGGGCCGGGCCGGATGATCGCGACCTGCACGACGAGATCGTAAAAAGTCTCGGGCTTTGCCTTGGGCAGAAAGTTCATCTGCGCGCGCGATTCGACCTGAAACATCCCGACCGTGTCGGCGTCCTGCAGCGTTTTGTAAACGAGCGGATCGTCCTTAGGGATCTTCGCGAGATCGACCTCTTCCTTTTTGTGGTCGCGGATGATGGTCAGCGTGTCGCGGATGACGGCCATCATCCCGAGCCCGAGCAGATCGACCTTGACGATGTCGAGTTCGGCGCAGTCGTCCTTGTCCCACTGGATGATGGTCCGTCCGTCCATCGACGCCGGCTCGATCGGAACGACGCCGTCGAGCCGTCCGAGCGAGATCACCATCCCGCCCGAATGCTGGCCGAGATGGCGCGGGAAATGCAGGATGTTGAGGAAGAACTGAAAGAACGCACGGATCCGCGGCGAGCGTTCGGGGTCGAAGCCGGCTTCGCGAAAACGGACAAGCTGCTCTTCGATATTGGTATCGTGAAAAGAAATGAGTTTCGAGAGCCGACCCAGTTCGTGTTCCTCGAATCCGAAAACCTTGCCGACCTCGCGGATCGCCGATTTCGATTTGTAGGTGATGACGTTGGCGGTCATCGCCGCGCCGCGCTCACCGTATTTTTGATAGACGTATTGAATGACTGCCTCGCGGTCGTCACCGCTCGGCAGGTCAATGTCGATGTCGGGATATTCGCCGCGTTCTTCGGAAAGGAACCGTTCGAAAAGCAGTTTGCCTTCGATCGGATCGACCGCCGTGATGCCGAGCGAGTAACAAACGACGGAATTTGCTGCCGAACCGCGTCCCTGCGAAAGGATGTTGCGGTTGCGGCAGAATTCGGAGATGTCCCAGACGAGCAGAAAGTAGCCGGCGAGTTTTAGTTTCTCGATCAGGCGGAGTTCCTTTTCGAGTTTCTCGCGGACGATCGGCGTGATCGCGCCGTAGCGCCAGACCGCACCTTTTTCGGAAAGCTTGCGAAGCAGCGAATCCATCGTTTCGCCCGGCGGGACCGGATATTCGGGAAAGGTATAGCCGACGTCGTCCATCGAAAAACTGATGCGGTCGGCGATCTCGGACGTACGGCCGACGGCCTGCGGAAAATCGTCGAACAGGCGCAGCATCTCGGCTTCTGATTTGATCCGCCGCTCGTCGTTACGCGAGAGGAGTCGGCCGGCGGTGTCGATCGTAACGTGATTTTTAATACACGTGAAAACGTCGAAAAGCTGGCGATCGGCGCGATCCGCGTAATAGGCGCCGTTGCTCGCGAAGAGCGGAACGCGCAGTTTGTGGGCGTAGCTCAGGACCGATTGGTTGATGTCTTCCTGATTGCGGAGATAGTGCCGCTGCAGTTCGGCGTAGAGCCGGTTTTCGAAGACGTATTGCAGCCAGGCCATCGCTTCGAGCCCCTTGTGTTTTCTGATCTGCGAGTGCAGAAATCCGTCCTCGCCGCCGGTCAGGCAAATGAGGTCTTTTGAGTAAGTTTCGATGTCCTCGCGAAAGGCGAAATGCTCGCCCTTTTTGTGGCGGAGTTTGATGGTCGTAATCAGCTTGCACAGGTTTTGGTAACCGCGGATCGAGACCGGAACGAGAGGCAAAAGACTGCCGTCCTCCATCGTGATCTCGGCGCCGACGATCGCCTTGACACCTTTTTCCTTCGCTTCGAGATGAAATCGGACGGCACCGGAAACGGTGTCGCGGTCAAGCAGTCCGACGGTCCCGACGCCGAGCCGCGCTGCCGTCGCGACCAGATCCTCGGGCAGCGAGCCGGATGACAGAAAGCTGAACGCCGAGCGTGTGTGAAGTTCGCAAAACATATCAGTAAGAGTTACGCGTTTACGTCGTAAGAGTTACGCGTTTACGCGTGACTACGCCGGAGCGACGACAACGTCGTCAATTGATCGAACGGCGGACACAAGCGTTTCGTATCAATTCACGTGAGGGTTACCACGGGGATTCACGCGTAAACGCGTTACTCTTACGACCACGGGGATTCACGCGTAAACGCGTTACTCTTACGTCAATCGTATTCCCCGGTGACGAACCATTCGCGGCCGACGCGTGCGAGGCGGTATATCCCGCCGTTCTCGAGTTCGACGTCCCATTCCTCGGTTTTCCAGTTGGCCGCGTTCCACCATTGGGCCGATTCCGACCAGACGCCGCCGTACTCAGCGACCTTCCCCGAGAAACTTGGTGTGCGGACGAACATCAGCCGTTTTTGATTGACGACGACATCGGCCTTGAGCGGCGGATCGAAATAGTTCAAAAGAATATGCGGGCGGACCTCGTGCGCGGTTTTCGGTTCGATCCCGGCCGGAAGCCGTTCGGCTTCGAGGGCAAAGGCGCGGCTCAGGCGTTGGTCGAGCACGACCGGGACGCCGGCGTTTTCCTCGCCAATGAGTTTTTTGATCTTCGAAACTGTCAGCAAAAGGCTTTCGGGTTCGAGACTGGTCGTCGCGAAAAGGCTTTTCTGCGCCGTGCGCGGCCGCGCGAAGTGCGCTGTCACCTCGATCGAGGTGATGCCCTCGGGCGGCGGATCCGAGTTGATGCGAAGCGAAATGATCTTCGACCAGAACTTGATGTCGAGCGTCGGGAAGGAAACCTTTATCTCATAGTCGCGCGCGCCGCCGCGTTCGAGCCCGAGGCTGATGCCGAGCCGCTCGGTACGAAAGCCGTACGTTTCGGTTTCGTTGAAAACACGCTCGAGCCCGTGGCGGACGATGAAGATCAGTTGTTCGAAATCGAGCACCGGGAAGTCGAGCCGGTACGTCCAGTTGATAAAATCGTCCTTCAGGTTCGGCGTGAGAACGTATTTTCCTTTGTTTTTGACGAGATCGAGCACGTCGCGGAATTCGGCCCCGTAGCGGGCGATAAGTTCCTCTTCGGGGACGCGTTTCAGATCGCGGACGCTCGCGAAACCGAGCGCGTCGAAGACGTCGAGCGTATCGCGGTCGATCTCGAGCCGGCCGAGCGGAAGGCGCTCAAGCTTTGCGTCGGAGACGACGGTCGTCCCTTTTTTGCTGCGGGCCTGAAGAATCACCGAGGCGGCATTTTCGGCGACCGCCACGTTCCCGCGGATTTTTGCGATGGTCAGAATTTCGTCGATCTTCGCGGCAATTTTATCGGCCGAGCCGATCAGTTTTTCGAGCCCGCTCGTTTCAAACAGAACGCCGTCGCCGAGCCATTCGATCCGGTAAGCGAAGCTTTCGGCGGCCGCGACAAGGTCCTGTTTTTCCGCGTCGCTGATGATGCAGGCGTAAAGTCTAGACATAATTGCTCGTGATGCGCGTCAGAATCGAACCGGCGGACATCGGTTTCTTCGAATTCAGATCGACAAAGAACTCTCGCAAAAGCTTGAAGCGCCCGACGCCGTTCCAGACCGACCGCGCGCGTGCGACCGTGTACGATTGGCTCGACGCCGACCCGAGCAACGGTTCGCGGACGGTGACGATAAGCATCGTCTGGCCGGCGGCTACCCCGGTTCGGAAGCGGTACCAGAACGAACTCGGGATATGGATCAGATGATGCCGCGCGACAAAGTTCAAATTCAGCCAGATCGCGCCGAAGCCTTTTGCCTGAATCAGATAGTCGGTAACGGTAAACGCCTTTTCGAGTTCACCGCCGCATTTGATCCAAAGAACATTGTCGAGGAGCAACCCGTTGTCGCGCGCCGATTCCGGGTTGAAAGCGTCGGAAACATCGACGACCGCGCAGATCTCGCCGTTCTGCGTGAGCGTCGAGAGAAACGCGAGCGCGAGCGCCGTCTTGCCGGAACTCGCCGCGCCGCAGATCTCGGAAACGCCGGCGCGCTGCAGCCGAAGTCCGAATTGCTCGACAAACTCCCGTGAAAAACGTTGTTCTTCACGCAGCTGCGCCGCACTTTTTACCAACGCTAAAGCCATGGCGATTCGTACGAGTAACGCGTTTACGCGTGACAGCGTCCGTACGAGTAACGCGTTTACGCGTGACAGCGTCGGAGACGCGACCACGTATCAGTTCCCCGAGCGATGGGCGCAGGTGGTTCGCTGTTAGGTCAAGTTGAAGTTACTCCAACGTTAGTCACGCGTAAACGCGTTACTCTTACGTCCGAGCCACAGAGCGCAGGCGCTCGTTGTTAGGTCAAGTTGAAGTTACTCCAACGTTAGTCACGCGTAAACGCGTTACTCT
>JBGSWK010000069.1:0-46336 GCA_041752475.1 Pyrinomonadaceae bacterium | reverse complement strand
CGCGTCAGGCAAAGATCGCCGCACGTCAGCGGGACCGCGCGCGGCGCGAGGCGCGCAAGGCGGAAAAGATCAATGAGTTCTTGCGGAAGATGCTCGCATCCGCCGATCCGCGTATGGCGGGCAAGGATGTCAAAGTTACCGAGGTTCTCAAGATCGCCGCTGAGAGCGTCGCGACCGATTTTGTAAACCAGCCTGAGATCGCGGCGGACCTCGAATCGACTCTTGGCCTGACGTATCTGAGTCTCGGGCAACTTGAGTTAGCGGAAACTCACCTCGCCGCGGCGCTTGAGAAATACCGGCAGGCGTTTCCGAGGATGAGTCCGCAGGTTGCGGTCAGCCTCGGGAACTTCGGCAAGCTGATGCAGGCGAAGGGTGATCTGAAGACGGCCGAACCTCTCTATCTTGAAGCGCTTTCCGTTCTTTTGAAAGTGGATGGCGACGACCTTGAGGTGGCGAACATTCTCAACAGCCTCGGATATCTCTGCGCGATCAAAGGCGAATCTCGCCGGGCGTTGTCACTTCATGAAGAAGAACTTGCGATCAAGCGGCTGCACCTTGGCGAGAATCACGCCGAAGTGGCCAAAACGCTTGAGCGGATCGGCGGGGTTTTGGCGGTAATGGACCAGCGTGACGAGGCCGAGACGATCCTCCGGCGCTCGTTGCGGATCTTTCAGGCCGTCCACGGAAGCGAGCATCCGGACATCGCCCTTTCGATGATCAACCTTGCCGGAGCCGTTGTTGAGTCTGATCCGGCGGAGGCCAACGAACTTTGCCGCGCGTCACTCGCAATGCGCCGCAAGATCTTGGGCGACGATCATATCGACGTCGCTTGGTCACTCTACAATCTGGCTTACGTTCTGATCAGTACGGGCGAGATCGACGAAGCCCGGTATCATCTCTTCACCGCGCTCGAGAAGCGCGGGGCCAACCTGCCGGATGAACACCCGGTCGTGAGCAGTTGCTTGCTGCTTCTGGGGCGCGTATTGATGGCTTCCGGAGAATTCGGCGCGGCGCGTGACGCGTTCGAGGAATGTTTCGTCCTGCGGGAAAGGACGCTCCCGCGCGACCATTGGCTATTGGCTTCGACGAGCAGTTTTCTCGGTGAATGCCTTATCGGGCTCGGAGAAACTGCTCGCGGTGTGCGGATGGTACGCGAGAGTCTTTTGGCGCTCGAGGACAGGTTGGGCCGGGCTCACACCCAAACACGGCAGGCCGCAGAACGGATGAAAAAACTCGGGATCGCGCCGTAAAGTTGCGATCGCGCCGAGTTGTTCGAATCTTGAGTCCGCGGCGTCAGAAAGAGAAGCTGTCTGCAAAGTCAGTGGCCTGCATTATTTAGAGATCAAGTTTAGGATCTTCAGCGTGTGTAACACGCGCAAGGACGATAGCACCACGTGAAGCGAAGCGGAACGCGGTGCTATCGTCCTTGCGCATGCTGAGAAGACTTTTCAGACAGCCTCCAACATCAAGTCAGAAATCGACACAACCTTGAAGCCGGGCGGTGTGCGATCTGCGTCCGTATGACGGCGTTCAACCAACCGCTACCGCAGTTGGTACTGACCTGCGGTGGTCTAATCAACGTGATTCGGCTAGCAATTCTTCTTCCGTCGATAACGGAAGGGAAGGAAGCAAGTGGAAGGAGCGGAGAAAAAAATGACAAAACAGTCGATATCCAATGCCGTCCTGACGACCCTGTTCGTTTTCCTCCTGAGCCGTCCGCTGACAGCACAAAAGAACTCCACGGCGTTGCCGTCGACCCTGTGCGGCGAAAAGACGTTCCGGCCTTGAATCAAAGAAAGGCTCGGCATCGCGAAACGAATGCGGGGCCTTTTTTCTTTGCTGCCGACGGAGCGAAATTGCGACGCCTGCGGCCCCGTTTCCGCCGGTTGACCGAAACGCGAGATTCGCCGAATATACGGGATCATTTGATCGTCCAACTTTGCACTTGCAAATTAATATACCTTGACAAGCATCGCCGGCGCTCCTATGCTGAGGTTGTCTTATGTGGAAGCGTTTGACTGTATTGCTTTTTATCCTTATTCTCGGCGGCCAGGTTTGGGCCGGGGTTTGCGGCTGTTTTGAAAACGGGCCGAAACCGATGGCCTGCTGCAAGCGGGACAAGGCGACAAAGGATGCGATCAAGCGGAAGCAGTGCTGCGACGGCCCTTGCGGATTGCCGTCGAACGACCAGCAGCCGCGGACGGCAGCCGAATCGAATTTGAACGTCAGGCCCGTGCAGCACATTGCCATGCCGGTTTTTGAGTTTCGGCCGCGTTTTGTGGCTTTTGCACTGCCGGTCTTGCCGCGCCGCCCGGTCTCGGTTCCTTCAAGGCTTTCGCGCCCACCTAATCTCTACCTTCAAAATCAATCATTTCTGATCTGATCCACGCCGAAGTGTGTCTTGTTTTCGTCCTTTTTCAGTGAAAAAGGACTGTACGTGTTTTTTCGCCGCGCGCGAAAAAACACCGGGCAGCGCATTTCGGCGGGACTGTTTTTGGCGCTCGCCGACGGAAGATCAGGATGTTCAAAAAAATATTAATTGTCGCGGGATGCCTTTTGCTGGCGGCCTGTGGACAGTCGGCGACGACCGGCAAAACCGTCATTAGCGGCGATGCCGGCAATGGGCTGACGGTCACGCTCGCGAGCGCCGACGGCGTTATGCGCGACGGCAAAAACGAATTCACGATCACATTTGCGGACAGCAGCGGCAAGCCGGTCGATGTCGGCGCCACGGCGGTCAATTTTCATATGCCGGCGATGGGCACGATGCCGGTAATGAACGACGCCGCGACGCTCACCACGAGCGGAACGCCCGGCGTCTATAACGGCACGGTCAAACTGCAAATGGCCGGCGACTGGAAAACACAGATCATTTACGAGGGCGCGGCCGGAAAAGGCAGGGCAAATCTGCCGATCGCCGCGCAGTAGGAACCAAGGAGAAAAAACAATGAAATTTATCAGCATCTTTTTATTAATCACGGCGATCGTCGCGCTCGGCGGTTGCTCGGGCACCAAAACCGAACCGAAGGCTACGGCGGACCCGGATGTCTATACGGCCAAGCCCGGCGAAACGATCAAGATCAAGGTTTCGACAAGCTATGAACCGAAATCGATAAAGGTCAAAAAGGGCGAGCCCGTGAAAATGGAGTTCACGCGCATCGACGACAAGAACTGCGGCGACGAACTCGTTTTCCCCAAACTGAACATCAAGAAAACGCTGCCCGTCGGCGAACCGGTCCTGGTCGAGTTCACGCCGACCGAATCCGGCGATCTCGCCTTCCAGTGCGGAATGGAAATGATGAAGGGAAAGATAGTCGTTGAATAGCTTGGAGTTCCGCCTTCAGGCGGTCTCACGCTAATTTTCAGTCAACTAATTTCGAAGCCGAGGCCGCCTGAAGGCGGAACTCCAAACATGATTAACTGGCTTATCGAATGGTCTTTGCGTAACCGCGTTATCGTCATCATCGTCTATCTCGGACTGATGGCGGCGGGATACTGGGCGCTTACGCGGACTCCGATCGACGCCATTCCCGATCTTTCGGACAACCAGATAATCGTCTTTACCGACTGGCCCGGACGCTCGCCGCAGGAAGTCGAGGATCAGGTCACATACCCGCTCGTCACCAACCTGCAGGGACTGCCCGGAGTCCGCACCGTGCGGGCGAGTTCGGCCTTCAGTTTCTCGATGGTCAACGTCATCTTCGAGGACAACATTGAGCTTTACTGGGCCAGAACGCGCATTCTCGAACGGCTGAATCTGGTCACGAAACAGCTTCCGGAAGGCGTGATCCCGACCCTCGGACCGGACGCCACGGGCGTCGGTCAGGTTTTCTGGTACACGCTCGAGTCCGACAAGATGAACCTCCGCGACCTGCGCACGCTGCAGGACTGGTTCGTTCGGTACCAGCTCAACTCCGTTTCGGGCGTCGCCGAGGTCGCCTCCGTCGGGGGATTCGTCCATCAGTATCAGATCGACGTCGATCCCGACAAGCTTCGTTCTTTCGACCTGCCTTTGTCGGCGGTCGTCGAAGCGGTTGGACGATCCAACAACAACGTCGGCGGCAACGTCCTCGAGCAGTCCGGCGAATGGGCGGTGGTCCGCGGGATCGGACTCGTCGAATCGGTCGCCGACGTCGAGAACATCGTCATCGGCGGCAAGAGCGGGACGCCCGTCTATGTCAAAAACGTCGCGGCGGTAAAGATCGGCAACGCGTTTCGGACGGGAGCGCTCGACAAGAACGGCATCGAGGCAGTCGGCGGAGTCGTCGTGGCGCGCTACGGCGTCAGCGCGCTCGAGGTCATCGACAACGTCAAAAAGAAGATCGAAGAGATCAAGCCCGGACTCCCGGAAGGGGTTCGGATCGTTCCGTTCTACGACCGGACGGAACTGATCAACCGCACGGCGGACACTCTCAAAGAAGCGCTGATCGAGGAACTGATCCTCGTCACCTTCGCCAACCTGCTGTTTCTGGCGCATTTCAGGTCGGTGTTCATCGTCACGGTCCCGCTGCCGCTGGCGGTCCTGATCTCGTTCCTCTTTATGTATTTCGCCGGCATCACGTCGAACATTATGTCGCTCGCGGGAATCGCCATCGCCATTTCGGACCTCGTCGATGCGGGCATCGTCGTCACCGAAAACGCTTATCGCGCGATCGAGGATCAGGGGATCGACACCAAGGACCGGGCGGCGGTCTGGCGCGCCGTGCTCGACGCGACGAAGATGGTCGGACGGCCGATCTTCTCGTCGATCGCGATCATCATCATCGCCTTCGCGCCCGTCTTCGCGCTCACCGGCCAGGAAGGAAAACTCTTTCATCCGCTTGCGTTTACGAAGACATTTGCGATGGTCGGCTCGGCCTTTATGGCGATCACTTTGGTGCCGGTCCTGTGCACGTACTTTCTCGGCGGAAAACTCCACGACGAGGACTGGAACCCGATAATGCGCGTCGTGCGTCGTTTTTACAGGCCGTTTCTCGGCTGGGCGTTGCGGCACCGCGGACTGACCGTCCTCGCGGCGCTCGTCTTGTTTCTCGGCGCGACGCTCGCGGCGACGCGTATCGGTTCGGAGTTTATGCCGCCGCTCAACGAGGGCGACCTGATGTATATGCCGGTCACCGATCCGGCGGTCTCGCTCGACGAGGCGACGCGCATCATGCGGAAACAGGACGAGATCATCAAATCATTTCCGGAAGTGATGTGGGCCGTCGGCAAGGCGGGACGTGCCGAAAGTCCGACCGATCCGTCGCCGATTAATATGAACGAGACGGTCATTCATCTCAAGCCCGAAGATGAATGGCGGCCCGGCGTGACCCGCGAAAAACTCGTGACAGAGATGGACACGGCGTTGCGGATGCCGGGCGTGACAAATATCTGGACGCAGCCGATCATCAACCGCATCGAGATGCTCGCGACCGGGATCCGTTCGCAGGTCGGCATCAAGATCTTCGGCAACGATCTGAAAACGCTCGAGGAAACTTCGAAAACGATCGCCGCCGTCGTCCGCGACGTGCCGGGCGCGGCCGACGTTTATCCCGAACAGATCACCGGCGCGCCGTATCTCGACATCAACATTGACCGGCAGGCTGCGGCCAAATACGGTATCGACGTCGGGACTATCCAGAACGCGGTCGAAACCGGGCTCGGCGAAACCAATCTGACGGTGA
The DNA here is from genome assembly GCA_041752475.1 of Pyrinomonadaceae bacterium. GTDB lineage: Bacteria > Acidobacteriota > Blastocatellia > Pyrinomonadales > Pyrinomonadaceae > JAFDVJ01. Next base: position 40,673 of record JBGSWK010000069.1, on the reverse strand, counting down.
CGATCGAGGGCCGCCGCCGTTTTCCGATCCGCGTCCGCTACGCGCCCGAGTTTCGGGACTCTCCGGAAGCCATCGGACGCATCCCGGTGACATCGCCGACCGGCGCTCCGGTCCCGCTCGCGCAACTCGCCGACATCCGCAGCGTCGAGGGGCCGGCGATGATCCAGAGCGAAAACGGTTTGCTTCGCGGAACGGTTCTGCTCAGCGTTCGCGGGCGCGACATCGGTAGCTTTGTCGATGAAGCGAACGCCGCGATCCTCGCGAAGGTTCAACTCCCGGCGGGGTACTACATCAACTGGAGCGGTCAGTACGAAAATCAGCAGCGCGCCAAAAGCCGCTTGATGATCGTCGTCCCGATCGTCATTCTGATCATCTTTCTGACGTTGTATCTGACCTACAAATCGTTTCTCGAGGCGGCGCACATACTTCTCGCGGTGCCTTTCGCGCTGACCGGCGGCGTTTACCTGCTGTGGATGATGGACTACAACTTCTCGGTCGCGGTTTGGGTCGGTTTCATCGCCCTTTTCGGCGCGGCGGTCCAGACGACGATCGTGATGGTCGTTTATCTCGAAGAAGCCGTTGAACGGAAACGCAAAGAACTCGGAACGCTCGACGCGCAGACGCTGCTCGAGGCGGTGACCGAGGGCGCGCTGCTGCGTCTGCGGCCGAAAGTGATGACGGTGACGACGATCGTCTTCGGGCTTTTGCCGATCATGTGGAGCACGACGGCCGGCTCCGAGGTTATGAAACCGCTCGCAGCGCCGGTTTTCGGCGGGATGTTGTCGAGCCTTTTGCACGTCCTCGTGGTGACGCCCGTAATCTTTTACTGGCTGCGTCTGTACGAACTCAAGAGAGCGAAATGAGACGGAAACTCGAACAACTTCTCAGACTCGCCGCGGTCGGTTTAATTGGCGCGCAACTCGCGGCATTCGTGCCGGCGCAGCAGACGGACGATTACGTGCCGCCGCCGAAGCCGGACGCGGTCGCCGCTGCGGCACGTTTTATCGATCCGTTGGACGGGAAGTCGGCCGACGAACTCGTCGCGCTCGCGCTTGAAAACAACGGAGATCTGGCGGCGATGCGCAAAGAAGCGGACGCGGCCGAAGCATTGATCCGACAAGCGGGGCTGCGGCCGAATCCGAGCGTCGAGGTCGCCGGTACGCGTCAGACGAACGGGCCGGACAACAGCCGAATGGTTCAGGCTGCGCTTCCGCTGGAACTTTTCGGGCGTCGCGGCGCGCGTCTCAAAGTGGCGGTGCGCGAAGCGGAGATCCGCCGGTCCGCCGTTGCCGAAAAGGAACGTCTGCTCGCCGGCGAGGTGCGCTCGAAATTCGGCGAGTCGCTGGCGCTCGTACTCAAACTGCGGTTTACCGCGGAACTGCTGAATGCGGCGACCGACAATCTCAATCTCGTCGCCGCCATCGTCCGCGAAGGCCGGCGTGCGCCGCTCGAACAGAATATGGAGATCGTCGAGGTCAACCGTTTGCGGGCGATGTTCGAAATGTCGATCGGCAAGACCGAAGTTGCAATGTTTGAACTGCGGAACCTCGTCGGGCTCGATCCAAACGATCCGCTGCGGCTGCGCGGCGATTTTGAAGATCTGCTAGGCGATCTTCCGACCGTCGAAGAGGCGTCGGCTAGTGCGTTGCGGGAGAGGCCGGATCTGAACGGCGCGCGGCTTTTGGAATCGTTCGCCGACGCGAAGATCGAGCAGGCACGCGTCGAGTCCAAGCCCGACGCCGAGGCGATGGTCGGTTATCAGCGGATGCAGTCCGGCTTTCCGCTCCAGGGATTCGACCGGTCCGGAAATCTGAGCCCGATCGAGAACACGATGCAGTTTTTCACTTTCGGCGTGAGATTCACGCTTCCCGTCCGAAACCGCAATCAGGGAATGATCGCCGCGGCGATCGCCGAACGCGAGGCCGCCGCGAGCCGTCGTGAATTCGGGGAACTGACGATTCGGCGCGAAGTTTCGTCCGCCTACGCGATGTACCGTTCCGCGGCCCGGGCGATGGAGATTTACCGTGTCGGCGTCCGCGATCAAGCGGCGGCAAATCTCGCCGTCGTCCGCCAAAGCTACGAACTCGGTTCGCGTACGCTGCTCGACTACATCGCCGAGCAGCGCCGTTTTATCGAGATCGAAAGCAGTTATATCGATGCCCGGCTCGAAACCTATCTGGCCCGCGTCGAGATTCTGAAATCCGCGTCGATGCGCGAACTGACAAACAAATGAGCGAAAACGAGATCATCGAAACGAGTGAAAACAACGGCCGTAAGACGAAGGTGATCGCCGTCGCCGCCGCGGTGTTGCTGCTGGTGCTGATCGTCGGCGGAGTCGCGGCATGGCTCCTTTTGCGCGGTGGGCGCGCGGGTCAGCCCGTTCCGGCGCCGCGATCTATTTCGTTTGACGACTCGGGCGAAACGAAAGAGAGTTTTACCGCCGGCCAGACCGTGACGATTCCCGCCGAGCAGATCGAACGCTCCGGAATCAAGATCGAGCCGGTCGGCGAAGAACTCGCAAAGGAAAGCGAACTGGCGGCGGCAGCCGGAACCGTGCAGTCGAATTCGTATCGCGAAACGCCGGCGGTGACGCTCGCCGGCGGCGTTGTCCGGCGCGTCAATGTCGAACTCGGCGACAATGTTTCAAAGGGCCAGACGCTCGCGGTCGTTTTCAGCAACGAGTTTTCCGAAACTCAGACGCGGTTCATCGCGCTCTCGAACGAGGTCCGCAATGCGCGGCAGAATCTTGAGCGCCGGCAGCGCCTGATCGCCGTCAATCAGCCGAGCCGGACCGAATACGATCAGTCGGCGCGAATGCTCAAAGCGTCCGAAGCGACTCTCGACGAGATGCGCAAACGCTTCGAACGGACGACAAAGCTCGTCAAGATCGGCGCCGCGTCGCGCGAGGAACTCGAGCAGGACACGACCAAACTCCGAACCACCGAAGCGGAAACCGACGAGGCGCGAAAGCGCCTGGCGCGTGCCGAAAGTCTGCTCGGGATCAGCCAGGAGACGCGTTCCGAACTAGAAGAGGCGTCGAACGCGCTGCGCAACGCCGAATCCGAGCGCGCCTCGGTGCGCGAGAAACTTCTGCTTTATGGAATGACGCCGGGACGCATCGACGGATTGCGTTCGGTCTCGCAGATCACGTCCGAGATCGCCGTCACCGCGCCCGCGGCGGGCACGATCACGAGCCGGACGGCAAACGTCGGCGAGGTCGTCGAGGCGAACAAGGAACTGCTTCGCGTGACCGACCTTTCGCAGGTTTGGGTGATCGCTCAGGTCTTTGAACAGCAGCTGCCGCAGCTCAGGACGGGAAGCGGCGCGAGCGTCACGGCCGACGCGTTTCCCGAAAAGCTGTTCCGCGGCCGCATCGGTTACATCGATCCGAAACTGGATGAAACGACGCGAACGGCGCAGGTCCGCGTCGAACTTGCGAATCCCGGTCAGATCCTGAAACTCGGGATGTACGTGCGGGTCGCGTTCGGCGCGCTCGGCGATGCCGAACGCACGATGCCGGTCGTTCCGGCGTCCGCCGTTCAGACCATCGGCAGCCGCCAGATCGTCTTTGTGGCGACCGACGACAAGTCGAAATTCGAACTCCGCGCCGTGCGTCTCGGACCGGTTGCGAACGGCCGCTACACGGTCCTCGAAGGGTTGCAGGTCGGCGACCGGATCGTCACCGAAGGAAGCTTTATGCTCCGCGCCGAGTATCAGAAAACCGCGGCGCTTTGATCGGCTTTCCGGCGAACACGCGATTTGTTGGTCTGACAACGGGGTTAATCCGCAATCCCAAATCACAAATCGCAATTCCGAATGATGCGGCGGCTTTCAACGGCCAACCCCCGTCTCACTTCGTGCTCATCCAGTTGTCGCCGACGCCGAGTTCGGAGATTAGCGGGATGTCGAGTTTTACAGCGGATTCCATCTCCGTTTTGACGATCCCGAGGACGCGCTCGACCTCGCTGTCGGGCGCTTCGAAGAGGAGTTCGTCGTGGATCTGCATGATCAGCTTCGTCGTCAGTTTTTCGTTTTTCAATGCGGCATCGACCTTGAGCATCGCGATCTTGACGATGTCCGAAGCGCTGCCCTGGATCGGCATATTGATCGCCTCTCGTTCGGCGCGCGAGCGGACGTTGAAGTTGCGGTCGTTGATCGACGGGAAATAGCGCCGGCGGCCGAAGATCGAGGTCACGTAACCCTTTTCGCGTGCGACCTCCGGCGTTTCGTCCATAAACCGCTTTATGCCCTTGTAAGTGTTGTAATAATTCTGGATAACCTCTTTGGCCTCGGACCTTGAGATGCCCACGCGCTGCGACAGGCCGAACGCCTCGACCGCATAGGCGATGCCAAAATTGACGATCTTCGCAAGCCGGCGTTTTTCCTTGAGGTCCTCGGGCGTGGTCGCGCCGAAAACGAGCTGCGCCGTCTTGCTGTGGATGTCCTCGCCCTTCTCGTACGCTTCGAGCATCACCGGGTCATGCGTGATGTGCGCGAGAATGCGCAGTTCGAGCTGCGAATAATCGGCCGAAACGAGTTTGCAGCCGGCTTCCGGAATGAACGCGCGGCGGATCTCCTGGCCGAGTTCGGTGCGGATCGGGATGTTCTGCAGATTCGGATCGGTCGAACTCAAACGGCCCGTCGCCGCGACCGTCTGATTCAGTTTGCCGTGGATCCGGCCGTCCGACGCGATCTGCGTCGGGAGCGAATCCGAATACGTCGCCTTGAGTTTGTCGAGCTCACGGTAGTCGATGATGAGCTGCGCGATCTCGTACGTTTCCGCCAATTCCGCCAAAATATCCTTTGAGGTCGAGATCTGCCCGGTGGCCGTCTTGCGTCCGGTTTCGATATTAAGCTCTTGCAGAACCTCGCCGACCTGCTTCGGCGAACCTATATTGAATTCGTGGCCGGCGATCCCGAAGATCTTCGTGCTCAGCGTTTCGAGCTCGTTTTTGACGAACTCGGAGAACGCGTTCAGCGCGGCGACGTCGACCTTCATCCCGGCCATTTCGATCTCATAAAGTATCGGGACGAGCGGCAGTTCGATCTCGGCGTAGATCTTCAGCAGGTCGTCTTCCTCGATCTTCCGGCGGAATTTCGGGGCGAGCTGAAACGAGTAATCGGCCCGTTCGGCGGCGGAATACTGCGACTTGGACCAGTCTTTCGGGACTTCGTAAACGCCGTCGATTCCGAGATTGAACTGCGCCAGGCTTTCGAGGTCTGTCTTTCGCCCCGAATCTATGACATAGGCCGCGAGCATCGTGTCGTCGGTCACGGCCTCCGGCCTGATCCCGAGTTTGACGAGCGCCGCGAGCTGCGACTTGTAATCGTGCGTCACCTTTTCAAGAAAGCCGTTCGAAAGGATATCTCGCAACGGTCCGACCGCCGCGTCGCGGCCGCCTTCAAAGTTCTCCAGATCGACGTAGTGAACCGCGCCGGCGGCGGTCGCGATGGCGACTCCGACCGGCGGCAGCTTGTCGAAACTGCTCGCCTTCTCGTCCGAGTTCGAGGTGTCGGCCTCGAACGACCAATGCTCGGTTTCCCAGAGTTTGCGGATGAGCTTGTCGAGGTCCGCACGGCTGCGGACGATCTCGTAGCGCCGGTCCTGAACATCCTCCGATTCGTTGCCGAGATTCGCGAAAAGCGGCGCCGAGTCGGCAAATTCGCGCATCAGCGACGAAAATTCCAGCTCGCGGAACAGTGCGTAAGCGACCGGGCGGTCCGGGTCGCGATGCTTGAGCGAATCGAGATCGAGGTCGAGGTCCATCGTCGTGTGGATCGTTGCGAGTTCAAGCGATTGACGGATGATGTCCTGATTGTTCTGAAGCGATTCGCGATACGTCTTGTGCGTCACTTTGTCCGCGTTCGCCATCGCGCCTTCGGCCGAACCGAATTCCAAAACCAGCTTGAGCGCGCCCTTCTCGCCGATCCCCGGCGCGCCCGGAATGTTGTCGATCGCGTCGCCCATCAGTCCGAGCAGATCGATGATCTTGTCCGGAGGCACGCCGAATTTGTTCTTCACCCACGCTTCGTCGCAGTATTCGATCGGCGGTACCGGCACCTTGCGTTTAAGGTTCTGCGAGTTCTGCCGCATACAGACGATGTTCGGATCGCGGACGAGCTGGCAAAGGTCCTTGTCGTTCGAGACGATCACCGCCTGCATTCCTTTTTCCGCCACTTTGTAGGCGAGCGTGCCGATGATGTCGTCGGCCTCGAAGCCGGGAACGCGGAGGATCGGGATCTGAAGCGTTTCGCAGACGCGGATGATATATGGAAGCTGCGATACGAGGTCTTCGGGCATCTCGGCGCGGTTCGCCTTGTAGTCGGCGAACGAATCGTGGCGGAACGTCTTTTCGGGCGAATCGAAAACGGCGGCGATATAATCCGGCTTTTCGTCCGACAAAAGCTTGCGGAGCATATTCGTGAAAACGAAAACGGCTTGCGTCACCTGGCCGCGCGAATTGCGCAGGGGTTCCTGACGCATTCCCATCGGAGCGAAGTACGCCCTGAAAATGTGCGACATCGAATCGATCAAAAAGACACGTTTCATAATAGTTTCTTCTCGGCAATCCGCCGGTCCGACGCCTTCCAACGGCATTCGCGGGTCGAACCGGACAAAATGGACTCTTGGGTTTCTGAATGATAGTGAAACATCGGACGGGTTACAAGTAATCCAGGAAACAAGCGGCGGCGCAAATGAATAACTTCATTGACTTAACTGCATTGCAGGGATAAGATAGCTCACAAAAACGCGTCTACGTTTCCTTCCGTTAAAAGCGAAATCGAGGATTTCGAAGCATAAGGGTCAGTGGTTTTCTGAGATTATGGCGGTTACGCAGGACAACCGGCTTCTCGCGATTTATACCCCGCTCGGCAAAGACTTTCTGTTGATCAACAGTTTCAGTCTCGCCGAAGGAATTTCGCGCCTGTTCAAGCTCGAAGTCGATCTTCTTCACGAAGAGAACGAGGTTGGCTTCGAGCCGACCATCGTCGATCCGGCATCGATCGTCGGTCAGGGAGTGACGCTCAAGATAGACCAGCGTGACGGCACGGTCCGGGAAGTAAGCGGGATCGTCAGCCGTTTTTCGCAGGGGCATCGTGACACCCGGTTTTCCTATTATTCAGCCGTCATCGTTCCGCATGTTTGGGTGCTGACGCAGATCAGTCAAAGCCGCATCTTCCAAAATATTTCAGTTCCGGACATTCTGCGCGAGGTCCTTCCCGGATTTGAGGTTCAGTGGCAGCTCCAGGAGACCTATGAACCGAGAAATTACTGCGTCCAGTATCGTGAGACCGATTTTGATTTCATTTCGCGCCTGATGGAGGAAGAGGGAATCCACTATTTCTTCGAGCACAAAGACGGCAAACACCGGATGATCGTCGGCGACACCGTCCAGTCGCACGCTGATTGTCCTTCCAAAAGCCGGATCCCGTTCTACCTTGACGTGACGCGCTCCGCCGAGGACTTCGTGACTTCGATCAATCGCTGGCAGACCGATTACAGCCTGCAGACGGGCAAGGTCACGACGTGGGATTTCAACTTCCAGATGCCGAACCGCAAACTTGACGGCACCCAGCCGAGCGTCTTTTCGGTCGGGGAAAGCAACAAGCTCGAAATCTACGACTATCCGGGCGGATACGCGCGCCGGTATGACGGGATCGATTCGTCGGGCGGCGAACAAGCATCCAAACTTAGCCAGATAGACCGCGACAAGCAGAAAACCGTCCGCACGGCGATGGAGTCGATCGACGCCGGTTACAAAGTGATCAGCGGCCGCGGCGACTGTTCGGCGATGACGTCGGGCTACCGATTCGAGCTTTTCAATCATCCGAATTCGCAGTACAACGGGAAATATGTGGTCACCTCGATGACGCACGGAGCGCAGCAGAATCCGACTTATGTTTCGGACGATGACATCGAGACCGCGTATTCCAATGAGTTTGCGTGCATCGCACACGGAGCCGGCGCGCCGCCGTTTCGTCCGCCGCGGAACACCCCGAAACCGATCGTGCGCGGCAGCCAGACGGCGTTCGTCGTCGGGCCGTCCGGCGAGGAGATCTTTACCGACAAATACGGCCGCGTCAAGGTTCAGTTTCATTGGGATCGTGACGGGCAGGTGAATCAGTCAAGCTCGTGCTGGGTGCGCGTCGCGCAAGGCTGGGCCGGCAACAAGTGGGGATCGATGTTCATTCCGCGGATCGGGATGGAGGTCATCGTTCATTTTCTCGAGGGTGATCCTGACCAGCCGATCATCACCGGATGCGTTTACAACGCGCAGACGATGCCGCCGTACACGTTGCCTGACGAAAAAACGAAATCGACGGTCAAGTCGAATTCGTCGAAGGGCGGCGGCGGGTTCAACGAGATCCGCTTCGAAGACAAAAAGGGATCCGAACAGGTCTTCGTTCAGGCCGAAAAAGACGCCGACATTCGCGTCAAGAACGACGCCAAAGAGATCGTTCTCAACGACCGGCATCTGATAGTGGAGAACGACCAGCGCGAAAAGGTCAAGAAAGACAAGAGCCTGAAAGTGGTCGGCGATCACAAGGAGAAGGTCGACGGCACGATCTCGGTTCACGCTGGCGGCGACTTTCTTGAGAAGGCGGGCACGAAGTTCGCGGTCGATGCGGGTACCGAGATCCATCTGAAATCCGGAACCACGCTGACCATCGAAACGGGAACGTCGCTGACGCTCAAGGTCGGCGGCAACTTCATCAACATCAACGCGGGCGGAATTTTTATCAAGGGCACGATGGTGATGCTCAACAGCGGCGGAGCGGCGGGCAGTGGATCGGGAAGCAATCCGAGCGCGCCGGTCGATCCGCTTGAAGCTGCTAAGGCCGAACCCGGACAATCGGTCACTTTAAGTCCAAAGGCACCGCCGCAACGGCCGAAATTCAAGTCGCCGGCGGCGCTCGTTCTGATCAACGCTGCGCGAAACGGAACGCCGTTTTGCGAAATCTGCGCCCGCGGCGGACAGTGAGACGATTTTGGATTTTAGATTTTGGATTGAATGTTGAATCTTGAATCTTGAACGTTGAATCTTGTGAAATGAAGGAGCAATTCGAAAAATACATCTTCCGCGACGACGCTTACACCTACGCCGTGCTTGACGGCGCGTCGGTGCAGGATCTGCCGCAGAAACTTTTCGAGATGGAACCGCCGCACCTTTGTCTTTATGAGGGAGAGCTTTCGGACGAACTGATCCACACGGCGCCCTACGTCGTCCTTCTCGAACCGGATTCGGACTTTACGGAATGGCTCCTCGGCGAATGCTGGGGCAAACATTGGGGAATCTTCGCGCAGAGCCCCGTCTCCCCGGTCGGAATGCGGAAGCATTTGCGCGGGCTTCTGACGGTCAACGACGAGAGCGGCAATCCGATGCTCTTTCGCTACTACGATCCGCGCGTTCTGTTGCCGTTCCTTATGACGTGCAATCTCGGTGAGCTGGAAACGATCTTCGGATTCGTAAAATACTACTTTTCAGAGTCGTTCGATCATACGGAACTGTGCCGCATGCACGTTGAAAAGGGAGCGCTGGTCCAGGCGAATCTCCCGATGGCGCCCGGCGGCGCGGGGCAGGTGACGGGATGAGATTGACGGTCAGGCGCGAGCAGATGGAAGTTATGGAAACGGTTGCTCAGGCCGCTTTCGAGCGGCGCATTGCCGACCATCTCATCGCCGAATATCCGGCGTCCGTCGTGAAACTGCCCGAAGGCGGGGAGTTTGCCGTGGCCGAGCTCGAAGATGAGACGCTGCTAAAACTCGTCGCCGCCGGAGTCGCGCGGGCGCGCTCCCATTTGATGAAGAAAGAATCGTCGATCGCTCCGTTTGTCGCGCTGATGTTCGACGTTTCGCCAAACTTTGACAAACACCGTTTGTGCCAGGTTCTGCTGACCGACGTCGAGCACGAACCCGACGAGCGCGTCGGTCCGATGCTCGATGTCCTGACGGATGAAAACTGGGACTCGATAAGGAAGGACTACGACCCGCAGGCCTGGGACGAGAAGCCCGAGGAACCCGCGGAATCCGAGACAGAGCCTGCGGCGGAAGCGGCAAAACCGGAAACGCCCGCGGTTCGCGACGAGGATCCCGGCGAGAAGACCGTGATGGTCAGTTCAACCGGCTCGCCAACGAAAGATCCGACGGCGGACAAGAAACTCGAGAAGACGCACTCGGAATCGAAAGTCGGTATCGAAACGGTTGTCGACAAACCCAAACCGGCCGCCGACAAGATGCAGAAGACGATGCGCGGCGGCACGAAGAAGGACGTCCCGTCGGCGCCCGATTTCGGGCTCGAGACAATGATCATCAAGCGCAAGGATTGACGATGGCAGGAACTTCCGAAAGGGCAAGGAACACGCAGAGCGGCTTTCCGGCGCAGAGGACGGGCGCGGTGGCGGAGTGTCCGTTGAAAAAGAAGCCCGCGCCGGTCGAAAAAGCGCCGGTCGAAGTCAAGCAGACGTTCCACATGACGCAGCAGATTCTCCAGACGATGGGGGCGAAGCCGGCCGAGAAGAAAGAGGCCAAAAAGGCGTGGATCGAGATCATTTTGGTCGATATGGACGGCAAGCCGGTTCCGAACGTTCGCTATCGCATCACGCCGCCGGGCGGCCAGCCGGTCGAGGGGCGCCTGAATGAACACGGCCAGGCCGGGCTTTATCAGATTGAACCCGGAAACTGCAAGGTCACGTTCCCCGATTTGGACAAGGAGGCGTGGGAGTAGTTATGGCGATCAATTATCAGGTAAAACAGGGCGACTGCATTTCGAGCATTGCGTTTGAGAACGGGTTCTTTCCCGACACTATCTGGAATCATCCGAACAATGCCGCCTTAAAGGAAAAACGCCGCGATCCGAACGTGCTGGTACCGAACGATGTCGTGTTCGTGCCGGACAAACGCCTCAAAGAAGTGAGCGAACCGACCAATCAGGTTCACAAATTTCGGCTCAAAAATACGCCTGCCGTTTTCAGCGTCCAGCTCTTCGATTATCTCGAAGAACCCCGCGCCAATCAGAATTTCGAATTTATTATTGACGATAAACTTAGTTTGACGGGAACGACCACCAGCGAAGGCGTTCTGGAAGTTACCTTTCCGCCGAATTCCAAACGCGGAATCCTGACGGTTGGCGACGACCGTGAAGTCGTCGAATTTTTGTTCGGATATTTGGAAACCAAAACAGAAGTTCGGGGTATTCAGGCGCGTCTTCAGAACCTCGGCTTTGAATGCCCGATTCATGGCAAACTCGACGAAGAAACGATTGAGGCGTTGAAGGCGTTTCAGCGACGTTTCAGTCTGGAAATCACCGGCGAAACTGATTCTGCAACACTCGACAAACTCGAAGAATTACATGACGCTATCAACGAACTTCCCAAAGCAGCATCGAACGAAGGTCAATCCGGCAATGACCCGTTTGTGGACAGTGAAGTTGATGAGGACGAACAAATTGAAAATCAGCCGACTGAAAATCAACAATTTGAAAACGCGCCGCTCGATGCTAATTGAGGAGAATAAAAAATGACTACGCTTTCCCGCGTTCGCCGCCGTTTGAAAGGCGCGCCGCGCATCGAGGTCAACACCGTTGTCAGCCCCGCCGATTACCGAATTACTTTTCGGCTCGGCGACGTTGATTTGGTTTTCAATAACGCGGCTAACACCGCCGCCGGGCGCAAAGAACGCTTGCAGGTTCTGGGTCTGCTGCCTTATCCGCTTGATCATCCGGATGCTGACCGGTGCTTTCAATTCGTCTGGAATAACTACATCAAGAAAATGTTTGCCGCCGTCGATCCGGCACTCGACGCCGCGACGATGTCGGACGGTAAAACGGACCAGCTAATAAAAGAAGCCCTCGAAAGTTTTTTGGTCTCGAACGGCGCGCTGCCGGCGGTGGGAAATTTCGCCAAACTGAGAATTCCTGGCGATTATCGGGTTTTACATCGCGATTTCGACGAAAAGTTTTTTACCGAGCCGCAGTTTACACTTTCGAAAGGAAATCGTTACGACGTGGAACGCAGATTCTGCGCGGCAAACCCGGCACTCGGCAAAATCCCGATCGTCGCGAAAGTCGAAATTCGACCCAAAGGCGGCGGCGAATGGCGACCCGTAATCGGCATTAATGTTTTCTTTCAACTCCGCGAACCGGATGATCTGCCAAAATTCGCCGATACCGCCAACGCTTCTGAGATAGTTGCCGGAGCGCTTTCATGGACTGATTCGGTGGCAGGAGCCGCGTTGCGCGCGAGCGGCGGAAAAACTCTCAAAAACACCCGTCCCGGCAAAAATCGAAAGCAAGGACCAGCCGGCTATCTTGAAAGCTACGCGCTAAACCGTCAAAACGATGACAAATTCTTAAAATCGCCGTCCGCCGATCCGCAGCGCCGAAACCATTTCTGGAAGTTCGGAGGCAAACGCTATCTCGCCTCGGCGACGACGCGGGTTCACGAAAAGCGTCTGCACAAAGGCGAGTTGTTGGACAATGTTTTTATGATGATTCCGGTTGGAACTTTCAATGATAAATATCCGCAGGCGTTGGACATCGGCGATCCCGAAAGATTAGTCAGCCCGCATTCGGTGATAGCGAAAACGAACGCGGAGGGCGAAGCCGGTGTCGTTTTCGCGCCGTCGCGCATCGGCGGCGACCGCTACAAACTGCGGGCGTTTTTATTTACCAAACGCGGGAAAAAGGTGAAAGCGGACACCGGCACAATGGTTCGCTGGCGCACTCTCCGCATTAGCCGTGCCTTGACTGTCAAGCCGCCCGCCGACGGTAACGGCTTCGACAAAACGATTGAAAATGAATTACAGCCGTATTTCGGCGACTGTCAGCACGCGTCAAAGTTCACCGGGCGTTTTTGCGCCGAATGCCTGTTGCGCGAAGGCGAATGTCCGTCGATTGATTATGCGGCAATGGCGCGGGAGTTTTCAAAATCTTACTGCGAATTGCTGATTGACGGTAACGCCGAACAGTCTTTTCACAAAATTTTCGACCGTCAAGCCGTAGAAGATGCCGCCGCAGAATTTGCTTTGAAATTAAAAAACAACGAGCAATTCGCCGGGGTTATGGACTTCAGCGAACCGTTTGCGCTGACAGACGGCAAAACGAAAACCTTCACGGGAACGCTAACCGCGAAAGGCACTATCGTCCCGAGGCATGTCAAGATAAAAGTCGGTAACGAGTTCGTGGCGATTGATAAGGGTGACGGAACTTTTATCGAAACCGGCTCGACAATGAATTGGAAACCGGGCGGCGTTGACCTCAATGGCACGGTGGATTACGCTTCCGGCAAACTGACCATTAATTTTGCCGAGCCTCCTCCGGCGGGAAAAGACATTTTCGTGGGCGTGAAACTGAAAACGGCGATTGACTGGCGTTCGCTCCTTTATTATGCGGAAAATTCGCCTTTTCTGCTCAATCTGCACACGCCGCAAGCCTATAATTCGCTGATTGATCCGGAAAAATTCGCCCCGATCGTCAGCCGCACCACGGGAAGTATGAACGTTGGAACGTGTGACGGCGTTCAGGAAACTTTTACCGTTGACCTTCCGCCGGGCGTTAGCAAATGGACGGTCAAAGCTGACGGCAAGGATATCGCCGGCAGCGAGTTTGTTGCTCGAATAAACCGGCAATCCGGACGACTGGAAGTTGTTTCGATCGCCCCGAAAACCGAAAAGTTTGATTACGACGGGAAAAACGGAGCGCCTTTCAGGGCGACCCTCAAAGATGTGCCGCAGCGCGGCGAACAACTCTTCAACATCAAAATCACCCAAGGAACCGAAATTAAGGGCTTTGCCTTCGTCCGCAATGATTTGCAGGCGGTAATCTCGTGCGCGGGTCAAGACCGAGCCGGCTTTCGCTATAATGAGGAAACAAGAGAACTTCAAATCGAATTCGTCGGGGAACGGAACGATTTTACCGCCGTTACCATCGAGTATTCTGGCAAGTCTTCCCGCGACAAAATCAATTTGACGGTTGATTACGAAGCAGACACGGTTTACAACACGGGCAACGCGAAGCCCGTCGGCGGCGGTCCGTCCAGCCCAGGCGGAACTTTCCTGCCGCACGTCAACAAGGCGATCAATTGGTATTTTTTGATTTATGTAGTTCGCCGAATCGAAAAAAATCAAGGTTTCATGCCCGGGTTGATTTTGATTCGCTCGCCTTTGCGGGACACTTGGAGCGGGATTTGGGATTCCAAGGGAATGCACCAGGGCAAAGGCGTGTGCAACGGTTTCTTTCTCTTCTACGGCAATCAATGGCGAACAGGCGGCTACAATGCTCAGTTGGAAAAGGGCGACGGGACGGTGAGCCAGCCGGGAATCTATCCATCGCTGCTAATGCACGAGATGAGTCACTGTTTGTACGTTAACCATTTCCCGTCTGGAACGCCGATGGCTTCCGGGGCGCGTACCGACCAGCACGATATGTTCGACTCGTGTCTGATGGGTTACGGTCAGAATAACGACGATTTTTGTGGGCAGTGCGTCGCCGGTTTTATGGGACTCGACACGGCGAATTCGCGTCTTTTAACCTGGAAGGGCAAGCGAATGCTGCGAACCGATTCGGAGATCGAAAGCGTCGCCGACGAAAAGCTCGATCCGAGTAAAATCCGCCACGTCGAACCGCCCGAAATTGCCAAACCCGCCGGTTACGCCGACGGCGACGATGTAATGTCGCTGCTCGAAGCCTGTCCGTTCGCCAAACAGGTTTACGATGACGCGATGGCGGCGAACGGCGGCATTCCGCCGAATATTACACCGGCTCCTGAGGGACGCGGAAGCTGCGACCACGTTAACGGCGATGTTGGCTATCCGATGTTGGATCGTATTAAACTCGAAGACAAAGACCAATTAGTTTCCGGCGCGGTGGAGAGAATAACCTCCGGGGGCGTTCGCACCCAGGAGGTCAGCGGACCGGACATCGGCGTTCAGATTTTGGTGATGGAACTGAGCAATCTGAAACACCGCTTCGACTTTTTTGACCACGACGCGAAGATGCGGCGGGGGAAAATGGGGCACAATAAATTCATCGAAGAAACCGAGCGCGTCGAATACGATGGCGGCGTTCGCAACGTCATCCAAGCCTACCGCCAATGTAATCCGACGTGGAACGCCCGCATTTGCGTTAAAAAGAAAGCCGAGCCGTATATGCATTCGTTTAAGGAGTATTTCGACAGTTATCTCGATCCAACGCACAAAGGCAGCTATTCGGAAGTTTGGTACACCCAAGGCGCTCGCAGTTGGTATTATTTGCGCGTTCCGCGAATGAAACATTTTACGAACGCCCGAATCGACAGTATTGTCGCCGAGATAATCCGAAAAAAATTCAGCGGCTTGTTTAAGCTAGACAGTGACGACAACGCCATCTGGAATTTACTCAATATCCTGTTTGCCATTGACCCTGATTTTGACGGCGGGGGCAGCGACGCGATGAGTTTTGCCGAAAACAAACTCAAAGAACTTGAGGCGCAAACGTCTGCGATGGAAAAGGTAAAGGCGGTGTATCAGGCGGCGACATTACGCTACCCGTCGAAGACAATTCCTCAAGTGGTCGAACGTTAGTTCAGTATTCGTTCGGTGATCTTCGACTCGATTGCCCGCGCGATCAGACAGGAAAAGATTTTTGAGAAGGGGTAACAATTGTCGCAGTTTTCCACCGAAAACAACTGTTTGGCGGTGCCGTTATCACTTCTAACGGCCGACTCTTGGTTTCCGCCGGGAAGGAGCTGTTGTCCTCAGATTCAAAGGGGCATAAGCAAATCGTTTTTGCGTTTCCCGGCGACAGCCTCGCGGTCGCTCCGGTTTTGAACCCCAAAGGCGAGATTCTTTTGGCATCACGATCAAGCCTCGACTGCCCGGCGGTACGTTGAAAATAACGCAATCACGACGCGGGAAGACTCCGCTCTCCCCGACTTCAACAAGGAGAGTTGGGAATAGTTTTTGTCGTATCATACGAACCCAAACACAAAATGAAGAAGACTGTCTGGCTAAAATGGAACGGTGTTTACAACAACGCGGGGATTTGCAATAAACTTTTGAAACCGCTTGTTGATTTACAAACTTCGCTGAAGGATATTAAAGAGCGGCTCAAGTTGCTCGGTTTCGACTGCGGTAAATTAGATGACGAACTCAGCGATAAGACCAAGAAAGCTTTAGTTACTTTTAATTCATATTGTAATCACCCGAGGATCAATAATCTGGCAAACCCCTGTCCAAATTGTAGGATGACGTCATTATTGCCAAATGACATAAAGATCGACGAGGATCCAAATCGAAAACACTGCCCTGATCATGGAGATCTCTGTCGAAATTGCGGAGAGAAATTATCATCGCCAAACATTCTTTGCGATAATCATCAATTCCTTTGTCCAGAGTGTGAAGAAACGCTGTTAGCGCCAAATGATGATTGCAAAAATCATACAATTCTTCAGCCGGCAGACTATTGTGATAATCTGACAATAAACTATCTTAATCAATTGTTCCCCGAGGCTGATAATCAGGCTCCGCCTGAAGTAGATGGACCTGTCGAACCGGTTGTTCAGGCGATCAGATTGAATCGCGAAGAACTCAATGACCTCAGCACAACGCTCAACTCTGTCAGCGAATTGGCGGTAAAGATAGTTTCTGCACCGAAATCACTGATACCGTTTAAGCAGGACGCCGAGATCAAACTGGAAATCAATTCCACCGCTAATATCAAGAGTATGCTGCTGCGTATCTATCGAAACTTCGATGCCGGAACGGACGAATTTGAAATTTCGGAAGAGAAACTCGTCTATCAGGAAATCCTCGATACCAAAGCTATCGAAAACCTGGCTACGGAAGGCAATCAAAATAACGTCCGTGAAAACCTGATGCCGCGGGCTTATATTACGAAGCAAATGGTTGGCGGAGGAATGACGGGGAGTTTCGGTACCTATTTAGGCGTTTCATATGACCGCTTGGACGCGCCCTATAAATTCAGAGTTTGGGTTTCGACCGAAGAGAATTTCTTTAAAAAACCCGAGGACAAAGCTGAAGTTTCGGTGAAAGAAGAACAAGAGGCAAACATCTTCTACCTGGACAAGAAGATACTGGAAAGACTCAGAAAATTGCGAAAAGACTCGATCAAGAAACCTCGCGGATCCGAAAACAATGGGTTATTTCCCGAACCGGAGGTAGATTACAAAACCTGCGTTCACGATAAATCAAACAAAAAGGCTAAAGCTCAGTCGCAGGGCGTTCGAACCACTTGGCAGGATTTACGTAATGAAAACGCCTCTCTCAATCGGGAAAGCCGCTGGACAAAAAAGGACTCTGAAGGAATTAACCTGACGGACAAAAAATGCCGGGATCACACCATCGAATACTTACAAAACAACGAAATACAGATTGAAAAATATGCGAGTGATTTTTCTGAAAAGCCTTTGGAATATTACTGGACGAACCGGCAAAGACTCAAAAACGAAGGGAAAGACTTTCGTTTTCCCGAGCTCAGAGAAGGCTTTGACAATATTGATCGGCACATCAATATAGTTAAACGCAGGCTTTGCTGCGGACAATGGTCACACGTTAACAACCGGCTGAGAGAGCAGATCAGCAGTTTTCTGGACAGAACCGTCCGAACCGAGTTAAATCAGCTAAAACAACTGCAATTCCCATACGATAGGTCAATTCGCTTCGTGGACAAGTTTCTTAATTACTTTGAGTATATTGTCCATATTTCCATTGTCCGTCAGGAACTTGATTTTTATGACGGCTTTGGCGAAATACCGGATTACGGTAGGAATTCTCGTCGAGGAACGGCAGGGTCACGGTCTTATCCCGCTTATAATGAATATCTGAGAGACCGAAGAGGCGTAATTGACGGAAACCGAACTGACAAAGTGTCCTCATATGGATTTAGGGATGGTCAGTTGTATGAGGAGTTTCACGATCAGCCGACAAAGTTTTTTACAATGACTTTGAAAGCATTTAATATGATGACAGAAAAAGTTAATATCAAGGTGTCTGAACTTGCGGAAACAAAGCAGAATAATGAGTGGAAACAGGTTGCCTATCCAATAGTCCTACCTTCGTATAATCCCTTGGACACTTATTTTTTCGTGAAGATTCGGGCGGTTCCAATGTTTGTGGCGGGTATGATCGATATGCAATACCTGACAGCAGATGGTTTACGATACAATCCAGGTGAATTCTTCGGACATGATCATTTTCATATTTATACTGATGGCGGAAAACAGCAATGGCTCACACTCTTTGAGCGTCTGGGGGATTTGCTTAGAAATGAATCAGAACCTGCAAGGGAATGGGCTGTTTACGATCTATGGCAGAAGAATGTTAACACAGTTGATTTTTTGATAAATTTTTATCAGGGCAACAAGGTCGATACCCTTAAGTTTTTGCTTTTTTGTATTTTGCACGAACCTCAAAGTAGCAGTCTAACAAATCCAACTTTGGTGGAGAAAGACTTGATCCGTCTTCGTCTAGAGGACGCGGGACTTCCAACAAGAAAACAAGATTATGTTGAGTATATCAAGGGACAGGATTTCAGGGATTTTTTCGGAACTTATACCCATCCGTATATGAAAGACATTGATTGGGCAGTTACCGAAATTACCAACGAATTTTTGCCAAAACTCGGAAATCTGATCGTAAATACTGAAGGTAAAGTAGTTTTAGATTTAGCAAAATTAACACCGCCAACCGAAGTAACGATCGGAGAGGAAGAAGATGATCTGGTGATACGCTTTGTTCCAAGTCAGGGCGTGGGTGTTAACGGGACTCTGATCTATCGTTCCACCGACGGCGCGGCACCGGCGCATATGTGGAACTTACTGAAAAGAATGCCGCCCGAGGCAACGGAATACCGCGACGGTGAGGCGGAAATGGGAACAACATATTATTTCCATTTAAGAACATCAAGCACAGCGGGAACTCTTAGTCAGCCTTCCGCGACTGTTTCAGCTGAAGGAAAATACAACAAAGATCTGTAGGGCATCTGAAGATTTGCTATGAACTTGACGCTTCGTGAAGTTTTTCCAAAATTTCACGAGTTTGATCATCCAATTTGCCTGTGGGATCAGGATGATCAATGAAGCTCTGAAAATCCAGAATTGCTTCAATGGTCTGTTCATCCATTTGATTGTCGGGTTCCCCGCAATCAAAACCCAGATTACTGAGCCGCGCCTTTACTCCGGAGATAGTGTTGATCGGATCAAGATATCCGAGATTCAGTTTGTAAACTTCCTGACTTAGACCCTCGCCGATGGTGAGTTTTCCCTTTTTTGCCCGGGGCGGGATGGAAAGCCGGATGTTACCGTCCGCGGGAATCGTGCCGCGCTCTTTTTCCTCGCCATCAATGGTCAAAACGAACGGTTCGCCTTTCCGCGGTTCACCGTCTTTTAGGATTCGTAATCTGAGTTTTGCCGGAGCATTCTTTACACGAAACTTGTGAACTTGATTGGTCGGTTCGGACACTTCCTTGGGTTGTTTGTCGGGAACCGTCACGACATCACCGGGAAAGAGAATATTCGGGTCCTTGCGCAATTCCTTTAGATCCTTATTCTCCGGATGATCCCAGATGGTCTGCCAAAAAAATCCGTTTTCCTCTGCGATGCTCGAGACGCAATCTCCTTGTTTGACTTGATGTTTTTTCATCAGCTACTCCTGCGGATTACCGGACCTGCCCCGTACTCGAAAAGGTTCGAAAGGCCGTTTAGGTCCGTCTTTATCCGTAAGTCGACGCTATTGTATTACCAATCGCCGACTCCGTCTAATGCATCCGGACCGCATTACTCTATCCCAGTTCGATAAAACCAGGGGACCTCCGTTTTGGTTGGTTCGCGGCACTAATGAAACAAAAACCGACTCGGCCTTTTCAAAGTTTTTGCGTTTTGAAAATTGAGGTGCGGTAAGAGCGTTATCAAACAAACGTTGCAAAAGCGTTTGACAAGAAAAACGCCCGTACGTTAATCTCGATGTTTGTTTCGTTAGAAGCAAAGCTATTTGAAGAGCGATTTTTTTGAAGACGATTTCGTTGGATTCAGAAAAATTCGTTTTTCCGGTCGGTTCGTCTAGGGGTCTAGGACACCGCCCTTTCACGGCGGCGACACGGGTTCAAATCCCGTACCGACTACCATCCATTCTTGCAAAATACGCATCTAGAATAATGATTCGCTCTCATCCGGAGCGGATCATTTTTTTGTATTGACATGCGCGTATGGGAGATTGCCCGCGAATGATGCGAAATAAGCGAAAAATGAAATGAAAACGCCATTTTCGCGTTTTTGGCGTGTTTCGCGGGAAATGGAATTCACCTACGCGTTTTGCGGATTGAATTTGCGAATCTTATTCTGATGTCGCGGCGTTTAATAGCTGTGAGTTATTCTTTATTAATGATCAAGAAGTCTTTATCCGTTCTTATTATCAGTTTTGCGGCCCTGTCGGCGGCGTTCGGGCAGTCGAACCAGAACGACACGGTGCTTGTTCTGCCGTTCGAGAATGCGTCCGGCGCGCCGGAATTCGCGTGGGTCGGCGAGAGTTTCGCTTCTTCGCTGACCGATCTTCTAAAGGTGCCGAGCCTGAACATCGTCGCCAACGACGAGCGCAAGATCATCCAGCAGCGCCTGCGCGTGCCGCTGACGATCCTGCCGTCGCTTGCGACCTCGCTCAAGCTCGCGCGCGAGTCGCGGGCGACGCTTCTCATCGCCGGCCGCTACACGATCGCTCCGGCCCAGGGCGAGACGGCGGCGACGATCAGCGTCACGGCGAAGATCATTCGCGTCAACGAGGGGCGTTTCCTTAGCGAAGAGTTTCCCGACGGCCGAAAGGTCACGCGCGACATCAATCTGAACGACGCGCTGCTCAATCTTCAGACGATCCAGGGACAGATGGCGTACCAGATCCTGTACCAGCGCGACAAGGCGCTGCCGTTTCGGCTTAACGACTTTATCGAGCAGGCGAACAAGGTTCCGGCGCGCGCGTTTGAAGCCTATATCAAAGGGCTGCTGACGCCGAATTCGGACGCCGCGTCGCGCGAGGGATATTTCAGCAACGCGATGCGGATTTACGCCGACGACGAGAAGACAAAGGGCGCCGTTTATGCCGACGCTGCGCTCGAACTCGGACACTTCTATCTCGCCGGACAAAAGTATCCGGAAGCGATCGACGCTTTTTCGAAGATCCCTCCCGAGGCCCCCGAATATGCCGAAGCGGCCTTTTATACCGGATTGATCCACTGGCAGCAGCAGGATTTCGAGCGGGCTCTCGCGGTACTTCGGCCGCTTGCCGAAGAGCTGCAGCTGACCAGCGTTTACAACACGATCGGAGCGATCGCAATTCAGGCGTCGCGCGCCGAAAAGAAGAACAAGGCCAAGGCGTCGGCGCTCTTGGCGGAAGGCATCGAACATTTGAAAAAGGCGCTCGACTCGGCGCCCGATGCGGCCGACGTTCGCTTCAACTACGGCTGCGCGCTTTTTCTGAACGGCGATTATGCCGGCGCCTCGGAACAGTTGCGGCCGGTGCTCGCGCTCGCGCCGAAAGACGGCGAGTCATATTTTCTGCTTGCAAAAGCGACCGAGATTCTCGGGCAGGGCAACACAGCGGACTTCGATAATATGGCGCGGCAGTTTCTGGTCGCCGGCGACCGCTACGCGAAACTGCAAGTCGAATGGACGCGGGCGAAGACCGTTGACACGATCGGAATGCGCGTTGCGCAGCCGCCGCGCAAGGATTTCGTCAGCGTGATCCTGATCAAGCGCCGGGCGACCCCGACACCGACCCCGGTCAACGAAACCGAAGCGCTGCTGATCCAGGCGCGGAAGAATTATCGCGACGGCCGCGACGACGAGGCGATGGAGATCTTGCGGCGCGTGCTCGTCAGCGAGCCGATGAGCGCCGAGAGCTATTATCTGCTGGGGATGATCCATCTCCGGCGGACCGATTTCGACCAGGCGGTCAGTTCGCTCAAGACCGCACTCTTTTGGGACAATCGTTTGACGAACGCCTACATTGCGCTCGTCAAGATCTACGCCGACCGCAAGGACTGTCTGCAGGCGCAGAACTATCTGCGTTCGGTCGAGGAGATCGACGGCGAGAACCAGGAAGTTCAGGGGCTCCAGCGAATGGTCGAACGCTGCTCGCCGAAATAGTCCGGGCGCCACGGGATTGGGGATTCGGGAGGTTTGAAAAACCCTGCGGAGTCTTGCCCTGAACCCGGCAGGCGACGCTGATTTGTTTGGATTCCTCGCGGCTTGCCGCCCGGATGTGCGGAAAAGCTTGGCTTTTCCGTTCGGCGTTCCCGGATTCTCGCGGCTGTGCCGCGCGCTCGAGATCGGCGGCGCAGCCGCCTTGATCGAGAAGCCGCTCTCGGAAAAGCAAAGCTTTTCCGCACATCCGGGCGGCAAGCCGCTTTGAGTGGCGCAAATCCCCCAAATCCCAGATCGGGATTTGTGATTGGGGAATTGGGATATTCATCAAAGACCAACGAGCGACGCGCCAAGGTCAGTATTCGTGACCGAATTCTCAATTTGGGATTCTGCGATCTGGGATTTGTGAGCCGGAATTTGCGCAACTAAAAGCGGCTTGCCGCCCGGATGTGCGGAAAAGCTTTGCTTTAAGATCGCAAACTCAGAACCGAAATCCGAAATCCCAAAATCCGCAATCACAAATCCGAAATGGCCGATCGAACGCCCCGAAATTCGGGATTTTCGTCCCCGATCCCGCATCCGATTCGGGCTTCTACCAAATAGTGTAACTGTCGAGCTTAGATTTTGGATTTTGGATTTTGGTTTCGCTCCGGTTCTTGAAGACGAAGGACCTACTAAACATAATACATACAGTAGTTTACGAACAACATGCGAATCCAAAATCCAAAATCCAAAATCCAAAATCGCTTTGGCACGCCACGTGCATTAGCTATAAACGGCTAGCTTGATGCAGATTGGTCAAGACCCCGCCGCCATCACTTCTCCGAGCGCGGTTTGCCACCGTACTCGACCACCTTCCGAGCGTTCCTTCAGTTGTCCTTCCGATTGTGAGCCCGATTCGAAAGAATCGGGCTCTCCCGCTTTTAAATTACTGTTGTAATGGAGGTTAAGGCGCAATTTGGTATACGGATCACGCCACTTGCGGCATTCAGCCGGAAACTTTGGGGTTCAAATCAATTTGACTGAAAACCTGCCATCGAATCGGGTTTCCACTGACAAAAATCGTCATTCCGCGCTGACAATTTTTGTGGCGCTGTCAGGATGCCCGTTCAAGGTGAACGGCCGGCGGTCAATTTGATCGAAAACCTTTCAATGCGCTGACTCGAAATCGTTCGCCGCGCACAACTTTGCTAGAATGGCACGCAATGAAGTTGGTTTCGAAACTCAAAGATTTCCGTCCGTCGGTCAGTGCCGCCGTGCTGGCGACCGCCTCGGCAATACTTTTGTCGCTGGCCTTTCCCGATTTTGATCTCTGGCCCTTTGCCTTTGCCGGATTGGTTCCGCTGCTGATGGCAGTCAGATCCGAAACACCGAAACGCGCGTTCGCGACGGGTTGGATCTTCGGGACGGCCTTCTTTTTCCTGACCTGTTCGTGGCTCACGTTCGCGCCGATAACCTACGCTTCGCTGCCGTGGCCGCCGGTCTATTTTCTGATGTTCTGCGCGGCGGCCGGCGCCGGGATCTTTCCGGCGGTTTTTGCGGCCGCTTTCGCCGTCATCAGCCGCCGCTTTGGCAGGTCGGCGATCTTTGCCGTGCCGGTTGTTTGGGTGTTCAGCGAGTTTCTGCGGATGTGGATCTCGGGCAACAACTGGAACGCGCTCGGATATTCGCTCGCGTTTTCGGGTTCTCCCGCTCTTGCCTCCGCCCGTATCGGCGGTGTTTACGCAGCAAGTTTCTACATTGCGGCCGTCAACGCCGCGATCGTCCTGCTCATATCGGCGGGCGAACAATGGTCCCGCCGTACCGAAACACCGGCGGCTTCGTTCGGCCGGACGGCTGTCGTGGCGGCTTCGCTGATCGTTGCCGGGGCGCTTGGCGTCGAACTGTCCGGACCGCGAACGGCTCCGGCGGCGAAATCTGATTCATCCGCCGGAACCTACGTCGTCGCGGTTCAGCCGAACGTGCCGATGGACGGTCTGACTATCGAAAGGTACGAAAAGCTTCTTCACAGACACGTCGAACTCGCCGAACAAAAACTCAGGGAACGGGCCGATGGCCGGCCGACGCTCGTCGTCTTTCCGGAATCCCCGATGCTGTTTCAATACGGCGAGGACGAGAAACTCCGCGAGTTTCTGCAGCAATTCGCCGAACGCAACAAGACGGCCGTACTGTTCAACTCCGCCGAGGCGAGCACCGACGGTAAACAGCTGATGAACTCCGCCGTGATGATCAACGACAGCGGGGCGAAAGTCGGTCAGTACGACAAGATCTTCCTGCTGCCTTTCGGCGAGTACATCCCGTTCCCGGAACCGGTCGCAAGCTGGATGCCGGCGTTCGTCGGGAATTTCAAGAAGGGAAGCGAGTACGATCTGCTTCCCGTCGGAGATGCCAAGGCCGGCGTGATGATCTGCTTCGAATCCCATTTCGGGGGACTCTCCGCCGAATACGCGCGGACCGGCGCCGACCTGCTGATCGAAATGACCAACGACGGCTATCTCGGCAAAACGCCGGTGCTGCGACAGCACCTCGCAAACAGCGTCTTCCGGGCCGTCGAAACCAGCCGGCCGCTGATACGCGTCACGAACGTTGGCGTCACCGCGTACATCGACCGCGACGGCAATGTTTTCGATTCACCGGAAGTCTATTCGGAGTCCGCGCGAATGTGGACCGCGTCCCGGTCAGACGGTTCGCAGACGATTTACGTCCGCGTCGGCGACTTCCTTGCCGGACTCTGTTCCATGCTGAGCTTGGGGTTGGTCGTTATTTCCCTGTTCAAGCAAGCCCGGAGCAAGCCCTGATGTCGGTGAAGTCAACCTTCGAGTCGGAAGTGAAATCGTTTGTAAAATGTCTCAACGCGCGGCTTTTGTGATATAAAATAATGAACTCAACTCGATGGAATTATCAGAACTACAATCAAAATTCGAACAATTAAGAGTTAAAGTCGAGCAACTCGGGAGGTTTCTTTGACGCGCCTCGCAAAAGGAACGAGCTCGAAATCCTTGAAAAACAAATAGCCGAACCTGATTTTTGGAATGATTCCGAGCAGGCGCAGAAGATCGTGCAGCGACGGAGCCGCGTCGAACGCGCGCTCGGACAACAGGAAGAATTCGAGTCGGTGCTGGGCGATGCCGAGGTGCTGATCGAGTTTTCCGAGACCGACCCAGGTTCTTTGACGGAACTTGAGACCGTTCTCGCGCGTTTGGAAGGACAGGTCGCCGAGGCCGAAACGCAGAGTCTGCTGTCCGGCGAGACCGATGCGAACAACGCGATCTGTTCGATCCAGGCCGGGGCGGGCGGGACCGACGCGCAGGACTGGGCGCAGATGCTGCTTCGAATGTACCTTCGCTGGGCGGAACGCAAAGGGTTCAAGGTCGAGATGATCGACGAACAATCCGGCGGCGAAGCCGGGATCAAGTCGGCGACGTTCCGGGTTGAGGGCGATTACGCCTACGGACTTTTGGCGAACGAGGCGGGCGTTCACAGGCTCGTCCGGATCTCGCCGTTCAACTCGGGGGGCAGCCGCGAGACGAGTTTCGCGTCGCTTTTCGTTTCGCCGGAAATCGACGAGAATATCGAAGTCGACATTCAGGATAAGGATCTGCGGATCGACACTTACCGTTCGTCGGGAGCCGGCGGGCAGCACGTCAACGTTACCGATTCGGCGGTGCGGATCACGCATCTCCCGACAAACATCGTCGTCACGTGCCAGAATCAGCGCTCGCAGATCCAGAACCGCGCCGTCGCGATGCAGGTCCTGCGTTCGAAACTTTACGAACTCGAACTCGAAAAGCGCCTCGCTGACTCGGCCGAGCTCGAGGCGACGAAACAAGATATTTCGTTCGGGTCGCAGATACGCAACTATGTTCTGCATCCGTATCGCTTGGTAAAGGATACGAGGACGAAACTTGAGGTGACCGACGTCGAAGCCGTGCTTGATGGGGCGATCGACGGTTTCATCAAAGAATTCTTGATCTTCAAGAAGGGCGGATAACGAAACGATGGCAACGGCCGTACGAAAAAAACCTGAGACGAAAAAGACCCATTCGCACACGAACGAGGTCGTCGCCGTTTTCCTTGCGGCGTTCGCTGTGCTGATCTTTCTTTGTCTTGTTTCCTACAATGGCGGCGATCCGACGATCAACACTTCCTCGACGCAAAAGACGCAAAACTGGATCGGCCCGTTTGGGGCCCATTTCGCGGATCTCTTGATGCAGACAGTCGGGATCGTTTCGTACCTCTTGCCGGCACTGCTTGCGATGATGGCGTGGCGTGTTTTCCGTTCGCGAGATCTGCGGCTTTCCGCGATCCATATCGCCGGTTATTTCGTATTCGTCACGGCGTTAGCGAGTCTGTCGTCGATGCTCGGCATCCACGGCGGCATCGTTGGCGTCTTTTTCCAGCAGATGTTCTTCGGATTCCTCGGCAAGATCGGGACCATCATTCTTTTTGTCGCGCTGGCGATTGCGGCGTCGATCCTGATCACCAACGTTTCGCTCGGGACGTTCTTCGGCAGTTTCAGGCTCGCGTTCGACAATCTGGGGGTTCATTTCGCCGAATGGCGCGCCAAGCGTCGCGGGCGGACGCTCGATTCCATTAACTTGCCGGCATCGAAAATCGAGGCGGCGCCTTTGCAGCCGAAGCCCGTGAAACCCATGATAGTCAAGGGCGATTCGGTGCCGTTTCCGGTCAAGGAAGTCACGATCCGGGAAGACGTCGGGGCGATCTTCGAGGATCAGAAGAAGGAGCCGGAAAAGCCGGGATTGCCCGCCGAGGCGGAAGTTGCTGTACCGGCGATCGTGAGCGCCGATGATCCGTCGATCGGAGACGTTCCGCCGTTTGAGGATCTGATCGCGGCCAGCGAAAAGATCCCTATCGTTCCAACGCCGAAGACCGGCGAACTTGAGGCCGGACTCGCCGACAGCGCTGAGGCCGAATTCGACCTTGAAACAAAGAAGAAACGCCCGAATTTTGACGACTACATCCTTCCCGATCCGGAACTTCTTAATCGCTCGAAGCCGCGGGTCGAGCAGAAGGACGCCGAGATGGAATCGCTCGCCAAGGAACTCGTAAAGAAGACGGCGGAGTTCAACGTCAACGGCAGCGTCATGACCATTTGTCCGGGCCCGGTCGTGACGACCTATGAATTCAAACCCGATCCGGGCGTCAAATACTCGCGCGTGACGGGGCTTTCGGACGACCTTTGTCTCGCGCTCAAGGCGGAATCGATCCGCATCGACCGCATCCCGGGCAAGGCGTACGTCGGTATCGAAGTGCCCAACCGCGACCGGCAGACGATCCAACTCCGCGAAGTGATCGAGTCGCGCAAGTTCCGGGAATCGAAATCGCTCCTGACGATCGCGCTCGGGAAGACCATCGACGGGCTCAACTATGTCGCCGATCTCGCCAAAATGCCGCATTTGCTGATTGCCGGTGCGACCGGCGCGGGCAAGTCGGTCGGCGTCAACACGCTCGTCGTTTCGATCCTTTACAAGGCGAAGCCGGACGAGGTGAAGTTCATAATGGTCGATCCGAAGAGGCTCGAGCTCGGAGTTTACGCGGACATACCGCATCTTGCGACCCCTATCATCACCGATCCGAAGCGCGCCGCGATCTCCCTGAAATGGGCAGTTTCGGAAATGGAACGACGTTACAAGGACCTCGCGGGCTGGGGCGTGCGGAACATCGACGGCTATAACGTCGAAGCCAAAAAGAAGAACGCCGCCAAGGACTTCGACAACGACGGCAACCCTTGGCCGACGCTGCCCTACATCATTATCATCATCGACGAACTCGCGGATCTGATGATGGTTTCGGGCAAAGAGGTCGAAGAATCGATCACGCGCCTGGCGCAGATGGCCCGCGCCGTCGGAATCCATCTCGTACTCGCGACGCAGCGGCCGTCAGTCGATGTCATTACGGGCCTGATCAAGGCGAATTTTCCGGCGCGCATAAGTTTCCGCGTTTCGTCGAAGGTCGATTCGCGGACGATCATCGACGCCAACGGCGCCGAGCGGCTTCTCGGTCGCGGCGATATGCTGTTCCTGCCGCCGGCGACGTCGCAGCTCGTTCGCGTTCACGGAGCTTTCGTCGATGAAAAAGAGATCGAGAAGATCGTCAAGCATATAAAAACGCAGGGCAATCCGGAATACGACACGACGATCACCAGGACCGAAGAGGAACTTGACGATTCCGGTGATCTTCCGGGACGCAAGGATCCGCTGTTTTGGGACGCGGTCCGCAGCGTCGTCGGCGCGAAACGCGCATCGACCTCGCTTTTGCAGCGTCATCTGCGAATCGGATACGGACGCGCGGCGGCGATTCTCGACGCAATGGTCCGCGAAGGATATATCGGCGAAATGGACGGCAGCACCCGAGCCCGGCCCATTCTTCAGAAGGCTTACGACGACCTCAGCGACCTCGAAGAAATGGAAAAGTGATCCTATTTTCCATCGCAACATTTCCACAGAAAGCTGTGGAAAACTCTGTGGAAATCATCTTTTCCACAAGGTTAAATGTTGCAAATTAATGAACTTTTAACATTTTGCACATTACCTCGTCACCTCACATATGCGAGTTTGTAACTCTAGTTATTGCAACACTTATACCGTAACTATTAAGCTTACGGCTTCACTGATCTTCGTTGTTTTTATGCTGTTGGGATGTGAAAAGCAATCAAAACAACTTTTAACTGTTGAATATAAAGACAAAGACAAAGCAAGCCGGCTGAATCTCAACACGGCGACCATCGCCGAGATCGAAAAGCTGCCCGAAATCGGCCCGCAACTCGCCGCCCGAATCGTCGAACATCGCGAAAAATTCGGGCCCTTTCGGAATCCGGCGCAGGTCATCCTCGTGCGCGGTATGAGCGACGGGCGGTTTCGTCGGATCCGTGAGTTGATCAGCGCGGAATAACGAAAATCCTCATGATCGAAGAATCATCGTCACGGGCGTTCACGCGCTCTCCCTTCGTTTGGCTCGCCGCCGCGTTCGCCGTCGGAATCGTCGGCGCGGCGGTATTGCCGTTGCCGGCGTGGGTGGCGCTTCCCGCTTGTATCGCGGCCGCGGGCGGAGCGTCGATCTTCGGCAGAAGCTCCGGTATCCTCGTTCTGCTCGCGTTTGTCGCCGCCGGGGCGGTCGCCTATGACCTTGACACCCCGGCACCGTCGCGAATTCGCTCGATGATTGACGCGGGCGCTTTTTCGTCCGACGAGCCGCTCGAAATCGAGGGAACTCTCGTGGCGGAACCGGAAGAAACCGTCGGCGGGCGATCGCTTGAAATCGGAGTCGAGTCGGTCGTCGTCCGGTCATCGAAAAGGGAAACGTCCGGGCGTGTCAGGCTCTTCGCTCCCGCGCCCGAAGGCGAGGCGGCCGCCGATTACGGTGCGCTAAACCTGGGTTATGGCGATCGGCTGACCGTTACATGCCGCCTCGATCGTGACGAAACGTTCCGCAATCCCGGAACGACGTCACGGTTGACGCAGCTTGACGCTCAGGGGATCGATGTCGGCGGAATTGTCAAAAGTCCGCTTCTGATCCGCAAGATCGGCGCCGGAAGCGGGCCGTTGCGGACGCTGTTCCGCTGGCGACAGACGCTCATCGGGTCGGTCCGGGAGACGTTTGGAGTTTCGACGGCCGGAGTACTGATCGCGTCTCTGCTCGGCAACAAGCAATTCCTCGACCGCCCGACGGCTGAACTGTTTCGCGACGGCGGAACGTTCCACGTCCTGGTTATTTCGGGTCTGCACATCACGTTCATCGGCGGATTGCTCGTCGCGGCACTACAGGCGCTTCGGCAGAGCAGGCTACGGCAGCTGTTGATCGCCGAACCGTTGATCTGGGCTTACGCGGTCGCCGTCGGTGCCGAGGTCCCGGTAGTCCGTGCGGCGTTGATGTTCTCGGTCGTGATGATCGCACGGGCTCTCTATCGCGACGGAAACCTACCCAATCTATTCGGGTTGTGCGCGTTCGGAATGCTCGTCTGGCGGCCGAACGACATCTTCTCGCCGTCATTCCAACTGACGTTCGTCAGCGTCGGCGCGATCGTCGGGGCCGCATTTCCGCTGCTCGAGAAACTTCGGGCGATCGGCGAATGGCGGCCGACATCGGAAAGTCCGTTTCCGCCGTCGGCGCCGCGCATTCTCGTTCGGTTTTGCGAGAGAATCTACTGGAGCGAACGGACGTGGGCGATCGAGTCGGCGCGAAACGTCTGGACCGCGCGTCTCGTCAAATCTGGTGCTGCGCCGGGATTTGCGCCGAATTTCGTCAGATATCTGTTCGAAGGAGTCGCGGTCTCGGTCATCGTTCAAATCGCGCTGATGCCGCTTTCGGTCTGGTATTTCAACCGCGTGGCGTTCGGATCGTTGGCGCTCAACCTCTGGGTCGGTTGCTTTCTTGCGCTCGAAAGTTTTGCCGCCGCGGCCGCGCTTTTGGTCGCGCAATTCAGCGTTTACGCCGCGGCGCCGCTCGTCCTGCTGACGGATTCGCTCAACTGGCTGCTGATGCTGGCACCGCGAATTGTTTCATTCTTCGAGGTTGGCGGCTACCGAACACCGGTTTATGCCGGTGCCGGAGCGGCGATCTACTTTATTTACTTTGTTCCGTGGGTTCTGATCGCACGAAGTTTGAATCGGTGGAGTCCATTCGCGCTCGTTCCCGAACGGACGTCCGGCTTCCGGCGAACGCTTCCCGGCGCTCTGATCCTGACGCTTATCGTTCTGCTCCATCCGCTCAGCTCGCCGCGGGCGGACGGCAAACTGCGCATCGACTTCCTCGACGTTGGCCAGGGCGACTCCGCCCTTGTTACCTTTCCGAACGGCGAGACGCTCCTTATCGACGGCGGCGGGCGGCCAAACTATCAGCGGATGACTTCCGGGCGCGACGCCGCCGACTCGGAGCAATTCGATCCCGACCGGCCGACAATCGGCGAAATGGTCGTTTCACGGTTTTTGTGGCACCGCGGATTGTCGGAGGTCGATTATCTGGTCGCGACCCACGCCGACGCCGATCATATTCAGGGCCTCGCGGACGTCGCGCGAAACTTCAAGGTTCGTCGCGCCTTTTTCGGTCGGTCGGCAGATGGCGACGACGATTTCGAGGCCCTGCGAACGGTGCTTGCGGCGCGAAAGATCCCGTTTTCGAAGATGTCGGTGGGCGACGTTCTTGAGATCGGCGGAGCGCGCGTCGAGATACTCCATCCCTCGCGAAGCGAATCGGGGGCCGCCGGAAACGACGAATCGGTCGTGATCCGCATCGTCTTCGGCGAGCGGGCGTTTCTGTTCACCGGCGACATTGAAGCCGGAGCCGAACGGTTTCTGGCAGCCGGTGGTTTTGATCTTGGATCAGACGTCGTCAAGGTCGCGCATCACGGCAGCCGGACATCTTCGACCGCCGAATTCGTCGCCGCGACGAATCCTCGCTTTGCGGTGATCTCCGTCGGACGCGAGTCGCCGTTCGGTCATCCGCATCCGGAGGTCATTGATCGCTGGCGGGCCTCGGGTGCCTTGCTCGTAACTACCGGCAATTCGGGAACGGTCACATTCGCGACCGACGGCCGGACGCTCGAATTTGATTCCTTCGTAAAATAAAAGAGGCGCTCCGAATCCGAAGCGCCTCGACCATTACCGTTTTACAGAATTAGTTTCTCGTGAACTCAAATTCGTAGAACTGCAGATGCTTGATAAGTTCGCCGTCTTCATAACGGAGATCGAGGTCAAGCTTCAGGTTCCATTGCCCCTTGCTGATGACGATCTCATTATACGGGAGGAAGACCGTTGCGTCCTTGTAAACGGTGGTCGGATACCCCGGATTCATCGCAAAAGCCATTTCAAGTTCGCCGTCATCGTTGGAAAAGGCGCCGCTGCTTGTCAGGAAACCGCCGTCTTCCTTTTGAACCCGCACCGCGAGCTTCGAGCCCACTCCCTTTAATCCGGTCACCTCAAAGTTGGTGTGGATCAGCATTCCGCGTTTTCCGCTTTGCGTCACGTTGTAATCGATCCAGACACGATTGACGGTCGCCGTCACGGCAGACGAATCGCGCGTGACGCTCGCACCGCGCTTGTAGTTGAACTCTTTTTTGGTCAGTTCCTGGATCAGCCCGCCCGCTTTGTAGATGAGCTTGACTTCCATCCCGAGCGTATAATTGCCGTTGCTGAGATCGAACTCGTCATACGGCATAAAGACTATGAAATCGTCGTAATCGGCCGGATCAAAACCGGGCTTCATATCGCGATAAACGGCGACGTCACCCGACGAACTGTTGAACTTGTTGTTGCGGTCACGGAGCGCGTTTCCTTTGCTGTCGGTGAAATAGATCGCCAGATAGGAATCAAGGTTACGCATCGAATAGGCCGTAAACTTCGCATGGATCCGCATCCCGAGCTGCGAGCCCTCGGTGACGTCATAGTCGATCCAAAGATCCTTGAAAACCGCCCTCGGCCGTCCGTTTGTCACGGGTGTCGGCGTCGTCACGGTCGGACCGCCTTGCCGAATTGCGGCAATCAGGGCGGTCGTTGCGCCCGCATTGCGGAGCTCGTTCTCAATCACCGAGGTGACCGTAAACGTTACGCCGTAGGTTTCAACCCTTCGTTGAATGTAAACATTGCGCTTCGCCAAGGTGCTCGTTTCCGGCGTGGTGCCCCGAGTTTGAAGGCCCGTCAAAATCATCGCCAGCGTCAGACGTGATTGTGCAGACGCACTGTCAATCAACTGCAGCGAACCGATCAGCATCCCGCTGAAAACCAATATCAAAGCAATTCTTCGTTTCATAAGTATTGTTCCAAATGACCTCAAACCTAGTGTTAAATTCACATACAGAGGACGAACCGCGAGCGCGATTTTGCGTTCACTATACGCCCGATCCACCTTCCAATCAAGAAAGACGTCCGACATACGATGATGTCAACCGACCAACGGATGCCCTGAATGATCAGCAATCGCCCGTAAAGATACAGTCGGAATTTCGTTTAGGCTGCGGCGTCTTCGGCCTCGGAGTCCGGACGGGCGGCGGCGTCCTGACCGGCGTTTGAAGCGTTGTTACCTTTGTTTCCGACGGCGACGGCGTTGGCGAAGCCGAAGGCGTCGGAGATTCGTTCTTTACAGCCTTTTCGGTCGGCGACGGCGATGGCGAGACCGATGCCGCCGGTGATGCCGATGGAGTCGGAGTCGGGCTTCCGGTCGTTATCTGCGACTGCGACCAGAACCAGTATCCCGCGCCGGCGCCGCCTACCGCGAGAAAGAGCAATGCCAATAACGGTATAACAAAAAGCAGTGCGCGTCCCTTTTTCTTCGGTGCCGCGACCGCCTGGCCAAACTGCTGGCCGCCGGTGAAGGCGCCGCCGCCAAATCCGCCGGATTGGCCTGCGCCCGCAATAAAGCCCATCGCATCAGGCTGCGGTTGCGATTGCCCGGCAAATCCGCCGGCTCCGCCGGTGTTGAACTGCCCCCCCATAGGTTGCTGTTGGCCGCCGGTATTGAACGGACTTCCTATCGGGGGCTGCTGACCGCCGGTATTGAACTGTCCGGGCATCTGCGGCTGCTGACTGCCGGTATTGAACTGTCCGGGCATCTGCGGCTGCTGACTGCCGGTATTGAACTGTCCGGGCATCTGCGGCTGCTGGCCGCCGGTATTGAACGGACTCCCCATCGGCGGCTGCTGGCCGCCGGTATTTGAAGGATTGTCCAGAGGTTGCTGAATGTAGTTCGGAGCCTGAACGGTTTGCTCCGAGATCGACCCGTATTGCGGACTGATCTGGTCGGCCGAAATCTGCATTGTCGGCGCATCCGTCGGACTCGGAATACGCGCGTCGGGCTCCGTGTCGTATGTCTGCCACATCGTCGGGGCGGCGTCGGCTGACGGATTGGTGGTCCCGCGCGTCGATGACGAAACCGTCGCCGACGCCAGCGCCTGTTCCATTTCGAGCGCTGTCGTGTAGCGGTGGTCGCGGTCGATCTCCATCGATTTCATCAGCACCGCCGCCAGTCCCGGCGGGATCTGATTGTTCAGCGATGTCGGGTTCGCGAGCGGATCCTGTTTTCCCGACCAAACCTCCGTCGTCCGTTTCAATGAGTCGATCGGGAGAACTCCGGTCAGCAAATGATATGCTGTCGCGCCGAGCGCGTATATGTCCGACCGCGCGTCGGCATTTTGCTCCATCACGACCTTGATCCGCGCCTCGAACCGCTGCAGCAGCACTTCGCGGAAGACCGGATCGAGGACGCGGTATGTCTGTTCGATCGGTGAATAATTCAGCGTCGCCGCGACGAAAGTCTGATTGCCGACGGTCGACGCGCTGGTCGTTTCAGCGGGACCGCCCTTGGCGATGCCAAAATCAAGCAGCTTGATCTTTCCGCGCGGCGTAAGCTTCAGATTCTGCGGCTTGATGTCCCGGTGGTAAATCGGCGGATTTTGCGTATGGAGATAATCGAGCGCGTCGAGGAGTTGCTCCGTCCAGCGGACGACATCGTCCAGCGGAAACGGTGATTTCCGCTCTTCCATCAGGTCGCCGAGATCCTTTCCTTCGACAAGTTCCATCACCAGGAACTGACGGTTCTCGTGCGCAAAATAATCGCGGACGTGCGGAACGACCTCGTGCTTGATCTTGGCAAGCAACTTCGCTTCGCGCTCGAAAGCGGCTTTTATCAGATCCTGTTGATGCGTGCTCGGCGCCTTCGCCGTGTCGATCATAATTTCCTTGACCGCGCACGTCGTGTCAAAGACACTGTCCTGAGCCTCATAAACCGCACCCATTCCGCCGCTGCCAAGTTGCCGGACGATTCGATAACGGTTATTCAGTAGTTCGTTTACAAGAAGCATTTTGTGTCACGTCCGTAGAAGATAATAATTCGCCGATTATAACCGCTTTTTCGGCAAATGAGAAAGAACGAAAGCTCTGATCGGGCTCAGAGTCGCTAAACAATCACGACGCCGAACGCCGAACCGGAAGACGGCCCGTTCGCTCAAATCCATTCGCCGAACTGATGAACGCGCGCTGAGCGGTTTATTGCGGGGACGGTTGCAAAATTTTCAAGCCGGAACCTGTGAACGCCTTCGGGGTCGGCGCGGTGGACAAAAAAAGCCCCGGGTTGCGTCGAGAAAGCAACCGGGGCAACTTGTATTTGGATTCCGTTTACTCGAGTGCTTTATCAAAGGCGTTCACGTAATCCTCGCGCTTTCCGTTGTTGAAAGTCTTGAATGTCACCTCCCCGTTCTTGACTACGGCGACGCCCGAAGTCTTGTCTTTGAAGCCGTTGAAGAAATCCGCAAGGCCCAGTTCGGCGGCGAGTTTTGCGGCTTCGGCGGTCGTTGTTTCGTCGGTTACGTCAAAGATCGCGAACGTAAGCTTGGTTCCATATTCCTTCTTCAGCGCTGCGATTACCGGTTCGACCTTTTTGCAATAACCGCACCAGTCGGCGCGCACGACCGCGACAATTGGCTTCGCGGGATCGGATTTCATCTCCTGCGACAACGCCCCAAACGCGCCCGCAAACAACACAAGGGACGCGAAAAGTCCCCGTAAGACAATGGTTTTCAATAACATAGCTTCTCCTTGATTGATGATTTCGTTTTGTCTGCAGACACCAAACTAATGTCGGTCCGGAAACTTTTTATTCCTTTTCGCAGGGAATTTCTGTTTCGATCTCAAACGACGGCACGCCGGGCTGTTCGCTCAGGCGCGTGTGTCGGCTGTACAATTTTCCAGAGCGCGGCAATTCGCTCGAGTTTTGCCGTTTGAGGAATAATTCCGATCGTTTCGGGCATTTGATACTTACGATGTTTGGTTTTCGAAGAGCAAAAGGAGAAGAGTTTTCGGATTTCGAACGTGAGGCCCTGCCGTTTATGGCGGATGTCTTTCGATTTGCGATGTGGCTCACACGTGACCGGACCGTTGCCGAGGATCTAACTCAAGAGACCTTTGAACAGGCACTTAAGTCATTTCGCAGCTATGAGTTAGGGACGAACTGCAAGGCTTGGTTGATCAAGATCCTGTATCACCAAAACGGCAAGCGGCTACGGAAAATGAACCGCCTCAGGCTCGTTGAGGATCTCGAGGAAATGATTGCCGAAACGGTTGCGTTTGTCCCATCGGTCCCCCAGAGAATCACTGAAACCGAGGTTTTGGACGCGCTCAGGATCGTGCCGAAACAGTATTCGCAGATCGTCGTTCTGGCGGATGTCGAAGACTTTTCTTATAAAGAGATCGCGCGGATTCTCGGAATTCCGATGGGAACGGTGATGTCGCGTCTCCACCGGGGACGCAAGCTCTTGCGGGTGGAACTCGCCGCCTATGCGCGCGGTTTCGGATTCGAAGAAAGGAAGAAGGTTGGTGAGAGGAAATGAACTGTAAGGACTTTAGCGAATTGGCGGATTCGTACCTGAGCGACGAACTCGCGGTCGAAAGCAACCACGAGATCTTCGCCCACCTCGAATCCTGCGCCGCGTGCCGGAACGAGTTATCGGTGCGCCGCGAGATCCGCGAAAAGGCGCGAGGCGCGATGCGGCTCGACGGCGAATTCGGGATCGACCCGGTTTTCGCCGGTCGTCTAAGGGCGCGTCTCGCCGATTCGGCGGCCCGCGACGCGGGTTGGCTCGGATGGCGGTCCGCAGGGCTCGCGTTCGCGTCGATGCTCGTCGTGGCGGTTGTCGGCTTCGCGTTGTTCGGGTCCTTCGGCAACCCGTCCGATGGTCTGCGCGCGTATCTTGTCGAAAAGTCCCGTCAGGCGGCCGGCGATCACCACTATTGCGCGCTGGACAAGATCGCGCGGTGGGAGTCGAATGCCGGAAAGGTGCAGCCTGAAAAAGCGGCGTTCGTACGTCCGATCGAACAGCCCGACACCGAAGTTCTTGAAGTGCACGACTGCGTCTTTGAAGGGGTTGTGTTCAGGCACTATATTCTCCGGCGCGGAAAGGCGATAATCTCGGTGCAGCAGATTCCGGACGAAGGGAAATCGGGAATCGGGGCGGACAACGCGATCCTCAGCGAACGCGAGTCAGGGGTGCAGGTGGCGAGCTTCCGCAACCGCGGCCAATTGGTTTTTGTCGTCTCGGATCTGTCCGAGTCGGAGAATCTCGGAATGGCCCGCATCCTGTCGGATTCGGTCAAGTCGCCGGTTTAATTTACGATGTCAGATTCGAAAATAAATTCATCCGAGATAACCCCGGAAAACGTCTATCTGAACCGCCGGAACTTCATCCGCGCCGGCCTTTTGGCCGGAACGACATTCGCGACGGGGCTGACCTACCGCATCTTTAATCCGCCGCCGCCGAAGGAGATAGTCGTCGCCGAGATCAAGGACGTCAAGCCGGCGGCCGTGACGGACGAGGTTCCGAACACGTTCGAACAGATCACCAACTACAACAACTTCTACGAATTTTCGACGAGCAAGACCGCCGTCGCGCGGGCGGCAGAGGATTTCGTGACGCGGCCGTGGACGGTCGAGGTCGGCGGACTTGTCGGCAAACCGAAGGTCTTCGATATCGAGGACCTGCTGCGGTTTGAACAAGAGGAACGCATCTATCGCTTCCGCTGCGTCGAGGGCTGGTCGATGGTCATCCCGTGGGTCGGTTTTCCGCTCAAACGAATGCTCGACGCGGTCGAACCGCTCGGCAATGCGAAATACGTCGCGTTCGAGACATTTTACAGCGGCGCCGGACAAGGGAATCCAGACGTTAAACTGCCCGAAGGACGAAACGGGATGCAGCCGGCGTTTCTCGCCGGGATTGACTTTCCGTATGTCGAGGGTTTGCGGCTCGACGAGGCGATGCACGACCTGACGATCCTCGCGACGGGACTGTACGGAAAGCAGATGCCGAATCAGAACGGCGCGCCGATCCGGCTCGTCGTTCCCTGGAAATACGGTTTCAAGAGCATCAAATCGGTGGTCAGGATAACGCTCACCGAACGCGAACCACCGACGACGTGGAATCTTGCGGCCCGCGACGAATACGGCTTTTACTCGAACGTGAACCCGAACGTCTCGCACCCGCGCTGGTCGCAGGCGACGGAGCGCCGGATCGGCGAACTGGGCTCGCGTCCGACGCTGATCTTCAACGGCTACGGCGATCAGGTCGCGAAGCTCTACGACGGTATGGATCTGAAGAAGTACTTTTAGGAGCCGAGCCCGAACAGAATGTTCAACAAAACACTGCTATTTTTGAACGCTTTGGTGCCGCTCGCGATGCTCGGGTACGACGCGTCGCGCGGGCGGCTCGGCGCGAATCCGGTCGAATTTTTTCTGCGAACTACCGGAGTTTTGACCCTGCTCTTTTTGCTCATCACTCTGTCGGTGACGCCGCTGCGGAAGTATTTCGGCTGGAACGAATTGATAAAGCTGCGCCGGATGCTCGGGCTCTTCGCATTTTTTTACGGCGCGGTGCATCTTGTGACGTACTCGATCTTCGACAAGTCGCTCGAGCTCGGCTTGATCGTCGACGATGTCTGGAAACGGCCGTTCATCGCCATCGGAATGAGCGCGTTTTTGATGCTGGTCCCGCTCGCGGTCACCTCGACGAAGGGGATGATCAAACGCGTCGGCGGCAAAAACTGGGCGCGCCTTCACCGGCTCACATATGTTGCGGCGGTTCTCGGAGTCATTCATTTCTGGATGATCGTCAAATCGGACGTATTTTATCCGGCGCTCTTCGGACTGGTTCTCGCTGGATTGCTCGGATATCGGGTCTTCCTGGCATACGAACGGAATCGGACCGCGCTCAAAAAACGCAATCAGACCGCGAATTGACGCGGGGTCCCGATAAACCCAAATTGCGCAATCGGGTTTTGAGAAACCCGGGGTTCTTGATCTTGTTAAGGGGCGAGTCAGTACCATCTGCAGTAGAGGCTGTATCAAATCTCGTGATCGCGGTTTTGCTTTCTGTCTTCGTAATTGCCACTAGCTTCAGCTAGTGGACAAGGCTGCAAATGACCCCGGCTTTAGCCGGATCACGGCGCGGGTTCGCAATGGAAAAATTGCCCGCTAATTTCCGCGAATCCGCGCGAATAAGATTCTGTCCAAACCCGCACGGGCAAACCGCTTTTCAACACTTAGGCCCGTGGCCCGATTTCAAAACCCCGCCTCTTTCGCAGCGCTTTGGACCAGATTTCCATTCGCGCGGATTCACGGAAATTCGCGGGCAAAATTTCCCTATTGCGCAATTTGGGCTGAAAGGAACCCGCAATCAACTTTTTCGCGTTTATTCGCGTGATTCGGGGGCAAATCTTACCTATTTTCCGCGGAACTCGCAGGAAGTTCCTTCTGATGCGCGATTTGGGTCTATCAAACCTTCTTTTGATCGAATTTTCGACGAAAGTCCTCGCCAATGATCGTCACGGTGCGGCACATTTCGAAAAGTCGCGATCGAAGCCTGACGCCGAGCCGGTCCTCGAGCGTCTCTTCGCGGTCGTTGCGGCGTTCGTCGAGGTAGTTGGTCGTGAAGATCGTCAGTTTGCGGTCGTTGTAGCGCGAGTTGATGATGTGGGCCATCGTGTCTCGAACCCATTCGGTCGGTTTTGACGCGCCGATCTCGTCGAGGACCAGGATCTCGGTCTCAAGGATCGGAGCGAGAACCTTCAACTCCGAGGTCTGCGTCGACGGATTGTACGAATCCTGGATCTCTTTCAAAAGCGCTCCGAATTCGTAGAAAAGACACGAAAAACCGCGTTCAGTCAGACCTTTCAGGATCGAAACGGCGAGGTGCGTCTTGCCGACGCCGACCGTTCCCATCAGCAAGAGCCCGCGGTCGACGGCAGGATAATCGAGCGCGAGTTTCGACGAGTATTTGAAAGCGCGCTCCTGACTCTGATTTGCGGCCCGATAATTGTGAAAATGACACGCCTCGTAACGTTTCGGAAGCCGGACCTTCTCGAGATCGCTTGTTTGCGTCTTTTTCCGACGCCGGCACTCGCAAGGGCGAGCGCCCTTGCCGGGTACGACCTCCATTCCGGCACCGAAGCATTTCGGACAGACCTCGGGTTCGTCGCGCATATCCGAATCCTCCGATGAGGAGTCGTCGCGTTGACTCCAGTCGGTTGGAACTGGTCGAATTGGGGCCGATTTGACAGGCATTGTTTTCCTTAGAACGATGAGCCGGATTATAGCACCGACACTCTGAGTTTTGGAAGTTTGGGAAGTTTGGGAAGTTTGGGAAGGTTGAGGAAGTTGCGGAAGTTGCGGAAGTTTGGGAAGTTGAGGCAATAGCCGTCCAATCGGTTTGACGCCGCACGGCGCGTCGAAGAAACACGAACTGTATAAATCCTTTTTGTTTCAGTCATTTGAAAATGTGTTTCTTGAGAGCTGGGCGGTCGGCGCGACCGTTCTCGCCGCCGCCGGCAGCGGATCAAGCAGACGGGCGGACACGCGCCGCGCATCGGGCGCATCTCGAAACAGGGCAACACCCATTTGGATTTTGGATTTTAGATTTCGGATTTTGGATTGCCGGGGTTCGACGATCCGTCCATCCGAATCACGTAGCGATACCGTGAGTCGCCGGCCAAATCCGAATCGCGTAGCGATGCCTTGAATTTAGCCGTGGGTTTCAACCCACGGACCTCGCATTG
>JBGSWK010000068.1:0-122278 GCA_041752475.1 Pyrinomonadaceae bacterium | reverse complement strand
AACGGATCGCTTCGAAGCCAGAAGATCACCTTCGCCGGGCTCACGACCGCTTATGATCAGACCTATACCTATGACGATCTCAACCGTCTGAAATCGGCCGAAGAGAAGATCGGAACGACCACGAACTGGAAGCAGACGTTCAATTACGACCGGTTCGGCAACAGAACGTTCGACGCCGCCAACACGACGACGATTTCGGTTTCAAACACGGTCACCAATCCCTCGGCGAGCACTTCGACGAACCGGCTCAACGGCCATACTTACGATCCCGCCGGAAACCTGACGGTCGACGCCGAGAACAAACGGTTTGTCTACGACGCCGAAAACCATCAGACAAAGCTTTTCGGAACGGCGAACAACTCGGAAACGCCCGACGCCATCTATCAATATGACGGCGAGGGACGCAGGGTCCGGAAGATTTCATCGACCGAGACGACCGTGTTCGTTTATGATGGAAGCGGGCAACTTGTGGCGGAATACACGGCCCTGACGGGCAACGATCCGGCCCCGGCGGCGCAGGTAAGCTATTTGACAGCAGATCACTTGGGCAGCCCGCGCGTGGTGACAAACCAGAACGGCGAGGTGATCAAACGCTCCGACTGGATGGCGTTCGGCGAAGAGGTCGAATTCAACAAACGCACGGCGGGCCTCGGCTACGACGAAGTTCCCGAAACGCGGAAAGGCTATACCGGGTATGAGAAGGACGAAGAATCGGGCCTCGATTTCGCCCAGGCGAGATACTACAACCCGAAACACGGCCGCTACACCTCGGT
The DNA here is from genome assembly GCA_041752475.1 of Pyrinomonadaceae bacterium. GTDB lineage: Bacteria > Acidobacteriota > Blastocatellia > Pyrinomonadales > Pyrinomonadaceae > JAFDVJ01. The sequence continues at coordinate 121,505 of JBGSWK010000068.1, read as the reverse complement.
CGACCCACTGACCGCCTCGGCCAACGTCAAGAACCCGCAGACGTTCAACCGCTATTCATACGTCCTCAATTCGCCGTACAAGTTCTCGGATCCGTTGGGATTGATCGCTGAGAACACCGGTGCATATGGTTCAGCAGGACAGTGCGATGCGTCGTACTCAAGCTGTTACGATTCGTCGAATTCCGGAGGCTTCGCCGATCCGACCGAAGAGCCGGCCGCCGAAAGCCAGACGGCGAGTGCCGGCGAACCGCTTGTTAGTAACGAGGGTGGGTATGATGAGCAACAGGCCGCACCTCCGGTGTCTCCACCGACGGCGTCCGAGCAAAATGCGGAAAGTGAGATCGTGGGAGAAACCGCCGAGGAGTCTTCCAGTTTCGATGATGAGAAACCGTGGTTGGGGCGGAAAGTCATTGTTCTTTACGGACAACCAGGTACTGAGAGGCCCGTCGGACAGAACTTTCAACGTGCAGCCCAAACTATCGCAGCAGACATTGTTACTCTCGGTGGGGAGGTAGTCGGCTCACCGAGAGAGATTTCAACCGTCAGCGCGCTGCAGAATGTGCTTGAGGAGGCTGGACGGTTGGGTGTAACTGACATCTTCATTTTCACTCACGGGCAGAGCAATGCAATTTTGCTGGGTGACGGCGCTGTAGACTCCAGTAATTCCGTTACGAAATCTAGCATTACAGAATTGAGGAAGCGTTCCGATTCCCTGCAAGCGATACACCTATACGCGTGCAATACTGCATCCGGAAGTAACAGTATCGCACAACAGCTGGCTGATCGACTTAACGTAACGGTAGCTGCATCACCGGTTGGGATGGGATTTTCAAACGACTCTCGAACAAGGCCTAAACCTGGTCAATTTCCTTCTACAGGACCGACATATATGGTGCCAGAGTCAAAACGGATGGTGATTCTTAACCCCAGATGATAGCTTTTTCAACCGATTGAGAGTCATTTCGCCGGATGAACGGTTCATTTTCTCGCGGATGGCAGCAAAACCACATGATGGCTGAACGAAAGGCGTGTTGTGGAATCCAAAATGGCTGATTTTTGAGGTGTGAAATGAAGAGATATTCCGAATTGTTCTTCACTCGATTGAGTTTTTTCGTATTGTTGATTTCGATTTGTCTTTCGAGCGCGTGCGTCAACGGTTCTTCGTCTGGTAATGAACCGGTCGCACAGGACCTTTTGCGAAATACAGATCGGTCCAACGTAGTTCCGACGGCTTCGCCCGCCCGGCCGGAGTCAACAAATCGGGATGGGACCAAACAATCGTCCCCGAAAGAGCGGAATCCGAAAGCGGATATGACCTATTGCCGCAATCTGAACGAGGTACGACTCATCTCACCCTATCACGAGAAAGAATCCGACGATCCGGCTTTCTATGAGTTCGTCAGGAACCGTGAAAAGGCGACCCCGTGCCTGATCGAACTGATTACGAATACGGAACCGATAGAAGATACGCTTTCCGCGCCGGGTCCGAGAGATTTCAGAACAGGCGATGCCGCCGTTTTTATGTTGCTCATAATCAACAACGAAAACTGGGTCCCGAACGAGATGCTTCCCCCGGAATTCGCGGCGAAATGGCCGGAGGTTGGGATTTTCGCGTATTTCGAGGCAGTTGAAAACCCCGAGAACCGCGTAATCGTTCAAAATTGGTGGCGACGCTGGTGGTTAAACAAGAAAAACCAACGGAAGTCCTCGGTGCCGGAAAACTAGAAGCGCATAGCCCGCCGCGCTGCGGGCTTCGGATTCGCGCCCACGGAAAATTCTTCCGCCGCTCTGCGGCTCAAGGTTCATTTTCGAGTCATCCGTGGGCTCACGCCGACGGCTAAAATCTGGCGCCGCTCTGCGGCTGGTCGGGGCGGCGAAAATCATCGACCGAAACGACCGTTTTCGTTTATGATGGAAGCGGGCAACTTGTGGCGGAAACACCGCGTGGGCAACTGCCGATCCGGCCCCGGCGGCGCAGGTTAGTTATATGACAGCTGATCACTTGGGAAGCCCCCGGGTGGTGACAAACCAGAACGGCGCGGTGATCAAACGCAGCGATTGGATGGCCTTCGGCGAAGAGGCCTTCCGATTTTGGATTTGCGATTTTGGATTTTGGATTGCTCGGGCTTGGTTTTGTTCTTTGAAATTTAGGCGGAATCGGGCCTCGGCTACGACGAAGTTCCCGAGACGCGGAAAGGCATACCGGGTATGAGAAGGACGAAGAATCGGGCCACCACGCACGCGCAGGCGAGATACTACAACCCGAAACACGGCCGCTACACCTCGGTCGATCCGCTGACCGCCTCGGCGAACGTCAAGAACCCGCAGACGTTCAACAGGTATTCTTACGTTCTCAATTCGCCGTACAAGTTTACAGATCCGTTGGGTTTGATATCGAGCAGTACCGGCGCAAACGGCGGCGGGTGGTGCAGCACCTGCTGTCAATCAGCGTTAATTTTTGACCCCCCTTTGGTTTGGAGTGGTCGTGTTTCTTGAGACGCGTTACTCGGGCTTTTTGTTTCTTCCCGACGTCATTTGTAGATCGAGATCTCGATTTTGCCATCACTGCCGATCGAGCCGCGGTACATTCCTTCGGAGTTGAAGGGAAGCACAATGTTCCCAAAGCGGTCGACGGCGATGAAGCCGCCTTCGCCGCCGGTCGCGGTCAGGTGTTCGAGAGCCTCGCGCGAGGCAACCTCCAGGCTCACGCCTTTGTATTTCATCCGCGCGGCGACGTCGTGAGCGGTGACTCCGCGCATAAAGAATTCGCCGTGGCCGGTGCAGCTGACGGCGCAGGTCGAGTTTTCGGCATACGTGCCGGCGCCGATGATGCACGAATCGCCGACGCGGCCGAATTTCTTGTTGGTCATTCCGCCGGTCGAAGTCGCCGCCGCGAGATTGCCGTTCGCGTCGCAGGCGACGGCGCCGACCGTGCCGATTTTGGATTTGCGATTTGCGATTTGCGATTTGCGATTGGCGGAATGCTCTTTGGATTTGCGATTTGCGATTTCTGATTTGCGATTGCCGGAATCCTCAGGGGATTTGCGATTTGCGATTTCTGATTTGCGATTGTCCGAATCCTCGGGGGATTTGCGATTTGCGATTTGCGATTTGCGATTGTCGGATTCCCCGGAATGATCGAGCTGGATCCGGTTGTCTGCGATGGCTGACTGCAATTGGCGATAACGGTGCTCGGTGAAAAAATACTCGTCGGGTTCAAATTTGATCCCGTGTTCGTGCGCAAACTCGGTGGCGCCGTGGCCGGCTAGGAGACAGTGTTCTGTTTGTTCCATCACCAGCCGGGCGAGCGAGATCGGGTTCCGGACGTTCGAGACAAAGGCGACGGCGCCCGATTTCAAGGTCGCGCCGTCCATAATGCAGGCGTCCATCTCGTTTTTTCCCGCATGCGTGAAAACCGAACCGCGGCCGGCATTGAACAAAGGGAAGTCCTCAAGTTTGATGACCGCCGCCTCGACCGCGTCGAGCGCCGTACCGCCGTCTTTTAGGACTCTCCATCCGGCCCCGAGCGCCGCGCTCAGTTCGTTTCGGTATTCGGCTTCGAGTTCCGGCGTCATCTCCGATCTCAGGATCGTTCCCGCGCCGCCGTGTATGGCCAATGCAAGTCTTTTCATATTGTTATAGTTTCAGCGATCTCAGCCTGAGCGCGTTTGTGATGACCGAGACCGAGCTGAACGTCATTGCCGCCGAAGCGATCATCGGCGAGAGCAGAATTCCGAAGACCGGAAACAGGACGCCGGCCGCAAGCGGAACGCCCAGAAGATTGTAAAAGAAGGCGAAGAACAGATTCTGACGGATGTTCTTCATCGTCTCCGTCGACAAGCGGCGCGCGCGCAGGATTCCGCGAAGATCTCCCTTGAGCAAGGTGATTCCGGCAGATTCGATCGCAACGTCGGTCCCGCTGGCGAAGGCGATCCCGACGTTCGCCTGTGCGAGCGCCGGAGCATCGTTGACGCCGTCGCCCGCAAACGCGACGATCCGTCCGGCGGCTTGCAGTTCTTTCACCTTTTCGGCTTTCTGTTGGGGCAGGACCTCGGCAAAGACCTCGTCGATGCCGAGTTGTTTCGCCACGAATTCGGCCGTCCGCGAATTGTCGCCGGTCATCATCACGATCCGTATGCCGTCGCCGTGAAGCGCCCGGACGGCTTCTGCGGCCGAATCCTTGATCTGATCGGCGAGCCCGATGAATCCCGCTGACGCGCCATCGACCGTGACCTCAACGATCGTCTGACCCTCGCGGCGTAGTTCGTCAAGCGCGTCGGACTCGGCTTCCGGGCTCGAGATCGAAACCGACTTGCCGCCGACCAAGCCGCTGACGCCGACACCGGTCGTTGATTCGAAATTCTTCGTTTCGCGAAGTTCGAGATCGGCGCCGGCGCGGACGATCGCCGCGGCGAGCGGATGCTCGCTGTATCTCTCGAGCGAGGCCGCGAGCGTCAAGATCTCGTCACCGGTGAATCCTTTGTTCGGCAGAACCTTTTGAACCTCGGGCTTGCCCTCGGTCAGCGTTCCGGTCTTGTCAACGACGATCGTATCGACTTTTTCGAGTGTTTCGAGCGCGTCGGCGCGTTTGACGAGCACGCCGCTTTGAGCGCCCTTTCCGGTGCCGACCATGATCGACATCGGAGTCGCCAGTCCGAGCGCGCACGGGCAGGCGATGATCAGAACCGAAACCGCGGCGACGATCGCCGAGCTGAAACTGCCGAGGAAGAACCAGACGACGAAGGCGACGACCGAAACGAGCACGACCGCCGGGACGAAATACCCCGAAACGACGTCGGCAAGTCTTTGGATCGGCGCCCGCGAACGCTGCGCCTCGCCGACCATTCGGACGATATTTGCGAGGAGCGTCTCGCCGCCGACCTTTTCGGCGCGCATCGTGAACGCGCCGGCTCCGTTTATTGTTCCGCCGATCACGGTTGCGCCTGCGGCTTTCTTGACCGGGACCGGTTCGCCGGTAACCATCGATTCGTCGACGTACGATTCACCGTCGATGACGACGCCGTCCGTCGGGACGCGCTCGTTCGCTTTGACGCGGATGCGCGCTCCGACCTGAAGATCGGCGATCGGAATTTCGGACTCGGTACCGTCTTCAAAAAGGACGGTCGCCGATTTTGGCGCGAGGCCCAGGAGCGCGCGGAGCGCCGAGGATGTCTGCGAGCGGGCTCTCAGTTCAAGAACCTGTCCGAGCAGTACGAGAGTTGTGATGACCGCCGCCGACTCGAAATAGACGGCAATGGCGTGCGTGTGTGGGTCATGCATCGAGACCGGGAAAACACCCGGAAACAAAAGTGCGGTCAGGCTGAACAAAAACGCGGCGCCCGTTCCGAGGGCGATCAGCGTGAACATGTTCGGGCTCCGGTTGCGGAACGAGATCCAGGCGCGTTCGAAGAAGGGAAGTCCGCCCCAAAGAACGACCGGCGTGGCGAGAGCGAATTGGATCCAAACCGAAATCCCAGGCGCGATGAGATCGTGAAAACCCGGGATCATCCCGCCCATCGCAAGCGCGAAAACCGGAATCGTCAGCGCCGCCGAAATGACGAACCGGCGCTTCATGTCGAGAAATTCGGGATCGGGCTTCTCATCGAGCGAGACGACCTTCGGTTCGAGCGCCATTCCGCAGATCGGGCAGACACCGGGGCCGATCTGAACGATCTCGGGGTCCATCGGGCAGGTGTATTCAACGCCGTCGGCCGTCGACATCGGTTCCGGCTTTGCTTCCGAATCGAGATATCGCGCCGGATCTTGCCGGAACTTGTTCAGACACCCGACGGCGCAGAAATAATATGTTTTGCCGTCGTGATCGTATTTTGCCGCCGCCGTATCCGGCATCACGAGCATCTTGCAGACGGGATCGGTCTCGGTCTTGAATTCGTCGTCTTTCGTTTTCTTTCGGCCGAGCTGGACGGGTTGCATAGTGAGATTCTATCACTAACGGTGGTCAGTGGTCAGTGGTCGGTGGTCAGTGGTCAGTGGTCGGTGGTCGGTGGTCAGTGAGCGGTGGTCGGTGGTCGGTGGTCGGTGGTCAGTGAGCAGGGAGCAGTGAGCGGTGAGCAGTGAGCAGTGAGCAGTGAGCGGTGAGCGGTGCAGCCGGTGGTCAGTGGTCAGTGAGCGGTGAGCAGTGTGGTCAGCGGGCGGTCGGCAGTGTGGGCTGGGTATAACCCATTTCTTCGGTCGGCGATGCGGGCGTTCTTGGCGGACTCTGCGAGGAGAATCCCACGCAAAGTCCGCCAAGTCCGAAAAAAAACCAACAACGGTTTGTGATTCGTCCAAGTTAGGACCGTCGGCAAAATCGCAAATCGCAAATCGCAAATCGCAAATCGCAAATCGGGATTTGCGCCGCTCAAAGCGGCATGCCGCCCGGATGTGCGGAAAAGCCAAGCTTCTCCGTTCGGCGTTCCCGGATTCCCGCGGCTGTTCCGCACTCTCTAGATCGGCGGCGCAGCCGCCTTGATCGACGAGCCGCTCCCGGAAAAGCCGAGCTTTTCCGCACATCCGGGCGGCAAGCCGCAAGGAATTCAATTAAATCAGCGGCTCGCCTGCGGAGTTCAGGGCAAGACTCCGCAGGTTTTTCCAAGCCTCCCAAATCGCAAATCGCAAATCGCAAATCGCAAATCGCAAATCCCAAATTCCGATCACTCGTCGTCTTCGTGCGCCCGGACACGTCCGGCGGCGACGGCTTCGTCGACGACCTTCTGCGCCAGATTGCCCGGCAGCGGATCGTAATGCGAAAACTGCATATGATAACTGCCCCGGGCCTGCGTCACGGAGTTCAGCTTCGATTGATAGTCGAGCATTTCCGAGAGCGGAACCTGCGCCTTGATCACTTGCTGTTTGCCGCGAACATCCATTCCCTGAACGCGTCCGCGGCGGGAATTAAGATCGCCCATAATGTCGCCGGAGACTTCCTGCGGACAGAAAACTTCGACGTCCATTATCGGTTCAAGCAGCGTCGGACGCGACTTTTCCATCGCCGCACGGAACGCCTTGCGGCCCGCGGCGCGGAAACTGTGCTCGTCGGAATCCACCGTGTGATAGCTTCCGTCGATCAAAGTCACGCGGAAATCGACCAGCGGATAACCGGCGACGGCGCCGTTGGCCGCAGCTTCAAGAATTCCTTTCTCGATCGCCGGACGGAAATTCTGCGGTACGGATCCGCCGAAGATCTTGTCGACCCATTCGAAGCCCGCGCCGCGATCGAGCGGTTCGAAGATGCACTTGCAGTCGCCGAACTGACCGCGTCCGCCGGACTGTTTCTTATGGCGGCCCTGAACCTCGCACTGCGCGGTGATCGTCTCTTTGTACGGCACCTTCGGCGGATGAAGGGCGACCTCGACGTGATAACGCTTGTGGAGTTTGTCGACGACCGTTTCGATGTGCAGTTGGCCCGATCCCGAAAGGATGAACTCCTTGGTCTGCGAGTCGCGGTCGAAATGAAGACTCGGATCCTCTTCAAGTATCTTATGGAGCGCAGCCGAGATCTTGTCTTCGTCGGCGCGCGATTTCGGTTCGATGGCGAACGCGATCGCCGCTTCGGGATATTCGACCGCCGGATAAACGATGGCGTTCGACTTGTCGCAAAGAGTGTCGCCGGTTTGCGTGTCTTTTAACTTGACGACGGCGATGATATCGCCGGTACGCGCCTCGTTGACCTTGTCGAGCGTCTTGCCCTGGATGACGTGGAGCGCGCCGAGTCTTTCGGCGGCGTCGCGGCTCGAGTTAAAAACGGTGGCATCCGTCGCGATCTTGCCCGAAATGACCTTCATTACGTTGATGCGTCCGGCGAAAGGATCGGCGATCGTCCTGAAAACGTAGGCGCTGAAAGGCTCGTCGTTCGAGTATTTCCGCGAGATCCTGTCTCCGACGCCTTCAGGATTTCCGAATCCGTGCTCGGCCTCGTGCGTTGCCGGGTTCGGGCCGAACTCGACGATGTGATCGAGCAGGATCGAAAGTCCGACCAAGGTACTCGAAGAAACCGCATAAACCGGACAAAGCTTGCTTGCGGCGATCGCTTTCGAGAGGTTCGGGATGATGTCTTCCTCTTCAAGGGTGCCGTTCTCAAAATACTTTTCCATCAGCGCATCGTCAGATTCGGCGACGATCTCGACAAGCCGCTCGCGTGTCTTTTCAAAATTCTCCCGGCCGACCTCCGGGATCGGAATCTCGGTCGCTTTGCCGTGTTCGTCGAATTCGTAGGCTTTTTGGTGGACGACGTCGACAACCCCTTTGAACTTGTCCTCGGACCCGATCGGCAGCGTAAACGGAACGATCGAGCGCGCGAACGATTCGGTCGCCGTGTCGAGGGCGTGTCCGAAATCGGCGTTCTCTTTCTCAAGCTTATTGATCACCATAAAACGCGGGAGCATAAACTCATTCGCGTAGTTCCACGTCTTTTCGGTCTGGACCTCGATGCCCTTGACGGCGTCAACGACGACCAGCGCACAGTCGGCGACGCGAACCGCCGGACGCGCATGCGAAACGAACGCGGCATAACCGGGCGTGTCTATGAGATTTACCTTCTTATCTTTGTACTCGAGATGCGCGAAGTTGTTGTTGAGAGATACTTTCCGCTCGATCGAGTCTTCCTCATAATCGGTAATGGTCGTACCTTCATCGACCTTACCCCAGCGCGGCGTTGTTCCGGCGACGTGAAGCAGCGAAGCGACAAGCTGCGTTTTACCCGCGTCGCCGTGTCCGATGACAGCCAAGTTTCTGAGATCTTCAGTTGCAAATGCTTTCATGGTCGGCAAATTTCTCCTTGTAGTATTGGATTGGATCCCGTCCGGTCATTAAGGTAGGTCGGGGCGTTCCGGCGAATTGCTGTCAAAGCGCAAAACGCGAAGGACGCTGGTGCCGCACCCCGGACACAGACTGTTGGTAAGCATTAAATTTATCTTACGTTTGAGGGATAAGCAAGAGTCGGGCAAAATCTTTGGACTATTTCCGGAAACGACTTATAATCGGCGTGTCTGCAATAGATTTGGGATCGGCGGGTTTTGGGGGGCGGACGCTTCCCGGGTCGGGTCTCTTGGGGATTAAGACCGCGACATCGCGGTTCATCGAAACGAGGTCCGTTTGCTTTAGCGTTGCCGGTCGAGAAGTCGGGAATTTTTGAAATTAAGCCAAACGAGCAAGTTCGTTCAAACTTCCGCGCGCTGTCAGCCTGGCAGAGCAGCGTCGACAACGTCCAGCGCGCGGTTCACTGGGGGATCGCGACCGACATTCCGACCGCGGCGGACTTCGACGGCGACGGCAAGACCGACTTCGCCGTTTACCGGCCGTCCGAAGGGAACTCGTACATACGAAATCCGTCCGATGATTCTTACACGATCGTCAAGTTCGGAATTGCCGAGGACAAGCCGGTCGCGGCGGACTATGACGGTGACGGCAAGGCCGACATCGCCGTGTTCCGTCCTTCAACGGGGGTCTGGTACCTGCTTCGATCAACCGACGGCTTTGCGGCTTATCAGTTTGGAATAACGACCGATATCCCGGCCCAGAATGCCTTTGTTCCTTGAACCCAGATTGTAGCGGTCAATTCGGCAGACGGCGTGCCGAAGCAACGCGGGCTAAGTTAGGTCCCTTGGCATCAGGCACTTGAAGTTGTGTTTCTTGAGAGTTTATTCACCGCATAGACACGGAGAGCACATAGATGTTTAAGAGACTTGATCCCGACGCTTGTGTTCCCGGAAAGAGGCGAAAGCGCAAGACCCGGAACTTCGATTCAAATAATCTTCCGTCAGGGATTGGCTGGATTTTATCGCGCAATTTGGCTCGAATTCGGGACCGTCGGATGCTTTATGGGGACCACACAAGGCGTCTTGTCTTGTGTGGTATTATTCTTTTCGGGCAAAAATTCTTACGGCAAACGTCGAATTCAATGTGCCGCATCAAAACTTCGGCCCAAAATTACGGATCTTCAAATGCTATGACCACCAAAACAAGATACGGAAAATCATTCTTTGCCTTCGGACTGATCGTCGCGATATTCGCGCAAACGACATTGCTCCTCGCGCAGGACGTAGTGACATCTGAAGACTTCACCGGCGGTTCGAGCGCATTCGTGTTCAAGTCGTCGCGCAAGGCCGCACAATCGAAAGCAGCCTTTCGGCCGAATAGTGTGAAGCGGACATCCGCGGCCCGGACCGAAACGACCAAGCGAATCGCGCGGCAGAACGTGACCGTCGCAAAGGTCGCTCCGAAGCGCGCAAAATCCAAGGAGGTCGATCCGAACACGATCAAGCTCGATTCGATCGAGTTTAAGCGTAAATCCAAGGAAGAAGCATCCGTTATCTTCGCCGGGGTCGGCGAGTACTATCTCAACCAAAGCGAGATCGATCGCTCGGTCGAGTTTTTCCGGGAATCGGCATTGCTCGACGCCAGGAATTTGCCCGCCAGACTAGGGCTCAGCGAAGCATTGACCCGCAAAGGCGACCAGGTTTTGCTGGCCGGGAACACCGAGATCGCGAGGTTGCTTTACGAAGACGCGATCCGCAACAACAAGGACAACGCGTTTGCTTATGCCGGTTTGGCGGAGATCGCTTCGGCGAAGGAAGACGTCGACACGGCGATTCGCAACTACGAAAGGGCGATGGCCCTTGACGGCGATCTGACGGAACTGTACGCGCCCCTCGGCGTTTTCTACTTCCAGAAGGGCGAGATCGCAAAGAGCGAGACATTCCTGCAAAAGGCGATCGCGCTCGACGCGAACAATCCTGAAACTCAGTTCTTCATCGGCTTGGTGCGTTCCCGCCAAAACGTCAATGATCAGGCGATCGCGGCATTCAAACGCTCGATTGAGCTTGACCCCAAAAACCCCGAGGCCCATTACTATCTTGGCGAGGTCTATGACCGGCTCAATCGGGATCTCGAAACGATCGCCAGTTATCGCCAGGCAGTGACGCTGAATCCGAAGTACTTCGAAGCGTGGTTCGCTCTTGGCGCGGCGTATTACAACCGCGCCACCGATCAGGGGGCGAATGCGACCTATTATGCTGAATCGGTCAAGGCATATCAGGAAGCGATCCGTTTGAAACCCGCTAACGGCGAGGCTCACGCGAACCTTGCGGACGTCTATCGCCAAATGAAGCGCTTCGATGAAGCGATCGGGGAATACCGCCTGGCGACGTTATTCATCACGAACGATCCGGAGTTGTTCAGCAAGTACGGCTTCGTCGCGGGACTTCGCGCGACCGATCCGAAATACGCGACTTTCTGGAAGGTCTCGATCGACAATCTTGAAAATGCCGTTTCGATGAGTTCCAGTTACATCGACTACACGAATCTTGGCTGGGCGTATTACAACGCGGCCCAGGCGGACCTCAAGGCTCGTCGGGAAGCTGATTACAAGGACAAGCTAGGAAAGGCCAAAGCCGCACTTCAGAAGGCCGTATCGATGAATGCGACGGTTGCGGCGCCGTTCCTCAATTTGGGAATGGTTTTGACCGATCTCGGCGAATTCCAGGCGGCCGCCGATGTGCTGAAACGCGCCGATTCCGTGCAGAAAAACTGGATTCCGGCGATCAATGAGCTCGGCATCGCCTACCGCAAGAGCGGTGACTTCGAAAACGCCGTCAAGCAGTTTCGCCGGACGATCGACATCGACGATAACTTCGCCCAGGGACATTACAACCTTGCCGAGTCAGAATTCCGGCGCGGCAACATCAAAGAGGCGAAGAAAGAATACGAAAAGCTCAAGAAGATGAAACGGCTCGATCTTGTACAAACGCTCGACGTCGTCACGAACAACGGGTTACGTCAGTAATGGAACGACGGCAGCCGACCGTTGCCGTCGCAAGATAAACGACTATGATTTTTGCAGTTTCAAGAAAGTTTCTCTCGGGAGTACTGGTCCTGGGGATGTTGCTTCTCAGTGCCCCGGCCGGATTCGCGCAAGATGTGGTCACATCAGACGATTTCTCGGGTGGAGCAAGTGTTTACACCTTCAAGGAAAATCGAAAGGCGAAGAAAAAAAGCGCCGCGGTCAAGAATGGATATTTGCCTCGACGAAACGTCGCACGCCAGAATCGATCGCGGCAGAGTCTGAAATCTCAGATCGCCAATGCGCGCAGCCGTAGAACTCGGCCCCGATTCAAATCGGTCGATCCGATGACGGTCGCCAAAACCAACCCGCGAACGGTCGCGGCGAAGAACAAGGCAGCGCTCGATAATGCCGGCGCCGCCGAATCGTACCTCGATGCCAACAACAGTACTGCGGCGATCACTTCGTTCGAAAAAGCTTTGGCGCTGAATCCGAAGTACACGGATGCACGACTCGGTTTGAGCGAGGCTTACGGGCGTCGCGGAGACGAACTGGCCGAGGCCGGAAAGCCCGTCGAGGCCAAGGCCGCATATCAAAATTCGATCAAGCAGGATCCGACGAACGCCGGCGCACAAGCAGGTCTCGCGAGTATTTACGAAGCCGAGGGAAACCGTACGATGGCGATCGCGAGTTACGAAAAGGCGGTGGCCGGAGATGCGGGGCTGTCGGACGTAAACGGACGGCTGGGGGTTTTGTATTACGAGGAGGGCGAGATCGCAAAGGCGGAGACGAATCTGAAAAAGGCTGATTCGACGGAGCCGGAAAATGCCGAAACCAAACTTTATATGGCGTTGGTCAGCCTGAAGCAGAACGACGCCGAAAAGGCGCTTCAGGAGCTCGACTATGCGCTCAAGATCGATCCTAATTACGCTGAAGCCTTCTATTATCGCGGGGCGGTGAATACTCGGCGAAACGCTGACGATCAGGCGATTTCCGACTATCAAAAGGCGGTTTTCATTGATTCGCAATATACTGATGCCGCTTTTGACCTCGCGACGACGCAGTATAATCAGGAACGCTATCAGCAATCGGCCGAGAGTTATCAAAAGGTCGTTGCGGTCGATGCTTCGTACGGTGACGCGCAGGCGAATCTGGCCGAATCTTACCGGCAGCTTGAAGACTATCCGAAAGCGAATGCGCAATACGGCGTCGCGGCCGAATACGTCAAAGACGACCCGGAACTCTATTCAAGCTGGGGTTATTGTCTCGGAAAAGAAGACAAATGGGACGTCGCCGGCGAGCGATTGCAGACCGCGGCGACGATTCGCGGCGAAGCGGTCGATTATTCAAACGTTGGATGGGCCTACAATCGAGCCGCCGAAGAGGATCTCAAGGCGGGCCGAACTGCGGACGCCGGCAAAAAGCTTGAAACGGGACGCGATGCTTCGAAACAGGCGACCGAGAAGGACCCGACGCTCGCCGCCGCGTATGTGAATCTCGGGACGGCAATGAACGGTCTGAACGACTACGACAGCGCGGCCAGCGCGCTTCAAAGGGCCGTCCAGCTGCACGACGATTGGTATTTCGCGCACAACGAACTCGGCAAGTCTCTCCGGGGACTCGGAAAGCTGGCGGAGGCGATTGCCGTTTTCCAACGCGTTGTCGGTCTTAACGATAAGTTCGCCTACGGGTTCTACAATCTCGGCGAAGCGCAATTCGCGTCGGGAGACAAGAAAGGCGCCGAAAAGACGATGAAGACGCTCCGGAAACTGGATGCCGCGCTTGGGGGTCGCCTCGACGGCGTGCTCAAGGGCAAGATCGACGAACAGAAGCGCAAAGCGGAGGACAAGGTAAAGCAGAAGACGATCAACAAGATCCCGAAGATCCCGTTTTAGCCTGATGACCTCGTTTCAAATTGAAGAGAACGTCCCGCTCGCGCCGCTGACAACTTTTAATGTCGGCGGCGCGGCTCGTTATTTTGTCGGCGCTTCGACGGAAAACTACGTCGTCAAAGCCGTCGAATTCGCCCGCGAGAATGATCTGCCGCTCTTTGTTCTCGGCGGCGGCAGCAACGTTTTGATCGCGGACGAGGGCTTTGACGGAGTCGTGCTTCGGATGGCGCTTCGCGGGATCGGATTCGGAGCCGAAACTGTGACGGCCGCGGCCGGCGAAGATTGGGACGATTTCTGCGGTCAGTGCGTTGACCGGGGTCTTGCCGGGATCGAGTGTTTGAGCGGAATTCCGGGCTTGGTGGGCGGCACGCCGGTACAGAACGTCGGGGCTTACGGACAAGAGGTTTCGGAGTCTATAGTTTCGGTTCGCGCCTATGACCTGTCCGCGGATTCGGTCGTCGAACTTTCGAACGCCGACTGCGGTTTTGCGTACCGGACGAGCATCTTCAATTCGACGCACCGCGGCCGTTACATCGTTCTCGCGGTCACGTTTCGACTTGTCGCGGGAGGCGCGCCGAAGATCGCTTACAAAGATCTGAAAGCGGAATTCGGCGACCGGGTGCCGACTTTGGCCGAAACGCGCGACGCCGTGCGGAGAATCCGTGCCGACAAGGGAATGCTCGTCCGGCAGGGCGGTCCTGACGCGAGCAGCGCCGGCTCGTTTTTCAAGAATCCGATAATCCCGGAGGAACGTTTTTCCGAGATCGCCTCCCGATTCACGGACGCCCCGTCCTTTCCGGCCGGACCCGGCCGCGTCAAGATTCCCGCCGCCTGGATGATCGAACGGGCCGGATTCGAAAAGGGATTCACGATCGGGCGCGCCGGGTTGTCGACCCGCCACACGCTCGCACTCACCAATCGCGGAAACGCTACTGCTGCCGAAGTCGTCAGATTAAAGGCCGCTATCCAGATAAAGATACGGGACGTTTTCGGGATCGAACTCGAAGTCGAGCCGGTTCTCCTTGGATTCTAAAAAAGATTGCAAGTCGTTCGGAATGCTTCGTTCTATCTGTAGTTCGGAGGTGATTTCTGATGCAAAAACATATCATCGGCAGCGCGCTGTTCGTTCTGATATTCTCATCGTTTGCGTTTGTCTACGCGTTGGTAGGATATCGGTCCGCACCGGTTTCTGAGGTCGTCATCTCGGAGGCGGACGATCTTACGGTCCGGGTCGGCTCTTCTTACTACGAACTGGATTCGGGCACGCTCACGACCAGGATCCGGCTTGACTGGACCGGCGCGAGCGCTCCGCCGAATCGGGTTTTCATCCGGAGCGAGGTGTACATCGCCGGGGCGGCGGAGACCCTAACCGATCAGGTCTACAAAGAGATTAGACATCCGTTCAGTGATTCGAGGTCGGCGCAGGTTTCGGTCGAGAGCACTTATCCGGCGCTGGACCGGACGGGTTCGAATCTGTACGTCCGCGTCGGCGCCGGCGTCGAGCGCGATCGGACGACTGCCGCCCCGCTGGTGTCGCCCGTCCTTTTTGTGCACGGGGAGCGCTCGAAGGTGCGGAATTAGCCCAAATTGAGCGACAGAAAGGATCGCCCGCGAAATACCCGAAAAGACGCGAAAACCGGCTTGACGAACAACCAAGATCAGCGACCGGCCAACGGTTGGTCACGCTATTTGAGGCTAAGACCCGGCGAAGCGAAAGAAAATCAAACAGATCGAGACCGCCATTTATCGTGAAGATCCCGGTCATCGTGCAGGGTCTGCCAAAAATCCGTTTTCGCGCATTTTCACGTATTTAGCGGGAAGATCTCCCTAATGCGGAATTTGACTTGGTCCCACCGCAAAAAAAGTTGTCCGGAAAATTGCAAGTTCGCGTCCGCCGGTTCGTTCTTTCCGCAAAAGGGGTTTCGGCAAGCCGCAAGCTTGCAATTTTCTTTTGAGAGGACAAAACACTATGAGAAGGGCTGATATTTACGGCGGCAAAGTGATGCTGGCCGTTTTTCTTTTGGTTTCGATTCTTTTTTCAGCATGCGGAGGCGACGTTGCGCAGAAGAACGCGACGAACGCCGGACGCATCAGTACTCCCTACAAACCTGCCAACACAACCGCCAATACTTCGTCGAACGCCACTTCGGCGATGGAGCAGTCACGGGACGAAATGAAATCCGGAAACGGAGAGCGCTATGCGCAGATCAACGAGAATCCTTTTCTCGAAGCGACCCGCGCGCCGCTTTCAACGTTTTCGATAGATGTCGACACGGCGGCATACACGAACGTCCGGCGGTTTCTGAACGAGGGAAGTCTTCCGCCGAAGGATGCCGTCCGGATCGAGGAAATGATCAACTATTTCGAGTACGACTATCCGCAGCCGGACGGGCCAACGCCGTTTTCGGTCAATACGGAAGTCGCGACGGCGCCGTGGAACCCGGAGCACAAGATCGTACTGATCGGGCTGCAGGGGAAGAAGATCGCGCTCGAGAATACGCCGCCTTCGAACCTCGTCTTCCTCGTCGACGTCTCAGGTTCGATGGGGTCGCCCGATAAACTGCCGTTGCTCAAGCAAGGGCTCAAGACGATGGTAAATCAGCTTTCGACGCGCGACCGCGTGGCGATCGTCGTCTACGCCGGCGCGAGCGGTTTGGCGTTGTCGTCGACCTCCGCCGGGAACAAGGGCGAGATCATCGCCGCGCTCGACCGGCTCGAAGCCGGCGGCTCGACCAACGGCGGCCAGGGGATCAAACTCGCCTACAAGGTCGCGCAGGACAATTTCATACAGAACGGCAACAACCGGGTCATCATCGCGACCGACGGTGACTTCAATGTCGGGATGACGAGCGATTCCGACCTCGTCGAGCTGATTGAGAACAGGCGAAAGAGCGGGGTCTTCCTTTCGGTACTTGGATTCGGAACGGGAAACTTGAACGACTCGATGATGGAGCGCCTGGCCGACAAAGGGAACGGCAACTATGCGTACATTGACTCAAGCGACGAGGCGCGCAAGGCGCTCGGCGAGCAGGTCGCCGGAACGCTTTATGCCATCGCGAAAGACGTCAAGATCCAGGTCGAGTTCAATCCAGCAAAGGTCGCGGGCTACCGACTTATCGGCTATGAGAACCGTTTGCTGGCCAACCGGGACTTCGAGGACGATCAGAAGGACGCGGGCGAGATCGGCGCGGGGCATTCGGTGACGGCGCTTTACGAGATAGTTCCCGTAGGAGTAAAGATCGAAAATCCGGGCGCCGGCGAGTTGCGGTACGGGCGCGTCGAGCCGTCCGAAACGACGTTTCGCGACGAGTTGTTGACGGTCAAGCTCCGCTACAAGGACCCGGACGGAACTGAGAGCAAACTGCTTACGATGGGTCTGCTCGACCGTCAGTCCGGATTCGAGAACGCTTCTGAAAACCTTCGTTTCGCTTCTGCCGTGGCGGCATTCGGAATGGTTTTGCGAGACTCGAAATATAAAGGCAAAGCGAATCTCGACTCCGTCTGGCGGATGGCCGACGCCGCCCGTGGAAATGATCTGAAGGCCTACCGGAGCGAGTTTATGGGACTGGTCCAGAAAGCGGCGGAGTTGAAGGTCCGCGGTTAGAGATTCGGATCTTCTGCGTGCGCAGCACGCGCCAGGCCGATAGCACCACGTGAAGCGAAGCGGAACGTGGTGCTATCGGCCTAACGTATGCTGCGCACGCGGAGAAGTCCTTTCAGACAGCCTCCAACGTCAAGACAGAAAGCAAAGCGGGCCCCAAGCGTTCGGGTACAGACTCTGCTGCCAACCGCATAACAAAAAGCCGAGCGGGAACCGCACGTTTTTACTCAACCTCGGAAACTCTTGTGCAATTTGGAATCTTCTGAAGGAAAGCGGCAACACGGCGGATGGTATAGGTGCATTATTTTGATACAATGCGATCAATGAAGTTTAAGGCATTGATCATCGACGATGACGCGTCGACACTCGATCTGATGAGGTTTCGCCTCGAAAGCGACGGGTTCGCGGTAAAAACGGCCGAGCGCGGCGCGGAGGCGATCGAACTACTCAAAGAAACGGAGTTTGACATCGTCCTGACCGATTATAACTTGCCCGATACCAACGGCATCGAGATCGTCAGGGCGCTCAAGGAATCGTCACCCGACACCGAGGTCATTATGATCACGGCGTTCGGTTCGGTCGATAAGGCCATCGAGGCGACCAAGGCAGGAGCCTTTTATTATGTTGAAAAGCCCGTAAAATTCGAAGATCTGCGAGTTCTCGTTGAAAAAGCGGTCGAGCGAAAACAGCAAAAGCGCGAGATCCGGGAACTGCGCGGACGACTCGCGAGCCGCGCCTCGTACGAAGGGATCATCGGCGGCAGCCGCGCGATGCAGGATATTTACGAGATAATCGAGAGCGTTGCCGACACGGACGCGAACATTCTTATCCTCGGCGAATCCGGCACCGGCAAGGAAGTTATCGCCAACGCGATCCATTACAAGAGCCTCCGTTCGAAAAAGGCGTTCGTGAAAGTCAATTGCTCCGCACTGCCCAAGGACCTCATCGAATCGCAGCTTTTCGGCCATACAAAAGGGTCGTTCACCGGCGCGACGAGCGACAAGACGGGTTTCATCGGACAGGCTGCGAAGGGAAGTCTGTTACTCGATGAGATCGCCGAAATGCCGGTCGAACTGCAGCCGAAACTGCTCAGGGTTCTTCAGGAGCGGGTCTATTACAGCGTCGGGAGCGACGCGCCGCAGGATGCCGATTTCAGGCTCATTTCGGCGACAAACCGCGACCCGATGCAGGCGATCGCGGACGGATTGCTGCGTGAAGACCTTTTTTACCGCATCAACACGATCGAGATCCGAATTCCGCCGCTGCGGGACCGGATGGAAGACGTTCCCGCGCTTGCCGAACATTTTCTCGAGCACTATGCCGCGAAGTATCACCGGCCGGTCATCGGTTTCGCCCAAACCGCCTTCGACCAGATGCTGAATTACACATGGCGCGGGAACGTCCGCGAACTCCAGCATTCGATCGAACGCGCGGTCCTGCTCTGCAAATCTGACAGCATTACGGATCTACGGATTCCGGGTATGGACCGGGCCGCTGTGGCGACCGGTGAAGGGGCGCGGGTCCGGCTCAGTATGCTCGCGAGCGGACTTTCGGGGGACGAGTTTTTCGATGAGATCGGCCGAAACGTGATCGCGAATCTTCCGGATCCGCCGTTCGACGACGAAAATAGAGACGTTTTCGACCTGCTCGAAAAAGGCATCGTGCGGGCCGTTTTGACGAAGACCGGCGGCAACAAACAGGCCGCCTCGAAATTGCTCAACGTGTATCGTCCGAGACTCTACGGGATCATCAAACGGCACGGGCTGGAGTGAGTTGGGATGCGGGATTTGGGATTTGGGATTTGGGATTTGGGATTTGCGACTGGGGATTTCGGATTTAGCGTTGAATTCGGATTCGGATTAGGTGTTTCGGATTTGCGCGATTCAATGCGGCTTGCCGCCCGGATTGCAACCGAATCAGCGCCGTTTGCGGGGTTCAGACAAGGCCTATGTCCTTGAATCTTGAATCTTGAATATCTTGAATCTTGAATTTTGAATATTTTGAATCCCGAATCCCGGTTCATTCGATCACCGCCAAAACGTCGCCCGAGTTGACGGTCGAACCTTCCGCGAATCTGATCTCTCGCACGACGCCGTCCTTCGGAGACTTCATTTCATTCTGCATCTTCATCGCTTCGACGACGACGACGCCGTCGCCGTGCTTTACCTCGTCACCGGCTTTGACCAGAACGCGGACAAGTTTGCCGGGCATCGCCGTCTTTATTTCGGCAATCCCCTCCGCGCTCTCTTCGGTCGCACCCGAGCCGCGGAGGCGTTTCGGGTCGAAAAGCTTGATTTCGAGCTGATGATTTCCGATGTTGACGATGCCGTTCGGCGCGACGTAAACCTCGTGGATTCGGCCGCCGGATTTCATTAAATAGACGTTGGGTTCGACCTCGGAGGCTTCAAGGTCGTACTCGCGGTCGTCGACGCGCGCGAACACCCGCTCGCCGTCGCGCCGGATTTCGACCTCGTGCCTTTCATCATTCAGTTCAGCCTGGAGTTTCATAATTTCAGTGAACAAGAGTGACGCCTTGAGGCGTTTCGCGCCGGGGAAACATAACGCCTGAAGGCGTTACTCTTGCGAATCGCTCTTACTGACTATCGCCGCGTCGATTTGTCGTATTCCTTCTTCAAAAGTCCCATAAACTCGTCGCGGCGGTCATAAAGACGCCTCGGTTCGCGCGGTTCGTGACGGGCGAGCGCGTACGCCGTGATCAGCGGCAGCGCGACGGTTGAATCGACATACGCGACGACCGCGTCCGGCAGTTTGTCGGGATCGACCTTTCCCCAGCTTACCGCCTCGGCCGGCGTGGCGCCTGAAAGTCCGCCCGTGTCGGGACGCGCGTCCGTGACCTGGAGAAAATAATCGTGCCCCTTTTCGTCGATGCCCAGAACTTCCTGGATCTGCGGTTCGGTCTGCAGCGCGAAGTTCTTCGGACTTCCGCCTCCGAGGATGAAGATCGCGGACTTTCCGCCCTTCTTTTGCTTTTTCCCGGTGTGGACGACGCCCCTTTTGGCGGCGAGCACGATCGACGCCGTTTCGTTGACGTCAAGATTCGGATTGAGCACCAGTTTGCCGCCCTGGAGTTCCTTGGCGGCGATGTTCATTCCGATCGACGAATCGCCGGGCGACGACGTGTAAACGGGAACTCCGAATTCATACGCAACGGCGAGAAGCGATTTTTCCTTGATCCCAAGCTTCTTTTCGCGTTCGCGGATGTATTTGCCCGCGAGATAGTGGAACTCCGCCGAACTCATCGGTTTCTGAAACTCGTCGTGTTCGATCAGACGTCGGAAAAACTCGTCGGTGTCGAGCAGCACCGAGTAATCGAAAAAGATGTCGAAGATCCGGACGACCTCTTCATCACGGAGAATGCGGTCGTCAAGTTTCGCGTCGCCCTGATGCAGCGAAAGCCCGATTCCGAAATGCGTGTCGTGGTAAAGATTCGCGCCGGTCGAAATGATCCAGTCGATGAAGCCCGCCTTGATAAGGGGGATCAGCGCCGAGATCCCGAGTCCGGCCGGTGTCAGCGCACCCGTCAGCGTGACGCCGATCGTCACGTCCGGTTCGAGCATCTTCTTCGTGAAAAGCTGACACGCCTCGCGAAGACGCGCGGCATTGTACGCCATGAACGACTCGTCGATGAGATCGGCGAGATTGGTCTTGTTGTTGATCGGCGTCGGGTCGATCCGTTTGCCTGACAGGAACTTGCTCTTTTTCTTCACCATTTTATTCTTCGGTTGCCGCGTCGCCCTTCGCTTTTGCGAACCTGCGCTCATTCACGAACCAATTGACCGTCGCCCAACCGAGGCCGACGACAATGAAAATACCAAAGTAAATGCCGAGATTGACCGGAAGGAAAAAATCCTCGATATCCCGTCCCGGCGAAAGCCGGCTGATGATGAACTGAAAGAGACACATTACCGCCATCATCAGGACGCCCCAAACAAAACCGTAGACCCCAATAAAAAACACCGGGCCTTTCGATCTGACCCGTTTCCAACGCTCAAGCTGTTTGTCGTTGCTCACGATGAATTTCCTCCCTGGTGTGCGAGAACTCATTCAGACAATCAAAGCACAAACAACTCGAAAAACTTCGCCTCAATTCTGATAGCGCCCTCTCGCTCAGTCGAATGCCGAAACACCGGCAATCGCCGGAGCTTGCGCCGCAAGAAAACTCCTTGCCGCAGCGTTCGCAGAATTTTGTTTCCTCTTTTTTCAATTTATAAACGAGGTTTCGAACAACCGAAACCTCACCCCGATCCCGAAAATTGTTACTTGTTCGGCTGTTTTGTCATCCGCAGATACGGCTTCAATTCGGTCCAACCGGCCGGGAACTTCTCTTTGGCGGCTTCGTTCGAAAGCGCCGGAACGATTATGCAGTCGTCGCCGTCGTTCCAGTTGACAGGAGTCGCGACGCTGTAGTTCGCCGTCAACTGAAGCGAGTCGATGACGCGCAGAATCTCGTCGAAATTGCGTCCCGTGCTTGCCGGATACGTCAGCGTGAGTTTGACCTTTTTATCCGGTCCGATAACGAAGACCGAGCGGACGGTGAACGTGTCGCTGGCGTTCGGATGGATCATATCGTAAAGGTCAGAGACCTTGCGGTCGGCATCCGCGATCATCGGAAAGTTGACGGCCGTTCCCTGAGTTTCTTCGATGTCCTTTTCCCAATCGATATGAGAGGCGAGCGAATCGACGCTGAGTCCCATCACCTTAACGTTGCGCTTATCGAATTCGGGCTTGAGCCGCGCCGCCATTCCGAGTTCGGTCGTGCATACGGGCGTGTAGTCTTTCGGATGCGAGAACAGAACCCCCCAACTGTCGCCGAGCCATTCGTGAAAATTCAGCGTTCCCTGAGTTGTTTCCGCGGTGAAATCCGGGGCCGTGTCGCCAAGTCTGATAGCCATAGTATTGCTCCTTTCAAATGATTGAACCCTTTATGGTTCCGTCGTCGCGTTTCCGATATGGAAACGCCGTTTGATTGTTATGGAAAAAGAGTATCACAGTCGATTTGAGGCGCAAACGCCGACGGCGGCAAGAAACGATGCAAATTTCGTCCGACTCCTGCAATCAGGAACGATGACCCTATTCAGCGGACGAATCAGTCTCGTCAGATTCTATGAAACGGCGTATTTTCAACCGATTCAGCCGCTTTTCGTCGGCTTCGAGGATCTCGACTTCAAGACCGTGGAGCCTTACCTTCTCACCTACTTTAGGGACATAGCCGGTCTCGCTGATAACCAGTCCGGCGATCGTCGTGACTTCGTCTTCGTCGATCTCAATGCCGAAGATCTTCTCGATCTTTGGAATTTCGACCGATGCCGGAAGCTCAAAATGGCCGTCGTCGCCCTCGATTATCTCGACGATCTCTTCTTCTTCGATGTCCTCGTCCTCGATCTCGCCGACGATCTCTTCGACGATGTCCTCGACGGTCACGAGCCCGGCAATTCCGCCGTATTCATCGACCACGACGGCGATCTGAACGTGGTTCATCTGCATCGATTTCAGGAGATCCGCGGCTGATTTCGTTTCCGGGACGAAGTACGCCGAACGCAAATGGGAGGCGATGGTTTCATCTTCCTTGCCGTCGGCCCACGCCTGAAGAAGGTCGCGAACGTAGATCACTCCTTCGATATTATCGATCGTGTCGCGGTAAACCGGCATTCTCGAATACTTTTCCTCGTTGATCAGGTCGCGCGCCTGGCGTACGGTCGCGGTCACCGGAAGCGCGCAGATCTCGGTCCGCGGCGTCATGATCTCGCCCGCCCGCGTTTCGGAGAACTCGACCATCGTTTCGATCAGTTCGCGCTCGCTCCCTTCGATGATGCCTTCGGCCTCGCCGACCTCCATCAATGCCTGAAAATCGTCGGCGGCGTCCTCCCTTTCGGCTTCGGTAGGAACGTTGGGCGACAAAGAATGCTCAAGCGACGTCTGGATCTTGCCGCGGAACGACGGCTCCACCGGATCGGCGACGAACGGCACGATCTCGTACAGCGGCCGAACGAACGGAAGCAGGAAAAGCAGCTTCTTTTCTGGATCGTTCCGCGTCAAAAGCCAGGGGATGATCTGCCGAAACAGCACCGACAGCGTCAGCCCGATCAGGATCGAATAGCCGAGAAGTTCGGCGTGTCCGAGATAGAATCGAAGCACGATGACCGTCACGAGCACCGAAAACAGGATCAGCAGGATCTGTATCGTGGCTGAAAGCGCGAATCTGAAACGCGGACGGTTTTCGAGGATCTGTTGGAGAAAATCGAAGGTGGACTTGCGCGGGTGTTCTTCGAGGTCTGCCAAAAGACGCCTGAGGCTGACGTCCGAAAGTTGTGAGAATGCCATATCAACGGTCGCCAAAAACACGATTGCGACGAGAAGAAAGACCGCGACGGCTATTTCGATTTCCATAAAAGCTACTAAATGGTAAATTGAAAGCTCAAAATAGTAAATTCATCCAGTCAATATGAAACTAACGAACCTTTCGATCTTATCAGTTATCCTGGCAGTTTCGGCCATGGTTCCCGCACAGACGACCACGGTCCAGACCGAACAAACCATTGCGGTTGAAGGCATTCAGGGAAAAGTTACCGTCCGCCGCGACGACCGATCGATCCCGTTCATCGAAGCATCGAACGACGCCGATCTTTATTTTGCGCAGGGGTTTGTGACCGCTTCCGACCGGCTTTGGCAAATGGACTTTTTGCGACGGGTCGCGCGCGGGGAACTCGCCGAGATCTTTGGCCGCCCCGTCCTCGAAGAGGACAAACGCTGGCGCCGCTATGGATTCGTGAAGATCGCCGAAGACAGTATGGCGACGCTCGATCCGGGATTGAAGAAAGCGCTTGAAGACTATTCACGCGGCGTAAACGCCTACATCGCGACGCTCGCCGACGACAAATTGCCGGTCGAGTTCCGAATCCTGCAATACCGTCCGCGCGATTGGCAGCCGACGGATACGATCGCCGTCGGAAAGATCCTTGCCGACGGATTGAGTTCGACCTGGCGCCAAGACCTGATACGGGCTTCGTTCCAATCGCTGACATCCGAAAAGATCGCCGATCTGACGAATCAGGTCACGCCTTACGACGTTGTTCTTTTTGGAAAAGATTCAAACCGTGCGCGGGTCAAATCGGGTTCAGGAACGGATCCGGAAGCGATGGCAGCGATGATGAAGCTCGCCGAACGGGAAGACGGACTGAGACGCAGTTCGCTCGAACGCGCCGGATTTTATGCCGAGGATCTTGCGGCCAGCAACAATTGGGTCATTTCAGGCAAGCGAACGCTCGACGGCAAGCCGCTTCTGGCAAATGATCCGCACCTTGCGCCGGCGGCGCCGGGAATCTGGTACCTGTCGCATCTTTCGACGCCGACGATGCGTGTTTCGGGCGTGACGTTTCCGGGAGTCCCGGGAATCGTCCTCGGACACAACGAAACGATCGCCTGGGGCGCGACCAACGTCGGCCCGGACGTTCAGGACCTTTATCGCGAGGAATTCAATGCCGAAGGCAAATACAAAACCGAAAAGGGATTCGTCGCGCCCCTCGTCCGCAAGGAAGA
The DNA here is from genome assembly GCA_041752475.1 of Pyrinomonadaceae bacterium. Lineage (GTDB taxonomy): Bacteria > Acidobacteriota > Blastocatellia > Pyrinomonadales > Pyrinomonadaceae > JAFDVJ01. The sequence continues at coordinate 96,676 of JBGSWK010000068.1, read as the reverse complement.
GATCAAGATACGAAAGTCGCCGCTTAAACCGGAGACCGAAACCGAAGTCTATGAAGTCGTCGAGACCCGCAACGGAGTCGTCATTACCGACGAGATAGGTCAGAAGTTTGCGCTGAAATGGACCGCGCGCGACCCGAAGAACCAGGAATTCGAGGCGTTCTTCCGCTTGAACCGAGCAAAAAACTGGAATGATTTTCAGTCATCGCTAAAAACCTACGGCGGAGCGATGCAGAACTTTGTGTTCGCCGACGTCGCCGGAAATATCGGCTGGTACGCGGCCGGGCGAGTGCCGATCCGGCGAACCGGAACCGGCGCGCTGCCGTACGACGGATCGACGAACGCCGGCGACTGGGTCGGGTTCATTCCGTTCGCGGAGCTGCCGCATCTGTACAATCCGCCGGAAGGCTTTATCGTGACGGCGAATCAGCGGATCGTCGGAACCGATTACAAGTATTTTGACCTGATCTCCCGCGACGCCGCGAATCCTTGGCGTGCGCGGCGCATATATGACCTTCTCAACGCGAACAAGAAGGTTTCGATGAACGACGTGCGCGACGTCCAGCACGACGTCTTCAACTTTCCGTTTTCGACCCTCGCGCGCGAGATCGTCGGACGCGGCGCGGCGTCTGCGGAGACAATTGCGGTTCTGCGAGGTTGGGACGGAAGAACGACCGCCGATTCGAAGGCCGCCGTCGTCGTCAACGAGATACGCAACTGCGTCGCGACCAAGATCGCCGCCGACAACAAACCGGTGCCGACGGCCGTCGTTCGTGAGCGATTGCTTTATTGGATATTCAAGGAGAATTCGGCACGCTGGCTGCCGAATGGTTTTGCCGGTTACGACGAATTGCTCAAGACCTGCGACGCGGAATCGAAAGCCGCGTTGTCGCAGGCGCAACGACTTGGACCGGACGAGACCCTGTGGCGCTGGGGCAACGTCTTCGTCGCGGGATTTCAGCATCCGCTCGCTGGAGTACCGCTCATCGGGGCGCAGTTTCAGGCGCGGTTCACAAACGTCAACGGCAGCGGCCAAACTCCGAACGTCGGACCGTACGTTTCGATGCGCCACATCGCGAGCCCCGGAAACTGGGACGCGACGCGGCACGTCATCCCGCTCGGCCAATCGGGCGATCCGTCGAGCCCGCACTGGAAGGACCAGTTCGATGCCTGGCGGACGGGAAGCCCGATGATCTTTCCGTTTTCGAGCGAAGCCGTCAAAGCGGATGCGAAAAGCGTGACGGCGTTGGTCAGGAAGTAGAGTTTCGTTTGAGGTCGAGGAAGTCGCTCAGGATGATCGCCGCGGCTTCCGCGTCAACGCGCTTGAAGATCTCTTTCAGACTGTGACCGCGTTCGTGCAGATTTTCCCGTGCGGCGATCGACGTAACCCGTTCGTCCTGAAGAAAAACCGGAGTTTCGATCGAGAGGGAATAGTTTCGGGCGAGCCGGCGGACATCGGCCGTCATCTCACTTTCGCTGCCGTCGAAGTTGAGCGGCAAACCCAAAACCAGCGCGCCGGCATCAAACTCGCTTAGTATGTTCCGGGTTTCGGCGAGAAGCGCTTTCCAGTTGGTACGTTTGATGGTTCGGACGGCGCGGATAGTGAACTGAAGCTCGTCGCAGACGGCGACTCCGACATTACGGGTTCCGATGTCGAGAGCGACGATCCGGCCGCTGGCCGGGGCGCGAGAAATATCTGCAAATGCTTCGGAATTAGTAATTTCTTTTCGTTGCACGGAAACCCTGGATAATAGATAATCGTAAGACTTTCGTTAATTGCGAATTGTTGATCGTTTAGCGTCGTGACGTATCGAAGAACAATTCGAAGTAAGAGGCTTTCGATTGACCAACCAAAGCATTATGTCATTTCGCGGAAAAATTATCATCGCTTTTATTTCGGCAGCCATCGCTTCGTATGCGCTGGTCGGGGGAATCCTCGGTTCGTTCGCGCAGCAGTCGATCAACGACGCGGGCGCGCAGATGCGGATTTTCGAGTCGGTGCTCCAGCATATTCAGAACGATTATGTCGACGAACCGAATCTCGAAAGGGTTCGGAACGGCGCCCTTCGCGGACTGCCGTCTGCCCTTGATCCGTATTCGTCATTCCTGACTGCGGATCAGGTGAAAGATTTCCAGGCGAACAAGCAGAACACGCTCGCCGGCGTCGGCGCCGAATTTTCTTCGATCTCCTCGTATCTGTACGTGGTTTCGGTGATCAAGGATTCGCCGGCCGACAAGGCCGGCCTCAAGACCGGCGACGTCATCGAGTATATCGAAAACAAGGCGACGCGTGACATTTCGCTCTATGACGCCCGTCAGTTGATGCTCGGCGAACCGGGTTCGGGCGTAAAGGTCCGCGTTCTGCGGGCCGGTGCAAAACCGCAGACGCTGACCGTAACCCGCGGTAATTATCAGATCCCGAAGGCGGAATCGAGGGTTGAAGCCGGAAAGGTCGGGGTCATCAAGATCTATAGCCTCGAAAGCGGCGAAGCGAACGATGTCCGCACCCAGGTCCAGTCGCTGACGAAGCAGGGAATTCAGAAGATCATTCTAGATTTGCGGGGAGTAGCATCAGGCTCCATTGACGAGGCTGTCGGCGTCGCCAATCTCTTTATCAAGGACGGCACGCTGGCGCAGGTGATCGGACGCGAGAACAAGCCGGTCAAGACGTTTACGGCCGACCCGGAAAAGTTTTTGTTTGACGGCAACGTTTCGGCCCTGATAGATATCGGGACCGCGGGCGCCGGAGAAGTGGTCGCGTCGGCGTTTCTCGAACGAAAACGCGGTGAAGTTGTCGGCGAACGCAGTTTCGGCGCCGGAACCGAACAGAAACTTTTTACTTTGAAAAACAGCGGCGACGGCCTTTTGCTGACGATCGCGAAGTGGGCGTCCGCCGAAGGGAAACCGTTTCTGGCTGATGAACGCGCCAATTCGGGCGTGAAGCCGTCTGTCGAGGTGAAGCGTCCCGAAACCCCGGAACCGCTTGAGGTCGAAGACCTCGTCGATCAGCAGGACGAGAATAATCAGCAACCGAACCCATCGCCGACGCCCGCTCCGAAAGTCGAGCAGCCGAAGGTGCTGGAAGACATTCAGCTGAAGAAGGCGCTTGAACTGATGCAGGACAAGCCGCAGGCGGCGAAGGCTGAGTAACCGCTTCTTCAGGCGCAATCAATCGTAACGCAAAGAGGCTGCCTGAAAAGTCTTCTCAGCGTGCGTAGCATGCGCAAGGACGATAACACCACGTTTCGTTTCGCTTCACGTGGTGCTATCGTCCTTGCGCGTGTTACACACGCCGAAGATCCTAATCTTGATCCTTAAACAATAAAGGTCACTGACTTTTCAGACAGCCTCTTTTCCATTGGGATCTCACATCTTCAGTCCTGAGCTTTGGATTCGAGCATCTTCGCGACGCGTTTCTCAAGTTCACGAACCGTTCGGGCGATCTCGCCGAGCCGCCGGAAGGCCGCGGTCGAGCGGAGCCAGTCCCGATTATCGAATCCCGGAACGCCGGAGATTATCTTGCCCGCTTCGACGTCGTGCGAGGTTGCGGATTTCGCCGTCAAAACGGCGTCGTCGCCGATCCGAAGATGCCCGGCGATGCCGACCTGACCCGCCAGTATGACGCGCTTGCCGATGACGGAACTGCCGGCGAGTCCGGTCTGCGAGCAAATGAGCGCGTCCTCCTCAACCGTACACGAATGCCCGATTTGCACGAGATTGTCGATCTTCGCGCCGCGCTTGATCCTCGTCTCGCCGACCGACGCGCAATCGATCGCCGAATTGGCGCCGATCTCGACGTCGTCCTCGAGCACGACCCGGCCGATCTGCGGGATCTTCAGCCAGCGGCGATCTTCGTCCTTGGCATATCCGAAACCGTCGGAACCGATCGTCGTGTTGTTGTGGACCACGCATCGCGCGCCGATCTCGCAATTCTCACGCACCGCGACGCCGGAATGCAGAACTGTGTCGTCGCCGACCCTGACGCCGTCGTACAGCGTCACGTTCGGAAATATCGTAACATTTTCGCCGACGACGCAGTTTTTCCCGACGACGGCGTTTGCGCCGACCTCGACCGAGGCGGCGACCACCGCCGTATCGTCAACTACCGCCGACGGATGTCTCCCGGCCCGATTTGGCGCCGCCGGATGAAACGCCCGAAGCGCCCGGGTATAAGCCAAATAAGGATCCTTCGCCCGCAAGACCGCGATGTCCGTACGTTCGATCTGCTCCTTTTCATTCAAGAAGATCGCCGACGCGCTTGTCTCGCTGATCTGCGGCGTGTATTTCGGATTTGCCAAAAAGGTCACGTCTCCGGGACCGGCAAGGCCGAGTCCGGCAGCGCCGGCGATCTCGAGATCCGGGTCGCCGCGGTCGATCGCGGAGTTTGTCAGCGAAGCAATTTCGGTCAGTTTCATAAAGTGAATAAAGATATTTAAATTCGCCCCCGGAAAGTCTATAATCTCTTATCCAAACTACTGAAGCAGTTTGTCCAGAAATCTTTCTACGACCCCGACCAAATAACTTTCGATCAAGGAACACCAGACTTATGAGTGAGAAAATTTTATCGCAATCTGACAAAATTTACACCGCCGAAGATTATTTGCGTTTCGAACGCCGTGATTCAGGCAAAAAGGACCGGGCCTCGGGTCCGTCGGGGTCAAGCCGCCGCCACAATCTGATCGGCAGCAATACGACGATAGCCATCGGAAGCCGCATCCGCGGGCAGGGAAAGGAAGTCTACGTCAACGATATGCGCGTCAAGATGTCGGCGAACGACTACTGCTATCCGGACGTGATCGTCGTCAGCGGCGAACCGACGTTTGAAGGAAAGGAACTCGATCTCCTGACCAATCCGTCGGTGATCGTCGAGATAATGTCGCGTTCAACGCTCCACCAGGACAAAACCGAGAAACTTGACCGATATCTCGCCGTCGACAGCGTCAAAGAGATCGTTCTGGTAAAAGAAGAGGAGATGCGCGTCGAGCATTACCACAAACAGACCGTAAATCAATGGATTTACAAGATTTACACCGTCCGCGACGATGTCATTTCGCTCGACTCGATCAACTGCAAGATCGCGCTCAGCGAGATCTACTCGCAGATCCGGTTCGATCCCCGGTGAAAATTAAATCAGAATTCGAAACCGCGGGCTCCGAAAGCGGTCGGATCGGCGAAATCCGAGTTGCACCGAGCGGGCGATTGGCTTCGGGAAATGAATTAGCGAAAATTGGCGAAGATTCGCGGGCAAACCAGTTCATTGCCCGCGAAATACGCGAAAAACGCTAAAAGAGGTCATCTTCTGCCAGCTTTTCGCCTATTTCGCGTGTTTCGCGGGAAAAACCGGGTTGAATGGTTGTCGATCGGGATTAAGAAGCGAATTCGCGAAAATTGGCGAAGATTCGCGGGCAACGAACTGGTTTGCCCGCGAAACAAGCGAAAAAAGGTCATTTTCTGCTAACTTTCGCGTATTTCGCGTGTTTCGCGGGAACGAAATTCTCCAAACCAGGTCGCAATTTGAGTTAAAGCAGACTCAGAGGGTCGATCTCGACGTTGACGATCCTCAGATCGCAGAAGCGTTCCTGCGCAGCGACGAGCGCGAAATCGAGAGTTTCGCGAAGTGCCGCGCGGTTTGTGGCCTTGACGAGGATCTGGAGGCGGAATTCGTTCTTCAAACGCGAAAGCGGCGCGGGCGCCGGCCCGAGGATGCGGCAGGCATTGTCGCGATTCGATTTGACGAGACATTCCTTCAGAATCTGCGCGTTGTCGAACGCGTAGGCATAATTCGGGTGCTTGATCAGGATCGCCGCGAGCGATACGAACGGCGGGTATCCGAGCCGGCGGCGAAACTCAACCTCGACCGCGTAAAAATCGAAATAATTCTGCGAATTGGCGTGCCGCAGAGCATAGTGTTCGGGATAGTAGGTTTGGATGATCACCCGTCCCGGGAGTTCGCCGCGGCCGGCGCGGCCCGCGACCTGAGTCAGAAGCTGAAACGTGCGTTCGGCCGACCGAAAATCGGGCATCGCCAGTCCGGCATCGACCGAGATCACGCCGACCAGCGTGACGTTGTGAAAATCGTGACCCTTGGCGAGCATTTGCGTCCCGACGAGCATATCGATCGCGCCGCGACTGAATTCGTCAAGAATGGATTCCATATCCTGCCGCCGCGCCGTCGTGTCGCGGTCGACGCGCGTGATCCGCAGATGCGAGAAGCGCTTTTTGAGCTGATCCTCGATCTGTTCGGTTCCGTCGCCCATAAAATAGAGATATTTGCTCTCGCATTTCGGACAGACCTGCGGGACCCTTTCGTGGTGGCTGCAATAATGGCAGACAAGTTTTGAATCCCGCCGGTGATAGGTGAGCGTGATGTCGCAGTTGCGGCACCGCACCGCCTCGCCGCAGCTCCGGCAGAGCACGAATTGCGAAAAACCCCGCCGATTCAGAAGAATTATCGATTGTTCGCCCTTGGCGTGGGTTTCCTCGATTGCCGCGATCAATTCCGCCGAAAAGGAAAGGTCTTTGCCCGCCGTGCGGAAGAGTTTCCGCATATCGACGATCTCGGCGGCGGCCATCGGGCGGTTGCCGATGCGTTCCGGAAGGCCCAGGTACTCGTATTTTCCGATCTCCGAATTGCGAAACGTCTCAAGCGCGGGTGTCGCCGAACCGAGCACGACGACAGCGTTTGCGAAACTCGCGCGAACGACGGCCACGTCGCGTCCGTTGTAATACGGCGATTCGTTTTGCCGGTACGAAGCGTCGTGTTCCTCGTCGACGATCAAAAGACCGATGTTGTCGAGCGGTGCGAAAACCGCCGAACGCGTTCCGATCACGATCCGCGCGTCGCCGCGCCTGATTCGCCGCCATTCGTCGAACCGTTCGCCCGCCGATAGATTGGAATGAAGGATCGCCACGTCATTGCCGAAAACGGCTCGCAGCCGTTTCGAAAAAACGGGCGTGAGCGCGATCTCGGGGACGAGCATCAAAGCCGACCGTCCGCTTTCGCGGGCGGAATTCATCGCCCTGATGTAGATCTCGGTCTTACCGCTGCCGGTCACTCCGTGGAGCAAGAAGGCCTTGTACGCGCCGGATTTTTGCGCGGCGTCGATCCGTTCGAAGACCTCCTTTTGTCCCGCCGTCAAAGTGATCGGCCCGTAGTTCGGAACGCTCGAATCACGAAACGGATCCCGAAGCGATTCCTTTTCAAAGATCTCGATCAGCCCTAGTTTTGCGAGCGTTCGGATCGGCGAGACGCTGACTGCGGCCGACTCGAGCAGTTCCTGCAAATATACATCGCCGTGTTCGTCGAGAACCTTCAAAACGCGAACCTGAGGGGCCGAAAGTGTCAGTTCCATGCGGTTGACGTCGGTTGCCCGGACCGCGCGGCGTGTTTTTCGGCTGACCGCCGCATTGACCGACTTATGTTCCAGTGACACACGACCGAGGTTCGCCAGATCGCGAAGCGCGCGCGCCGCCGCGTCTTTGCCGAGTTTCTTTTCGAAATACTTTTGCGGCGTTTCACCGTTCGCCGAAAGTTCTGCGAGGATTTGCTGTTTGTTCGTTTTCGGCGATTCGATCGCGGCGCATTCCGCCCGCCCGGATTCCGTCAACGAGACCGAGCGTTCGATGTTTGAATTGATTCCTGCCGGAAGCGAAGCGCGGAGGACCTCGCCCCAACTCGAAGCGTAGTAATCCGCGGTCCATTGCGTCAGTTTGAGGATCTCGTCAGTGACGAGCGGTTCGTCATCTACGATCTCGCGGACGGTCTTGATCGATTTCGGATCGAACGCAAGTTCGGCATCGAGTTCGGCGTGGAGCGCGACGACGTAGCCCGTCAACTGGCGGCTGCCGAACGGAACGACAACGCGCGCGCCGAGCTGCACGCGCGATGCGATCGATTCGGGCAATTTGTACGTGAACGTCTGGCGCAAAGGGAGCGGCAGGGCGACTTCGACAAACTCCGGAATTTGAGAAATTTCAGCGGCCGGTTTAACCATTCGTAGACTTCAACTAAAATGATAACTGATAGGAACTTTTAACTGAAACGAATGTCTATGTGTTCGGGGGCAAACGATTGTGAATAAGGGCTTTTTGGTTGCATTGCTGATCGCGGTCGCGGTCGTCGCCGGCGGTATCGCAGTGATCTGGAAACTTCAGCCTTCGATGGAGGAACAGAAGCAGATGGTGCTCGAGGGCGCGATCCGCGAAGATTCACCGGATTTCGCGGCGCTGACGCGGAAGGTCATCGCCGAGAACGACACCGACAAGACCTGGGAGTCGCCGATCGGAACGGGCTACATAATGATGAACATCGCCGGGCGCCTCAAGAACTTCAGCGACCGGACGCTGACCGGCCTTGAGATCAACGTCGCCGTTCTCGACCAGTTCGGAAAGACCGTCAAGGACAAGACGCTGCTCGTCGTGCCGACCCAGCAACCGGCGCTCGCGCCCGGTGGGACAATGGATGTCGTCGTCCGGATCGAGGGATTTGCGCCCGATGACGATCGCGCCCGGATACAGTGGAAGGTGACGGCGATCAAGGTCAAGTGATTCGTCTATTCGTCGAAATTCACTTTCTGGCCCTTTGGCGGATTGAAGAATCGTGGTGACGAGTTCTCGCGGCGGGCGTTGAAGAGCGACAGCGCGTGACTTCGGCCGCGCAATTCCTCAGGAAAATTGAACAGGTCAAGCAGGGTCGTGAAAACGTTGGCATGCGACGCGGGGAATTCAGTGTCGAATTTTGCGGGATCGGCGCCGATAATGAATAACGGAACCATCGCCTCGTCGCGCGACTCGCCGCCGTGTCCGGCCCTGCCGTCAGCGTAGAACGACTCGCCGTGGTCGCTCGTGTAAACGATAACCGTATTGTTCGGCAGATTGCCGTAATCGGGCGCGAGGCGCTTGAAAAACGCGTCCAGATTGTAGCGCAGGGCGTTGTCGTAGGAGTTCTTGACGGCGTCGATCTGATCCGCGGGCGGAACTTCATACTGCTCGCGGAATTTATAGATCGGCTTCCAGACCGCTTGATCTGCGGGATAGTTCTTCTCGTAAGGAAAATGGCATCCTCGCTTGTACACGAAAATAAAATTGCCTTTCGAACCTGAGAAAATGCCGTTGACCATCGCCGCGATCTTTGTGTCTATCTCCCACTGCTTGAGTTCGTTGCGCTCGTTGTCCTCGTTGGTGATCTTGTCTCCGAGTTCCCAGTCCTCGATGCGGTTGGGGTTGTCGATGTCGGCGAGAGTGACGAGATCGTCGATATGATTGAGATCGTCGTCGTTGCCGCCCCAGTATTTCTTCATCTGACCGTCAATCAGATGAGTTTTGTAATTCATCGCCTTCGCATACTGAAAAATTGTCGGAAGCGTGTTCAACCCGTTGAATCGAACCGCGCTTATCATATTCGGCGTCGCGCCGCTGATCATCGCGTCGTAGCTCGTATGGCTGAGCGTTGAAGACGAAACGGCGATGCCCCAGTTTGCGAGCAGCTTTGATCTTTCGAGTTGCTCGAGATACGGCGTCGTTTCGCGGCCGTAGCCGTTGAGACTCAGATGGTCGCCGCGAACGGATTCGTCGAAAATGAAGATAACGTTGTTGTCCGGACGGGAATCGGGCGGTACCGCGGCGGCTACCGGTTCACGCTTTTTCGGTGTGAGGTCAAAGGCCGGGTCGTACAGGACATAATCGGCGGCGGCAAGACAGAAGTTGCCGACGGAATTCGAGGCGAATTTTTGATCGAACAGCAGCGGATTGATGAACGAGACATTCCAGTCCGCTGAACGCTCCGCCGCCGAAGATCCGCGCGGCGGGCTTTGAAAAAACGCTGAGAATCGCCAGTGCGAGGCCCGGAAGAAGCGAAAGATAACTTGAATACGCGAAAACGGAGTCGATCTTCTGTTCGCTCGTCGCGGAGAATGCCGAAACCAGGTCCTGGGCGATCATGAATCGTCCGAGGGCGTTGGCGTACCCGAACTGGGCAAAAACGGCGAACGAGAAGAACGCGACGAGCGCCGCCTTGTAATACCAGCGCGAAGAAAGCGTGATGAGGACAAAAAGAAACAGCAGATAGACGGACGCGATGACGTAGCCGAGACAGATTGCCCAGAAGACGGGACTGTCCGCCGTCTCGAAGAAACCGAGAAGTTCCTTGAAACTGCCCCGAAAGTAAAACGCCTCAAAGGCGCAAAGCGCGACAACGAAAACCATCGCGGTCAGCGACGAACGCCGGTCGGCGCCGAGCGTCACGCTCAGATCCTTGCCTGTCAGGAATGTCTTCAGCTTCGACATGTGCTTGCGGAATGCGGGATCAGGTGGTTTCTTTCACGAAAAGCTCTTCGAGCGACTGTCTGACAGGTTGAACCGACACGAGACTGCCGTTGCCGTTATGCAGGATCGATATTACGGCTTCAACGTCGCGTTCAGTTTGCACCTGCACGCTCGCGCCGTTGGCTTTCGATGACAGGACGGCGCCCGGAATGCGTTCGACGCCTGCTCGGAATCCGTCCTGGTCGATGCCCTTGACGACGACCTCGAACATTTGATTCTCGCCGCTCGACGTCAGCAGGTCGAGGAGATTGCCGGTCGCCGCCAGCTTTCCGTTGCGGAGGATCGCAACGTTGTCGCAAAGCGCCTCGATATCCGAAAGAATGTGCGTGGACATAAAGACGGTCGTCCCGTTATTTCGAAGATCGGCGATCAGTTCGCGGATCTCGCGGCGGCCGATCGGGTCGAGTCCGGACATCGGTTCGTCGAGAAAAACAACCTCGGGATCGTTGATCAGGCTCTGGGCGAGCCCGACGCGCTGGAGCATCCCTTTCGAGAACTTTCGCAGCTGTTTGTTCCAGTCCTTTTCGTCGAGGCCGACCTTCGTCAGCAATTCCTTTGTTTTCTGCCGGCGCGCGCCGGCGTCAAGCCCGAAGAGTTCACCGAAATAGTTGAGCAGCTCGGTCGCGGTCAGATAATCGTAGAAATACGGGTTCTCCGGACAGTAGCCGATTCGCGAATGCATCGCCGTATCCGAAATATCGCAGCCGAGGATGCGGGCGTTTCCGCGGGTCGGGAAGATCAGCGACATCAGGAGTTTGATGGTCGTCGTCTTGCCGGCGCCGTTGCCGCCGAGAAAGCCGAAAATCTGGCCCGGAAGGACCTCGAGATTGAGGCCGTCGAGGGCGCGGACCTTGCGTTTTTTCCAGAACCCGACTTCGTAGTCTTTCGTCAGATCTTCGATTTCGATGACCGGTTTCATACTCATATTGGATCAGGATGGAAGCTTTGATTTTTCAAGATCGATCGTGACGTCGCACGATTCACGGTTGAGAACGTACGGGACGTTGGTCGGGTCGAGGATCGCATTGTTGCGGTCGACGCGGAACGCGAGGCCTCGCGGCAAACGGATATTGCGAAGCGCGGGCAGCAGTTCCGCCCAGTCTTTCGGGCACCGGCCGTTTGTCTCCTTGAATGTGGCGATCGCCTTACGCAGACCGTCGCGTTCATCGAACGAATCGAGCTCAAGCAAACGCAATTCGGCCAGCTCCTTGGTGCGTGTGTTTTCCGCCTCGTCGTACATTTGCCGGTAGATCGCGCGAGCGGTCTCGCGGCTGCCGCCTTCGGTCTTCATCCGGGCGACCATCACCTGCATAAACGAAGGCGCGCCCGGGATCTTCGAGCCGCGATCGTAGATCTCGGCCGCTTTTTCATATTCCTCGAGCTTCCAATAAATAAAGCCGAGATGCTGATACAGCCGCCATTCGTTCGGGTTGTTCGCGATGCCTTTCTCGGCGATGAGGATCGCCTGACGTTTGTCGATCGCCGGCAGGACGACCGCGCCGTAGTAGTATGGCGCCGTGAAACGAGGGTCGAGCGAAGTCGCATTGTCGAGATACGGGTACAAAAGCCTCGGATTCAACGGGTTGAGATTGTCGATCGAGACCTTGATCTGCGGATTCCGGAGAATCTTTCCGCCGATGTATTGCAGCGACTGCATCCAATACCAGTCGGCGACGAGTCCTTCTAGTCCGAGCGAGTAGCCTTTCAGCCGCGCGCCCTGGAGCGAAAGATCCTGATCCTCGAACCCTTCGGGAAGCGGCGGACGCGACAATTCGAGTCTGTCCGCGAGCGCGAAAACAGCGGCAAAACCAATCGCGGCGAAGACCAGGGTCAAGATCAATTGTCGGGTTTTTCGATCCATCACTTGAAGTTTCTGCGGCTGAAGATCAGCGCCGCGACGCCGATCACGATCGACGCGTAGACCAGAGTGTAAAGTGCCACCGTCGCCAGATACCCGGCGGGCGGAACATCGCCGTGTGCGGCGTTCGTGATAAAGCTGTAATTTGAGAGATTCGGCAGAAAGTAGTAGAGAAAGCCAAAGAATGCCTTGGCCGAACCCGAGCCGAGATTCGCCGCGAAATCCCGGAGCGACGCGCTGAAGTGCCCGATGATGAAGACGAGAAACGTCAGCAGCGCTGAAAGCGCCGGCGATGAGAACGAAGAGAAAAGTATCGCAATTCCGGTAATTATCGTGAGTTCGAGGTAGATCAGCGCAACGGCGCCCCAGATCTTGTACTCCAGACCGCCGCCGCCGACGATCATCAGCGCCGCCGACACGCCCGCGCCCATTACGGCGGTGTTGATGAGGAGCGTCAGGCAAAGTCCGAGGTAGCGTCCGACGATGAATTGGCCGCGTCCGACCGGTTTCGACAGCACGGCGTAAATGGTTCGTTTCTCGATCTCCTTTGACACGAGCGAGACGCCGACGAAGATGGCGATAAAGACGCCGAACAGAAGCATCGCGCCGAGTCCGAGATCGACGATCGTCCGCGCTTCGTAACCGTCGGTCAGATCGCCGAGGAAGATCGCCGCCGCGATGATCAGAAGGACGAAGACGATCAGGTTGTAAAGCACGCGGTCGCGGACGGCCTCACGAAAGGTGTTGCGCGCAATCGTAGTTATCTTTCCAATTTGCTGAAAAATACTCATTCGGAAGTCCGGGAAATGTCTTGAGCCGGGATAGGATTTGGACCGGATGGCCAATGGAAATATAACATAACGAGACGTTTTTGAAAACAATGTTTTCAATCAGTTTTTAGTCTTTTTCATCGGTTTCGGATGATGTTCGGCCGATCGATCAATACAAAAAATAAAGGTCCCGCCCGTTTCCGGGCAGGACCTTTTGTCAAGGGTTAAGTGCCGAATTAGTTACCGGTCGCGGTAGCATAGTTGGCAAGCGTGCAGTCACCGTCAGCAGCCGCGAGGGCCGAAGCCGCTCTCGTGCGGATGATGCCTTCCGTCGCGATACAATAGTCTTTGCTGCCCGTCTGCGTCAGGCCCGAAACAACCACCGGCGAAGCGCTGAGGGTGAAGCTCGCGGCAACCGTCGTTGTGCGGTCCGTGTCAAAGCTGTTGAAGTTGTATCCGCTCTTCTGCGGCGCAGCGGCGCCGAGCTGACCGTCAACAAGGTTTTCGGCTCCGAGCTGAACCATCGTTCCGTAGTTGCCGTTACCGGTCGTCGACTGGTAGGTCATCTGTGCGCCGTGAACGGTGCGGACCGAAGCCTGGGCCGATCCTTCATTAGCGGAACGACGTGCGGCAAGCAAGTTCGGGATAGCGATAGCGGCGATAATGCCGATGATAACGACGACGATCAAAAGTTCGATGAGCGAGAAGCCTTTCTGGTTTTTCATTTCAATTACAATCTCCTGGTTTTGTTTTTAGTCCTTTTTTTTACCTTCTCAGGTCGCTGAGATAGATACAATCGCCGTGCCATTCGCTCCAAAGGTCTGCAAAATACCGCTAAACTATGTAAACACAGAAGGTTACGTCCGACAAGAAAATTGTGTGGGTCGATCGGATGATCTGCTGCAGCCGCTTAAATTACAGTTTTTGGTAAGTCGCCGATGACAAAAACTGTCAATAAGAAGTCACCTGCCGCTTTAGCAGTCCGCCTGCGGCCGGGGCGGGAAACCCTGGCGGGACGAATATGTTAATCAGGTCCTCAAGTTCTTTTCCGACTCCAAGGAAAAATGGCGTCGTCGGACGAGAAACCGGGGCCTTCGACGAGTCGCCGGACTCAAAAAGAAAATGAGGCTGTCTGAAAAGTCAGTGACCTTTTTTGTTTAGAGATCAGTATCAGGATCTTCAGCGTGTGTAACACGCGCAAGGACGATAGCACCGCGTGAAGCGAAGCGAAACGTGGTGGGCGGCAAGCCGGAACGGAGCGTGTGTAACACGCGTAACTGTCGCTTTTGCAGAATGTTGCGCGTGTTACACACGCTCCGTTCGGATATCGCGAACCACACACGCTCCGCTTTCGCTACGCATGGTGCTATCGTCCTTGCGCGTGCTACGCACGCTGAGAAGACTTTTCAGACAGCGTCATTGCGAGTTTTGGGGAACGGGGTTCGACTAGTTTCCGGTCGCCGCGAATCCGCCTGCGCCTGCGCTGCACGGACCTTCGTTAATGTCCAAGAAAAGGGCCGGCCGCGTCTTGAGCACTCCTTCGGTGGCGACGCAGTAATCCTTGCTGCCCGTCGGCGTTACCGCTCGTGACCACCGCCGATGCATAAACATTGAACGATGCCGGAACGGTCGTGGTGCTGTCGGTGTGGAAACTCGCGAAGTTGTATCCGGGCTGGCGCCGCCGAGTTGGGAATCGACGAGGTTTTCGGTGCCGAGTTGAACCAGCGTGCCGTAGTCGCCATTGCCTGTGGTCGACTGGTAGGTCATAGGGCACCGTGCGGCGTACGGAGCGATGCTTGGGCCGAGCCCTCGTTCGCCGAGCGACGGGCGGCAAGCAGGTTGGGGATGGCGATCGCGGCGATGATCCCGATGATCACGACGACGATCAATAATTCGATGAGCGAGAAGCCTTTCTGATTTTTCATTTTGGTTAACGGCCTCTTGGTATCTTTAATTGGGGTCTGACTTGTGCCCGGGTTGGCGAAAACGATTGGGTAAAACCCGTGCCACAACTAGTGCATCGGTATAACCCGAGACAGCGTAATAGTTTACAGGTGCGTCGGCGATGCCGGAAGCCAAAAGCCGGGGTCTTCGAGTTTGTTTGTAGCGAATTGCGTCACCATCTGATTGGCAATCAACGTCATTCATTCAGAAACCAGCCAGCCGAAGAAGACTCAGTTGTTGACCCGGCGATAGCATTCGTCGGTCTTTGATCTTGAGGCGAAGACGGAAAAAAGCCCGGACGGATCCGGGCTTTTTCGGGTTGGGGTTGTTGTTAATTACCGGACGGAACATATCCGCCGTTCCCGGCGCTGCAGTCTCCCTGGCTCGAAGTGCCGGCACTCGCGTTTCTTGATTTCATTATGCCCTCGGTCGCGATGCAGTAATCCTTCGACCCGGTCATCGTCAGCCCGAGATCTACGGCCGGTTCGGCGTAGACATCGAAACCGGCGGGCGCCGTCGTACTGCGGTCGATCTTGTAGCTCGCGAAGTTGTATCCGCTCTTCCAAGGTGACGCCGCGGCCAGTTGGGAATCGATCAAACGGTCGGTGCCGAGTTCGACGAGCGAGCCGAAGTTGCCGTTTCCTGTGGTCGATTGGTACGTCGCCTGCGCGCTGTGTATCGTGCGGAGTGATGCTTCGGCAGATCCTTCGTTAGCCGCGCGGCGAGCGGCGAGCAGATTCGGAACCGCAATGGCGGCGATGATTCCGATGATCACGACGACGATCAGCAGCTCGATCAGCGAAAAGCCTCTTTGATTCTTTACTGTGTTCATAATAGCCAGATCCTCCTTTTTTTGGGCCGGGAGCCCGTTCTGGACGGTTCTTATCTCAGCAATCCGTATGCCAAAGTCCGAACAGCGCAAATAACATCCGTAAACACAATAACTTACAGTCACATTTGGACAAGGCGGCGCAATCCTCATCGCGATGGTGCGACCAAATGAAGGCGATTTGTGTGACGCAAAAAGCGACAAATTCGGTCACTTTGCCCGACTGCGAGAAGCGACCGCAACCGCCGAAGGCCGGGGCGCGAAGGGCTCGCGGACGACGCTCATTCGTTCCGCGGCGCCCATCGTATCAACCCAGATTACGCGCTGGAATCGAGCCAAACCTTTCGTCCCGAGAGGTTCGGCTTTTGCGGCTTGGCGTCTTTGCGGGAGTGCCGGTGTCCGTAAACGCAGGCGCCGAGCTTCCGTAAATCCGGACTACGAAATAGCGGTCCAATCGGCAAATTGGCGCACGGCGTGCCGAAGAAACACGGACTAAGTTACATCCTTTTGCATCAGGCACTTGAAGTTGCGTTTCTTGAGAACTTATTCACCAAAGAGACATAGAGAACACAGAGAAGATTTCTAAGAGCCTTTATCCCGAATTACTGAATGGCGGTCCATTCGGCAGTTTGGCGCGCCGCGTGCCGAGGAGACACGGACAACTTTACTGAATGATTCTCGGGAATCGTCTCGTTCAACGTCGGCGGAAACATCGTCGGCTGGTTCTGGAGATGTGCCATCCAAGAAATATGCAAGAAGAAAAAAGGAAAAGAGGCCGCCATTTCAGACAGCCTCTAGCCAGATGATTGATGAGACGCGATTAGTTACCGGTCGGCGCATATCCGCCGGCGTTTGCGACACAGGCGCCCTGAGCGGCATTGTTGCCCGGTGCCGAGCGCGCTTTCATAATGCCTTCTGTCGAGACGCAGTAGTCCTTCGATCCGGTCATAGTCAATCCGAGATCGACCGTCGGTTCGGCATAAAGGTCAAAGCTGGCCGGAGCGGTCGTCGTTCGAGCGACGGTCCAACCGACGAAGTTGTAACCACTTTTTTGCGCGCCGACTGTTTGTCCCAACTGCGTATCGACGAGATTCTCGGCGCCGAGTTGGCTCAGGGTGCCGTAATCGCCGTTACCGGTGGTTGACTGGTAGGTCATCTGGGCACCGTGCAGCGTACGGAGCGATGCTTGAGCCGAACCTTCGTTGGCAGAACGGCGAGCGGCAAGCAGGTTGGGGATGGCGATGGCCGCGATGATTCCGATGATCACGACGACGATCAATAATTCTATAAGCGAGAAGCCTTTCTGATTCTTCATTTTGGTTAACGATCTCCTGAAGTTCGATTTGGGGTGTAACGTCTTGCCGTTTTCGGGCGTTGTCTCCAAAGCAACTTATGTGCCACGATGGCAAAGCAGATGGAAAGTTAATTAAAAGAACAGGTTACGGAGCGCGTTGTATGCCGGAAGTTCTTTTTGCCGCCTATTCGGAGATACCCTTTCACAACTAATGCTATGTCCCAAGTTACAAAAGACGTCACAATCGCCGCGATTCGGCAGCGGCCGGCGTGACCTGACCGCCGCCGGATAAACCCTGATTGCGCGATAGAAAGCTGTTTGTCCGCGGAATAGGCGAAAAACGGTAGAAGACATTTCTTTCAAAATGTTTTCGTGTGTTTCGTGTGTTTCGCGGGAAAAAGATTCTAAAGCGTAATCTGTAACAAACCGGTTGAAAAAAAGAGCCCGGACGAATGCCCGGGCTAATTAAAACACAATACAAATGCGTTTTTGTCAATCGTTCGAACTTCGCATCTGCGCCGACAACGAACGGATACTGTGCTTGTCCAAGAGGTGCCGCAGCGAGCGGACCTGCATCCGCAGCATGTCGGCAGCTTTGGTTTGATTGCCGCCGGTGCGTTTGAGCGCCTCAACGACATAGGTCTTCTCGAGATTATCGAGATGCGTCGTGAGATTGATGCCGTCGTCCGGAAAATCAAACTCGGCGTTGATACGGGCCGGATTGTAATTCGTGATGTGATCGGGAAGCCGTTCGGGCTGGATCTCTTCGCCGCGTTCAAGCGCGACCGCGCGTTCGATCGTATGCTCAAGTTCACGGACATTCCCGTGCCAGGCATAATTCTCAAGCAGACTGATCGACTTCAGCGAGATCGTCAAACTGCGCCCCGTCTGGTCGCAGAATTTCTTGACAAAATGCGCGATCAGGTCCGCAATATCTTCCTTTCGATCGCGCAGCGGCGGCAGATGGATTGGAATTACCGAAATTCGATAAAAAAGGTCTTCGCGAAAAGTGCCGTCGTTCGACATCTGCTTCAGATCGCGGTTCGTCGCGGCAATGACGCGAGCGTCGATCAGGATCTCTTCGTGCGCGCCGACCGGGCGAACGCGCCGTTCCTGAAGGACGCGAAGGAGTTTGACCTGCATCGCCGGCGACATCTCGCCGATCTCGTCCAAAAAGATCGTGCCGCGGTGCGCGGCTTCGAAAAGCCCCTTGCGGTTCGTGTTCGCTCCCGTGAACGAGCCTTTCACGTAACCGAACAATTCGGACTCGAGCAGGGTCTCGGTAAACGCGCCGCAGTTGATCGAGACGAACGGTTTCTCGGCGCGCGGACTGAGATCGTGTATCGCACGCGCCACAAGTTCCTTTCCGGTGCCGCTTTCGCCGCTCACGAGCACCGTCGACTGAACCTCGGCGACGGTCTCGATCATCTGATAGACGGCCTGCATCTTGTCCGACGCGCCGATAATGTTGCGGACCGATCCGCGCTCTCTCTGCGCCCGCTTGAACGCGCGGTTCTCGTGGATCAGTGCCTGCTTTTCGATCGCCTTTTTGACGATCACCTTCAGCTCTTCGACATCGAACGGTTTTTGAATAAAGTCGTCGGCGCCGAGTTTGAACGCTTCGCGCGCGGTGTCAACGGTCGCAAACGCGGTCATCAGCACGAAGCCGACGTCAGGAAGCGACTCTCGAACGGCGTTCAGCAGTTCGATGCCGTCCATATCGGGCATTTTAACGTCCGAGATGATAACATCCGCCGCTTCGTCTTCGAGCATAAAGAGCGCTTCGCGCCCGTTCATAGCAGTCCGTATATTGTGGCCGTCGCCCTCAAAAACCAGCTTTAGCAGCTGACGGTAGCTTTGCTCATCATCAACAATCAAGAGATTTGCCATAGGAATTCCGAGTTTTGGTTTGACTGCGCGGGTTGGAAAATCGGTCGGGGGCCGACACTGGATTATTCTGACAGAATTTGCTCGACTTAATCAAGGAATAAGTTGCCGGGAGCGGAAACATTCAACGGTTTGAAGGCCGATTCATTTCATTCCTTGATGTTCAGAAAACCTTGAAGTCGCGACGATTTGTATTCGCGCTCGTTCTGTCCGGCCGGCGGCGCGGTCCGTTCCGGTTCGATCGGAATCTCAACCGTGATCGATGTTCCCTGATTCTCAAGGCTGCGGACATTGATCGTGCCGTTGTGGTCGCGGACGATCTGGTAGACGATCGAAAGACCCAGCCCGGTTCCGCCGGTGGTCGACTCGGCGAACGGTTCGAAGAGTTTTTCCACCTGTTCGGGCTTCATCCCGCAGCCGTCATCCGTGAACACGATGCGGACGCGGTTGGCCGTCGGCTTGTCGGTCACGACGTTCAGTTCGCCGCCGTCCGGCATTGCGTTCATCGCATTTCGGGACAGATTCCAGAAGATCTGTTTGAGCTGTGTCGGATCGGCCGAGATGATCATCGGTTCGTCCGGCATATCATAGGTCAAACGGTGTTGTTCCTTAACATCGGGAGAATGCTTCAGCAGAAGAAAGGTCTCGTTCAGCGCCTGACGCACGTCGATCTCCGAAAAGTTGTTGACCCTCGGCCGCGCGTATGTCAGGAAATTCGTGATGATCTTGTTCAAACGGTCCGACTCGCGGACCACGATCTCCATCAGGCTGGCGTTCGACGATTCGGGCGGCGTGTTGATCTGCATCACCTGGATCGCGCCGCGCATTGCCCCGAGCGGGTTCCGGATCTCGTGCGCGAGGCCCGCGGCGACGCGTCCGACGGCGGCCAGCCGGTCTTTGCGTCGCACGCTCTCTTCCATCCGACGGATCTCCGTCAGATCCTGAAAGGTAATGATCAGCCCCGGAGTATCGCCGGTTTCACTGATAAGCGGCGTGATCGTGTAGCCGATCCGGACGAACATCCCGTCCGGAGTCGTCAGGTCGGTTTCGAATCGTGCCGGATGCTCGAGCGGATCGATGCGATCGATCGACGTCGATATCTGAACATCGATGTCGCCGATCAATTCGGTGATCAGCTTTCCGATGACCTGTTCGGAAGTAAAACCCGTGATCTCGGCCGCCGCGGCGTTGAAGGTGAATATCCGGCCTTCGAGGTCGGTCGTGATCAGCCCGGACCTGATCGATTCGATGATGCGCTCGTGCTGAACCTGCAGTTTTGCGAGCGTCTTTTTTGCTTCAAGAAGCTTTTCTCCCGAGGCCTGTCGGTCCGAAAGTCGGGACGCCAGAAGTCCGACCAGCAGGAACGCGATGTCGTTGAAACTCACGATCTGAATGGCCCGTCGCGTTTCCGGCGTTGCGCCGAACGTGAAAAGGATCTCGTTGGTCGTTAGGATCGACAGAAGCGTAAACAGAAAGACGCACCAGACAGCCGCGAGGATCGTTTCCTTTGACGAAAGAAACAACCCGGCGACGCTGATCATCACGATGTAGAGCATTATGTATGGCGATGTCAGATCGCCGGTACGCCAGACGAGCCACGTGATGAGAAGGGAATCGAGAAAGAACTGGATCCGGATCTGCCAGTCGTATCGCTGACTCATCCTGAGCACGAAAAAGTAGACGATGGTTAGACCGACCGAGATGAGAAAGACGAAAAAGAGATCGCGCGGGAATTCGTCGAAAGACAATTTGAGCCGTCCGCTGTTCCAAACCCAACTCGCGACCAGCAGCAAAAATATGGTAAGCAGGCGCCCGATGATCAAATTCTGAAGCTTCCGGGTCATTTTGCCTTCGGTCAGCCAATTGGTTGCGTCTTCGAACATCCTTTGTTCCTCTTGTGCGATGCCGATTTGACATTGCAAACCGCGTTGATTGATAAATGATGAGTATGAAAAATTCCGACCAACGCCCTTGGGGAAGTTACACGATCCTCGATGAAGGCGAAGGATTCAAAGTTAAGCGAATAGAAGTATTGCCGGAAAAGCGCCTGAGCTATCAAAAACACTCGCGGCGTTCAGAGCACTGGTTCGTCATCCGCGGCACTGCTAAAGTAACACTAAACGGCGAAGAAATTCTAGTCTCTGCGGGCGAGAGCATCGACATCCCGGTCGGCGCCGCTCATCGCGTCGAGAACCCTGCCGAAGATCTGCTCGTATTCATTGAAGCGCAGACCGGCGATTATTTCGGCGAAGACGATATAGTCCGGCTGGAAGACGACTTCGGACGCGTAGCCTGATGACGGTTTCCCCCAAACGGTTCAGCAATTATGTCAATCGTTTTGGAAAAAACTCTGCCGTGGATCCTGGTTTTCGCGCTTCTGATGCTCGCGATGATCGGTTATCTCGCGCATCAAAATTCCGTGTCGCTGGACCAGGCGATCAACTGGGAAAAGAAAACTCAAACGATACTGCTCGGGCTTGACCAGACCCTTGCCGGAACGATCGACATCGAAACCGGCGGGCGCGGATTTCTGATAACCAAGAACGACGAGTTTCTCAAGCCGTTTGAAAACGGCAAGCGTAGCGCGCTCGAGAAGATGCAGGAACTCCGCGAACTGTTTCGCGACAATCCGGAACAGGACGAACAGCTGTCGGAACTGGATCGCGGCGTGCGCGAGAAGATCCGTTATACGGAGCGCTATATCGCTTACCGGCGCACGCTTGATCTCGAGCGCACCGTCGCGGAGATGCAAAAGGTCGAAGAACGCGACCTGATGGACGGCATCCGCGCGAACGTCAGCAATATCAAGAACGAAGAATTGCGGCTTCTAAAGGTCCGCGAGGATAATCTTCAGCTCACACTCAAGAACAACTATTGGATAATGACGGTCGGAACCGCCGCGGGCACGGCGTCGCTCGGGCTTTCGATCTTCGTTGTGCTGTTCGAGATCCGCAAACGGGGTCAGGCGGAGCTGGCGCTGCGCGAAGCGAACGCGGGACTCGAAAAACGGGTTGAGGAACGAACCGGTGAACTCCAGCAGGCAAACCTCAAACTCCTGAAAAATGCCGACGAGCGCGAACGCTTGCTTTCAAACGAAAAGAACGCGCGGCATGACGCCGAAATCGCAAACCGTCAACGCGACGAGTTTATGGCGATGATCTCGCACGAACTGCGGACGCCGCTCAACTCGATACTTGGCTGGGCGCAGATCCTGAAAACGGGCGAAGTCGACGACCGTACGCGCGAAAAGGCGATCGACACGATCATCGGCGGAGCGGAGAATCAAAGCCGTTTGATTCGCGATCTGCTTGACGTGGCCCAGATCATTTCCGGGAAACTGACGCTCGAACTGGTCAGCATCAACCCCTCCGAACTTGTGCGGAGCGCGATCGAAACGGTTAAACCGTCGGCCGAATCGAAACGGATCGCGATCAATACCGAAATTGAACCGGCAACTCAGCAGATTCGGATCCAAGGCGATCCAAACAGGCTCCGGCAGGTACTTTGGAATTTGCTCGCCAACGCGGTCAAATTCACGCCGGCCGGCGGCCGGATCGACGTTTCGATCGGACTGACCGATAAACGGCTGGAGATCGTTGTGCGAGATTCGGGAATCGGGATCAAGCCGGAGTTTTTGCCGTTCGCCTTCGAACGGTTCAGGCAGGACCGGGTCGGCACGGGACAAACCGGCGGCCTCGGCCTCGGTTTGGCCATCGTTAGATATCTGACCGAAATGCACGGCGGATCGGTCAGCGTCGCGAGCGAAGGAGAAAATATGGGATCCGAGTTTCGCGTGACGTTGCCGATTGCCGCCGCAAGTTCAGCGATCATCTGAATCGATGATGAACCGGACCGCTTCGAGCAGGTCGCCGGCGACGATGTCGGGTTCGCGTGTCAATCGCGCCCCGTGGATGACGCCGTAGCCGGTTCTGACCATCGCCGTTCGGAAGCCCGCGTTGAATCCGAGTTCGATATCGAGCAGTTTGTCGCCGACCATCCAGGATCGTTCGAGATCAACTTCAAAATCCTGCGCTGCCTGCTCGATCATTCCGAGTCCGGGTTTGCGGCAGGCGCAGCCGGCATCGGGCAGGTGCGGGCAAAAATAGAAGGCGTCGAGTTTTTCGGTGAGCTCTTCCTGGATCCTTTCGTGGATCGCGTGCATCTGATCGGCGGTGTAGATCCCGCGTCCGATCCCGGACTGGTTCGTCACGATGATCACCCGAAATCCGGCGGATTTGAGAAGATTTACCGCATCGTCGGTGTAATCGAAAAAGCGAAGGTCCTCGATCCGGTGAAGAAAATTGACCTCCTCGATAAGCGTGCCGTCGCGGTCGAGAAAAACTGTTTTTTGTCCGTTCATTTCCATCATTGGTTATGCGTTCCGAGCATCGCCGCGGCGCGCTCAAAAACTTCTTCCGGCGTGATCGACGTCATACAACGATGATCGATCGGGCACTCGCGCAGCATGCACGGGGCGCAGTCGAAAGGTTTTCGGATGATCTCCGAACCGATCGGGCGCGTCGTCCGGTCGTCGGTCGGACCGAAGATCACAAGTGTTTTCGTGCCGACCGCCGGGGCGACATGCGCCAAGCCCATATCGTTCGAAATCATAATATCGGCGACGCTGAGCAGTGCGACGGCCTCTGCCAGATTCGTTCGCCCGCTGAGGATCAAAGGCCTGTGTTCGGCCGCCTCCGCAACCTTTTCGGCGACGCCGATCTCATCTTTTGACCCCAGCAACACCGTTTTTGCTCCGAACCGCGCCGCGAACATATCGCTCAGCCTCGCATAGCCGGACGCCGGCCAGCGCTTTGCGTTCGAATTCGTCGAGCCGACACCGAGTACGACGATCGGCCGGTCGGCGTCAATTCCGCAGGCGCGCAAAGTTTCGAGCGCGGCGGTTCGTCTGATCTCCGAAACGGGCAATTCGGTCGAACCGTCCGGTTCGGTCTTCGCACCGCCGAATCGAAGGGCGGCTTCGGCGACGAGGTTCAAATAATAATGCATCTCGTGCCGTTGTTTCTTCCAATCGGGAATCGCGATCGCATCCGTCAAAAAGACTCCCCGGCCTTCCTTGGCGTAACCGATACGGGCCGGAATTCTTGCAAGGCTCACGGCCAGCGCGGATTCGAACGAGTTTGTAAAGAGCACCGCAAGATCGAAACCCTCACTTCGAAGCAAACGCCTCTGAACCGCAATGTCGTGGCGTTTTGAGCGGCTCGCTTCGAATCCGATGATGCGGTCGATAAAATCCGCGTCACGAAAGACGCCCTCCGCCCACGACCGCGTCAGCAGCGCGATCTCGGCTTGCGGGAACGAAGCGCGCAGAAGTCGCAGCGCCGGAATCGTCATCACCGCGTCACCGATCCAGTTTGTTCCGCGAACGACGATCTTCATCAATGAAATAGAGTGATCAGCCCGTCTTCGAGCGAGATCGACGGCTCCCAGCCGAGTTCCTGCCGAACAAGCTGAAGATCGCTCACGTAACTCGCGGGCGACGGCATCGGCAACGGGTTTTCCTCATCGACGATCGCCTGCAAACCTGAAACTTCCTCGAGTTTCGCAACAAGTTCGCGCAGCGTTACGGCATTCTTTGGTCCGCCTCCGAGATTGTAAAGCCCATGCCTGATGACCGAGTCCGAAAAGGCCTCGCACGCCAGCGCGACGTCCCGCGCATGAAGCAGATCGCGGCGCGGCGTTCCCGATCCCGGCAAGCGAATCGGCTCGCCCTGGTTGATCGCCTCGGCATAATTCGTCACGAAATTCGGCGTGTTCCCGGGCGTATTCTTGACGTACGGCGTCGAAAGCCTGAAGATGCACGACCGGAAATGATTCAGATGCGCATAGTATTCGACATAGCGTTCCGCGATCAGTTTCGACCATTCGAGCGGCGACTGGCCGGCGTAAAGAGTCGGGCAGGTTTCCGGAACCTCCGCATAATTGTCGGCGAATCGGCCGTAAACGTCCTTCGTCGAGGCAAATATGAAGACGGCGCCGGCGCGCATCGAACGCAGCAGATTGACCGTGCCCTCGACGTTCGTCAGAAATATGCTCTCCGAATTCTCCGGCGACTTGTCCATCTCCGCCGCAAGATGGATGACGACGTCGTAGTCGAACGCGATCTGCGCGTCCTGCAGATTAAGGACGTCGCGGCCCGACCGCCGCGAAAAATCGTCGGCATTGAAATAGTCGCGGACGTGCGATCCGAGATAACCGCTGCCGCCGGTGACGAGAATCTTCATATCAAGCGCCACGAAATATATTACTGATTTTGGAAAAAGATTGGTAACGCCTGTCCTTACTTTTATCGACGCCAGCTATGAAAAGCCTGCTCCGCAAACTCCATCGATCCAAGTGACCGAGACCAAGAGCTGATTTTAGATTTCGGCTGATCCGGCTCTGATGAATTGCCGCGGCCTTGAGAGCTTGCGTCAAAACACTCCGCTTTGCCTTCTGTCTTAAAGTTGCCACTAGCTTCAGCTAGTGGGCATGGCATCCAAGAAACAGGGCTTTAGCCGAATCCGCGCTAAAGCCGGGGTCATTTGCTGCTTTTGTCCACTAGCTGAAGCTAGTGGCAATTTAGAAAGCGAGGGAAATGTCATATCACGGCGTGACTTTATGCCGTTCGGCGAAGAACTCGCTCCGTCGGTCAGCGCCCGATCGACCGTCGCCGCTTACCCGCCCGAAAACGACAACGTCAAACAGAAATTCACCGGCTACCAAAAGGACGACGAAACCGGCCTCGATTTCGCCGAAGCCCGGATGCACGAAAACCGGCACGGCCACTTCACGGCGGTCGATCCGTTGCTTGCGTCCGGAAAATTGGCGAAGCCGCGGAATTATGTGTCTGACGCTTTAGGCGGAACGTCGATTCGGTCATAGCTACTTGTTGTCCTCGATCAATGTCTTCATCGAATCCGCCTTTCCGACGACGATCAGCAGGTCGCCCTCTTCGATCTTGGTTTCGCCGATGGGATGAAAATGGAGTTCGCCTGATTTGCGCCGGATGGCGATGACGATCAGGCTCAGCTCGCGGCTCAGATTGGTCTCTTTAAGGTGCTTGCCGGCGAGCGGCGAACGGGAGCCGATGGCGACTTCTTCGAATGCGAGGTCGAGAGTTTCCGCGACGATCGAATCCATAAAATCCGCGATCGCCGGTTTGAGGAGGGCGCGGGCCATCGACTGACTGCCGATGATCGTCGGGGCGACGACGCGGTTCGCCCCGGCGCGGATCAGTTTCGGTTCGGCCTCTTCTTCGACGGCACGCGCGACGATGTGCATATCTTCGTTGAGGCCGCGGGCCGTCAATACGACATAAACATTCGAGGCGTCGTCCGGGAGACACGTCGCCAGCCCCTGGGCGTGGCGGACGCCCGCGAGGATCAGATTCTCTTCGAGTGTCGCGTCGCCGACGAGAACGTGATGATTTTGGCTGTCCAGTTCCGCAAGCCGCCGCTCGTCGCTTTCGATGACGACAAACGGGAGGTTTTCGCGCAACAGGTTTCGGATGATCCGGCGGCCGACACGGCCCGCTCCGCAGACGATGAAATGATTGTTCAGCTTTTCCATTTTTTTAGACTTTCGGCGCATATCCAGCGCTTCAAGAAGCTCGGATTCGACGATCGACTGCACCAAGCTCGTCAACGCAAAGAGGACCGTGCCGACTCCGAGGATCATAAAGATCATCGCGAAAATCCGGCCGCCGGTCGATTTCGGCGGCAGATCGCCGTAGCCGACCGTGGTCACGGTTTCGATCGCGATGTAAAAACTTTCAAGCCAGGTCCAGCCTTCGAGCATCCGAAAGCCGACCCCGCCGAGCGCAATCATCAACACGATCGTCACCGACGCGTTGACCAAGCGCCGGCGGGTCGTGTTGGTCATGTTGCGGAAAGTGCTCATATCAACCTTTAAGGTGAAAAATGCTAGACATCAAGCAATCAAATTATCTAAAATCTTAAGGGCAACCACAGCGCACGGGATTCACACTAATTCTCATACATCTAGCCAAAAAATGCCAAATCGGATATCAGCTCAGAGCCGCAAACCGCGCAAGCCGCCGAAATACTGGCGCGAGCGTCATCCGATCGCGGCGATCAAAGCGCCCAAGCCCCCGATTTACAAGCGGGTCTGGCGGCTTATCTTTAATGCCTACACTCTGTCGTTTGCCGGACTCGCGCTCCTGATCTCGTTTCTTACCGTATCCTATTTTTGGTTCGAGTATTCAGATGTGATCGACCGCAAACTCCTGAGCGGCGACGTCTTTACCCAGAACGCCGGAATCTATTCCGCGCCGAAGACACTCCGCGGCGGCGAACCGTTGACGCCCGACGAATTGATCGCGTACTTGAAGTCGGCCGGCTACATCGAAAAGAACAATCAGGCTGACCCGTCGCGAAGCCGCTTTGCGCTCCGCAATGACGGCCTCGACATCGAGCCGGGCATTACCGGGATGATCGACGGCGCGAAGGTATTTCCGTCGCTTTCGGTAAGGTTCGACAAGGAACGCAAACAGGTCGCTTCGATCATCGATAACGATGCGTCAAAAGAGGTCCCGGCGGCGAAAATTGAGCCAAAGCTTCTGAGTTCGATCGCCGAAGAGACGAACGCGCGCCGCAAAGCCGTGGCATTCGGCGATCTTCCGCCGCATCTCGTCAAATCGATCACGGTTACCGAAGATCGCGCTTTTTTCGAGCATTACGGCGTGAATTTCAGGGGAATCGCGCGCGCTCTCTGGCGCCGTTATGAAAAGGAAGAAGACAACTCTCCGATCGCCAATCAAGGCGGATCGTCGATAACCCAGCAGCTCGTCAAGAATTTGCTTCTGACGAATGAACAGACGCTTGAGCGCAAGGCGAAAGAAGCGTTTATGTCGCTGATCCTTGAAACGCGCCTGACCAAAGAAGAGATCTTCACGCTCTATGCCAACCAGATCTATCTCGGCCAGCAGAACGGGATTTCGATCTATGGAGTCGGCGAGGCGTCGAACGTCTATTTTGGGAAGGACGTCTCGCAACTGACACTGCCCGAGGCGGCGTTCCTCGCAGGCATAATCCGCAGTCCGAACCGCTACAACCCTTTCAAGAACCTGCAGCGGGTTACCGAAAGGCGCAATCAGGTGCTCGATTCGATGCTTTCGGTGGGCGAGATCACGCCGCAGCAGGCGGACGAATCGAAACGGTCAAAACTCGAACTGAAAGCGCCGCCGGTCGGAAAGGATCTTCAGGGGATGCCTTATTTTTCGCAGTACGCGATCGAAGAGCTTCCAAAGATCGTAAGCGACCCCGAAGCGCTGCAGCATCTTCGCGTCTATACGACGATCGATCCGGACCTTCAGAAGAAAGCGTACGAGATCGTCAATCAACGAATAGAAAAACTAGAAAAGCGATTTCCGAAGCAGCCGAAAGGGAATCTCAACGCGGCGCTCGTCGCGATTCGGCCGAAGACCGGCGAAATCGTCGCGATGGTCGGTGGTCGCAACTATCTCGAGAATCAGTTCAATCGCGCAACCAGTGCAATGCGTCAGCCCGGTTCGGTGTTCAAGCCGTTCGTTTACGCCACCGCGATCGGTACGGCGTACGAGGCGAATTCGCGCGTGATGACGGCGGCGACGATCTTCAAGGACGAGAAGAAGGTCTGGATGGTCGGTAACGAGATGTACGCCCCGAACAACTATGGCGATACGTTTTCGAACAAAGAGATGACGCTTCGCGAAGCGCTGGTCAAGAGCAAGAACACGATCACCGTCGGTCTCGGGATGGAACTGAACATCGGCAAGGTGATGAATCTCGCGACCAAGGCCGGTTTCCCGAAGGTCGAAAAAGCTTGGCCGTCGATGGCGCTCGGCACCGCCGAGGCGACGCCGCTTCAGGTCGCGACGGCTTACACGATGTTTGCGAATCTCGGTGAAAGAACACTGCCGTCGCCGATCGGACGCGTCACGACGGGTGACGGAAGAACGGTCAACGAACCGGCACCCGACCGGAAACAGGTGATCCGTCCCGACGTCGCTTACGTGATGGACGACATCTTGAAAGACGTCGTCAACAAAGGAACTGCCGCCGAACTTCGCGCCTGGGGATTCCAAAACGTTGCCGGGCGGATCGCTATCGCCGGAAAGACCGGGACGTCGCGTGACGGGTGGTTCGCCGGATTCACGCCGGACCTTGTTTGCGTTGTTTACGTCGGGTTCGACGATGATGCCGACCTTGGAATGAAAGGCTCGGACTCGGCGATGCCTATCTGGGCGGACTTTATGAAGACGGCGCTTGACCTTCATCCCGATTGGAACGGCGATTGGCAGATGCCTGCGAGCATCAAAAAGGCGGAGATAGATATCCGAAACGGGACGCTCATCCGCGAACTGAGCGACGAAGAGGCCGACAACGTCAAGGCCCAGCAAGAGGCGATCAAGAAGAAGGCGAATGCCAATTCGAATATCAGTGTCGCCACGGAGCAGGAACCGACAACCCCCGAAATGCGGGAGATCTACGTCACAGATGTTCCGTTTGAGTTTCGTCGGGTCGAACTCTTCATCTTCGGGACTTTGCCGATGAAATCGTTGCTTCCGACCGACGGGACGGCTGACCTTAACCCGCCCGTGCCGACGCCGACGCCGTTTACGACCTGGCAGGAAGAGGGCGCCGGAAGTTCGACGCCGCTGCCGGCTGAAAAGAAGAACGGCGACCTCGAAAGCAAGGTCACCGTGATGATCTGTCCGCTTTCCGGTATGCGCGCGACCGTGAATTGTCCGGAAAAGGAATCGAAAGTTTTCAGCCAAAAGCAGGAGCCGAAAGAGTTCTGCAACCTGCATCGGGGACAATAGTTCAACCGGCAATTTTCAGATAGAGCCGGAATATCACGATCCCGATCATCGCTCCGAAGATCCCGCCTAATGCACCGGCAAACGGACCCGTTTCGCCAAAAAGAAACCACACGACGGAAAGTCCGATTGTAATACCGATTCCGAAACAAACCGCCTGAGCGGTCCTTAGTTTTGTCTTGTCATCCATATACATTCAAGATTCCAGGGATTCCAGATTCCGAGGGATTCCAGATTCCGGGGATTCCAGATTTCCTGGAATTCCAGATTTCAGGGATTCCGGACTCGAGAGATGCCGGTACGTCTGACGTTCAGGCGGCCCGAATCCACACCCGATCGATCGGGGCGAAAGTTGCAACACGTCAATCGCAAATCGCAAATCGCAAATCGCGAATTGGGATTTTGGATTTCGGAATTGGGGATTTGCGTCACTCAATGCGGCTTGCCGCCCGGATCGCAACCAAATCAGCGTCGCTTGCCGGGTTATGGGCAAGACTCCGCCGGGTTTTTCAAACCTCCCAAATCCCAAATCACAATTCCCAAATCACAATTCGCGATTCCCAAATCCCTTCACTTCATTCCGAGATTCTTCATCAGGAATCCGTATATGTCGGCGGCTTCTTCGATCACTTTCGCCGTCGGTTTGCCGGCGCCGTGTCCGGCTTTGGTTTCGATCCGGATCAGTGTCGGCGCGTCGCCCGTCTGCGCTGCCTGGAGAGCCGCCGCATATTTGAAGCTGTGCGCCGGGAAGACCCGATCGTCGTGGTCGGCGGTCGTCACCATGATCGCCGGGTACTTTGTTCCGGGTTTGATGTTGTGGTACGGCGAATATGCGTACAAAGCCTTGAACTCGTCCTCCTTTTCCGGCGAACCGTAATCCGACGTCCAGGCCCAGCCGATCGTGAATTTCGTGAACCGGAGCATATCCATCACACCGACCGCCGGCAGCGCGGCGCCGAAAAGGTCGGGCCGCTGGTTGACGACCGCTCCGACGAGCAGGCCGCCGTTCGATCCGCCCTGCACCGCGAGCTTTTTATTGTTCGTATATTTGTTCGCGACGAGCCACTCGCCGGCGCCGATGAAATCGTCAAAAACGTTCTGTTTCTTGAGCTTCGTGCCGGCTTCGTGCCAGGATTCTCCATACTCAGCGCCGCCCCGTATGTTGGCCACCGCGTAAACTCCGCCCATCTCCATCCAGACGACGCGCGAGACCGAGAATCCCGGCGTTTGCGAGATGTTAAAACCGCCGTAACCGTAAAGCAGCGTTGGATTGTTCCCGTCGAGCTTGATGCCTTTCTTGTGAACGATGAACATCGGGACGAGCGTGCCGTCCTTGCTCTTGAACTTGACCTGTTTGACGACGTAATCCTCCGGATTGAACAAGACCTTGGCCTGCCGGTAAAGCGTGCTCTGTCCCGTCTTCATGTCGTAGCGGTAAATTGTCGGCGGAGCGTTGTAGCTTGAATATGTATAGAACGTCTCGGTATCGAACCGGTCGCCGCCGAAACCGCCCGCCGAACCGATGCCCGGAAGTTTGACGTCGCGAATGAATTTGCCCTTGATGTCGACGATCTTGATCTGCGTGTAAGCGTCCTTGAGGTAATTGAGAACAAACTGGTTGTTGAGAAAATCGACGCTTTGCAGGGTTTCTGCCGATTGCGGAACTATCTCGGTCCAATCGCCGCCTTGCTTGAGAAGGTCGCGCGCGACGACCCGCGCGCGCGGAGCATCCTTGTCGGTTCGGAAATAAAACATGCTGCCGTCGTTGCCGATAAAACTGTAGTCGTTCTCAAGCTTGTCGACGACCGGCATGATCGGCGCCTTTTCCATCGTCAGGTTCTTGACGTAGACCATATTCTCCCGCCCGGTACCTTTGCCGACCTGGATCAACAGCCAGTTTCCGTCTTCAGTGACGCCGGCCCCGACGAAATACTCCTTGTTGTCCGGACGCTCGTAAACGATGTAATCCTCATCCTGCGGCGTGCCCAGTTTATGGAAATAGAGCTTCTGGTAGAAGTTTTGGCTTTTGAGTTCCTTGCCTTTTTCCGCATCCGGAAAGCGGCTGTAAAAGAAACCCGAATTGTCCTTGAGCCACGCGATCCCGCCCTGCCGGTTTGGCTTCAGAAAGTCGTCGAGATCCTTGCCCGTGGCGACGTCGCGCACGCGCCATTCGGTTCGGTCGGATCCGGAGTATGCGACGCCGTAGGCCATCAGTTTGCCGTCGTGGGTGAATGATGATCCCGAAAGCGCGGCGGTCCCGTCGGCTGAAAGTTTGTTCGGATCGAGAAAGACGCGGCCCGCGTCGTTAATCGAATCTGCGATGTAAAGCACCGACTGGTTTTGCAGCCCGTCGTTCTTGGAGTAGAAGTACTTGCTCCCGCGCTTGAACGGGGCGCCGTATTTCTCGTAATTCCAGAGTTCGGTGAGCCGCTTCCGGATCGCTTCGCGTTGCGGGATGGTGTTCAGATAGTCGAAGGTTACCTTGTTCTGGGCCTCGACCCATGCCTTCGTTTCTTCCGAATTGTCATCCTCGAGCCAACGGTACGGGTCGGCCACCTTGATTCCGAAGTAATCGTCGACCTGATCGACGGTTCTTGTCTTCGGGTAGTTCAAACGCGTCTGCGCAAATGTATTTGCAGTCAGGAACATAAGGACCAAAACAAAACTAATCGCTCTTCTCATATGAATATCCCTCGCAGTCAGAATTTTTAGAATTATAGAGGATTTCGGCGCAACATTCGACCTGCTACGGCTGACTGGCGGGCATCCGGGTTTGGAACTGTCATCGCCGACCGCTGATTTTGATGCGGAAGACGCTGTCTGAAAAGTCAGTGACGATTATTTAGGATCTTTAGCGTGTGTAACACGCGCAAGAACGATAGCACCACGTGAAGCGAAGCGAAACGTGGTGGGCGGCACGCCGGAACGGAGCGTGTGTAACACGCGTAACTATGACTTTTGGGGAATGTTACGCGTGTTGCACACGCTCCGTTCGGATTTCGCGAACTATTGTACTTGCGCATGCTACGCACGCTGAGAGGACTTTTTTCAGACAGCCTCACGAATAACTAACGAAGACGGGAGGCGTCCGACGCCCGCCCGCCCCCAATCATTGTTTCGCGGATTTCTTCAGTTCGTTCAACTCACTTTGTGTTCGTTCAATCAGCCGTTTCAGACTGCCCTTGTAATTCTCGTCCGTCGAACGCTCGACCGATTTGTTGAGCGCTGCCAGATACGCGACAAGCAGCGCCTGTTCCTTCGGGACGGAAACATCGGGTTCGACCCCGGTGCCTTCCCAGTTGGTCTTGGTGATCGGACTGATCGCCCGGCCGGTCGGGACGAATACCTGAAAGTGATCGTTCAGGCGAACGCGTCCGCCGGGATTCGCGCCGCCGCCGGTTGTTTCGCCGATGATGGTCGCGCGTTTCAGGTTTTTCAGATTGTAAGTGAATTCTTCACCTCCGGAGAACGTCCGATTGCTCGTCAGTACGAAAACGTCCTTGTCGGGAAACCTCTTTGCCACGGAATCGGGTCTGGTCCAAAACTCCTCGGTCTTGTTTTCCTCGCGAAAATACAGATCGTTCAGATGGACCGGTTTCTCGCCGAAAAGGTACGAGCAGATCAATGCGACCATTGCCGGATCGCCGCCGCCGTTCTGTCGGAGGTCAAAGATGATCGCGTCTGTGTTGGCGACGAAAGTCATCGCCGCCGCAACCGTTTCCGCGCCGGTTTCCGGGTCCGTAAAGCCGCGCAGGTCGATGTATCCGATATTGCCCTGCATCCGCTCGACTTTCTCGAATCCAAAATTAACGCGTCTCATGAACTGAAGCTGCGCGGCGATCTCTTCTTTTGACGGTTCTCGCGCGTCATTGCGTGCCGGAAGCACGTCGAACGAAAAACCGACTCGGAGATGCTTGTCTTTGCTGATGGCCTGCAGATCTGTAGTCAGCTTTTTTGCAAATGCCGCGGCGCTCGTCATCGAGTCGTATTCTTTGTTCTTGCTGCGCGCGAGCAGGTCAGCCTCCATCTTCTTTGCGGTTTCGAGAAAAATATACGACTGGTTCAAGTTCTTGATCAGTCCTTTGACGACCTGATCCCGAACCGCGGCGTCGATCGTCATATCCTTCTGATCCGGCGATTGCTGCGCCGCGACCAGCAGATTCCCGGCAGTTATCACCAGCAAACCTATAAGTATTTTTATAATTGCGAATTGTTTCTTCATAAGTAGTTTCTCCGTTGGTTATTCATTTGCCGCCTTTCAGCAGCCCGTGCAGAAAAAGGTCGGTGATCCTGACGACTTTCGTTTCAAGCTCGTCACGTCCGCCGAGTTCGCTTGCGCTGAGGCCATACGGCAGCAGGGAATTGGTTCCGATCAAGAGCGATTCGGCGATGTCTGCGGGCTCGCCGGCAGCGAATTCGCCTTTGCCGATGCCGTCTGTCAAGACTTCCGAGAGCACGGCGGCCTCGGTATCGAAGTACTTGGCCCGTCGCTGAAGGTACTTCGGACGAAGGGCCGCAAGGAGATCGTTAAGGCTCTCGGTGTAATGCTGAACCGAGTCAAACCGGAACATTACCCGCGTCACGATCATCTGCCGGATCTTTTCGCGGCAGGGAATCCGGAGTTTTGAGATTTCCTTCAGGCGGTCGATGAGTCTGCCGACAATTCGGTCGATGTGTGAGAGAACTATCTCGTCTTTACTCGAAAAATGCAGATAAACGCTCCCTTTCCCAATTCCGACCTCGACGGCAATGTCTTCGATCGTCATTTTCTTGTAGCCGTATCTCGCCAGTAACCGGTCGGTCGCGTCCAGAATCGCTTCCCGGATCTCCTTTGTTTGTACGCTTGCTTTCATAAATCGTGACTAATGACTGAAATCGCTTTCTGGTCATAACAGACGACGAGTCGGGCGATAAAGTTTCACGAAAGTCGCAAGTTTGTGAAAATTGTTTTGGCAGGACGCGGAACCAACGTGAAAGAGGCTGTCTGAAAAGACTTCTCTGCGCAAGGACGATAGCACCACGCTCCGCTTCACGTGGTGCTATCGTCCTTGCGCGTGTTACACACGCTGAAGATCCTATCTTGATCTCTAAACAATAACTCGGATTTCGCAATAGGGGAATTTTGCCCGCGAATTTCCCCGAATCCGCGCGAATGGAAATCTGGTCCAAAGCGCTACAATATAAGTGGGTTTTTGAAATTGGGCCAAGGGCCAAAGTGTTGAAAAGCGATTTGCTCGTGCGTGTTCGAATAGAATCCTATTCGCGCGGATTCGCGTAAATTCGCGGGCAAAATTTCCATTGCGGAATCCGGGATAAAGGTCACCGAAAGGTCACCGGCTTTTCAGACAGCTAGGTTTTCTGCCTCAAACTGCGTTCTGTTAAAAGGCCGGGAGATTGAGTTCGTCGTTGACGGTATCGCTGACGCTTTCGTTCGACCGATCGAACGTCGACGGGAACCAGTGCGATTTTTCGCGGAGGAGTGTGTCGATCTGGTCTTTCGGCAACGGCTTTGACATCAGAAATCCCTGCCCGTAGTCGCACCCCAGATTTCGCAGCAGCGAGAGTTGGTCCTCGGTTTCGATGCCTTCGGCGATGACCCGCATTTGGAGGTTCTTGGCGAGCGAGATGATGGTCTGCAAGATCTCTGAGTTTTCGCCGTTGGGGCCGACGGTGTAAACGAACGAGCGGTCGATCTTGAGCGTATCGAACGGGAGCGAGTGCAAATGACTGAGACTGGAATAGCCTGTCCCGAAGTCGTCGATCGAAAGCTGCACGCCCAGACTTTTCAGGTTTGAGAGCATCCGGACAGTTTGATCGATGTCGTCCATCGCCGCGCTTTCGGTGATCTCGAGCTTGAGGGTGGACGCCTTGACCTGAGCGGACGCGATCGCGTCCTCAACATCGATCAGCAAACTCTGAAATCCCATGTGACGGCCGGAGATGTTGACGCTCATCATCAGGTCGCGGTTGGCATAGGATGCACCTTGCCATTCGGCAAGCTGCGCGCAGGTTTTTTTCAGAAGCCAGGTCGTGATCGGCACGATCTGTCCGGTGTCTTCGGCGACCGGAATAAATTCACCGGGCGAAATAAAACCACGCTCGCGATGAAACCATCGAAGCAGAGCTTCAAATCCGATCAAAGAACCGTCCTTCAGAGAGATCAACGGCTGATAGTAGATCTCCAACTCGCCGCGTTCGATTGCGAAGGGAAGCTCCGACTCGATCTTCGCGAGGTTGATATATTGGTCGCGAAGGTCCTTGTTGAAGAGTTCTACGCCCGAGCCTCGTTTTTTGGCGTAATGCATCGCGATGTCGGCATCACGCAGGACATCCTCCGGCGTTTCGTATTCGGTTTCGCAGGGGGCGATGCCGATATTGATGCCGATGTTGATCTTGTTTCCGCTCAGTGAAAATGGCTGCGAGATCTTCTGGTGAATCTTCCAGGCGACCTTCTCGGCCTTGTCGACATTCGAAAGCCCGTTAAGAATGATCGCAAATTCGTCACCGCCAAGTCGGGCAACGAGATCCGTTGGGCGGACCGTTCTCAGAAACCGCTTGGCGACGATCATCAGCACTTTGTCGCCGATCGTGTGGCCGAGACTGTCATTTATGCGCTTGAAGCGCGCAAGATCGATGAAGACCACGAACGAGTCGGTCTTGCCTGTTTCACGGTTCTTCTTGATCAGATCACGCAACTGCGAGGCAAAGTATGCCCGGTTCGGAAGATCGGTCAAGGCGTCGTGCATTGCCGTATGTTCGAATTCCTGGCGGCTTTTGCGAAGGGCGCGGCTCGTTTCTTCTTCGATCTTCAGAAGCATCGAGAGTTCGTTCGCGTACTTTTCGGCTTCCTCGGCGCGTTGCGATTCGGCTTCCGCCTTTTCGGCAACGGCCGTTTCAGCCTGTTCGATGGACTCGGTCATTTCGGAAATGATCTTCCGGTATGCAAAAAAGAAAATTCCGAGCGCCACCAAAGCAACCCCGACCGCCGTCGGATCCGAGTAAGTGAGCAGCTTGAACACAACCGCCGCCAACGCCGCCCCGACAAACTGAGTAATCGCGATCGCCGAACCTTCTTCGACCCAGACCTTGAAGAATGGTTTCCCAAGTTTCACTGAATAAAAGACGGAAGCTAACGCCGAGGTAAACAAGAACTGCAGTATGGAAAAGGTTCCGAGGACTTTGATCAGACTAGACGAGGATACCAGGATCGACTGGGTTTCAATGTGACCAACGAGCTTACCGGTTATGACGAAAGCCAATGTCGTCGAAATCGACACCATTCCAACGCTATACGCGATCGCGTATTCGCTGAAATGTACGCCTTTGAATTTGAAATAGAGGCAACTAAGCAGCATCTCTACAGCACCTGCGATTACCGCGGCCTCACCACCGTAGATCAAGTAAACGAGAAGCACTGCAGCGTCCGAGAAACTAAGTATGAATTTTGACTTCGGAAGATTAATGCTCAGTCGTGGCGCAACAAGGACTGCGATTACAAAGAGCAATACGAAATTTCCGGTCAAATTCGCGACTTCAAAATGGGCTAACGACCAGACAAAGAGACCGAGTCCGGTTAAGGCCACGCCAAGTCGGTAGGACTTTTCCATTTTGTTATGAGCCATGAGAGAGATGCAGGTCAACTGGTTTGGGAGTCACGGAGCCAGTCAACTAATAGAGTAGCACTTTGCCGATTTGGAATTCCACTATTTTTTCACAAAAAAAACCGTGCAAACAAGCGTTTGCACGGTGCGTTTTGCGGGAGTTCTAACCACCAGGTCACGAGGGTGGAATTGTTAAATCATTAGTCGGTCAGTATAATTCCGCAGTTTTCGTTGGTCGTGTCGGAATCGTTTGTCAGAGTCACAATAACCCCAGTGAACGTAACAATTACCCCGGTCAGGGTGACGATTACGCCGTTGTCAACTTTGGTTTCGTTCTTGATTTCACACGGCGTCGTGTTCGTGGCGTCTCCGAGAAGAATTCCACCGAATGCAGAACTGATGTTTCCGAGCGCCAAAATCATAACCAATCCGATTGTCGTAAGCTTTAATGTTTTCATTTGTTTTATCTCCTCTTGAAATGTCTGTCTTCTGCCCAAGATAGGTTTCAATTGGCATGCCAGATCTACTAAACGCGAGGATTCATTATTAAGTTGTGTATTATCATATAGTTAGTACAGTACGTCGCCGCGACCTCAAAGACGATGTTTGTGTATCCTTTCTAACCAGAACCCTCAGACATTAATCCCTTCAAATTCGTAAACATTCCAAATAATGGGGTTGTGGAAGTTCGGGAGCGAATACAAGGTAGGCACTGGATATGTGGTATGCATATATTTGCGTTCGGTGGCAAAACGAGCAAAATTCGAAGGTGTTGGTCAAAAAAGTCCTAATTCGTTATTCCGAGCCGAGCCGCAAATTCGATGAATCGACGATCGCGACACAAATGCTTCCAACGAGGGTCTGATAGAATGCCACGCAGTTCAATGTCGCGAATTGAATAGGCTTCTTCCAAGTAATAAAATGCCGCATCAAGGTCTCCGAGCGCCGCATGCACTCTTGCAACGTAGATCGCACATTGTTCAGAATACGAGCTGGTCAAGCTCTCTAATTGATGTTTAGCTGAGGTGCTATCGCCTGAGACGGCAGAGCAATAAGCCATCATATATTCGGTATCTGGATGAGGATGTGAGTCGAACGAACTCCGAAGATAGCTCATTGCAAGTGCTGTCTCCCCCCTTTCTATCAAACACGCGGCATAAAGCGTTGTAGCTCCGAAATCGCCCGGTTCTAATTCAAGGGCATCATCCAGAAACGTCAAGGCAATATCGAAACGGTTCATTCGGTAATAGCAGCGGCCAACGAACGTATATGTGGGAAAAGAGATTGGATCGATGGCCAACATGCGATCCAAACGTTCCTGCGCCTCAGAGAATCTACCAAGCGTGATTAAGACGTCGGCAAGTCGTCGATTTGCGATGAGGCTGTTTGGATTCAAACGTAAAGCTTCCCAAAGATAGCCCTGCGCGTTTTTGAAGTCCAAATCACAAAACATTGAAGCCGCCGCGAGGGCAGAAAGTGACGCATCATCATACGTGCGGGTGTTCCTAAGTTCGTTAAG
Source organism: Pyrinomonadaceae bacterium (assembly GCA_041752475.1). Lineage (GTDB taxonomy): Bacteria > Acidobacteriota > Blastocatellia > Pyrinomonadales > Pyrinomonadaceae > JAFDVJ01. Next base: position 57,835 of record JBGSWK010000068.1, on the reverse strand, counting down.
AAGAGGCGCTAATCGATTGATCGTTGCGGTCCGATTTTCGTAACCCGCAATGTAAACCATCAGCTGGCACTCAACCGCGACCGCATAAGTTGGACTGTACGAGGGATCTAACGCAATGGATCTCTCCAGCAATCCAACTGCATTCGTCAATTGTAGTTTGTCTCGTCTTTGCATTAAATGCCTTGCCTTCAACAATAATCGTGTCGATTCATTATTGGGACCTGCCGGAAGATGCGTGTTCAGGTTTCGCATTGATTGTGTGAGTATCGGAATCGACCGAAGAGTAATCTGAAGGAGTTGCTCCTGCAATACTGCAAGTTCGTCGTGTTTACGCTCAAAAACTTGCCCCCACATTTGAGTTCCGTCAGATACCCTCGTGATTTCTGCTGATAGTTGCAACCCATCTTTGATTGGACGCAGTCGACCAGTGACAAGATACTCAACACCAAGCGTCTCCCCCACTTCCTTCAGAAGAAGCGTTGTATGTTTGTATCGAAAAGAAGTATTTCGAGCGATCACTCGAATTCGATCATTGCGCGACAGTGAATAGAGTAAGCCCTCGGAAAGACCTTCCGCTAGGTACTCCAGTTCTCGGTCGCCGTCTATGTTCTCAAAGGGCAAAACCGCGATCAAAACACCTAAATCATTTGGGGAATTCGGACTAATCGCTTGTTTCAGGTTAACTTGACTTTCCCAATCCTCCTCACTTGCGTCTTTGGCGGGGGCGATGAACCGGTAACCGGTGCCGGGAATGGTCTCGATCAGCGGGGACTGTTTTGTTTCGCCGAGCGTTCGGCGAATTTTTGAGATATGCACCGGGAGATTGCCTTCCTCGACGAAACTGCCGTGCCAGACGATGCCGAGGATGTCGTCCTTCGTGACGACCGAGCCTCGACGTTCGATCAGGAGCTGGATGACGTCGAAGGACTTCGGCGTCAGGTCAAGGTATTCGCCGTCTTTTACGATTCGGCGCTCGTCGGTGTTTATCAGCCAGTCGCGGCAGACATAGATTGGCATAAGGAAGATGCAGTCGGTCCAGAGTGAAAATCGAAAACGCGCGAGTTTTAAGGGCAATCATAGCAAAACTCGGGAAAATATCAATTTCAGAGTGATTTAGAAGATTTTAGGTCGATTCAAGACGGTTGCAGCACGACGAGGTATTCTCGATGCATTGAGAGAGTTAAAGGTGAATCCGGGATCGATGATGCCGATTCGGTCCACCCGGGACGGTAAAACAAGATTCCGGTAGCGTTAAGCCGGAGACTACCCACCTCAACGACTGACCGATCCTTGCTACACTCACACCTCACCCGGGGAAGGGGCCGTCCAAATGGGCGGTCCTTTCCTTTTTATCTTAACGTCGTCCGAGTCGGCGCAGCGTGTCGACAGCGTTCGGAAGTATTTCAAGAAGGCGGTCGACGTCGACGTCGTCGTTCTGTTTGCCGAAACTGAAGCGGACGGCGCCGCGCGCAAGTTCATCGGGTCCTCCGAGCGCGAGTATGACCGGCGACGGTTCGATGCTTCCCGAACTGCACGCCGAACCCGTCGAAACGGCGACGCCGTGCATATCCAGATTGATCAACAACCCTTCGCCCTCGATTCCCTCGAAACTGATGTTCGAGATGTTCGGCAGACGCGCCGCGTTCACGCCGTTGATGCGGGCGCCCGGAATCGTTTCGGCGACCGAAGACTCGAACCGAAACCGCATTTCCGTGAGACGCGCCGGCATCTGGCTGAGGCCCTCGAGGGCAAGTTCACAGGCGCGGCCAAGCGCGACGATCCCCGGAACATTTTCCGTTCCGCCGCGAATTCCGCGCTCCTGGCGGCCTCCGAGATTCTGCGTACGAATCCGCGTTCCGCGCCGGACGTAGAGGGCGCCGATGCCTTTCGGGGCGTTTATCTTGTGTCCCGAGATCGAAAGCAGGTCGCAGCCGATCGCTTCGACATCCAGTTTCAACTTGCCGGCCGCCTGGACCGCATCCGTGTGAAACCTGATCTTCGAACCGGATTCGCGTCGGCTCTTGACGATCCGGCCAATATCTTCCACGGGCTGGACGGTTCCGATCTCGTTATTCGCCGTCATTATCGAGACCAGGATCGTTCGGTCGCTGATCGCGTCTTCGACGTCTTCAAAGCGAACGACGCCGTCCGGCGTCACCGGGACCGAGGTAACCTCAAATCCGCGCGCGACGAGATCGGCACAGACCTCTTTCACCGCCGGATGCTCGATCGCCGAAAGAACGATGTGGTCGCCGTGTTTGCGGTTGGCCTCGGCAAATCCGCGGATCGCCAGATTGTTCGACTCGGTGCCGCCGGACGTAAAGACTATCTCCGACGGCCGCGCGTTGAGCAATTCCGCAACCTGGTGCCGCGCGCGATCGACGGCCGCCCGCGTTTCCTGCCCGAAATGATGGATGCTTGAAGCGTTGCCGAAACTCTCCGTCAGAAACGGCATCATCGCGCTCAGTACCTCGGGGTCGATCGGCGTCGTCGCGGCATTATCGAGATAAACTCTACGAAACATAGGTTGATATTGTATCTAAATCGTCCGGCCTTTTGCGAACGCGCATACGGATCGGTCTGTGATGCGCAAACGATTTCGGGCAGTCAATTCTCCGCGGAGACCATCTTATGTTTGAACTCTTAACGCGCAATAAGCTAAAGTAAGCTATTGACGCAGATACGCGTTATTTTAAGGACTGAACAATGGATTTCGTAACCAAAGAACTTTTCAAACGATACGCGAGTATCGTGGTCGGACGGCCGGTGTCGCCGGTATTTTTGAACATACTCGTGACGAGCGTCTGCGATATGCGCTGCACGCACTGCTTTTTTACAGAAGAACTCGACGACCGGCCGCGCAAGAAACTGCAGATGAAGGCCGAAGAGATCGACAAGATCTCGCGCACGCTTGGCGGAAATCTCGGCATCCTCGTTCTCGCGGGCGGCGAACCCTTTACGCGCAAGGATCTGCCGGCGATCGTTCGTTCGTTTTACGAGAACAACAAGCTGGACTCGGTCTATCTGATGAGCAACGGCCAGATTCATCCGCGGATCTTCCCGGACGTCACGCAGATCCTTGAAGAATGTCCCAACCTGAATGTCACCGTCGCGCTCGGGATCGACGGAATGAAGAACGCGCACGAGAAGATCCGCCAGAAAGAGGGAAGCTGGGACAAGGCGATCCATACCGCGCGGACGCTGCAGCAGATGAAGCGCGAGCAGTATCCGCGGCTCGACATCCAGACCTGCACGTGCGTTATGAATTCGAACCAGGACACGATCTTCGACTGGTACGATTTTCTCAAATACGATCTCAAGCCGGACAAGATAAACATTAATTACATCCGGCCGCCGTCTAAGGATCCGAATGAATTGAATTTCGATCCGGCGCGTTATCAAAAGTTGTCGCAGATGATCCTTGACGATACGAAGAATTCCGCTCTGAAGAACAATTACGGCGGAAAATCGGGCTATTTCAAGGCCGCCGTCGATATTTATATGCACGACCTCATTTCGAAAACGGCGGAAGAAAACAAGGCGCAGCTCAAATGCTATGCTGGCAGCGCCGGAGCAGTGATCTATGACAACGGCGCGCTTTCGTCGTGCGAGAACAAACCGGATGTCCTGAATCTGCGCGAGTACGACTGGGACTTCCAGGCCGCCTGGCGTACCGATCTAATGAAGGATCGGCGCAAGGAAGCCGGTGCGGGCTGTTATTGCACACACGAATCGAATTGCTTTTATCCGAGCCTGCCGTTCAATCTCAAGCACTTGGTGAACATCAAGAAGCTCGAACGGGATATGAAGAAGGCGGCGAAGAACCTCCAAACCGGAACTGCGCGTCCCGAAGGCGCGGCGGTGAAAGCGTAGATCCAGCAGGCGCGCGGGCGCCTTCAACACTCTCCGCTGAAGCGGATGGAGCGACCTGTCCGTTGCCGACCGGCGGTCGGATTTGGACTGATGAGCCGGCCGCGACCGCGGTCGGCGCAGAACGCAAATTTCTGATGCCGCATAACACCCCCAAAATCCTGATCATTTCGTCCGATACCGGCGGCGGTCACCGCTCGGCCGCGCAGGCGATCTCGGACGGACTGACCAAGTTTTGGCAGGGCAGATCGATTGCGGTCCGCGTCATCAAGGCGGTTGAAGAATCGCATCGCGTCACTGAAAAGCTGGTCGGCGTTTATAACTGGATTCTTCGCAATCGGCAGCATTGGATGAAGTACCTTTACTGGTTCATCAATAAGGTGCGACCCGAAACCCGCGAGTTTTTCCACAAACGCTGCATCGGTTACGTCCGCGATATCTTCGAAAAATGGTGTCCGCATATCGTCGTCAGCGTACATCCGCTGACGCAGCATATCTTTGCCCGAATTCTGAAGGAACTGAATCTCTCGAACCAGATCCCGTTGGTGACGGTTGTGACGGATCCGTGCTATGGATTCTGGAAGGGATGGGCTTGCGACGACGTCTCGCTCTATCTTGTCGCCAACGACGATGCGCGGCGGCAGTTGATCGACTACGGCATCGCGCCGGAAAAGATCAAGATCTCCGGAATGCCGGTCAATCCGAAGTTTCACGAGGTCGATGAATTGGATGCGCAGAACGTGCGCCGGGCGTTTGGACTCGATCCCGAAAAGTTCACGGTCTTCGTGAACGCCGGCTGGGTCGGGGGCGGCAACATTCCGCAGATCTTCCGTGAGCTGGTCCGCGGAGACCTCGACGTGCAGGCGATCTTTCTCGCCGGCAAGAACAAAGCACTTCAGAAAGAGGCCGAAGAATTGGCCAAATCCGCGAAGTTTCCGGTCAAGGTAATCGGTTATTCAGAGGAGATCGAAAAACTGATGCAGTCGGCAAACGTGATGATCAGCAAACTCGGCGGACTGACAACGTTCGAAGCGCTTGCCTGCCGTCTGCCGATCATCGCCGATGCAACCACTCCGCCGATGCCGCAGGAGGCCGGTACGGTCGCGCTGCTCAAATCCCGCGGTGCCGGCATAATGCTCGAACGATCGACTGACATCGTGCCGACCATTCAGAACCTGCTTTCCGACAACGGCGCATATGCACTGATGAAGGCCGCGACGGTCGGACTTACGATTCCGAATTCAACCCGCAACATCATTGATGAGATTACCGCGCTGCTTCCGCAAGAGACGGCGACGATCGAAGCTTAAAGGTCCGGCGAGAGATTAACGCCGTTGCTCGACAGATCGGCAACCGGTCTGCCCGCGGCGTTTGTGACGACGACGACTTCGATCTTGACCGGCGCGGGAACGTCCGTGAATTTCTCGAGAGCCGTCCGCTTCTGCTCGTCCTGCAGAGACTCCCACGAATCCTTGGTAATCACGAAGAGAGTCGATTTCTGGCGGTACACGTTCAGAAGATGTTCATTCGTCGGAAGTTCTTCGAGACGAAGTTCTTCGAAATCCTGCGCGACCGGGACAAAGCCCTCGAACTGATCGCTGGCAAAGTACGCACCCGCGCACAACATCCCGACAACGAAGGTCAACACAACCAGCCAGCGACTCACCATTCGCGGCTCGCGTTTGGGAACGGCCGCAAGCGGTTGAACCGGTTCGGGCGTTTCGGCCGCTTCGGGTGTTTCGGTCCGTATCATTCCGAGATGATGATTGCTGAACCGCACGATGGTCCGCTCGAGACGGAGTCGGGTTTCGAGGAATTTGTTTGAAACCACCAAAAGCCGGTTTTGCAGCGCGCCGGTATATCGTCCAAGCAGTTCCTCGAGAACGTCGCCGAGATCTACCGACCGTCGAAAGACACCGGAAAGCTCGTCATAGGTTTCCTGCGGAACATTGCGGGGCTGATTGAGTTCGTGCGTGCAGAGCTCGTCCGTGATGAGTATTATCCGAAGGACGTCGCGGCAGAGCCGATCGAGTTCGGGTTCGTCGTTCCGAATGAAATCGTTCAGGTCGATCGTCCAGAGCGATTTCGAGCGCTGAGTATACTCGCGGAGCATTCGGACGTCGGGCTCCACCTCGTTGAGCGTCTCAAACAACGACCTCAGCCGCTCAGTTGCGGTTTCAGCGCTACTCTCGGCACTTGCCGGATTGTTTTCGATCGTACCCGAAACACTCCCGGTTGCGGCGCTTCCGCAAACCATATCGAGAAGTTTCCAAATGTGGTCGACATCATCCCGATCCGATTTTGCAGTCCCGGCGGCCGATTCGGCCCGAATTTCGCTGAGAATTTGCGAGATATGCACGCGGGTTTCGGGCGACGTGTCGTGAAACGCGCCGGCGAAATCGAACGAAGCGCTCAGTTTCTCTCCGAGGTTTTGGTTGGCCCGGGTCAAAAGTTCGCTGAACACATTGCCGAGAATCAAATTGCACTCGATGGAGACCGCGGCGACCTCCGGTTCGAAAAAGACGCGTCCGATCTCCCGTTTGAAGGTTCGCAGGCGATCAAAAATATTGCTTCGGATCAGTTCTTCGAAATCCGACAGAAGATGTGCTTCGAAGATGTATTCATCAAGCCTCGTAACGGCGTCCTGTTCTTCCGGAACATCCTTCGCCGGCATCGTCTCGGATCCGTCCCAGTTGGCGAACATCAGACGAATCTCTTCGATCCGCGCTTCCCGCATCAGCCGCGCGCCGCGCTTCGGCGGTTCGCCGACACTGTATAGCCGCGTAAGAACCAGGTCAAATTTGCTCAGGTGCGACAAATACATCGGCGAGCTTCGGTAGAAATATGCCAGCGCGCTGAAGACCGCCGGATCAAATTTCTGATTCGCCGTGTCGAAAAACCGACGGAGGTGGTAGGTTTCGATCTTTCGGTCGCGTTCCTCGAGCAATCCGCGCCAAAGGTTGAATTCCTGATCGAGTGAGAATTCGATCGGTAAAAAGTCGTCCGACGGCGTATCGGGCGGCAGCGTCTTGAGCTTTTGAAGGTTCGATTTGACGAGTTCGATGCTAAATTGCGTCGGATCGGGCGTGAACAGACGCCGCTCGATCTCCGTTATGATCTTTTCTGTGACGCGCAGATTGAGCGCAATATCGCCGGCGCGGCGGAGGAAGGCGCCGGCGGTTGATTTTCCGATCGCGACAGAACTTCTTGATACGAATGTCATTGGTAAACCTCGGCCGTTTGGAACTTTAAGGGAGTAGCGTTTGGATCGCCCCCGACTGGTTCATAATGAACGCCGGATAAAAGATGCGATTGTCAGTACGATAGGCAAGGATGTTGTAGCCAGTTTTTAGACTCGAATCGCTTGGTGACGGAGAAATAATGAAAAAGTAATTCCCGCGATAGATCCGCGATCCGACGGTCGTACCAAAGGTATCGTGGAATTCCGCGTTGAGTTCGTTCAATCGTGCGAAGCGGCCGTTCTTGGTGTAATACATCATCTGATCCGTATGCATCGTTCGCAGAACCGCAACCGTCGCGCCGCGGTAGGCGGCGTTGCGCGACTTTACGAGTGACGGGACCCCAATGGCCGCAAGCAGCCCGATAATTACGACCACGAGCAGCAGTTCGACCATTGAAAATCCGCGATCAAAGCGTTTGGGGTACATATTCAAATCTCCAGAGGAATCGGACTTGCACCATGCGAACTACAAAGAATTGTCATTAAAGAACTGACAAAACTTTGCACTTTTCCCGGCGGCGGATATTACGGGCGGCGTAAATCATTGATTTTATGGGCAACTGGCGAGTTCGGCCGCACAGTGTTACTAAGACAACCGCAAAATGCGTGCCACACCCGCGCCGGCGGAATCGACGGCAAAAAAACTCCGAACCTCAACTTGTCAGTTACTTTCAATTTCATTAACCTTCTTGTTTGGTCTTTTGAGGCAGTTCATTTCTGTGACCGGGAGAATTCGTTTTGACGCTACTGCTGGAAGGTAAACGTGCATTTGTGACGGGTGGAACACGCGGAATCGGCGCGGCTATCTGCGAGGTCTTTGCGCGCGAGGGTGCCGACGTCGCATTCAACTATAACTCTAGCGACGATCTCGCGGAAGAGGTTAAAGAGAAGATCGAAGGACTTGGGCGCCGCGCGCTCAGTTTTAAGGTTTCCGTCACTGATCGCTTCGGAATGAAACACGTCGCGCGGGAGATCCTCGATCTTTGGGGGCCGATCAACGTTCTCGTTAACAACGCGGCAGTCAACAAAGCCGACAACTTCGCGACGACGACCGACCGATCGTGGGATTGGGTCGTCGACACCAACGTCAACAGCCTGTTTGCGGTCACGAAGCCGTTTTACAAGCAGATGATCCGCGAGCGTGGGGGTTCGATCCTCAACATCACGTCAGTGGGCGCGATCCGCTCGTTGCCGACCTCGGTTCACTACGCGACGTCAAAGGCGGCGATGATCGGTTTTACAAAGTGCCTCGCGCGCGAGGCCGCGAATTTCGGGATCACGGTCAACGCTATCGCCGCGGGGATCTTCGACACCGATCTCGGAAAGACACTTCCGCCGCGGCTCCTGCAGATGCATGATTTCTGGGTTTCGAAGGGCCGGCTCGGCAAGCCGGCCGAACTTGCGGAATTTGCCGCCTTTATGACCAGTGACCGCAACAGTTTTATGAACGGCGAGGTTGTCATTGTCGATGGTGGAGCGGTAACCTGATACTTGGCAATCAACGCGTTCGAATGCCTACTAGCAAAGGGGGAACTACACTATGGCCCGTGGGGAATTGATCGATTATCTTAATGTGGCGCTGTCGTATGAATTGGCGGGAGTCGTCCAGTATCTACAGCACAGTTTTCTTGTCACCGGCGAGGACCGCGAAGTTTTCAAGGCCCTTTTCAGGGCACAAGCGAACGAGGCCCACTTGCATGCGGAGATACTCGGCGACAAGATCGTCGCTCTCGGAGGCACTCCGACCGTCGAGCCGGCAACTGTCCGGCAGTCATCCGACCTTCTTGAAATGCTGAACCAGGCATTGCAGCTCGAGCGTGAGGCAATGGCCGGCTATATGGCGGCCTGGTCGGCGTGCGACGAGATCGACCTGCCGCAGAAATTTTGGCTGGAGGGTCAGATCTCCGATGAACAGATGCATATTGAAGAACTCGAAAAGCTGACATCCGAACGCCAGGCGCGCGCCGCCCGGTAGAAGTTTCTTGGAAAAATGAAAAGGCCGCGGACGCATCGATCGTCCGCGGCCTTTTCAATTGGTGCGAACTCCCTACTTCTTAGATTTCCATGCGGCGAGCGTGCGTTCGAAACCCGCGGTGTTTGCGGCGGGTGTTGCTGCCTTTCCGACGGTGACCGCGCGTTCGCCGGTCGAGATCGCTTCCGGAACGCGCCCCATTTCGGCAAGCAGCCGGGCTTTTGCCGAAAGATTGCCGAACGTTTCATTTGCCGCGATCGCCTGATCGAGCAGGCTCAGCACCTCGCTGTACCGTGACGTCGCTTTCTGGCCGATAACGAAAGTCGCCAGCTGCGCCGCCTCAATCGACATCCGCCGCCGAACATCATTGACGAAACGGCCGCTGATGTCGCCGACATCGATCCTGAACGGCACGACCACTTTCTCCCAACGGACGGCCACGTTTGCCGCGGTCGATGTCACGTCATCGACGGTGATCGACATCGTCTCGAACATCTCTCCCGAAGATGGCTTGACCTTTACGCGCAGCGCGTCTTGCTTGGAGTCGTAGTTGAAACTGCCCCATTGATCCCACGTTTTGTTGAAGATGACCGTCCACTCGTCCTTGTCCGGAATCGAAAACAAAGCATACTTGCCTTTGGGAAGCTTTTCGCCGTTGACCATCAGGTCGGCGGTGGTTTCGAAGACCGTTGCTTCATTTGCTCCGGTCCGCCAAACCTGCCCGTTAGGAACCAGACAGTCATACGTTACGCCGCCCTTCGGGACAACGTCCGTTGAGGTGCAGCCCCACAGAACGCGGCCTTTCGAGTTCGGCCGGTTGTAAGCGATTGAAATTTTCGCATCCCCGACCGACTGTGTTATTTCTTGTCGCGTGCTCTCGCGGGGAAGCGCCAGCTGCGCGCTCGCGCCCAACACGGCGATGCCGATCGTCAACGTCAGAATAAAAAGTTGTTTCATACTACCTCTCAAGTTTCTCCTTTGCTTTGTTGATGAACATTCGTATCATTCCGCCAATGTGGCGCGTCATTTCGGTGCTGATCATCGTCTCTCCCGCGACTCCCGCCAGTAAATGAAGTTCCTTTGCCGTCCGGCGGCGCAATTCCACCATCTGGAGATAATTGACCAACGTCAAATTCGGTCGCCGTTCTTGAAAATCCGCGGCGTAACGCAGGAAGTTTTGTGTTTCCGTGGTGACGGGCATCCACTCGATTCGTTCCTCCGAATGTTCGCTCATCGTCACCGCGAACTTCTGCGAAAAATCTCCCACGAAAGGCACCTGCACGGCTATCTTCCAGTGATTAATGCCGTGTGCGTCGGCAAAAATGCTTTCAACACCGGGCATCAGTTCGACGAAATTCCGGACATCCGCGAAAAAATCGCGGACACGATCGAGACCGGCGCAAACCTCAATTGTGTCGATGCATTTGGCACGAATCGTGAACATTGTTCTTACCCCGAAACCGTCTCGCCGGGCTGCCGGCGTCAAAAATGAATTTGGGCTGTTCGTACGATTGTAATGAGGCCGGTCGCAAACCGTCAAACTCAAAAAAACATTGACGCCTTAATCACTTAGCGATTAGAATTTAAGTCGGCTTTTTTAGTTTTGCATTTCTTCCGGGGCATTTCTTTTAAGTTCCAACAGGAAACAATCCATCTATGTCGAGCAGAATTGACGATTTATTGCGGATGACAGTTAGCTTCGGCGCGTCGGATCTTCACTTGCGTGCGGGCGCTTTTCCGATAATTCGCGTCAACGGCGAACTCCGTCCGTTGAGCGGCGTTGAACGGCTCGGACAGGAAGAAACCCTGGAAATGGCGTTTTCGATGATGTCGAATCGCCAGAAACAGCATTTCAAGGAAGCTTACGAGGTTGACATCGGTTACGGAATCTCGGGGCTAGGACGCTTCCGCGTCAACATTTTTCAGCAGCGGAGCTCGATCGGGATCGTCGCGCGCGTGATTTCGGACACGATCAAGAACTTCAGCGAACTCGGTTTGCCGCCGATCCTGAGCAAGGTTGCGGACGAGCACCGCGGGCTGATCCTCGTCACCGGGACGACGGGTTCGGGCAAATCGACGTCGCTTGCGGCATTGGTCGACCACATCAATCAGTCACGGAACAGTCACATCGTGACGATTGAGGACCCGATAGAATTTCTGCATAAAGACAAGAAATCGTTCATCACGCAGCGCGAGGTCGACGTCGATACCCGCAACTTCGCCGAAGCCCTGCGCGGTTCGCTGCGCCAGGACCCGGATGTGATCCTGGTTGGCGAAATGCGCGACCTTGAAACGATCGAAACCGCGCTGGTCGCGGCCGAGACCGGACATCTCGTTCTCTCGACGCTCCACACGTTAGACGCTTCGGAAACGCTGACCCGAATCATCTCGGCATTTCCTCCTTTTCAGCAAAAGTCCATTCGCATCCAGCTCGCCGGGCTTCTCAAGGCGGTTATTTCTCAGCGCCTGATGAAGTCCGCGCGCGGGAATTCGCGTGTCCCGGCCGTCGAAGTGCTGATCTCGACTCCGCTGATCCGCGACTATATTTTGCACGAGGACAAGACCGCGTCGATTCGCGATGCGATCGCCGCCGGAACGTCGCAGTATGGAATGCAGACGTTTGACCAGTCGTTATTTTACCTCTACCAGTCAGGTCTTATTTCGCTTGAAGAAGCGCTTCACGGCTCGACGAATCCGGACGAATTCCGGCTCAGGCTGGCGGGAATTCAAAATACCTCGGCGATGGCGAAAGAAGAGATGGAACGCTCAAGCGGCGTGAATTCGATCAGCGATTTGATCAGTCGAATGTAAGCCGCAAGCGTAGGCCGACTGTCGCGGGGATGATGCGTCGCGGACCAAAGTCACGGAAATCGTTCAAAAGCGTGGCTTTGTCTTGACACGGTAGCGCCTTGGACTGTAAATTTAAGCTTTGTCTGAAGAAAGGTGCGAGTGTGGAATTGAAGCAGCATAGGTTGACCTTGTTTCTCTCATTTCTTCTCATTTCCAGGAAAAATTTTCGACAAGTTCGATCGTCTTTCAAACCGCACCGTTTAGGGCTATAATTGACCGACCCGCTGTGTCAGTTATTCGTTTGCCCGGTCGGACAAAGGCGGGTCGCGCTTTACGAAAAAGCAGCTTTATCGATAAGGAAATTAACAGAAACATAAATGTCAAACGAGGTTATTAAAGAGGCTGAAGAGAATCCGGCGGATTCGACTTCGGTTTCAGTGGTTGAAACTAACACGGCTTCCGTCGAAACTGCGGCGGATGAAACTTTCGCTGAACCGCAATTGTCGGCCGAAGAGGACTTCGGATCGATTCTTGAAAAGTTCGAACAGGATCAAGTCGTCGTACACCCGGGCGAGGTCGTCACGGGTAAGGTTATCGGTGTTTCGGAACACGGAGTCGTCGTAGACTTCGGCTACAAGGCCGAAGGCATCGCGCCGATCGAAGAGTTTACCGATCCGGCCGGTGTAGTAACCGTCAAAACGGGCGACGAAGTTGAGGTCGTGATCAGGCACATCCCTGGTGGTGACGCGCCGCCGATACTGTCTTTCAATGACGCTCAACGGCGGAAGACCTGGGAAGATCTGGAAAATGCGTTCCGCGACGGAACGCCGATCAGCGGTGTTGTGATTGACAAGACCAAGGGCGGATTGAACATCAATGTCAGCGGAATTGAGGCGTTTATGCCGGGTTCGCTGGTTGATTCGCGCCCCGTTTCGAACCTGGACTCTTTCAAGGGGCAGGAAATTGAAGCCGTCGTAATCAAGTTCAGCCGCAAGAAGAATAACATCGTGCTCTCCCGGAAGGCTTTGACCGACGAGGTCATCGGCATCCAGAAGGCGGAGACTCTGAGCAAGCTCGAACCTGGTTTTGTGGTTGACGGAGTGATCAAGAATCTGACCGATTACGGCGCATTCGTCGACATCGGCGGAATCGACGGGTTGCTTCACGTCACCGATATGTCCTGGGGACGGCTTCAGAATCCGTCGGATATGTTCCGTGTCGGAGACAACATTCAGGTCAAGGTCCTGAAGCTTGATAAGGCGAAAGAGAAGGTTTCGCTCGGATTCAAGCAGCTGCTGCCGGACCCGTGGTCGGCGGTTATTGAGCTCTATCCGGTCGGTGCACGGCTCACGGGGCGGATCTCGAGCGTTACCGAATACGGTGCGTTCGTTGAACTCGAACCGGGAGTCGAAGGGCTCGTCCACGTATCGGAAATGTCGTGGTCGAAACGGGCACGCAGTCCGAAGACGTTTTTGAAGTCCGGTGACGAGGTCGAGGTTCAGGTTCTCGGCGTTGATACTGACGATCGTCGGATCAGCCTCGGAATGCGGCAGCTGCAGCCGAATCCGTGGGACAACGCCGCCGCGCTCTACCGCGTCGGAACGACCGTCTCCGGAAGCGTCCGGAACTTGACAGACTTTGGCGCCTTTATCGAACTCGAAGAGGGAATCGACGGTTTGGTGCATATTTCGGACATCTCGCGTTCGAAGAAAATCAAGCATCCGAAGGAAGTCCTCAAGAAAGGCCAGGAAGTTCAGGCGGTGGTCACGAGTCTCGACGTTGACAATCAGAAGATGTCGCTCTCGATCAAAGAACTGGTTCCGAGCGTTTGGGAATCATTTGTTGCGACCCATCGCACCGGCGACACGGTCAAGGGCAAGATCTCCAGATTCGCCGGATTCGGCATATTTGTCGAACTCGATGAGGACCTCGAGGGCCTCTGCCACATCTCGGAACTGTCCGACGAACGGATCGAGAATCCCGAGAAGATCTTCAGCGTCGGTCAGGAACTGGACTTCAAGATTCTCCGTATCGAAAGCGACAATCACAAGATCGGTCTTTCGCACCGTGCGGTCGGCCGGGATAACGAACCCGTCGTTGATTACAAGAGCTACTCGACCGAGGCCAAGGGCGGTATGGCGTCCCTCGCCGAGTTGGCGAATTTGAAGTTCACGTCGGCAAAGGCCGATGAGCCGAAGGCCGAAGAGGCGCCGGAATCTCCGGCTGCCGACGCGCCTGTCGAGGTTGCCGCGGAAGCCGCGCCGGCTGAGGAAGTCGCGGAAAACGTGGTCGTTGAGACCGTTGAAGAGCCGGCGGCGGAAGTTGCCGAAGAACCGGCGGAAGTTGCCGAAGAAGCGGCGGCGGAAGTTGCCGAAGAAGCGGCGGCGGAAGTTGCCGAAGAACCGGCGGCGGAAGTTGCCGAAGAACCGGCGGCGGAAGTTGCCGAAGAAGCGGCGGCGGAAGTTGCTGAAGAAGCGGCGGCGGAAGTTGCCGAAGAAGCGGCGGCGGAAGTCGCCGAAGAGCCGGCGGCGGAAGTCGCCGAAGAACCGGCGGCGGAAACTGCTGAAGAATCCGTGGCGGAAGCCGTCGAGGCTGTCGCCGACGATAAGGGCGACGAGAGCGTTGACGCTGAGGCCGCAGCTTAGGAAACAAACGGTTCGGGTCGCCGTGTATTAGTGTTTTTTGAGTTCTAGCAATTTCACTGACTTGAAAGGAGAAAAGCATGACGAAGGCTGATTTGGTTGAGAGAGTCGCGAAAGAAGCGGAGTTGACGAAGAAAGACGCTGAACAGCTTGTTGAGATAATCTTTGACAGCATTATCGACTCGCTCAACGAAGGCGAGAAGATCGAACTTCGCGGTTTCGGCAGTTTTCGGGTGCGTCATCGCAATGAGCGCAACGGACGCAATCCGAAGACGGGTGAGGCGGTCAGCATTCCGGCGAAGCGGGTCGCTTATTTTAAGCCCGGCAAAGAACTCAAAGAGCTCATCAATCAAGGAAAGTAGAGGTTAGCTCCGTGGATTTGTTATGGAGTCCCTGGCGTTACGATTACATCACGGGTGACGCTTCGAAAGAGTCCGCGCAGTTTGGCGGATGCGTGTTTTGCGCGATATTGGAAAGCTCGGCCAGTGACAGAGAAAAGTTCATTCTCTGTCGGGCCGAGCATAATTTTGTCAT
This sequence comes from Pyrinomonadaceae bacterium, assembly GCA_041752475.1. Taxonomy (GTDB): domain Bacteria; phylum Acidobacteriota; class Blastocatellia; order Pyrinomonadales; family Pyrinomonadaceae; genus JAFDVJ01. The sequence continues at coordinate 42,786 of JBGSWK010000068.1, read as the reverse complement.
CCTCAATATTTACCCGTACATCACCGGACATTTGATGATCGTGCCGTTCGCGCACCTTGCGAACCTGGACGATCTGTCAACGCCTTCGTCCAACGAGTTGACCGATCTGACCAAACGGTGTCAGTCCGTCTTGCGCGATGTATATCGTCCCGAGGGCTTCAATATCGGGATCAATGTCGGGAAAGCCGCCGGCGCCGGAGTGGCCGGGCATCTGCATCAGCATATCCTGCCGCGCTGGACCGGCGATTCGAATTTTATGACCGCGATCGGTCAAACGCGGACGATCCCCGAAGATCTTTCGGTGACTTTTGAAAAGCTCGTTTCGCATTTCTGAGTTTAAATTTCAAAGTGGTCGGCAATGCAACCCCGGACGAAACGCCAAAAGGAAATTTTTGAATTCATCACCGGTTTCATCGAGACCCGCGGTTACACGCCCTCGTACCAGCAGATCGCCAAGCATTTCAATCTCGCCTCAAAGGCGGCAGTCGCCAAACACATAGAATCGCTCGAAAAACAGGGTTTGATCTCGCGTCGACGAGAAAACGGCAGTTTCAGCCTCGAAATTCAGCCGAAAGAGGCTGCGACCGATCTCGTTTGCGAGATCGCATGGCTCGACGTCCCGCGCGAGACGCTTTCGATCAACGATTACTTTGACGATTCTGTCCTCGTACCGGCGTTCATGCTTGGATTTTATAAACCCGAGAAACTCAATGCATTTCTCGTGCAGAACGACGCGATGCTCGACGATCAGATTCGCGAGGGCGACGTCGCGATCCTCGAACGACGGTCGTTCGCGCGCGACGGCGACATTGTTGCGGCGATCGTTGACGGCCGGCGGACGGTTCTCAAGCGAATCTACCGCCACGGCGCGAAGGTGGAGTTGCATCCGGCCAACAAGAACTATGAGATCCTCAAACTCGATGCCGATCAGGTGAACGTTTTGGGGGTCTTTCGAGGCTTGCTCCGGCCACTCTCGTAGATACTGCGGATGCAAAGCCGGGTGACGGATGCCCGGTCTTGTGCAAAGGACCGAACGCGGGTTCAACCATAAACCCGAATCACGCGACAGAAAACTGTTTGCCCGCTAAATGCGCGAAAAAACGCGAAACCGGATTTTGGACTCCCAACGAAGATGACCGGTCTCGTTCTGTGTGTGATCTGTGTATCGCTTCGCCGAACGTTCAATGTAACTCAATGGAATATGAGCTTTAGCGTCAATATCGTGAACCAACGGTTGGCCGGCCGCTGATGTTGGGCGTTCGTGATACGAAACGGCAAACTATCAAGAATCAGGTATTTTGGCCATTTTCGCGTCTTTTCGCGTATTTCGCGGGCAAAACTTCCTATCGCGCAATTTGGTAAAAACGAAGCGGCAAAACCGGCGTTGCAGGCCGTTCTGCGGGTCCGCCGGCCCCGAGGCCAATGGGCGTTGCCGAACGAACCGATCACGGTTGATTCGGCGTTTCGCAAAGAGTATCCTTATTTCTTTGCAAAGTATGTCCAGCAATCCAACTCCAAATGCCAGTTACAGCCTGACCGTTCGGGTCAAGATCCATAATCGGCCGGGAAAGCTCGGCGAATTAACCACCGCGATCGGACAGGCCGGCGGCGATATCGGCGCCATCGACATCGTTTCGGTCGGGCGCGATTTCCTGATACGCGACATAACGGTCAATGCTTATTCTGAAGAGCACGATTCGCAGATCGTCGATGCCGTCCGACTGATCGACGGGGTCGAGGTCATACATTCGTCCGACAAGACGTTTCTGATGCATCTCGGCGGCAAGATCGAGATTGTTTCAAAGGTGCCGCTCAAAACCCGCGCCGATCTCTCGATGGCGTATACGCCCGGCGTCGCGCGTGTCTGCGAAGCGATCCATCGCGATCCGGAAAAGGCGTACACGCTGACCATCAAGCGAAACACCGTTGCGGTCGTCTCCGACGGGACCGCGGTGCTCGGACTCGGCGATATCGGCCCGGCGGCGGCGATGCCGGTGATGGAAGGAAAAGCGCAACTTTTCAAGGAGTTCGGCGGAGTCGACGCATTCCCGATCTGTCTCAACACAAAAGATCCGCACGAGATCGTCGAGACGATCAAGAACATCAGCGTGGCCTTCGGCGGGATCAATCTCGAAGATATCTCCGCGCCGCGCTGTTTCGAGATCGAGGACCGGCTCAAAAACGAATTGGATATTCCGGTTTTCCACGACGACCAGCACGGAACCGCGGTCGTGGTTCTTGCCGCCTTGATCAACGCGCTCAAGATCACCGGAAAGAAGATGGAAGACATCAAGGTTGTCGTCAACGGGATCGGCGCCGCCGGCGTCGCCTGCTCGAAGATCGTGATGGCCGCCGGAGTTCGTAACCTGGTCGGCTGCGACACCAGCGGTGCGCTCTACGAGGGCCGCGGAACGAATATGAACTGGGTCAAGGACTGGTTCGCGCGAAACACGAATCCGGACAAGGAAGAGGGCACGATCCACGATGTCATCAAGGGCGCCGACGTGTTTTTGGGGCTGAGCGCGCCGGGCGTTATTTCGCGCGATGACCTTTTGAATATGGCCCCTGATCCGATCGTTTTCGCAATGGCGAATCCGACCCCGGAAATTATGCCCGAAGAAGCCGAAGGACTGGTCGCCGTGATGGCGACCGGACGCAGCGACTATCCGAATCAGATCAACAACGTTCTTTGTTTTCCGGGCATCTTCAGAGGCGCGCTCAACTGCCGCGCGTCGCGGATCAACGAAGCGATGAAACTCGCCGCCGCCGAGGCGATTGCCGGAATCATCAGCGACGACGAACTGCATCCCGACTACATCATTCCGTCGGTTTTCGACCGCCGCGTCGGCGAGGCCGTCGCCCGCGAGGTCGAACGCGCGGCCCACGAGAGCGGCGTTGCGCGACGCGAACAAACGACAACCGATTCGGTGTTCTAAACGACCGTTTCCGATCGATCCGCATCGAAATAAAGACACCGCATACAAAAGCGGTGTTTTTTTCTTTCTTCCGGAGCGATCGCTGCCGTCGACGGATGGCGTTCGATGATCATCCGCTCGTCGGCCGACAACTCGTCCCAGAGTTTCAATCCCGTCGTCAGACAGCGCGGACACAGCATTTCGTGAATCAGCTTTCTCATTGCCTTTTTTACCCTAAGACTTTAACATCGGAATCAAATCTTTTCCCGAGATGTTCCGTAATCTGATGAAAAAAACAATACTTTCGCTCGCCTTCTTTTTTGTATTTTGTCTTCAGTGCGTAACCGCGCAGACGCCGGAGAAGTTCAACTTCTACGACCGCGGGCTTTATCGTACGGAGGTTCCGAAACCGCAGTCCGTTTTGCGCTATGACGTCGGCGAGCACCACACGACTTATGCCCAGATGGAAATGGTGATCGACGCGATTCAAAAGGCGGCGCCCGACCGCGTCAAGATCTTTGATATCGGTCTGACGAACGAGTTTCGGATGCAGCACATCGTCGCGATCTCATCGCCGGCCAACATCGCGCGGCTCGACGAGATTCGCGCCGCGAACGCGAAACTTACCGATCCGCGACTGACCGATCCGAAGCAGGCGGCGCAGATCGTCGAATCGAACCCGGCGATCGCGTGGATGGCGTACACGATCCACGGCAACGAATCGGCGTCGTTTGAAACGATGATGCAGGTTATCTATCAGCTCGCCGCGTCTGATGAGCCCGAAACGCTCAGCATCCTGAACAATACGGTGGTGCTCGTGATCACCGGCGAGAATCCGGACGGCCACGAGCGGTTCGTGACGTGGTACAACTCGGTCGCGACCGGCGATCCGAACCGCGCGGCGCTCGAACATCGGGAGCCGTGGTCGATCTGGGGCCGTTACAATCGCTACCGGTTCGATCTTAACCGCGACAATATCTCGGCATCTCAAAAAGAAACAAGAAATATGCAGCGGGCGCTTTATGATTGGAACCCGCAAGTGACGGTCGATCATCACGGCCAGCCGTCGCAGTTCTTTTTCCCGCCGGTCGCGTTGCCGATAAATCCCAACCTTCCGCAGCCGGAGACCAACCTTTGGATGGAAACGTTCGGAAAGGCGAATGCGGCGGCGTTCGACAGGCGCAACTGGGACTATTACAACCGCGACATCTACGATCTTTTTTATCCGGGCTATTGGGATTCGTACCCAAGCCTGAACGGCGCGATCGGCATGACGTACGAGACCGACGGCGGCGGATTCAAGGGGCTGTTGTGGACCCGCGACGACGGCACGACGGTCTCGCTGCGATCGGCGATCGCCAAGCATTTCGTGGCGTCGATGACGACGCTCGAGACCTTATCGAAACACAAAAAGCAGAGGATGCAGGATTTCTACGATTTTCGCCGCAAGGCGCTCGCGGAAGCGAACACCGCCAAGCTGAAACGGATCGTCGTCATCCCTGATAAAGACCGCGTGAAAGCGGCGGAAATGCTCGAAATTCTCCATCGCGCCAAGGTCGAGATCAAGGTCGCGACCGCGCCGTTCAAGTCCGTGTCGGCCCACAGCTACGATCAGAAGAACGCGCCGCCGCTTTCGAAGACGTTCCCGGCCGGATCCTACGTCATCGACCTCGATCAGCCGCAGCGACTTCTGATCAAGTCGCTTATGGAACAGGACACGCCGCAGAACGATGCCTTTGTTCGCGAAGAAATGGCCAAGTTCAAACGCAACGAACTGCGCGGAAAATCGACCTTGCGCGAGGAATACCGGTTTTACGACATCACCGCGTGGTCGTTGCCGCTCGCATTCGGGATCGACGCATTCTGGACCGAGGACCTCACTGCCGTCAGTTCAAAACCGGTGACGGCCGACGTTCTGAACGAGGCCAAGGCCGGCGGAACCACGAATACGGCCGAGGTCGCTTATGTTGTGCCCTACGTTTCCGACGGAACGGGCGTTTTTGCGATCCGGATGCTTGCCGAAGGATTCCGCGTCGGCGCGTCGATGCGGACCCTGACCGCGGCCGGCAAGAATTATCCTGCGGGCACGTTCGTGATCAGGCTTTCGCGAAATCCGGGGTCGGTGCACGAGGCCGTCAGAAGGCTGTCGGCCGAACTCGGCGTAACCGTTATCGCCGTCAATTCGGGTTACATCAACGACGGCGACACGCCGGTCGGCGGGGAAAACGTCATTCCACTGCAGGCGCCGAAGATCGCGATGGTCGCCGACGAGGGAGTCGATCACACGAGTTTCGGTTCGATCTGGTGGACGCTCGACCGCTACGGGATCAAGTTCACGGCGATGACGACGGCGAGCATTCGCGGCGGCGGGCTCAAAGGATATAACGTGCTGATCTTGCCGGATGGCCAGCCGGGCCGTTATTTCAGCCAGTTCGGAAGCGATGGCGTCGAGACGCTGAAAACCTGGGCCTCGAACGGCGGGACGATCGTCACCGTGCGCGGGGCGTCGGTCTTCGCGGCACTCAAGGATGTCGGGATGACGTCTTCAAAGCTCGTCGGAAGCGACGATGACGAAGAAAAGGCCAAGCCCGACGACGCGCTCGTAACGGTTCCGAAGACTCCGCCGGCCGCCGAGACGAGAACCGATAAACAGGACTGGCAGGCACCCGTTCTGCCGCCGATCGCTTCGCCCTCCGCCAACCGGGGAACCGTCCCTGAAGGAGTTCCGGGTGCGATCATGCGGGCGACGGTCGACCGCACGACTTATCTTACCTTCGGTCTCGACAGCGATGAGATTCCGGTCTTGCTTTCGAGCGGTTATTTCTTCCGATACTCGAAAGAAGGCACGAACGCGCTTGTTTTCGATGCGAACCCCGGAAAGCCGTTGACGATCTCCGGATTTGTGTGGGAAGGGAACACCGAGAAACTGCTACGCGGAACGTCGTATCTGATCGACGAACCGATCGGCGGCGGGCACCTGATAATGTTCGCCGACGAGCCGTTCTTCCGCGGGATCTTCAGGTCCGTGACGCGGCCGTTTCTTAATTCGATCCTCTTCAACGGGGCGCTGTAGAATCGGACGGCGCTCGCTGCGATCGCCCGCACGATTGCGGTGAAACCGAATGGACCGCCATTTCGTAATTCGGGATCAAATCTCTAAAACATCTCTGTGTTGTATGTGCCTCTGTGGTGAATATACTCTCAAGAAACATAACTTAGACCGATTTAACTCAGCCCATGTTTCTTCGGCTCGCCGTGCGCCAATCTGCCGAATGGACCGCTTTTGCGTAATTTGAGCTAAATTCATTGCCCGCCGACAATCGCACCGACTATAATTGGAAGGCGGAAACTGCCGCATCGATTCCTTTATGAAATTCGAGACGTTCTTCAAGCTGATTTCATATGCCGTCGTCGTTTGCGGCTTTTTGTCGCTGCTTGTCTCCGGCGGGATCGGCTTTCTGTTCGGGGTCGGGTTTCTCGGACTGGTCGCCGCCGCGTGGACGCTTGAAAACTCGCGTTGGCAGCTGTCGGACCGTTGGGGAACGGTATTGGTAGTTCTCGCGATTCCCGCTTTCTACCTCGTCTGGAAGTTCCGTCTGGCGAGCGTCGGAGTCGGCGAGACCGCATTGGCCGGGATGCTTTCGAGGTTCATTCTCGGACTCTCGCTGATCAAACTGTTTCAGAAAAAGCGCGATCGAGACTGGCTGTTTCTGTATCTGATGGCCTTTTTCGAGCTCCTGCTGTCGGCCGCGCTCAGCGTCAGCCCGCTCTACCTGGCAATTTTGGTCTTTTATCTGTTGATCACGGCGATTGCGGTGATCGCGTTCGAGATCGGCAAATCCGCCCGCTCATTGCCCGGCGAAACGACCGAATCGGGTCAGTTCTCCGAGCGCCTCGACAAAACTCCGTTCCGCCGGCTGCCGACGACGGCGGTTCTGCTGATCGTTGCCGTGATCGTTTTCGCCGCGCCCATCTTCTTCCTTCTGCCGCGCGTCGGCGGAGCCGGATTCGGTGCGAATCAGAACGGGCTGACCGGGATGACTGGGTTTTCCGACCGCGTTCGGCTCGGCGAGATCGGCCGCATCCAGCAAGGCGACGAAACCGTAATGCGGGTCAAGGTTGAAAGCGGCGACCAATTTGTCACCGGACTGCGCTGGCGCGGGATCGCGCTCGATCAGTTCGACAACAAGTCCTGGCGGCAGTCCCGCCCGCGCAAGCAGACGTTTACACGCAGCGAGCGCGAAACATTTCTCGTCGGTTCGCGTTTCAGCAAGCCGAAACTCGTCTTTCAGACATTCTATATGGAGCCGATGGACACGTCGGTCTTGTTTGCGTTGCCGCATCCGATTCTTGTCCAGGGAAGTTTTCTTGAGATCCGCAAGGATGAGGACGATGGCCTGACCGCCGTTCGGACCGGATTGGAGCGCATCAACTATTCGGTCCAGTCCGACCAAAGCGTGCCGCCCCCCGAACAGTTGCGAAATGACGGGGTCGCGTATCCGGCCGACGAGTTCAAGAAATACCTCCAATTGCCGGAAGATCTCGATCCGCGGATCGCGGCGCTTGCGTTCGAGGTGATGGGAAACCGTTCGAATCGGTACGATCAGGCGAAGGCGGTCGAGGAGTTTCTGCAGACCCGCTTCGGCTACACGCTTGAGATGAAGGCGTCGGGCGATCAGCCGGTCGCGGACTTTCTGTTCAATGTCAAAGAAGGGCATTGCGAGTACTTTTCGTCGGCGATGGTCCTGATGCTTCGCACGCAGGGCATCGCGGCGCGGGTCGTTAACGGATTTCAGCAGGGCGAATACAACGAAACGGCCGGCGTTTACGTGGTCAAGCAAAAGGATGCCCATTCGTGGGTCGAGGCGTATTTTCCGAAGGAAAAGGTGTGGGTCACGTTCGATCCGACTCCGTTCGCCGGTTTGAATGAAAACGACGGCGCGGCCGCCGGTTTGCTGGCCAAACTCGGGAATTACCTCGAGGCGCTCGAGACATTCTGGATCCAGTACTTTGTCGCCTACGACAATCAGGAACAGAAGTCGCTTTTCCGGTCGATGAAAGACGGATTCAATGACTTTCAGTCTGCGGTTTCGGACGGTGTCGCCGACGTCCAGCTCCGGATACAGCAGTGGTGGGCCGAGGTCCGCGGGGACGCCGGCGTGCAGGCGAGCCTTTTCGCCATCGGTTACGGCGCCGTTTATATTCTTGCCGGCGGCGCGCTGCTTCTGATAGTCACCTACGGTTTCAGGAAACTGCGAAAACTGGATTTGGCCGCGATTGTTCGGAAATGGTTCGGACGGAAGCGACAAATCGGGATCGTTGAGTTTTACGAGCGGATGGTCAAGATCCTGTCGGGCCGGGGACTTAAACGCGACCCGTTTCAAACCCCGCTCGAGTTTGCCTCGGCGGTCGGAATTCCCGAAGCGATGGCGATCACCGAAAAGTACAACCGCGTCCGTTTCGGGGGCCACGACCTGTCGCCGGCCGAAGCCGATGAAGTCGAAGACCTGCTTTCGCGGCTGGACCGTCCCGACGATTCGGCCTGATTCACCTCAGATGTGTTATTCTTCTGAATTCGTTTGCAGTTATGAAAAAGGTCGGTTTTGTCAGTTTGGGGTGTCCGAAGAATCTTGTCGATTCCGAGGTGATGATGGGGCAGCTTCGCGACGCGGGTTATGAGATAACCAACGACGCGTCCGAGGCGGAGACGATCGTCGTCAATACGTGCGGCTTTATCGAGTCGGCGAAACAGGAATCGGTCGAGGCGATCCTCGAAGCGACGTCGATGAAATCCGCGGGCGGCGCGAAACGCGTCGTCGTCGCCGGTTGCCTTGTCGAGCGCTACCGCGACGATCTCGTCAAGGAACTGCCCGAGGTGGACGCATTTATCGGAACGAACGAGATCGGCCGGATTCTCGAGGCAGCGGATGAACAGGTCGATTTCCGATCGCTTCCGCTGCTCCCGATCGGAAACAAGACGGCGACATACCTCTACGATTTCGACACGCCGCGCTACCGCGCGACCGATTCCCATACCGCATTCATAAAGATCGCCGAGGGCTGCGACCGCCCGTGCGCGTTTTGCTCGATACCTTCGATGCGCGGTTCGTTCCGCTCTCGCCGGTTCGGATCGATTCTCAAGGAAGCGCAGGATCTGGCTTCGCAAGGCGTCAGGGAAGTCGTCCTCATCGCGCAGGATTCGTCGCGTTTCGGTGAGGATCTCGGCGAGGTCGATGCGCTGGCGAAACTAATCCGCGCGCTTGGAGAAGTTCAGGACCTCGAATGGATCCGCGTGATGTACGCCTATCCGACGCATATCAGCGACGCGTTTCTCGATGCGATCGCCGAAACGCCGAAGGCCGTCAAATATCTCGATATGCCGCTCCAGCACGGATCGCGCAACGTTTTGAAACTGATGAAGCGCGGAGGAACCCGCGAGAGCCTTGAAAAACTTATACGCCGGGTCCGCGAACGGGTTCCGGGAATCACGATCCGGACGACATTCATCACCGGCTTTCCGGGCGAGACTGACGAGGATTTCGAAGAGTTGATGACGTTTGTCCGCAATTGCGAGTTCGATAATGTCGGCGTCTTCACGTATTCGGACGAGGAAGGAACGCCGGCATACGAGCTTGGCGCGAAGGTGGATCCGAAAGTCGCAAAGCAGCGCCGCAATCGCCTGATGAAAGAGCAGGCGAAGATCTCCAAGCGAAAGAACAAGGCAAAGATCGGCAAAACGTTCCGGGTTATTTTCGAAGGGCTGTCGAACGAGTCGGACCTGTTGTTCCAGGGACGCACCGAAGGCCAGGCCCAGGAGATCGACGGCTACATTCTGATCAACGATATGCCCGAAGGGTTCGACCCGAAGCCGGGCGAGTTTTACAACGTCCGCATAACCGAAGCCCTCGAATACGACCTCATCGGCGAGATCCTCGCCGTATCCCATGCCCCAAATCGGACGATCAACGCAGAAATCGACACAGCCTCGAGGCCGGACGGTGTGCGATCTGGGTCCGTATGACGGCGTTCAACCAACCGCTACCGCAGTTGGTACGCCCAATCAACGTGATTCGGCCAAAGCCGGGATTATTTGCAGCCTTGTCCACTAGCTGAAGCTAGTGGCAACTCCAAATCGGAAATCGAGACAGCCTCGAGGCCGGACTGTTTGCGATCTGCGTCCGTATTATGGCGTTCAGCCAACCGCTACCGCAGTTGATACTGGTCTGCGGTGGTCCACAGCCTCGAGGCCGGGCCGTTTGCGGTCTGCGTCCGGATGACGGCGTTCAACCAACCGCTACCACAGTTGATACTGGCCTGCGGTGGTCCAATTAACGTGATTCGGCTAAAGCCGGGATCATCTGCAGCCTTGTCCACTAGCTGAAGCTAGTGGCAATTATTCAGACAGAAATCGACACAGCCTCGGGGCCCTTTTCCCGTCGCGCGCACGAGATGCGTGAAACCTGTGGAAGTTTCAACGATAAGTTCAATCCCGATCGAGTGAGCCATCGCTTCACCGCGCAATCTCCCAAGGCTTCTTCTCGCGGGTCGACATCATCGAAAGCCCGTCGTGGTCGATCGACTTTTCGAACGAGCCACGAAGTTCCATAGCTGCGCGAACTGTGTTAGGCTTGCCGATATTTTTTGCCGCTCGGCGGCGGATCTTAAACGGGAGGAGGATTGTCGTGAATAATATCGTACGGAACGTTCTGGCGTTTATCGGCGGCTTGGTCGCACAAATATATCGTTACGCAGGCGGGGAACGCGCTGATCCCGCCGCCGGCGGGGATCGATCTCTCGACTTTGGAGGGATTCAAGGCGGCGATGCCGCTGTTCGAGACGAAACACTGGGTGACGCCGTTTATGGAGCATTCAGTCGGCTCGCTGGCCGGCGGTCTCGTCGCCGCGCTGATAGCCGCGAGCCACAAGATAAAGCTGGCGATCGGGATCGGCGCCCTTCACCTGGTCGGCGGGATAATCGCCGCGGCGATGCTTCCGGTGCCGGTATGGTTCTCGGCGCTCGATCTTATCGTCGCCTATATTCCGATGGCCTGGATCGGCGGGAAACTCGGCGACCGAAGTTGACGCGGGCTTATTATTCGGCAAACGGAAGCTCGGTGTTCGCCGACTTGCGGCTGACCGCATAAACCCGCAGACCGACCGAGATCATCACGATCGACAAAAGTATCCAGACGAACACCCAGATCAGCGACGGGATCCCGGTCGCTGCCGCCATATTCGCCGCATCCGTCTGCGCATCGGTCGAAGCAGAGATCAGGAAAAGATCGCGCAGCTGGAAGACCGCGTTGAGCAAACACTGAACCGCCAGAAACGCGAGCGCGAAGTCGACCCATTTGACGGTCGCAAAACGCCCTGTCGCGAAAAGTCCGGCCGTCAAAGCCGCTCCCGAAAAAACGGTGAAGAACATCCCGCCGATCGTCACGTTCGGCGAGAATATATTGAAGATCGGAAAGAGCAGACCGAAGACGACCGTCATGATCCCGACAAAACCGGCCGCGAAATAGATCGCGATCCGCGACGAAAATCCGTAACGCATCCAGATCAAAAGCAAAGTCCCGAACACGGTTGTGCCGAGGTAGCCGGCGCTCGAAATAAACAGCTGCGCGAACCAGCCGTTCGGCTGTGACCAGACGACGCCGCTGGTGTCGGGCGAAACCGCGAGGCTTTGAACCGCGCTGCCGGTCACGAGCGCCGCCAGAACGTGGCTCCCCTCGTGCACGAAGGTCGCGAATAACTGAAGCGGATAAAAGAGATAATTGAGCGACGGGACGAACCACGACGCCAGAAGCCAAATCGCAACGCTCATAACCGTGGCGATAAGAAGTAACTTGAACTGCGGTTTTACATCTTCAGCGATCTGGTAATTCATATTCTTGACATCTCCCTCGTACCTGTTCCAAAAAAGGTTACGTTACAGTCTATCGCAAAGTTCGCGGATCGCGAAGAATTTCCGGAAAACGCGTCGTTTACGGAATACGCGAAAAATCTCCCGACTTGCCGCCGGTTTTCGATTCGAGCTGAATTTCGGAGATGACGATATCCTTTTGAACCGCCTTGCACATATCGTAGATCGTCAGCGCGGCGACGGAAACGGCCGTCAGCGCCTCCATCTCGACGCCGGTTTGAGACGATGTTTTCGCCTCGGCCGTCAGGCGCACGCCTAGATCGGTCAGTTCGCACCTAACGTCGACCTTCGAAAGATTGATCTGATGGCAGAGCGGAATCAGTTCGGAAGTTCTCTTGGCGGCCATAATCCCGGCAATGCGCGCGATCTCGAGCGGATCGCCTTTTGGGTTCGAGCCGGAGCGCAGTGTTTCAAGGGTTGCGGCAGAAAGCAAAACGCTCGCCGATGCGACCGCCCGGCGGGTCGTCGTTTCCTTGTCCGAAACATCGACCATACGGATGTTGCCCTGATCGTCAAAATGCGAAAGTTTGTTCATTTTTCTTTTCCCAGATGGCTGGCCTCGAAGATCAGCGTGTTCCCACCGAGAAGCACTTCGTTCGAGTTCAGTTCGTCGGTCCATCGCGCGCGCCGTTTCGAGGCGGACGAAAAACGCGAAAACAGCCGGATAAAAAACACTGCCGGCCAAAACCCCCAGAGGTTCCGCTTGCGCGAGTCGGGCACGACGCGATTCAACGTAAAACCGTACTTTTCAAGCAGATAACGGACCTCCGAATAGCCGATCGGGTTGACGTGCAGCGCGATCTCTTCCATCCCGCCGAATTCGTCCGAGATCGACGCCAGGACGTCCCTCGACAGCGGCTTGAAATGCGAGGTGTACCCGCTGACGAGCCACCGCAGACGCTCCTCGATGTTCAGAATGTTCGGCACCGAAACGACGAGCGTCGCGCCGGGCTTGAGTACCCTCGAAAACTCGCGGATCGCGTTCGCCGGATTTTCGACATGCTCGAGTCCCTCGACGCAGACGACGTAATCGAACGAGGCGTCTGAAAAGGGAAGCGGGCCGTCAAGATCCACCTTCTCGAACAACGTTCCGTCGAGTTTGAATATTTCGGGATAGAGGTCGGCGCAAACCGTGTCGAAACCCTTCGCGATCAGGCGTTTGGCCAGCGCGCCCTCGCCGGTCGGGACGTCGAGCAGCCGTCCGCGCGGACGGTCCGCGAGGAGCCGTTCGACGGTTTCGTGAATCGCTTCGTGGGCAAGTGCTGCCGGTTCGTTCATAAAAAATATATCTCGGCAATTTCCCCGGTCTCGACGCTTGAGCCTTTCGGGACGAAGACCAAGGCCTCGGCCGCGGCAAAGGCGATAAAATTCGACGAACCCGAGAACCTCAGCGATTCGATCGTCAGACGGCCCTTGTCGTCGGTGCCGAGCGAAACCGGCAGCAGGCAATCGCGTTCCTTTGCCCCGCGAATCGGACGCGACGCGACCGCGCGGCCACGCCTCAGTTCCGGGTTCGCCGCGTCCTGCATCAGCAATGCCGCGAATCGGACAAAAAGATAGAAAGTGACGGCCACCGAAACCGGATTTCCGGGCAGGCCGAAAACAAGCGTCTCGCCGAGCTTTCCGAAAACCGTCGGCTTTCCGGGTTTGAGCGACACTTTTTCGAAAAACAGCTCGGCGCCGAGCTCTTTGAGGGCCGGTTTTGTGAAGTCATAATCGCCGACCGAAACTCCGCCGGTCAAGATCAGAATATCCGGATTCGATTCGACGATCGATCCGATCTGCGATTTCAGCGATTCAAGATCGTCAGCGACAAGCGGGTAAACGGTTGCCCCGATTCCGAGAGTTTTCGCGAATGCCCGGAGCATCGCCGAATTCGAGTTCCGGATCTGATCGCGCTCGGGCGTTTTCGATATCTCGACGATCTCGCTTCCGGTCGCGAGGATCGCCATCGAGGGCAATTTGCCGACCGCGACCTCGGCATAACCGAACGACGCGAGCGCGGCCACCATTTTGTCGGTGATCACGCCGCCCGGACGAAAGACGACATCGCCCGCCGAGATCTCCTGCGCCCGACGGACGATGTTCCGTCCCGATTCGGCGGCCTTCTGAATTTCGACGAACCCGTCGGATTCGGTTGTCTTTTCAACCTGTTGGACCGCGTCGGCGCCTTTCGGGACGCGCGCGCCGGTCATTATCCGCACCGCCTCGCCGCTTTTCAAAGGTCCGTCGAACCCTTTTCCGGCGACCGATTCGCCGATGATCCGGAGCCGTGCGGGAATCTCGTTCGTATCGGAACTGAGTATCGCGAAACCGTCCATCTGGGAACGGTCGAAAGGCGGAAGATCGAGATCGGCGACGACCGTCTCCGCGAGCACCCGGCCGACGCAATCCTCGAGCGCGACGACATCGGTTCCGATCTGCCTCGCCTCGCGGCCGATGATCGATATTGCTTCTGAAATCGTAATCATTTGATCAGATAGAGCGCCGTCTGCCGCGGCCGGAAAAACTCGAACCCTTCGGCGGTCATAAAAGCATCGTCTTCGGCCATTATCGTCACTTTTTGATCGTTCCATTCGGGAACGACGGTCGAAGTGTTGAGTTCGATCGATGTGTAGGATCCCAAACGGAAACGTTCCTCGGAGACGCCGAGCCCGCGCCGAAAATCGATCGACGGCCCGAGCCCGTGGCCCTGAGTTCCGATCGGATGGGAATAGATCATCGCCTCGATATTCCGGCGCTTCATCTCGGCCATCGCGGCGTCGTAAACCTCCGCGCCCGTCATTCCGGGCCGCGCCGCCTTGAAGATCGCGTCCTGAAGAAGATTCGTGTTCCGCAACGCAGCCTTTAGCCCGGCCGGAGCGTCGCGTTCGCCGGGTTTGAGCAGATACGCGTGCTTTTGCCAATCGGTTGAAAGCCCCATATAGATCAGTCCGCAGTCGATGTGGATCAGGTCACCGGGTTGGAGAACAAGCGATTCGTCTGCGACCGACAGAAACTGCTGCGACGTCGAGTTCGATTTCGCGGCCCGCTGGACGCGCAGGTCGGGCTGGAACCAGGTCGTCAGTCCGAGGTTGTTGAGTTGCTGCAGAAACCACCAGCGGACGTCGCCGACGGTCGTCGTTCCGGGCTTGATGACCTCGCTGGAAAACGCCCGCTGCGTGAGAATATCGGTGACCAGCACCGCCGTCCGGTAGTGGGCCGACTCTTCGGGAATCCGTGTGTCGAGATAGTCGGTCACGAGCTTTCCCGCGGAAACGAAGCGCTTCTCATAGTCCGCCCCGAGCGTCTCCGCAAGAAATTTGTATGCGTCGTGCGTGATGCCGTCGGTCTGGCCGCGGCCGTAACCCATATTGAGCGCGATCGTTTTGGGGTCGCGCTCGTCGACGAGTTTGCGGAGCGTCTCGCCGATCTTGTCGCGCGGCGGACTGAGCAGTTTGTAGCTTTTCTTGAGCTGCTCCTCTTCGTAGCGGACGATCGCGAATCGTTCGAGTTCGCGCCCGTTGTCGTTGAAGACGAAAAAATCGCGGCGACCGACGATCGGCACCGGCGGCGCGATCGATTCGGTGACCGGATCGGAATGAAACTCCTCGTTGGTCACGATCCACATCGACACGCCGTGTTTGCGCATCATCGGCAAAAGGACCGTCTCAAAACGCTTCGTCAGCCACGACTGGCGAACTTCCAGCTGTTCGCGAAGCGAAAGCAATTTCGGCAGCGGCGGTATCGATGGCGGCTTCGGCGTCTGGGCGGGCGCCCCGAGGGCAACCATCAGGAAAAGGGAAACGAGCAGCACTCTAAAGATTTTCATAGGAATTTCGTTCAGTCCGCATTTAACCCAAAGGTGAGCAAAATGTTAAACTTTGAAAGGATCTGAATGGCTGAATTTTATCATAATACTAATTTCAGAGAGGTAAATTAAATACTGTGATCGACTTTCAATTAACCGAAGAACAAGTTGCGCTTCAAAGCACCGTCCGCGAATTCTGCGCCGGAGAAATCGCGCCGTATATTAAGGAATGGGATGAGAAGTCTCATTTTGAACCGGGAGTTTTCGAAAAAATGGGTGAACTCGGGTTGTTGGGGGTCTGTATTCCCGAACAATACGGCGGCGCCGGATTCGATTATGTTTCCCTCGGCCTCGTTTGCGAGGAACTCGAAGCCTGCGACACGTTCCTGCGCGTCGCGATGAGCGTTCACGTCGGACTGAACTCGCTCTCGCTGCTTACCTGGGGAAACGAAGAGCAAAAGCAAAAATACCTTATCCCGCAGGCAAAAGGCGAAAAACTGGCGACCTTCGGGCTGACCGAACCGAACGCCGGCAGCGACGTTATCGGAATGCGCTCGTACGCGCGCCGCGACGGCGACGACTGGATCCTGAACGGAGAGAAGATGTGGATCTCGTTGGCGGACCTCGCCGATAATTTCCTTTTCTTCTGCTGGACGGATCTTGAAAAGCAAAAGGTTCGCGACCATTCGGGGCTGAGCTGCTTCATCGTCGAACGCACGATGCCCGGATTTTCGTCGGGAACGATCCACGGAAAACTCGGCATCAAGGCCGGGAACACAGGCTACTTTTCGCTCCAGGACGTCCGCGTTCCGGCAGCGAATATGCTCGGGAATGAGGGCGAAGGCTTCAAGATCGCGATGTTTTCGCTCGAAAACGGCCGCTACACGGTCGCGTCGGGAGCGACCGGAGTCATCCGCGCGTCGCGCGACGCGTCGGTCGCTTACGCGAACACGCGCGAGGTTCAGGGGCAAACGATCGCGAATTTTCAGCTCGTCAAGCAAAAGATCGCGGATATGGAAGCTGACTACCAGATGTCCCATCTCCTTTGGCTCCAGTGCGGCTGGATGAAGAATATGGGAATGCCGTCGGCAAAGGCCGCGAGTCTTGCAAAATGGCAGGCGACGATCCGCTCGGAAAAAGCGGCGTCGATGGCGATCGAGGTCCACGGGGCGAACGGCTACACCAACGATTACCCGGTCGAACGTTATCTCCGAAACTGCAAGGCGGCGGTGATCTACGAGGGAACCCGCGACATCCACACGCTGATGCAGGCGGACTGGGCGCTCGGACTCAAAAAAGAACCGAAAGCCCGCGTCGTCCTGCCGGCGTACAAAGCCGGCGCGCAGTCGGCTGCGTGAGGGTTGGAAAATGAAATCGTACGCGATCCAATTCCGTAGTCGGATCAGACCGTTTTGAGTAAAACAGGCAAGTCGCGGGACTTGCCTGTTCCTATTTTCTGATTGGTTTTACCATCCCCGGAAAAATCCAAACAATACTTCTGACTTGGACTATTAGTTCCGCCCGAAAGAAAATTGTCGGAAGCCGAGCCGCTGCCTTAAGGTTCGGCTTCCATATTCAGGTTGTTGACCTCGTCGACGACATCCACCTGACGCGGGGTAAAAGAGTAGTCTTTCGCCCGGACGCCGACTATGTATGTATAACCAACGGGGATGCCGTCAAAGCGGTAGTACCCGAACGAGTTGCTGACCGCTGTGCGAACATTCCCGAATGGATCCGTAAGGGTCAGCCGAGCGTTGGGAATCGCCTGTCCGTTGGCGTTATGGACGAGCCCTCCGACCGATACGCCGGCCGCTGTCGGGCCGAGAATGTTCACGGTTCCGGCAGCGAAGGTCGTCGCCAGCACCTGGGCGAACCCGTCACTGACCTCGTTTTCGACCGGGGGATACCCGCAAAAATCGATCGAGGTGGGCCCGGCAGGCGCCGTCCCCGAGACGTCGAAACGAACCTTGACGATTTCGCGGTCCCCGGCCGGGATCGATCCTCCATAGATGTGCCACGCAGTGACGACCCCGACCTTGCCCGGCGTCGCCGTGTTCGGAATCGGTGCGGAGAACGGGAGGTCGGCGCCGGTCATCACGATCGGGTTGCTGAGCTTCGTTTCGTCATAGTTGAGCGTGAACCCGAAACCGTTCTCGTCGCCCTCGGCGGCGATCCGGATCGAGACCGTGACCTGCTGTCCCGGACTGGTGTCGATGTCGGCGACAGTCAAGACCCGTGGCAATACCGAGGCGTCCGGGTCGAACCATTTCCGATTCGGAACCTCAGTGCCGAATGAGTTCGGGAAGGCCATCCCGCCGACCGTGGACGCCGGGTCGAGACCAGCCGCATAACGGCCGGCCTGAACGTAGTCACCCACAGTAATGACCCCGTTGCCCTTCGTCGGTCTGGGGGAAGAGTCCACACGCTGCAGCTCGTTGTAAAGCGGGTTGATGGTATCGAGTCCAGCGGCGAACCGTCCCGTTTGCGTGTAGTCGGAGGTGGCGACGATGCCGGTGTTATCGCCGGCGAATCTCGGAGCAACGTCCGACTCATACCCGACGGCGAAGGTTACAGCGCCGCTCACATATGTCGTAAAGAGCGGATCGGCGTTGGTATTGATGACTTCCCGGACAGTTGGGGCGTCACCAAGTGTTACGATTGTCCCCATGTAAGACGGCGGTACCGGAGTGGTAGCGAACGTAATGGTTATTACCTGTCGCGTCCCGGCATCGAACGTGACGGCCGTCGGGAGCGTGGGCTTTGAAACAATGATGCCGATCTGGCCGGCCGACGGATTCGGGATCAGGCTGCAATCGCCACAATCGGAGCCGAGCGCGATGACCGGGTTCGTCAGTACCGCCGAATTGTATGTCACGCTGAATCCGAGACTGTTTTCGTCCCCCAGACTGTCGAGCGTGATCGGAACCACGACCGGACCGCTCGGGGATACGTTTTGGCTGACGGCCTTGATCACGCGCGGCGAATTGCCCGTGTAACCGGTAAAGTTGGCCGTCGTTACGTCCGCGGTCACGTTCGAGTAGCTCCGATTGATCGCATCGAACGAAAATCCGGGAAGCGTCGGAGTGATCAGATAGTCCCCGCCCAACGCCAGTCCGGAAAAACTGAAATTCCCGTTAGCGTCGGTTGTTGTGGATCCGCTTTGATCCCCGCTGAGAGTAACTGTGACCCCATCCAAATTGGTATTCGCCGCCGGGAAATTGTACCGCTGGATATTCCCGGAGACGGTCAGCGTGAATTGGTCGAGTGCGAAGTTCGCCGTGACGCTGACATTCGCCGTGACGTTGGTCTCGGTGCGGGCCGCGGTCAGGACGCCGTCGCTCCAATCGACGAAATGGTAGCCGGTGTCGGGGACGGCGGTTACCTGCGAACCGCCCGCCCCGTGGCTGACGGTCTGCATCGCCGATCCCGAGATGGAGCCGCCGGTGCCGGCCGCGTAGGCCAGCGTATATTCGTTGAGCGCGAAGTTCGCCGTGACGCTGACGTTCGCCGTGACGTTGGTCTCGGTGCGGGCCGCGGTCAGGACGCCGTCGCTCCAATCGACGAAATGGTAGCCGGTGTCGGGGACGGCGGTTACCTCCGAACCGCTCGCCCCGTGGCTGACGGTCTGCGTCGCCGATCCCGAGATCGAGCCGCCGGTGCCGGCCACGTAGGCCAGCGTGTACTCGTTGAGCGCATAGTTGACGCTTACGACGGCGGTCATCGCGGGCATAGTCAGCGTGTTGTTTCCAGACGTCGAAGAATCGTTGTCGGTACCGCTCCAACCGGTGACTCGCCAGCCGGTATCAGGTGCGGCGTTCAACGCGATGTTTTCCCCGGCAATGTAGTTCCCTGCGGTGCAGCCGGTCGAATTTGTCGGGGTCGAAACCGGGTCGCCGCCCATGCCGGTGTGCATCAGGCTCAACGGGTTGCAGACAACGGGCGGTCCGTGGACCGTGCCGCTGCCGGAATCGGTGAATGTGCTCCCCTGGATTGCCAGGAAATTCCAATCGTAACCGGTCGGGTGCAGCGTCAGTTTAAGGATCCCGTAATGAGCGTCCGTCGAAACCTCGCTCGTCGGGAGCGGGGTGCTGAGCCCGTGATGGGACTCGCCGCCGGTGCCGACCGTGAACTGCCGGATTCCGAAAAGCGGGTCCGCGACGGGTTGATCCGCCAGCGTCGCGCCGGATTTCATCGGCGCCGTCCGTTCGTAGATATGATCGTGCCCGACCAGAAGGATGTCGACGCCCGCGTCATAGAGAGCATCCCACAGCGGCTGGACGGCCTGATAGTCGGTCGCGCCGGAACTGTAGCGGGGCTTGTGCCAAACGGCGATAACGTTTTGACTGGCGTGGGCCGCAAGGTCCGCCCTGAGCCAGATCTCCTGAAGAGATCCGGCGCCGCAACCGCCCGGCACCAACTGGCATTCGGAGTCGAGATTGACCACGTGCCAATTGGCGTCGATGTCATAGCTGTAATAGCTTTTGCCGTTCGCGTCAGTCGCGTTTGCACCGAAATATCCGTTGTAGCCGTTAAGGTTCTCCGTGGCTCCCGTTCCCCAATCGTGGTTTCCGGGGACGGGACGCGTCCGCGATTTGACAGAAGGATCGCCCCACGGGGTCGGCGCGTAACAGTTCGTAAACTCCGCCGCGGTCCCGTTCGGATAAACGTTGTCGCCGGTGGTGAAGATGGTCCCGTCGATTCCCATAATGACGTTGCCGGTATCGGTGTCGCCGGTCGAACTGCACGTCGCGATATCACCGGTGCCGACGAATACGGGATCGGCGCCCGGAGCCGTATGCAGCGTCCAGGTCGGACCGTTGGTCGTGTACGTGCCGTCGCCGACCGTGACGTACCATTCGTACACCTGGCCGGCTCCGAGGCCCGACCAGACGAAAGTATCGTTGCCGCCCGAGGCGACGCCGGAGTGTTGCGCGATCTGGGCAAACGGACCGCTCGCGAGCGGACGTCCGTAATACGTAACGGTCAGCGGATCGGCCTGGGGGTCGGAGACGCCGACATCGAGCGTCGGGGAAGTGCTGACTCCGGAGGAACCGTCCGCCGGAGCGTTGAGGGTCGGCGCGTCGGGGGCCGGATTAGCTTCGACCGTCAGCGAGACGGTGACGATGTTCGAATCGAGCGCCCCGTCGTTCGCCTTATATGTAAAGCTGTCGGGGCCACTGTAGTCCGTGGTCGGCGTGTACGTGAAGCCGCCGTTCGCGGCGAGACTGAGCGTGCCGTGGGCAACATCGGTGACGAGGATCGCGGTCAGCGGATTGAGCTCCGGATCGCTGTCGTTGCCGAGAACGCCGGGGGCCGCGACAACCTTCGCCGTGTTCAAGGCGGTTGTGTACGCGTCGATTACCGCGGTCGGGGCGGTGTTCGGCGCGGTTTGGGTCGTGAACGAGAACGATGCGCTCGAACCCGCCAGAGTGCCGTCGCTCGTGGACGCATACCACTCATACTCGGTTCAGTTGGCGAGGCCGTTCCAGACGACGCTTGCCGTGCCGCCATTGGCGACGTTCGCGGTTCCGATCAACTGATACGGCGCCTGCGCGTTAGCCATCGAATAGGGGATCACGAACTGGCTGTCCGCGTCGGTTTCGAACTGCGACAGCACCGGCGAATAGGTTTGTACGGAAATGTTGTTGTTTGCCGGCGAGAACGTCATTATCCTCATCCATCCGTTGCCGCCGTTGGTCCGCCCTTGATAGTCGGACATCAGGCTGGTGACGGTGTTGCCGAGATAGGTATCGGTTCGTTTCCCCTCGTTCGGGCTTGGAACGTGTCCGCCGAGCATCAGGAAGAGGTTGGGATTGTCCTTAAGCGCGGTGTAGATCGCCTGGCCCTGGGCGCTGAATGAGGCGGGATCACCGCCGTTGATCAGCCAATGGGTGACAACTATCGCGCGTCGGTTGCTGTAGGTTTGCAGCAAGCCGTCGGCCCAGGCGAGAACCGCGGGGTTGGCGGAGCTATCGTATTCAAGGTGCACGATGATGAAGTCGAGCCCGCTCGCGCTGAAAAGTTCGTAGTGGTTATCGTTGTCGCCGCCGTAGTGACCCCCGTAATAACTTCGGCCGCTAAACCGCGACGTGCCGAAGAACTGGTTGTAAAGGGTCGTTCCGGATGGCGTTCCGATCGGGGTCTGGTCGTGGTTTCCGGGCGCAATGCCGTACGGGATGCCGTTTGACAGACCGGTTGTGGTCGGGTTCTCGATGATCTGAAACGCGGTATCGGCGCGTTGCCATTCAACGATGAACTGGTCGCCATGCTCGACGCAGTCGCCGAGCTGCGTGGCGAATGCAATGTTGCGCGTCGCCCGATTATCGACCATCCACTGCGTTTGGGCATAAAACATCTCGGGTGTGCCGCCGTTAAGATTGCCGCTGTAATACTGCGTATCGGGCAGGGCGATGATCGAGAAATCGGCGCCCGGGGGCGGATTCTTGAGCCGTCCGTAAAAGCTGACGGTCTGATCGTCGAGATCGGCGTCCGTGACCGTCGCACTCAGTGTGGGCGTGGTCGAAACGTTCGTCGCGCCGCTCGCCGGAGCCGTCAGCGTCGCGCCCGGGGCGTGGTTGACGACCGACGGCGAACCCGCGACCCAAGCGTAGCCGGTGTTGACTATCGTTCCGGGAACGTTCGTTCCGGCGGTGGAACCGACCGTTGTACCGCTCGTCTCGTCGAGTGCCCAACGGGCGACGAGTCCGGGTTGCGGATCCGTTACCGGCGAATTGACGGTTCCCTGAATCTGCGACTGCGTCCGCGCATAGTTCCAAACGCGCGCCTCGTCGAGCGTGCCTTCGAAATGCCCGAGCGCCGTGCCGGTCGAGGTGAACATCGCTCCCAATCCCGAGCCCTGGATCGAATCGGAACGCGGCATCGCGTTGACGATAAGAGTGGCCTCAAGGTTGCCATCGAGATAAAGCCGCCAGGTCGTCCCGTCATAGGTCGCCGCGGCGTGGTGCCAGACATTGTTCACGATCGGCGTGGTGCCGAGAACCGGATGATTAAGGCCGGTTGCCGAGTCCTCGAAATCGGCGGCGATGACATCGGTCGCATCGTTGATCGCCAGGATCCAGTTCGCATCGACGCTGGAGCCCTCGGCCTCGGGGGCGCCGTGCATGACGAGCGGGATGGCGTTTGCGATGCCTCCGTTTCCGGTCGTGTTCGAGGTTCCGGGACCGGTTCGTTTGAACCAGGTTTCGATCGTGAACTCCGGCAGATCGAGCGCCGACGGATCGCCGAAACTGACGTACGCGGTGCCGGTTCCGAGGTTGAGGCCGTTGTTCGGCTGTCCCGGCGTGGTGGCGCAGGATACGTTGCTGTAGTCGGAATCGCCGGCGAAGTTCGAAGCCCGCACGCGATAACAGTACTGGGTTCCGACGACGAGCCCGTTGTCGGTGTAAGCCGCGACGTTCGCGGGTGTCGTCGTGATTTCGCTCCAACCGGTCGAACCGTCGAGGGAACGTTCGATCTTGAAACTGGATTCGTCGGACGAATTGTCTGACCATGCCAGATCGATCTCGAGCGCGGCGGTCGGAGTCGCGGCTAGCAGCGTCGGGGCCGTCGGCACGCCCGGAAGAGTTATGTTGAACGGCGCGCCCGGGACAACCCAAACCGGTCCGTTGATCAGCGTCCCGGTGAACGTCCCGACAGAACTGTCGATCACCGTTCCCGTTCCTTCGTTGATTCCCCAACGGGCAACCAGACCCGTTCCGGAGCTTATCTCCGAGTTGATGGTCGAAAAGATCTCGGATTGACTACGTACGAGGTTCCAGATGCGGACCTCATCGATCGTTCCGGCAAATCGTCCCTCGACCGTGGTCCCGGAGTCCATTGCGGCGCCTATTCCGGCTTTCTGGATGCTGTCGTATCGCGGAACATGAGGTGCCGGCAGCGTCAGCGAGGCGTCAAGATTGCCGTCCAGATAGAGTTTCCAGGTTTGGCCGTCATATGTTGCCGCAACGTGGTGCCATGTGCCGGTGGTGACCGTCAGATTTCCCGTGACCGGGTAGTTTTGGCCGCCGCCGTACTCTTCAAAATCCGCCGCGAGTTTGCCGGCGGTGTTGATGCCCAAAAAGTAATTGGCATCGACGTTGCTGCCGTCTGACTGGTGAAGGCCCTTTGTCACAAGCGGGTATGCCACAATCCCGTTGGTTCCGGTGCTGGCCGTGACGCCGCCGCCCGTCCACTTGAACCAGGTTTCGATTGTGAAATTCTGAACTCCGAGCCCGGGAGGATTGCCAAATGCGACGTAATCATCGACCCCGTCAAAGAGCAGTGCCGCGTTAACCTGGGCCGGCGTTGCACTGACCTCGTTGGATGCGCCGGATTCGTTCGTGCTCGCATCAACCGCGGTGACGACGTAGTAATAGATCTGTCCGTTGGTTAGTCCAGTGTCGCTGAACGCATTGCCGGTAACCAAAGTTCCGCCGTTGACCGGACCGGTCAGCGGGACGGACGGGGAAGTGCTTCGGTAAACGTTGTAGCCTGCGAGATCGCCCTCGGTGTTTTCCGTCCAATTCAAAGACACCGCCATGCTATCGGGTACGGCGCTCAGGCCGAGCGGGTCGGCGGGCGGCGTGATGTCGGCAAACGGCGTCGCGTTTGCCTCGACGGAGCCGATCGACTCGTTGGTGCTTGTATCAACGGCGGTCACGGCGTAATAATATGTGGTTCCGTTGACCCGTCCGGTATCAATATAACTGGTTGAGTTAATGAGGGTTACTCCGTTAATGGGGCTCGTCAGCGGAACCGGGGAGCTTTCGCTGCGGTAAACGTTGTAGCCTGCCACATCGGGATCAGCCGGTGGAGTCCAAGTCAGACTTACGACCGTGTCTCCGCCCGTCGCGAAGAGACCGGTCGGCTCTGCCGGAGCCGTCGTGTCCGAAAGCGGGAATCCCGCGATCCACAATGGACCGTTGGTCAAGGTGCCCGAAAATGTCCCGACGGAACTTGCCGTCGCCGTTCCGGCGCCTTCGTTGATGCCCCAACGGGCGAGCAGTCCGCTTCCGCTCGTGACCTCTGAGCCCTTGTTTGCCAACACTTCGGCCGGCGAGAGCGCGCGGTTCCAGACCCTGGCCTCGTCGATTGCCCCCGAGAAAAAGCCCGTTCCGAGTCCGCCGGTCGAGTTGATCCCGGCCGACAGACCCGCACGCTGGTAACTTGTCGATTCGGGGGTCGCATTCGGACACGTCGCAGCCGCTATGTTCAATGCGTCCGGGACGCCGTCGAGGTAAATCGCCCAGCAACTACCCGTGTAGGTTGCGGCGATGTGATGCCATTCTCCGATCGGGACGGAGGTCGTTCCCCATGCCGGATGATTCACGCCGCCGGCCGTGTCTTCAAAATCAGCGCCGATGACGCCCGTGCTGGTGATGCCCAGAAACCAGTTGGTGTTGATGTTCGCCGGCGTTTCGCCTTCGCCCATCCCCTTCGCCAAAACCGGGTAAGCCGTCGGGCGGCCGAGGTTACCATCGAGCCCCAAGCTGCCGGTAGACATCGTTGCGCCGCCCGCGCCGCGGTTTACCCAGGCTTCGAGCGTGAAGGACGTTGCGCCGAGCCGATTGAGATTGCTCGCAGTTGTCCCTGAGGCGTCATTCAGGCCCCAACGGCCTGCGAGACCGGGCGTCAGGTCAAGAATCTGGGAATTCATCGTGGACTGTATTTCGGTTTGCGAACGTGCGACGCTCCAGATTCGGGCTTCGTCGAGACGGCCGGCAAAGAAGCCGGCAGCAGTCCCGGTCGAGTTCAAGCCGGTTGCCAAACCGGCATGCTGGATGCTGTCCGAACGCGGAATCGCCGAGGTGGCGACCGACGCTTCTAGATTCCCGTTCAAGTAAACCGCAAATGTCGTCCCGTCGAACGTCGCCGCCGCGTGGTACCACGTGTTGTTGATGATCGATGTCGTGCCGACGATGGCGTGGTTGTTCGGGTTCGGGCTGACCGATGTCGAATCCTCGAAATCCGCCGCGATCGTGCCGCCGGACGAGATCCCGAGAAAGTAGTTCATATCGACGTTGCTATAGTCACCCTCACCCCGGCCTTTCGTCACCAGCGGGATTGCGCCCTGCAAACCGCCGCCACCGGATCCGGAAGTATCGGTTCCGACGCCGGCCCCGGTGCGGTAGAACCAGGTTTCGATCGTAAAAACCGACAAGCGGAGTTCCGCCGCATTGCCGAATGTGACGTATTGGCTGGTACCGTTGAAGGTCAGCGACGATGCGCCGAATTTCGAGTTGGGGCTCGTGTTCCAGGTCGGGCTCGCGGCGAACGTTCCGGCCGTCAGCCTTGTATCCCCGAAGGTCACGTGCTGGTTGACGCCGTTGAATTGCAAAGCGGTGCCTGCGGCCAGATCGGTCGTTAGCGAGGGCTCGAGAAAGTCCGCGAGTTCGTATCGAGTAGCTGCGAGCCATTGACGCGCGCGGCTTCTGACCGCGGCCGTTTTGGGTGCGGCGGTCGGCGTTTTGAACCGCGATGCTCCACCGACTTTTCCGGGGGCTCCCCCGTTTGCCGCGCTCTTGGCCAGGCCGAGGAGTTGCCGCGCCGAATCGATAAAAGAAAAACCGCCGGAGGTTGAACCTGCGGCGGTGCTCGAAATAAGGATAGCGGCGAAGATCGATAGCGTGAAACATTTCACAAGCGAACTTATTCGTGCGGGTCGGGGTCGGATCATATTAATCTCCTCAGCGGCGCAGGCCGCAGCTTGTCCAGCGGATTCCAGCCAACCGACCATTGACGGCGGTTGCAGCGTTAAGCGAATCCTGATAAAGCATCTTGACTGTTATAGAAATTGTTATTGGAATCGACATTCCGAAGGCTTTCTCTGGGACGGGTTTGGGCTTCTCAGTGGGGCAGGGCTCAATCTTGGCTCGGATTCGGCACGCCTTTGTATTGAAAGCGTGCCACCGGGGTGCGGATCGTGCATCGTGTGGTCCCCTACGCCATCTCATTAGAAACAAACCTCGTCTCCATCGGGAGATGTCGGAAGATTCCAGGGTCGTGAGTAAAATGCCAACCATAAACAATCTCTGTAACGGATCGAAAAGTGGCGTTGTCGATTGGTTCCGGGGCAAGGAAACCTGCGTTGAACTCTCGCGATCGAGAGGTATCTAAACTACTGATTCACTCAATATGCGCTGAACGTAGCACAGGGGGGAAGGCAATGTCAAGAGAAAAATGCGGAACACCAAAACGCATTAGAAATTTGCCGAATGGACCGCAAATCCGTAATTCGGGTGAAACCGAGATTACACGTCAGCAATCAACTTTGACTCGAATACCTGTCGTTTTGCGACCGGCATTTTGCCCGCGAGACATGCGAAATACGCCAAAAACAAATATCAAAAGCCCGAACGAGGCGGATCGTTGCGAACGCGCGGTACTATGGGTTTGATGACTTTGTTGTGCTTGACGTGTTTCGTGCTTTTTCGCGAATTTCGCCGGCAAACAGCTATTGCGTGTCCGGGTTAGAGAATGACCACGAGGGCCATCCTCATCCAATCAGGCGATGAAGAGATTTTGAGAAGCTGCTGAAATCGCGATTCATTGCCGAAAGTTGACCGTGAGACGTCGGTCGCGCCGGCGAGGTGCTATTCGCTGAGGGGGAACCTGCGACGTGGGGTCACCGGATCCCAAAGTCCTGCCAAATGATTCTCGAACGAAAGGACAAACCGCACGGTGGCGAACGCGTTTTATCTGCTTCGCGGGGCGATCGGGACGAACCGGTCGAGCGACGCGTTGATCTGAAGGTAAATTTGTGTTTCGCGCGGGATCAGATTTCGCCAGTTGGCGCCGCCGCGTTTGATATAACCGGCGAGTTTGGCCGGATTCGAGTTGTATCCTGCCGAAAGCAATTCCAGTTCGGTCGCGAGACCGCTTTCAAGCGCGCCGGTGATCGTCGGACTGACGACCAGATCGTCCCACGTTGACTGGATGTAAAGAAGCATAGCGACGGCCGCGTTGCCGTGGTTCTGCATTCCGGCGACGAAGTCGGGCATCAGACCCGCGCTCGGAAAGCGATTGCGGATCATGCGGTACGTCGACGGAATCATTTGGACCATTCCGCCCGCTCCGGCCGAACTTACCGAATAACGGTACGTTTGACCTTCGTTAAGCGCGTACAGCGTGAAAATGTCGTTATAGACATTCGGGTGATATTCCGTTCGGAACCGGTAATGGTCGACGTGTTCGACGATCGACAGTCGCTCGGCGACGTCCGCCGTTTGCGACGAAATTCCTATTCCTTTGAGCCGGAGTTTTTCGCGCGCGATATCGATCGTGTTGCGGATGTAGTATTTGCCGGCGTTCACGACTTCCGCCGTGATCAGACCGGGATGGGTCGACATATAATATGCCGTCTCGTAATAAATACCGTTTCTGACGACGGGATACTGAACCATCAGCGGAATATGCTCGTTCCCCGAAAGATCGATGATCGAGACCGGCGTGTTGACGCCATTCGGCCGCAACGGGCGGAACTTGACCATTTTCAACGCGGCCGTGGTCAAAAGATATTCCGAATTCTTGGTGAGAAACGCATCCTTTGACAGGGTAACGTAATCAAGTTGTCGGGTGACGCGGTCATAGAACGCCACCTTTACCATTTCGAGCGGCGATACCGGACTTACTCCGTCGGTCATTGCGATCGTCACCGGGCGCGACGACATCTCACGTTTCGCCTCGGCAAGCTTCTGTTTGATCTGTGAAAGCGTCAGCGTGCCGGTCGCCAGATTTTGGGTGGTTGTGTTTGAACTTCCGACGACGATCGGAGTCGGCGTCGGAGCTGGGACCCTATTGGTCAAGACAACGGAAACCGAAGGCGTCGGCGACGCCGCGGGCTTAACCCCGACCACGACGACACGCGGCCGCGTCAGTGCCGGAGTGGGCTGTATTGACTGAGCGAAAGAGGCAATTGAATTGACCGCGACGAAAGCGACGACAAATAGGATATATTTCATAAACTCGATTTCCGTGGTTTTTGTGAACTGGATTCGTGCGATTCAAAAGCGCGTAGCGTTCATTCAGGTTCCGCTGCGTTAAGATTCGCGCAATCGGTCGCGGGTTGTCAAGTTTATTGAGAAAAAGTTATGGATTCTACAAAAGAAAGTTATGCCAATTGCGAATTCCGTTGAAGGTCGGTAGAGTGTTTCAGGATGTTTCGTCATCGGATTTTGAAGTCCGCAGCGGATTGTTGATTTAGTTGTAAAGTATGAAAGAGTTGTTTGGAACGGATGGAATGCGCGCGCCCGCGGGAGAATTTCCGCTTGACCCCGCGACCGTCGAAACGGTAGGAAGATCGTTGGCGCGTCAGTTCGGCGCGGCCGGCGGCAGATCGCCACGATTTTTGACGGGGCGCGACACGCGCGAGTCGGGGCCGTGGATCGAAGCTGCGATTCAGCGGGGAATTGTCGCCGAAGGGGGAGTCTGTCATTCGGCCGGTGTGATGACGACCCCGGGTGTTGCCTTCCTCACCAAGGCCTTCGAATATGATGCCGGAATAGTCGTCAGCGCGTCGCACAATCCATATCAGGACAACGGGATCAAGGTCTTTTCGCCGTCGGGCAAGAAGATCGACTCGGAGATCGAGCGGCGAATCGAACTCGATGTTTTCGAGGCGAATGGGGCCGTTGGTTCGACATCCGCCGCGACCGGTGTCGAGGTCGGCGATCGGTTGCTTTTCGTCGAGCGCTACATTCAGCACCTGAAGTCCGGTTTTGCCGGACTCGATCTGAGCGGATTGCGCATCGTCGCTGATTGCGCAAACGGCGCGTCCTCCGATCTGGCACCGGGTCTGTTCTGCGGTCTCGGCGCCGAGGTCATTGCGATCAACGACCAGCCGAACGGAAGGAACATCAACGAAAACTGCGGTTCACTTCATCTTGAAATTCTTCGCGATCGCGTCTTGAATGAGAATGCGGACCTTGGCGTCGGTTTCGACGGTGACGCCGACCGCGCGTTGTTTGTTGACGAAAAGGGCAACATCGTCGACGGAGATGCGGTGTTGTGGGTAATGGCGCGGCTTTTGTCCGGACGCGGAAGGCTCAGCAGTCGGACGGTCGTCGCGACGGTGATGAGCAATCTCGGTCTCGAGGTCGCCCTCAGTTCCCAGAGCATCAAGTTGCTTCGAACCTCGGTCGGCGACAAATATGTCCTCGAAGAGTTGTTGCGGACCAATGCCGAAGTCGGCGGCGAGCAGTCGGGCCATATTATCTTCCCGCAGACGAGTCTCGTCGGGGACGGTATGATGACCGCTCTTTTTCTGCTTGAAGCGATTCGCGAAAGCGGTTTGCCGCTTTCGGAGGTGACGTCCGGATTTACAAGATATCCGCAAATACTGCTGAATGTGAAGGTGCGTGAAAAGCGTCCGTTTGAGGAAGTCGAAGCGATCTCGACGGCCGCGAGGGCGGTCGAGAGCCGACTCGGGTCCGGCGGTCGGCTGTTGCTCCGGTACTCGGGAACAGAGAACCTCGCAAGAGTGATGATCGAAGGCGAAAACCAGTCGGTTATTGACGCGCATGCACGGGAACTCGCCGAGATCATCCGCGAGAACCTCGGCTAGCAAATTTGGCTTGCCAAACGGCTTCCCGAAATGTATGCTTAACTCAACTGAAACGGTTGGTGAATCCACCGTTTCTAGTGGTAGCTGGGGTGAGGACAGTTACTACGCATTGGCAGGTGCGGTACACTTCCACGTTGCTTCGCCTGCTTTAATATCAAGATCAGAGCCGTAAGTCAGAACTTGCGGCTTTTTTCTTTTTTTGCAATTCCTGCACCAAGAAAGCACAATTCAGATATGTCGACCGAGATGAGGCGGGTAGATGTTAACACTTTTTCAAACGGGGCTCGTTACGGGATCTCGATCGGAGCGGGAATTCTCGAAAACGCCGGCACGTGGGCGCGTCAAACGCTCGGTCCGGAAACCCGCAAACTGATGATCGTTTCGAACCGGCGGGTATTCGGGCTGTACGGTGAATCCGTGGCCGCCGGCTTGAGGGCCGCAGGATTCGATGTCCGCGTTTGGTTGATGAACGACGGCGAGCGCTTCAAAAGCCTGCGCTCGTGCGAACGACTGCTGCGGCGACTCGGCGAAGATCGGTTCTCGCGCACCGACGCGGTGGCCGCGCTCGGCGGCGGAGTTGTCGGCGACCTTGCCGGCTTTGCGTCGGCGATCTATCTCCGCGGAATAGAATTTCTTCAGATTCCGACGACCCTGCTTTCGATGATCGATTCCTCGGTTGGCGGAAAGACCGGGGTTAACACGGAATTCGGCAAGAACCTGATCGGCGCGTTTCATCACCCGACCGGAGTCCTCGTCGACGTCGCTGCGCTCAAGACGCTCGCGCGACGGGAGATCGTCGCCGGATTCTGCGAGGCCGTCAAACACGCCGTGCTGTCGGGCGGGGAAGTGTTTAATATGACCCGCGACTTTCTCGGACAACATGGGACGAGCAATTATTCGCGGCGCTTTGAGTCACCTGATTTTGCGGAGGACCTCGTTGCATTGATCGCAACTCAGGTTGGATTCAAAGCACTTATCGTCGCTGGCGATCAGTCCGAAGAGACGGGCCGCACTGACGCGCGGTCACGAAAAATCCTCAACTTCGGTCATACTTTTGGACATGCCCTGGAAAAAGTCACCGCGTTCAAAAGATTCAAACACGGCGAAGCGGTCGGCCTCGGGATGCTCTTTGCCGCAAATTTATCAAAAAGTCTTGAACTTCTCGATACAAATCAACTAAACTTGTTAAACGATGTTGTGCGGCTTGTTGGCCGGCTGCCCGACATACGAATGATCGATCCGCCAGCGGTACTTGGATCGATCCAATCCGATAAAAAGAACATCGCCGGTGATGTGCAGTGGATTCTCCTCGAGGGAATCGGCAAACCGGTGATCGTGTCCAGCAAAAATGTCCCGGAAATGTCCATCCGGAATTGCCTTGACGAGTTACTCACGAACCAGGATTAGCAAGTGTTTGTGTGGAGTAGTTCAAATGAAAAAAAACAGTTATTCGAAAAATGGTGAATGCGGAAGCGCGGGCGCCAAGCTTTTGATCGTTGTCGTCGTGCTGGTTCTTGCGGGAAACGCCTTATTGAATTTCGTGCCGGTGGCGTACAACGGCGAGAACTTCAAGCAGGAAATGCAAACAGCGGTTGTTCAGGGAATGGCGGTACCCGTATCGGTCGGAAATCCGCTGGACGTGACGAAAAAGAGAATGAAGGCACTCGCCGCCCGGAATAGCTTGCCGGCTGAAGCACTGATCGACGTCAAGTTGCAGAACAGTATTCTGCAGGTTCGAGTCGCCTACAGTCAGGAGGTTTCGATACTGCCGTTCGGAATCTACAACTATACTTATAGCTTTGATCACACGGCGACGCCGACCGGCTTTTTCACGAAGGAAACCGACTGATCAGGCTTGCGCCGCGAGAATGTCGCGCACCTTCAAGGGCTGGATCCGGATAAGAGATTCCGGCGCGTCGGCCAGCCAAGTGCTGGGGCAGACGCCGCAAGTGGTGCATTTTTCAACCGCAGGACAGGGTTTCGAAGAGAGGCTCGCCTGCGATTTTTCGTGCTCGGTTTTCAGAAAGTCGAACGAGAGCCCGGAATCGACGACCGACCACGGCAAGAACTCATCGTACGAACGATCACGCGAGATGTGAAAGCCATCGTCAAACCGCAGTTCGCGCAGAGCGTCGCGAATCGAAACACTGCGCGTTGCCGAGTGATGTATGACCTTCGAGACCGTCCGGTCACCTGACGAAAACAGTGCCTGCTCATGCGCGATCCGTGCCGACATAAACCTCACCTCGACGTTGGGGATCCGCGAAAGTCCTTTGCAGACGTACTTTAACCGACGTTTCAGTTCCTTTTCCTCGCAGATCGCATCCC
Source organism: Pyrinomonadaceae bacterium (assembly GCA_041752475.1). GTDB lineage: Bacteria > Acidobacteriota > Blastocatellia > Pyrinomonadales > Pyrinomonadaceae > JAFDVJ01. Next base: position 10,270 of record JBGSWK010000068.1, on the reverse strand, counting down.
ACTGAAGCGGGGTGTTCGGCTTCGGGACGAAACCGTTGAGGCTCGGTATGATCTTCCCGGCGCGACCGAACTTCTTTCCCGCCTCAAGCATCCGATCCTTGATTCGTTCCACCAGAACGAACATCTCGTCGAGGTCCTCGTCGGTCTCGGTCGGAAGTCCGACCATCAGATAGAGTTTCAGTGTCAGCATCCCGCGATCGAAAACTGAACCGCAGATATCGACGATCTCGTCGTTCGTCAAATTCTTGTTGATGACACGTCGCAGACGGTCCGAACCGGTTTCGGGAGCAACAGCGATCTGCTGGTCCCTAGATTCGACGAGCGCGTCGAGAAGTTCGTCCGATATTTGATCGAGACGCAGCGACGAAACCGAAATTCGATAGTCCATCGCCCGCAGTTCTCGCAGAATCGTCGAAATTTCAGGATGATCGCAAACCGCCGTCGAAACAAGGCCGATCTTGTCGGTGCGACCTCGCCATTCACGGGCCTTGGCGAGAATATCCTTGGCCGGAACGACCCGCGGCGGATAATAGTTGTAACCGGCCCAACAGAACCGGCAGCCCTGCGAGCAGCCGCGCGAGATCTCAACCAGAAGCCGGTCGCCCATTTCGGCGCCGGGCGACCAAACGGAGGTCGACGGGCAAAAGACGTCCTGGTTCAAAAGAAAATCGTGCAGCTCGGTCTCGCCGCGCTTGATCGCGCGCCGGAGCGTTCCTTCTTTCGGATTGGTCGCCGCCAGCGCTCGCCCGACCCGTTTCGGGACGCCCTCAAGCTTCGGCAGATAGTCGAAAACAGTGCCGTCGTCGTTATATACGACGTCGTAAAATTCCGGGACATAAAAGCCGCGGCCGATCTTCGCGAGGTGCAACAGAATATCTTGCTTCGTCTCGTTCTCGAGAATCGCATCGATCAGCTGGAGAGCCAGAATCTCGCCTTCGCCGACGGCGATGACGTCGGTGAAGTCAGCGATCGGTTCGGGATTCAGAAACGACGCGGCGCCGCCCATCACGACCAGCGGGTGAAAATGATTCCGGTCCTTTGCCCAAACCGGGATCTTCGCCAGTGTGAGCATTTTCGCCATATTCAGATAATCGGTCTCGAACGAGATCGAAAACGCGACGACATCGAAATCCTTGATCGGCGATTGGGTCTCAAGACTGAGCAGCGGCGTTCCGGTCTTTTCGTATTCTTTCAGTTCGGCGTCGTCGGGTAGAAAAACACGTTCGCAGGCAACTTCGGGGATGTTGTTGAAGAGCTCGTACATCGTGTGTAGCCCGAGATTCGCCATGCCGACCGAGTGGGTGTTCGGATAGCACAACGCCACGCGCAGGCCCGCTCCGCGATTGACGGTGTAGTCTTCCTCGCCGGCGAGAATCCTCTGGTAACTTTGAACGATCTTTCTGCTCATAGGCCGAAGCGAAAGTTTACCAAAAAGTAAGGATTCAAGGCAATGACGGTGATGAAATCGGTATCAAGCCGATCTGAATTTCGCGAAATCGTCGGAATTACGTCGATCGCTTTTGAATTAACCGAAATGGTTTACACAATCGGGTGAGCTCTAACCATTTGCGTCATCTAGACTTGGCGAATTCGGCGTTTGGAAGGAAAAATGGGCACTTTCGTCGTTGCGGACTTCTGTGGCACGTGAATCGCAGATGTCCTAACCGGAGGCGAGGAGTTTTTTATGAAGCACAAAACATTTCAACGCAGTTTACGCATTTTCGGTCTGGCATTTTCGCTGATTTTCGGGTTCGTAATGATGACGGCAACGTCCGCGGTCGCGCAAAACCGCAACGATCGTCGGAACGACGACCGGAACGAGCGTCGTGACGACCGCACGGACCGCAACCGCAATGATCGTCGCAACAACAGCGACGATTACTACAACAATAACAACCGGCGCAACGACAACAACGGGCAATGGAACAACAACGGGGGATGGAACAATGACCGCGACAACCAGCGGCGTTACATCATCCAGCAGGCGTATCGTTCCGGGATGAGCCAGGGTATGCAGGACGCACGCGATGGCCGCAAGTACAATGCCAACAGGGCAGCGGGCCGTGCGATGGGACAGGTCAGAGTCTACAATTCGCGCAATCAGGGCGAGTACAAACGCATCTTCCGCGACGCGTTCGTCCAGGGCTACAATGAAGGTTATCAACGCTATGACAACCGCAACGACCGTTGGCGAAACAACCGGGACCGTCGCAACGATTACTAATCGGGACGAAGGCTAGAAGACAAAGGCGACTGTCAGACGACCGTCGCCTTTTCTTTCGTTTAAGGGAATCCGTCTGAACAGTCCGCCTTAATCGCAAAACCGACCGTTTTGGAGAACTCATTTCTGAATTGTGGAATCAGGAACGGGGAGATTTAAGAGATCAAAGCGCTTTCATCCACCGATGAAAATGAATGGAGCAGATTTAACCCAAATTGCGCTATCGAAACCACCCAATCAAGGAGGGTTGATCAGTTGAATCGGAGTTCCACGTTTTGCGCCTTCGCGTCTTTGCGGGAACACGAGCGTCTGTAAACGCAAGCGCCGGTTTTCCCGCAAGGATGCAAAGGCGCAAAGCCCGCCTTTAAGCATCGGGAGAGAATTACAAAAAGTCTCAAAATCTTCTTTTGCGGAATCTGGATTTAACGGATTGAGAATTAAGTTTTTGCAGCAGATAGTGTCGTAGTTCATCCGCGAAATACTACGACTCGCGAGGTTCAAAGGCAGAAAGCCGTCAGGGCAGTAGCCCGGCGTCAGCGGTTTGCGATCAGACTCGTCGGGCGGGAGCCCAACACTGAACGGATGGAAATCTAGAGCTGGAAATCTGAAACTGAAATTACAAAGCGCAAATCGGAAGCTTTTTGAAGGCCTCAAAGGCAGAAACCTCAAATTACGAATGGGATCTCGAGAGGATTCGCGAGGCAGTTTGCCCGCGAATCTTCTCGAAATCCCAAATCCGAAATCGCAATTCCCAAATCCGTCTACTGTTTTCCTTCCAAAAACGCCTTCAAGCGGCGCGACCGCGACGGATGACGGAGCTTCCTCAACGCTTTAGCTTCGATCTGGCGGATTCGTTCGCGAGTGACCGCGAAATGCTGGCCGACTTCTTCAAGCGTGTGCTCCGAACCGGTGTTTCCAAGCCCGAAACGCATCTTGATGACCTTCTCTTCGCGCGGCGTGAGCGTCGCCAGGACTTCATCGGTGATCTCCCGGAGATTGCCGAACGTGACCGATTCGGCCGGATTCATGATCGAGCGATCCTCGATGAAATCTCCGAGATGCGAATCCTCTTCTTCTCCGATCGGTGTTTCGAGCGAGATCGGTTCCTGCGCGATCTTCAGAACCTTCCGGACCTTTGAAACCGGAATATCCATTTTCTTCGCGATCTCCTCGCTCGTCGGCTCGCGTCCGAGTTCCTGCACCAGCTGCCGCGACGTGCGGATCAGCTTGTTGATCGTTTCGATCATATGCACCGGAATGCGGATCGTGCGGGCCTGGTCGGCGATCGCGCGGGTGATCGCCTGGCGGATCCACCACGTCGCGTACGTCGAAAACTTGTAGCCGCGGCGCCATTCGAACTTGTCGACCGCTTTCATCAAGCCGATGTTGCCTTCTTGGATCAGATCAAGGAACTGCAGGCCGCGGTTCGTGTATTTCTTGGCAATCGAAACGACGAGACGCAAGTTGGCCTCGACGAGTTCGCGCTTCGCCTGATTCGTCGCCTGCTCTCCGATCAGGATCGACTGAAGCGAACGCTTGATCTCGATCACCGGCAGGTGAAACTGTTCCTCGATCTCCGCAAGGCCGTGTTTCGCGTTGGCAATCTTTGCGAGCAGGTCTTTTTTGGTCTCACCGGGGAATTTCTCTTCGATCTTCTCCTCGGAACGGCGGATCTCCTTTTCGAGCTTCCGGATGTCTTCGGCCGTTTTGCGAATCGCCCCGATCAGAACCTGTTTCGCATACTCGGTGAGATTCAAATTCTTGATCTCCTGTGAGATCTCAAGCCTTGCTCGGGCAGTCTGGCGTTTCAGCGCAAGGACCTTGCGCGTCGCCTTTCCTTTGGCCCTGACCTGTTCGGCACGCAAATTCACGAGCGATTTCAGAGCCCGCTGGTAATTCGAACTGATGTTGACGATGCCTTCGAGAGTCCAGCGCAAGTACTCGTCGACCTTATCTTCCTCACCGGTCAATTCCGCCTGTTCCGAGAAATTGACCGTTTCGCGAATGCTCGCCTTTCCTTTCTCGAGGTCTTCGCCGAGTTTGATCAGGCGTTCAACCGCTATCGGCGATCGCGAAATCGCCTTTTGGGTTTTGATCTGGCCGCGCTCGATGCGTTGTGCGATCGCGACTTCGCCTTCGCGGGTCAAAAGCGGAACGATTCCCATTTCGCGCAGGTAAAGACGCACCGGATCGTTCGACTTGTCGAGCGTGCCGGCCGAAAGATCGAGATCGAGTTCGTCCTCGTCGTCAAGCGCCAAACTCGCCGCCTGCTCGAGCAACTGAGAGTCGGAGTCGGTGACCGAGATGTTGGCGCCTTCGAGACGTTCGAGAACGTCCTCGATATCTTCGGGCGACATCATCTTGTCGGGCATTTCGCGGTTGAGATCGTCAAAGCTGAGGAACTTCTTCCCGCGGCCCATTGCCATTAGCCGATCAACCAGATCTTCCTTTTCATCGTAGTCTGTCATATCAATTGGTAAAATCTTTCGATTAGGACCAGCGTCCAATCGTTGTCATCAAAATACCTTTAGACGCGTTTGGCGCCGGTTTTGTTTCAACCGGCGCTGATTCGCGACATAAAATCCTGCTTCACGCGCGCGAGGGCGATCTGCTCGTCGACGAGTCTCGCCAGTTCGGACATATCGCCGGATTGTTCGGCGAGTGATAATTCCCGGCTGATCTCAAGAATTCTGTTCGAGATCGCCATCGAACGAAGCGAGAACACGCAATTCTCCGCATCGTGAAGGACTTCGTCGATCGCATCGCCGACTTCGCGGGGCGGTTCGATCATCATCAGCATCGGCAGAACGTCTCCGGCAACTTCGTCCGAATCAACCAACGCAAGCAAACTTTCAAGTGTAACTGCCCCACCCTTGTTTTGCAATTCGAAGAGTGCTCGAAAAATCTCGGCCGTCGCGAGCATTTCGTAGTCGGTTTCTTCGAGCTGCGGCAGAATATTCACGCGCAACTCCTCGTCGAAGACCAAGAGTTCCAAAAGCCGCTCTTCGGCGATCGTGATCCTGGCGGCCGTCTGCCGCGCTACCTGTCGGCGGACCGCGTCCGGCGCGAATTGCCCGCCAAGTTTGACCGTCTTCCAGAGATCTCGCCGCAACCCGTCGTCAACGCGAAAAAAAGTCATCGAATGATCGAACGACTCGCGCTTCTGGATCGGATTGCGAATAGCCGAAAGCACGGGCATCACATCCTCGATCGCCTCGGCCTTATGCTTCGGCGTCGCGAGGTTGCGTGCCTCGACCGCATTTTCTAAAACAAACTGGAGATAGGTGATGGCGCGTGATTCGTGTTGATTTTTGTACGCCGCGAATCCGTTAGCGCGAATAAAATCGTCCGGGTCAGAACCGTCAGGTAGGACGAGAACTTTGATCTCAAAATCTTCCGCTAACAGGATCTCGATGGCTCGTCGTGCCGCTTTTACACCTGCCTTGTCACCATCATAGTTGACTACCACTTTGCGCGCAAATTTGCCGAGAATTCTCGCCTGGTTTTCAGTAAAGGCAGTTCCGAGACTTGCCGCGGCGTTCGTCACGCCGGCCTGATAAAGCGCAAGAAAATCGAGATATCCCTCGACGAGGATCGCGTACTTCATCCGCCGGACGTGTTCCTTTGTGTTGAAGAGCCCGTAAAGATGATCGCCTTTCGTGTAGGCCGGCGTTTCGGGCGAGTTGAGATATTTCGGTTCGCCGGCGCCGAGGGAACGCGCGCCGAAGGCGACCGGATTGCCTTCGAGATTCAGGACGGGAAAGATGATCCTGCCGCGAAAACGATCGAATATACGGTCCTTTTCCTCGTTCTTGCTGACGAGGCCGGAGAGTTCGATCAACTTGTCGTCGGCGCCTTTTTCACGCAGCAGTCCGAGCAGCGCATCCCATTTGTCCGGTGCGTAGCCGATTTGGAAGGTTTCGATCGTTTCCGCGCTCAACTCGCGCCGCTCGAGATACTCCCGGGCCTCGCGTCCGTGAGCATTGTCGGCGGTCAGTTCGTGACGCCAGAACTCGAGCGCGTGACGGTTGAGTTCGACGATCTGTTCGGCGACCGCTTTCTTTTCCTTTTTGCGCTTCTTGTTCTCTTCATAGCGCTTGTCGTCGATCGGTTCGGGAAGCGGAACGCCGGACATTTCGGCGAGCCGTTCGATCGCTTCAGGGAACGAAAGGCCTTCCATCTCCATCAGAAAGTTGTACGCCGTTCCGCCCTTGCCGCAACCGAAGCACTTGTAAAAACCCTTGGCGGGATTGACCGAGAACGACGGCGTTTTTTCTTCGTGGAACGGGCAGCATCCCATCCAGTTCACGCCCTTTTTTTTGAGCGGCGCATACGGTTCGATGATCCGCACCAGATCGGCACGGTTCTTGAGGTCATCGATGAAGTATTGGTCGTAGCGCATTAATTGTTGCGACGTCTAAGTAAACGGATTTTCTGACGGCTTAGTGTCAAATATAAGAAAGCCTTCATTGCTTCATCTCCACAATCGTCGCGCCCTGTCCGCCCTGATCCTGCGGCGCGAAGCCGAATTTCGAAACGTGCGGATGACCTTTTAAGAAGTGATGGACGAAATTCTTGAGCGCGCCGGTGCCGAAACCGTGGATGATCCTCACCCGCGGGAGCGATGCGAGATACGCTTCGTCGAGAAACCGGTCGATCTCGTATTCGGCGTCAGCGGTCGTCCGGCCGATCAGATTCAGTTCGGCATTCATCTCCTCGGTGTCGAGCCGCAGATTCGATGCTTTTGCCTGATTCTGCAGCTTTTCGCCGCGCGATTGTTCCGCATTCGGCGCCGCGACCGCGACCAGCTTGCCGAGCGGTTCGCGAAGGCGCATCGACCCGACGAGAATTTCGGCAATCTCTCCCTGGATACGTTCGATCTTCCCGACTCCGAAAGAGGTGCGGACGTGTGATCCTAAGCCGAGCGCCGCCGGGGTTGAACCATCCGCTGCCGCCGACGTTGCGGACATTGCTTCGCCGGTTTGCGAATTCTGATTTCCGGTTTCGGATTTCCAAGGCCCCGATGTATCAAGCTTCGTCAGAACCGCGCGGTTGAGCTCGGCCTTTCGCGCGAGGCGTTCCTTGTCGAGTTTGTTCTTGAGCGCCTTGTCCTCGATCGAATCGATGAACGCCTTCGACTGGCGCTCGAATTCGGCGATCGTCCGGGCGAGTTCCGATTCAAACTCCTTCTGCCGGAGCTTCTCCTTCTGGCCGAATTCGACGTCGAGCCGTGCATAACGCATCGCCGTCGTTTCGCGCTCCTCTTCCAGCGCTTTCCGCAGGTCCTCTGCGGCCCGCGTTTCGTTGGAAAGCCTGATCAGATAATTTTCGGCCTCGCGAGCCGAAAGATCGAGATTTTCACGGGCCGTCGCGATGACTTCGTCGCGTATCCCGAAGCGCCGCGCGATCTCGATCCCGCTCGATGCGCCGGCGAGCCCGACCAGCAGCCGATACGTCGGCTGCAGGGTCTTTTCGTCGAATTCGACCGAGGCATTGATGACTTTTTCGTCGTTCGCGGCATACATTTTCAAGCCGCGATAATGGGTCGAGGCGATGACCTGCGCGCCGATCTTGCGGCGAAACCAGTCGACGACGGCGACGCCGAGCGCCGACCCTTCGTCGGGATCGGTCCCGGTTCCGACCTCGTCCAGCAAAACCAGCGCCGGCGCCTGGCAAGTTCCGAGCATCGACGCGATGTTCGAGATATGCGACGAAAACGTCGAAAGATTCGCGCTCAGCGACTGATGATCTCCGATATCGGCGAGAACGGATTTGTAGAATGGAACGGTCGCGCCGCGCGCCGGCACGGGAAGTCCGGAAAGCGCCATCAGGCTCAGCAGACCCGCCGTTTTCAGAACAACGGTCTTGCCCCCGGCGTTCGCCCCGGAAATGATCATCACCGAATGCGCCGCGTCGAGTTTGAACGAAACGGGAACGATCTCGGATTTTGGATTTTGGATTTTGGATTTTGGACTTCCGGGGTTGGGGACAACCGTCTCGAGTTTGGAACCCGCAGATTCGGAACCGGGAATCGCGGAATTCGATTTCCGGATGTTTTCTTCGAGCAGCGGATGGCGGGCGTCGACGAGATCGAGGACGCCGTCATCTGAAATCGACGGCACGACGGCATTGAATGACCGCGCGAATTCGACCTTCGCCTTGATGAAATCAAGTTCGCCGACGGCTTCGACCGCGGCCTCGATTCCCGGAAGCTGTTCGCGCAGTTCCTCGGAAAGAATATGGATGATCCGCGCGATTTCGCGCTCTTCCTTGCCCTTTAGGTTTTGAAGCTCGTTGTTGGCCTCGATCGCCTCAAGCGGCTCGACAAACACCGTCGCTCCCGACGATGAAAAGCCGTGCGCGACGCCCGTTACTTTGCCTCGAAAGTCCGATTTGACCGGGATCACGTAACGGTCGTTGCGCTGCGTGACGATCGCGTCCTGGATCGCGTCTCCGAATTGACGCATCGCCGATTCGAGCGATTTCTGAAGCCGTCCGCGCTGCTGGTTCAGTTCGCGCCGGATCTTTGCGAGCTCGGGCGACGCCGAATCGTCGATCTCGCCGGACGGAAGCAGCCGTTTGGTGATGCCGGCAATCGTCTGGAAAAGGGAATTCGGGATCGGCTCGACGATCGCCCAAATGGCCGGCGCAAAATCCTTTTCCGGCGCCACGGCCGAACGGGCAAAGAGCGCCTGATTGCAAACGCGTGTGACTTCGAGCATTTTGAGCGGCTCGAGAACCGAATTTCGGATTCGAAGGATCGCCAAGGCATCGGCCGGGTCCTCAAGTCCGCTGAACGACCAGGAGATCTGCTTTTCTTCGTTGAGATCAATGATCTGGGAAACTCGCCGCAGATCGCGGTCGAGATCGCGGCGCGAGGTCGCCGGCATCAGGTCCTCGAACCGGGCGCGGCCCATCGGCGTTTGCGTAAACCTTGACGCAAGCTCGCATAGTCGTTCGTATTCAAGTGCCGCAAAAGTCGTTTCGTTCATAGGACCAAGAGGAAAGGGAACCCCTTGCAAGGTTCGGATCTTCGGATCATCAACTTGTTTGTCTTGATTTTACCACCGGAATGCGGAAAATCCGTTTTCTTCGGAAGAAAAATGCGAAGTCAGCTCAAAAACTTCTGCCGGACTTCCGGAGTCGGGATCATACATTCGTCCTTTCGGCCGAAAAGCCGGTAGCGGTTCCTTGCGAACATTTTGTAGAAGTAATCGCGGATGAAGCGCGGAACGACGGCAAAAACGTAGAACAGGCCCCAGAAGCCTCCGAGTCTGCGGGCGATCCTGAGCGCCGCCGTCGAATGCGTGAAAGGTTTGTCGTCCTCGACGAGGATTATCGAATCGATCTCGCTCAATCCGAACTTCTCGACATATTCGCTGCCCGTTTCCGATTGCAGCGCGGCAAACCGAAACCGATCTGACTTGTCGCGTTCAATGATAAAATTGACCGAACCGTTGCAAAACTTGCAGACGCCGTCGAAGAGAATGATCGATTTCATAATTTGAAACGTCCGTTGTGTCCGTTTGCAGCCGGCGCGGTCTTGGCAGAGAAAAAAAACCATCCCGGCGCGAATCGCCGTCCGTCGTTTTTGCCGATTGCAATCTGAAACAATTTAATCTATCGTTCTGTAAAAAGCGAAACCGGGTTGGACGGGTTCATTTGAAAAAGCGCGATTGTTTCGGATTCCTTCGAAAACTCGCCCTTTTTGCCATTCCGCTTCAGACACTTATGAAAATCATGCTAAAAAGCATCGCCGCAGCGGCGTTGATATTGACTCTCTACGTTTTCGTGCCGGCTCAGGGTCGGACCGACGTTTTTGCTTTGACGAACGCGAAGATCGTGACGGTATCGGGTTCGACGATCGAAAAAGGAACGGTCGTGATTCGCGACGGACTCATCGAGGCGGTCGGCGCAGACGCCAAAGTGCCCGCCGACGCGCGATTGATCGATGCTGCCGGACTGACCGTATATCCGGGAATCTTCGATGCCCTGACGAGTCTCGGTCTCGCGCCGCCGCAGCCGCAAGCCGCGCGGACGCCGGGCTGC
>JBGSWK010000067.1:0-71608 GCA_041752475.1 Pyrinomonadaceae bacterium | reverse complement strand
GCTTTCAGACTGCTGAAGGTTGTCGGCCGCACCGCGCCGGTCTTCGGACGACCCGTCAGTATTCGCGCCCGGCGTCGGAACGGGCGAGGCGCTCGGTTGTTCGCGCTGGCCGGGATCCTCGACCGGAGCGATCCCGATCTGAGTGATCTCGGTCTGCGGCGCGAGCAGTCCGGAAACGATCCAGATGCCAAGCCCGAACAGCGCGAGCGCGGCGAAGCCGAGTCCCCATCCGAACGACAAAGAGGTCATCCGCCGCAGTGACGCCAGCAGTCCTTCCGGTTCGGTCTCAATGGCAGCCGCGGGCGCATTTTGTTCGGACAGAACACGAAGCGATCTCGCGAATTCCGCTTTTTCGCGGCGGCGCGGCGTAAGAAGGTAATGCGATTCGAACCGCAGGAGTTCTTCGCCGCCGAGTTCGCCGGCGGCGTAGGCGTCGACGAGCTCATCTTCGGCAGCGTCGAGCTCGGCGACGAACCCGTCATCGGTGAAGCTCAATTCATCGAACGACGCGGTCTCGTCCTCGTTAAGAGTGCCGAGGAGATAGGCGGTCATTTGCTCCTTTTTGTTTGTCTGGCTGCTCATTATTTATGCGAGATAAAACTTTCTCCGCATATTTAAGACAAAAGCGAAAAAATATTTCGTCTAGTGATTTTTCAATTTTTTTCAGCCGGCGCATTTCTTTACGCAAACCTCCAGTTTATCGCGAATCCGGCAGGCCCGGATCGTCAGCGCGTTCATCGATATCCCCAGTTCGAACGCGAGCGAGCGGCGGTTGTCGATCTTCACTCTTTCTTCTCCGAAGTAGTAGCGCAGAATAACGTCGCGGTTCTGCGGGTCCAGCTCGCCCGTGCATCTTTCGAGGCATTCGAGCAGCACCTCGCGCCTTTCCTTCTCTTCCGAATCGCGCGCGCCGGATCGGTCGTCGCCGCCTTCGATCCGCAGATAATCGTCGATCGGGACGCTTTCCTTCACGCGGAGAGACTCAAGAAACACGAATTTGGCAACGATGTAGCAGTATTTTGAGGGCGATTCGGAGACGATCAGACCTTCCTCCTCTAGCCGCCGCGCGACGCGATTGAGAGTCTCGTCGGCCAGTTCGTCGGCGTTGAGACAGTTCTTCCGGTCGAAGAAGAGCACCAGACGGCGGCGCATCTCGAGGTAGCGCTCGCCGCCGGAGTCCGTTCCGTCGTCGATCCACTTCAGGAGATTCGCGAAAGCTTCGGGTCCGAGCGACCAGTCTCTTTTTCGTCCGCCTTTGTTCACCAGTTCGTCACCTTCGGAGGAACTCGATTCGCTTCGTTTATTTCGGCTATTCTCCGCCGTTTTCGTGGATTTGTCCACGATCTGCGCGCGCCGCGGCGATGAACGCGGCGACCTTTGGTCCGTCAAAGCAACTCCCGCAAACCGGCGGCAAAAGAAAAACAGGCCGCCGGTGGCGTCCTGTTTTTTAGGAAATATGGTGCCGACTACAAGACTTGAACTTGTGACCTATCGCGTGTGAAGCGAGTGCTCTACCACTGAGCTAAGTCGGCTTTTGATTGCCGGGCACGGGAGCGTTCGATCCGCAAAATCAAGCGCGATTCGCCCGTTGTCCGACTTTCACAATTTAACCTCGCGGTATTTGTTTGTCAAAAGCCCGACTGAATCGGTGATTCTCCCGACCGCTGACTGTGGTTTCCACTGCCGGATTCTGTGGCGGCGAACCTTATTTGAAAATTTCCATTGTCATAGGATCAAAACCGTAGGCACTCAAACGATCTTCGGAGGTGTTCCAATGAAAAAACTAAGACGTATTCTTTTACTGTTGGCCGTCGCTGCGGCGGCGTCCGTTTCCATTTCGGCACAGAACGCTGACAAGACTCTGTCGCCCTATTTTTTTGTCAAAGGCGATCCGAACGTCGATCATCTGCCGCTCAAGGGCACGGATGTCAAGATCACGGTTTCGGGAGTGATCGCGGATGTGACGGTCGTCCAGACATACCGCAACGAGGGCTTTCGGCCGATAAACGCGACCTATCTTTTCCCGGCCTCGACGCGCGCCGCCGTCTATTCGATGCGGATGCGGATCGGCAATCAGGTGATCGTCGCCAAGATCAAAGAACGCGAAGCGGCGAAAAAGGACTTTGAAAAGGCCGAGAAGGAAGGCAAGAGCGCTTCGTTGCTCGAGGAAAATCGTCCGAACGTCTTCTCGATGAAGCTCGCGAACATTATGCCGCAGGAGCAGATCGAGATCGAACTTCGGTACACCGAGCTTCTAGTGCCGACCGACGGCGTCTACGAAATGATCTACCCGACCGTCGTCGGTCCGCGCTATCCGTCCGCCAAGGGCACGGCGGACGGCAAGGAAGACCGTCCGGTCAACAGTCCGTATTTCAGGCAGGGCGAACGTCCGAGCAGCACGCTGCACATCGCCGCAAAGATCGCCGCCGGCCTTCCGATCGCGGAGTTGACCTGCCCGTCGCACAAGATAGTTCCCGAGTGGCAGGGGCAGACGATCGCGCGTTTGACGCTCGACGACAATGATCCGTTTCAGGGCAACCGCGATTTCGTCCTCCGTTACCGGCTGACCGGCAAAGAGATCGCCTCGGGATTGCTGTTGTTTGAGGGCGAGGACGAGAATTTCTTCCTCTATATGGCCCAGCCGCCCCAACAGGTAAGGACCGCGGACATTCCGGCGCGCGACTATGTTTTTGTCGTCGACGTTTCGGGATCGATGAACGGATTTCCGCTCGACACGTCCAAACGGCTTTTAGAGGACTTGATCGGTCAGTTGCGGCCGACCGACTTCTTCAACATCGTGCTTTTCGCCGGCGATTCGACGATGCTTTCCGAAAAACCGCTCGCGGCGACGCCGGACAACCTCGCGCGCGCCATCCAGATGCTTGGCGAACAGCGCGGGTTCGGCGGGACGGAACTTCTGCCGGCGATCAAGCAGGCGATGAACCTTCCGCGTCAGGGCGATGTTTCGCGGAGCGTCGTGGTCGTCACCGACGGCTACATTTCGGGCGAGGAGAATGTCTTCGAATATATCCGCGCGAATCTCGACAAAAGCAACGTTTTCGCGTTCGGGATCGGGTCGTCGGTCAATCGATACCTGATCGAGGGCATCGCCAAGGCCGGAATGGGCGAGCCGTTCGTCGCGCTCGACGAAGCCGAAGCCGTGGGCGTCGCCGGAAGGTTCCGCGAGTACATTCAAACTCCGGCGCTGACCGATATCCGCGTCCGCCCGTCCGGATTCGAGGCCTACGACGTCTTTCCCGTCCGGATACCCGATCTCTTTGCGAAACGCCCGATCATCCTGTTCGGGAAATGGCGCGGGTCGGCCGCGGGTACGTTCGAGCTGACCGGCAAGACCGGCCAGGGCGAGTATTCGGCGACGCTGAATGTCGCCGACTTCGGCCCGAGCGGGGACAACAGCGCCCTCCGATACCTTTGGGCGAGATCGCGTATCGCCGAGCTTTCGGACTACGGCGCGGCGTACGTCGATGACGGCAAGGCGCGCGAAATAACGGCGCTCGGTCTGAAATACAACCTATTGACGCAGTTCACCTCGTTCATCGCGGTGCGCGAGCAGGTAGTGAATCCGAACGGCAACGCCGAGGACGTGAATCAGCCGCTGCCGTTGCCGATCGGCGTCAGCGACCTCGCGGTCGGCAGCGAACCCGAACTGGTCTGGCTTGCGGCGGTGCTCGCTTTGATCGCCGGTTTTCTCGCGCTCCGCCGGCGTCTGAGTCTTCGGTTGGCGGGCCCTGCGGTTCGATAGGGACGCTATGAACACGAAACGGCTTCCGATCGAAAAGATAGTCGGCGCGCTGCTCGTCGGCGCGGCTCTCAAACTGCATTATTCGACCACGGGCGTCAACGGTTTGCTCTGGATACTCGCGCCGACGCGGGCGCTCGTCGAATTGGCGACCGGAACTGAATTCGCGTTCGAGGCGCATTCCGGGTATATGAGCCGCGACCACACATTTCTGATCGCGCCGTCCTGCGCCGGCGTGAACTTTTTGATCGCGGCCTTTTTGATGCTTTCGTTTCAAAAGCTGCGCCGTTTCAAATCGGAAACGACCGGCTGGAGTTTTCTGCCTTTTTCGATCGTCGCCGCTTATCTCACAACGGTCCTCGCCAACTCTGTCCGGATATCAGCCGCACTGCAGATCCGCCACCTCGACCCGCAATCGATCTGGCTGAATCCGGACCAACTTCACCGGTTCGAGGGAATCGTCGTTTACTTCGGATTTCTCGTGCTTTTGTACATCGCCGGCGAAAGGTCTTCGTCCGATGCACTGCGCGGTGCGCGGCGCTGGCTGATTCCCGTCGTTGTTTACTATGCGACGACGATCGCCGTGCCTCTCGTTACCGGCGCTTATCGCCGTGATTCGGCCGAATTCATCGAACACTGCCTTTTCGTTTTGGCGACGCCGGCCTTGATTATCGTTCCGGTTATGATCGTGAGCTTTTTCAGGGAGCGGCGATTATCGATGCGCATCGGGCGGTTGAACCCGAATTGAGCGAAAGGAAATCTTGCGTGCGAAATACATGAGAGCTAGATCTTTGATTATTCGCCTTTTTCGCATAACGGATTCCAAAATCAGCGACGCGCCACGCGAGTCGCCACCATCCGCGGTAGCGGACGGCTGAGCGCTGCGCTCGCGGAAACCGGTCATCGACACAGCATCAGTCGCATATAGAGGCTGTGTCAAAACTCGCGATCCCAGCTTTGTTTTCTAAATTGCCACTAGCTTCAGCTAGTGGTCCGGCAACCGATAGAAACCCGGCTTTAGCCGAATCATAGCGTGGGTTCGGCTAAAGCCGGGATCATTTATGACCGTGGTCCACTAGCTGAAGCTAGTGGCAATTTTGAAGACAGGCTTTGGGGCCGCGCAAGATCCGTGATCCGGGCCGGACCGATCACGAAGAGCCGTGATCGGAAATCGCAAGTGAAAAAAGATTTCCGCCCTCGGGCCGCTCGCTCCAGGCGATCCGGGCGTTGATGATGTTCGCCCGCGATCTGATGTTCGCGATACCGCGGCCGTTGCCGTTCGAATCGTCCGGTTCGAACGGCTTTCCGTTGTCGGCGATCGTCAGACGGAAACCATTCTCGTCGGCGCGAACGTCCATTTCGACCAGATCGGCGTCCGAGTGATGTTTGATGTTCGTCAGGATCTCCTGTGCGATCCGGTAAATATGGAGTTCGACGATGAGCGGGAACTTGGCGAAATCTTCAGAATCGTCGTTGCTCGTGAATTTGTGATCCGCGGCCGACTGGCCGACGAGGAATTCCAGCGCCGCAACGAGGCCCACGTTTTCGAGTACCGACGGGCTGAGATCTTCGCAGATGCGCCTGATCTCGGTCGAGACGGATTCGATCTCTTCCCGAAACTTTGGATTCCGCGGCGTCAGGCCGTCGCTCATCAGCATCAGGTTCCGCAGGTCCGCAAGCGTTTGATCGTGCAGGTCGCGCGCGATCCGGTTGCGCTCGCGTTCGGCCTCGTTGGCAAGATCAAAACGGGCCGCCGCCAGTTCGCGGTTGCGATGCGCGATCCGGCGGCGTTCGATCACCGCCCAGATGAGCGCGATCAGCGCGATCAACAGCAGGACCGCCAGCGCCGTCGCCGTCCAGGGAAACGGAGCGTTGCGGATCGTCAGCTTGATCAGCAGCGGCTCCGATGCCAGCAGATCGCGGTCGAAAGCGCGCGATTCGATCGTGTAGTCGCCGGGCTCGAGTCCGACGGCGGCATACTGCGAGTCGTTCGAAACTCGCTTGTCAACGATCTCGCCGCGCGCGTTCCTGACCACGAAATCATACTGAAACTCTTCCGGGAAAGTCCGGCTGCTCTGGCCGGCAACTTCAACAAGCAGCGAGTTTTGCGGATAATCGAGTTCGATCGTCGATCGGAATTCCTTCGGATCGTGGAGTTTCCGACTCAAAACGCGAACGGGAATTATCTTCGGCGGGACCGTTCCCGGTTTGTACCAGACAATGCCGCGGTTCGTCGCGACCAGCAGCCTGTCGCCTTCCGGACGGACCAGGAACGCTTTGTCCGACGGCATCCCCTGTTCGAATCCCAACGAGGAAACCAACCAGCCGGCGTGTTCGTCGAAGCGCGCGTGAAGCAGCCCGCGGGACGTCGTCGCGGCCCAGACATGGCCGTCGGCGCTGAACACGTCGCGCACTTCTTCGGCGGCGATGATCTTCTCGGCCTTGCCGTCGCGGAGCGTGAAAACGCCGTGTTCGCCGGCGATGAAAAGCGTTCCGTCGCTGGCATCGAACAAACTCCGGATCGCGCCGCTGTTCAGCTCTTCCGGGCCGGCGACGAGTTCCGCGGTCCGGCCGTCGAAACTGAACAGGCCGTGACCGGCGGTTCCGATCCAAAATCTGTTGCCGTCGAGATTCGCGACGCAGGTGACGGTTGTGTCGTCGAAGACCGTTTGCGGCGCGCCGCCCGTGATGTCGACGACCCCGCGCCCGAAAACCGCGGCATAATCACGCGTGTTGAACGAAGCGAACCCGCGAACGTCGCCTTCGAAAAGCTTCTTACCGGAAAGCTCGAAGACGCCGTCAGGTGTTCCGACGATCATCGTTCCGCTCGTCTTGCTGCCGAGCGCATAGATGGTCTTGTTCTTGAGGCCCGGAACCTCGGTCCAGCCCGGGCGGCCGTCTCGGACGAACAGCCCCCGATTGGTGCCGACGTACGCTTTCGGTGCCCACATTCTCGAAAAAGTCCGGACGAAATTGCTGTTCGGCACGCTCGATATAGTTTGCTGGAAAGCGCCCTGCGGGTCGTAGCGGCTGACTCCGCGATTCGTTCCGATCCAGACAACGCCCTCGCGGTCGGTAAAGAGCGTAAAGATCGTATCTGAACGCAGTCCGCCCGACGTGTTTTCGAAGGTATAGGTCTCGACTTCGTCGGATTCGTCGATGTGAAACAATCCCGAACGCTCGGTTCCGACCCAGGTTCCCTGATCGTTGGTTTCGATCGCTTGGACGATCGCCGTCGGCGCGTTGATTCGTTTGCTATTGAGTCCGGTGCCGACCGAATAGATGCCGCTGACGCTTTTCGCGGCGTCCGTCCCGATCCAAAGTTTTCCGGATCCGCTTTTGGCGAGCGCGTTCACGCCGACCGCCAGCGGTTTGGTCTGAAAATCCGCGACGCCTCCGTCCCGCACGCTCAGGATCCCGCGTTCGCGCGTGGCCGCGAGCAGTTTTCCGTCGAACTCGAGAAGGCTCCCGAACCTTACCGGGTTGCCGTTAGGCGCGAGGATCGGGCTGGCAATGATCGACTCGGCACCGACCGAGCCGTCAACCGTCCGGCGAATCCTGAAGATCACTCCGGCGTTTGTTCCGAACAAGGTGCTTTCACCGGTCAGTATCGCGGTGATGCCGATCCCTTCGGTTCCCGCAACCGGTTTTGATTCCCCGTCGAGAAACAGATACGCGCCGTTTTGCGTGCCGACCCAAAGTTCGCCGGTCGGTTCGGATTTCAGATCCAAAACGTGGTTTGCGTCGCCTTCCCCGAACGAGAAGTTCTGGATCCGGCGGCCGTCGAACCGCGCGAGGCCATTGTCGGTGCCGAACCAGATCACGCCGTCGGCGGTTTGCGCGATGGCGCGGATGCTGTCGGACGGGAGGCCGTTGAAGAGGGTGATCGAGCCCCAGCGATGAAAGTTGCGGGCGACCGGAATCGGCGTCGGCGTCGGCGTTTCGGCCGGCGTCCGGCTGGCCGACGGGCTCGGCGACGGATCGGCGGGAACCGGCGATGGCGGAGAGTGTTGGAACGCAAAACCGGCAAACGCGAAAAGCGCCGCAAAAACGCAGACCGCAACCGCCGAAAGCAAATTTGAAGTTCCGGGCAGACGCATGCTATTGCTTCGGCGACTCGCGAAACCGCGCTCGGTCGCGTTCGATCCAATCCTGCAGTTCGATGTCGTCCTTTTCGAGTTCGTCGCTGTTGATCAGGCCGCGCCGCAACGCTTCGAAAAACGCGCGGGTCCGGGTATTGAAAGCGAGTTTGTCGTACGCTTCGTTCTCGGTTCCGGCCGAACTTTCGGGAAACAGCTTTTCGTAGAGCGTCGCGAGCCGGCTCTCGACGCCGCGAAGGCTAAGACTGCATTTGCGGGCGATCATCCAATTTGAAAATCCGAGCGCCAGGTACCGCAACGCCTCGGTCTCGAACTCCGTCAGCAGCGGCCGCTGAAAACGGTCCTTGAACGCCGGATCGATCATATCCGCCCCGTCTTCGAGGATCGCTGAAACGAATCTCAATAATCGTTCGTCCGGGTTGTTCTTATGGATAAAGCCGTAGGTCGGCTGGGGTTTGACGGAGCGGACGATCTTGCGGATCTCGTTGATGTATATTTCGTGCGGAAACTGCGTCCAGAAAATTATTCGGGCTTCCGGGAACGACGCCCAGATCGCGCGGGCGGCTTTGACCCCGGAAAGCTCGGGCATCTGAATATCGAGGATCGAAAGCAGCGGCCGCGACCCGAGCGCGAGTTTGACCGCTTCGTCGCCCGCTTCGGCTTCGATCACCGGCAGATAGGCCGGAAAATGTTCGGCGAGAAGTTCGGCAAGGTATCGGCGCTGGGCATTGTTGTCTTCGGCGATCAGGATCGGCATTTCAGATTTCTCCCGACGAAACTGTGACTCGCCCTTCGGGACGTTTCGTCGCATCGGCGAAAGACCGGTGCTCTCGTCCGACTCGTCAACGATTGTATCAGATGAGAAAAGGGTCGCATCACGCGCGGTCGAATGTGGAAAACCACAGCGGTCTCAGCGGTAAAGAAAATGCAAAAGTCGCGGCCCCGAAACCCGAGCCGCGACCAATCCCAAATCCCAATTCCCCAATCCGAAATTACATCGATGGATCATCGGCCTTGGCCGGACGGTTTTCGTCCGTTACCTTGACCGCGCCGAGCGTCGAGTCAAAGTAGAAATGACGGTCGCCGGTGCGCTGGATGCCGTCGGAGACCTGCGGGTCCGCGTTGACCGAATAAAACGACGGCTTGGTGCCGGACGGCTCTTCGACCTTCTGCGAGAAAATGTACCCGGCGATGACGGACTGCTCGCTGTTGAACTTGTCGCCGTCGAGGCATCCGGACTTGACAAGGTCCGCGAACGAAGCGAACCGGCCCTTGTTCTTACCGGAGAAACTCGCCTGACACGTGCGGATCGTCTGAATCGTCTGCGCCGCGGACGTTTCGTTGCCTGAGCGCACCATCGAACTCCACGCTGGAATCCCGACGGCGACGAGAAGCGCGATAATGGCGATGACGATCATCAGCTCGATCAAATTAAAACCTGCTTGATCCCTTAGTTTTCGGCGAAGATTCTTCATAAATTTAGATAGTCTCCTTCGAGTCTTTCACGACGACCCGAATTAGAAGTTTCAAAAATTTTAGTTGCATTCGAAGCGAAAATGCAAACTGAGCCGATCTGCGCGGAAACGTTTCGGGGATCCGCGCATCTAACTCTTATCTAAAATAAATAATGCGAAGCGCGCGCGAAATCCTGTAAAATGTTCGGGACGGTTCTTGCCGGGGAAATACTTCAAGAAAAAAATGAGAGACTGGTTAGCAAAAGAAGCGGGCACCGCACCGGGCACCGTGGCGAGCGGATTCAGTGCCGAAGCGAAGATCGGCGAACTTCAGGAGATGGTCGGACGCGTCATAAAAGGCAAGCCGGAGACCGTCAAACTGGCGCTTGTCGCGTTGCTCGCAAAAGGACATCTTCTGATCGAGGACGTTCCCGGAATCGGCAAAACGACCCTCGCCAATGCGCTCGCGCGGGCGCTCGAACTGACGTTTCAGCGCGTGCAGTTCACGAGCGACCTGCTGCCGTCCGACGTCATCGGACTGTCGATCTTCAACCAGCGCAACGGGACATTTGAATGGAAGGCGGGGCCGATCTTCGCGAACATCGTGCTTGCCGACGAGATCAACCGCGCGACCCCGAAAACGCAGTCCGCATTGCTCGAGGCGATGGCCGAGGAGCAGATCACCGTCGAAGGAATCTCGCGCCCGTTGCCCCTGCCGTTTATGGTCGTCGCGACCCAGAACCCGGCCGAACATCACGGGACGTATCCGCTTCCCGAATCGCAGCTCGACCGGTTTATGCTGCGCCTTCACGTCGGGTATCCGGATAAGGCCGACGAACGCGAGATCCTGCGCGACCGCGAACGCGAGAACCCGCTCGAATTTGTCCGTCCGGTGATGAACGAATCCGAGTTGGTCGAACTTCAGCGGATCACCGCGCGGGTGCGGGTCGCCGATGAACTCGTCGATTATCTTCTTGATATCGTTGACCAGACACGCCGCAGCGAGGTGATCGAACTCGGGATCAGCCCGCGCGGGACGCTCGCACTGTTCCGTTCGGCGCAGGCGCTGGCGCTCGTCGAAGGCCGCGATTTCTGCATTGCCGACGACATCAAGCGCCTCGTGCTGCCCGTCTTCGGCCACCGCGTCATCGTCAACTCGCGCGCCACGAACCTGAAAAACAAAACGCGCGAAGCCGAACAGGCGCTCAACGACATCTTGCAAAAGACAACGGTTCCGGTGTGACGATTTGTGATTGGGGATTTGTGAATTCGGATTTTTCTTGATTTCCTGCGAGGCCGACGAGCGCAGTTAGTCGGCCAGACGAGGTGCGCGAATCGTGATGAGCATTCGCGGGACGCGCGTCTGCGTGCATTGAGGAAAACCGAAGTCTCTTAGTCTTTGAAGCTGAAATCCGAAATCCGAAATCAGAATTCCGAAATCGCAATGAACCTAAGACTTCTCAGCCAGCTTTTCAGTCCGCGCGACCTGCGTAACGGATTGCTCGGAATGGTCGTCGTTCTGGGCGGTCTCGGCTGGGCTTTGTTCACGATCTGGGCGCATCGCGCGGGAAGTCCGCAGCTCGCCGGGCTCGCGGCGACGGTCTCGCTCGTTTTTGTACTCCTGATCCTGATCTTCGTCGTCCCGCCGCTGGCCCGAAACGCAAGCGCCGAGGCCTCGCAGATGAACCTGCCGTTCGAGTTTACGGTCGGCGGGGCGCTCGTCCTCGGACTTATTGTCGTCGTCGGCTTCGCCGCCTGGAACACCGGCAACAACCTGCTTTTCCTGGTGCTTTCGTTTCTCGCGGCGTCGCTCATCGTGGCGTTCTTCGCCGGCGGCGCGTGTCTCAAAAAACTCGACGTGAAAATGCGTTTCCCGGAAACGATCTTTGCCGGCGAAGCGACGCCTATCATCGTCAGTCTGCACAATCGCAAGTGGCTTTTCCCGACGCTTTCCGTGATCACCGAAGTCCGCGGCCGTGAGCGCGAGACCTCGGCGCTGGCCGATGAGGTGAAGAAGATAATTCCCGAAAAATGGGCGGACAAGCTGACGCGGCCGCCGATCGTCAAACACACGCTCGATTATTTCGTTTACGTCCCGCGCCGCGGCGAGGTCGAGAACCGCGCCGAACACGTGTTCCCGCGCCGCGGCAAGTTTCTGATCCGCGATTTCGAACTTTCGACCCGTTTTCCGTTCGGGTTCTTCCGGCACCGCCGCCGACTGTCGGCGCAAGCGGCCGAGATCTACATCTTCCCGAAACTGGTCTCGCTCGACGAAGAACTCGACGAACTGCCGCTCGAGGTCGGGAAACTGGTCGCCAACAAGCGCGGCACCGGTCAGGACCTGCTCGCGCTGCGCGACTACCAACCGCTCGACGATCTGCGGCGCGTCGATTGGAAGGCGACGGCGCGCGCGCGGCGCTTGATCGTCCGCGAGTTTTCCGCCGAAGACGACAAACGCGTCACCGTCGTCTTCGATACGCGAATGCCGAAACCGCTCAAACCAAAGACTTTGCGCGAGCGGCTCGACGAAGAGCGAAAAGTCGCGAAACTTTCAGAGGAAGATGAGCGTTTTGAATCGGGAGCGAGCCGGACGGCCTCGCTGCTGTCGTTTTTCACCGAAGAACAAGCCGAAGTGAGGCTTGTGATCGATGGCGATTGCGGCGAATACGGCATCGGCCGCGAGCACCTTTATGGGTGCCTGCGGCGGCTCGCGACGGCCCGATCGAGCTTTATCGAAGAATCTGAAAACCGGAAGTTCGAAGAATCGCTCGCTGACATCGCGGATGAACGGGATAGAAGCCACACGTTCGTCGTCACAACCGTGCGGGACGAACAGCTTTCGCCCGAAACCGTGCAGCGCGTGAATATCTTCAATTTCTGAGTTTTTCAGGTAAGATTCTTGTCACAAACGCCAGATGCGCGGTGTTTTCCTGAATGAAGCACGGTTGATGCTCAAGATGAACGAAAGCGCGGAAATCTATATGGACGCGATGTCCGAGAACACGGCGGCGGCAGCTCAGACAGAAAAAATCGTATTTGATGAGGCGTTCACGCTTCATCATCGGACTGTCTTTCGGGCGGCGCGCTCCGTGGTGCGCGACTCGGGGCTGGCCGAAGACGTGACGCAAGAGGTCTTCCTACGTCTCCACCGCAACCTCGATTCGATCGATAATCTTGAAATGCTTCGGCCGTGGCTGATCCGCGTCGCCCTGAACGTCGCCAAGAATACTCTGCGCACGAATTTCAGGGCGAACACCCGCGAGGAAAACTACGTCAAAGAGAATGATGACGTGGTTGTTTATTCGGTCGAGACTGATTTCGAACAGCGCGAGACACTGACCGAGGTCAATCGCGCGCTCAACAAGATCAAGGAACCGCTGAGGAGCTGTTTGATCCTCAAGCAACAGGGTTTGTCTTACCGCGAAATTGCCGAGAGTTTGTCGCTCAATGAAACGAGCATCGGACAGTTCGTCGCACGCGGACGAAAAGAGTTCGTTCGCTTATTCGGCAAGATCGGGAGGGACGGTTAAAATGGAAAAGTGTATTGATGAAGGCACATTGCAGGCCTTTTTGGACAATGAACTAGACAGCGGCCGCGCGCAGTACGTCGCGCGTCACGTTTCCGATTGCGATGCCTGCGCCGATCTTCTTGCGTTTGTCGAGGAACAAACGGCGTTCGTTTTCGGCGCGCTCGAACCTGAACTGAACACGCTCGTCCCGACCCAGCGTCTGTGGACGAAGATCAACGACTCGATCGAAAGCGAAAGAAGCGCGGGCTGGCTGCAAGCGCTCCGGGCGTTGCTTGTACGGCTCAGTCTGCCTTCGATCGCGGCTTTTGCGAGTCTTGTCGTTGTCGCCGGAGCGTTCGTCTTGTTGATTTCGAGCGCCGAAGAGCGCGCCGGCCGCGGACTGGCAGTACAGCGCTCGACGCCCAGGATCGGAGTGATCGAGATGCCGGCGGCCGATACGGTCGTCACGAAATTAAATGAAGAACCCGCGGAAGTTCGAACGGTCCGGGCGGATTTCGTCAGGCGCGAACCGACGCGGCGGGTCGTGCCCGTCCGCGATGTCGCGGATGTTAGTTCACGTTCTGTCAACGGCGAGGAAACGTACGTCAAGACGATCGCGAAGCTTGAGCAGCGCGTTCAGCAGAACAAGGACGGTCTGTTGAATCCGTCAGCGCGGTTTGCGTTTGAAAAAGATCTGGCGGTGGTCAACGACGCCATCACGCGGATGCGTGGCGAGGTTCGCCGCAATCCGAAAAGCGATATCGCCCGGCAGGTCCTGTTCACTTCGTATCAGGACAAGATCAATCTGCTGAATTCGGTCAACGAGCGAGGGGAATTGATGGCGAGCATTCGCTGACGCAGGCAATGAAAGGTAAAGGTAAGATCTTCAAATTGGCGGCGGCGACGGTGATTAGCGTTTTTGCGTCAGGCATTGTCGCGGTCGCGCAGCGAACGCCTCAGGTTTCGCCGGTGCGGCCCGTAATCGTCTCGTCGACACCGGGCATCCCGTCCGAAAAGTTCATTGACGTCGATGCGAAGCCGACCGTTTCTCTGTGCGTTTCAGGCGGCGCTGTTAAGGTCACCGGATGGGATCGCGACGAGATCCGCGCTTTTGTCGACGGCGGCGGCTCGGTCGGTTTCAAGGTTGCCGAGCGAAACCCGAAAACGGACAAGGCGGCCTGGGTCTTCGTTCTCGGATTCGACCCGCAGTCCAAGGTGGCGGGGAAGACCGAGGAATGCCTTGCCGGCGAGACCATCGAACTCGACGTGCCCCGCGAAGCATCGGTCAATATCAAGGGAAGTCCCGAGGAAACTCGCATCGAATCGGTCGGCAAGGTCCGGGTCGAGAATATTACTGGCAATATCGTTCTCAGAAACATCGGCTCCGGCGCCTGGGCGACGACATATGACGGCGCGATCATGATCGAACGTTCGAGCGGGCCGATCACGCTCACCAGCACTTCGGGCGGGATCGTCGCGTTCGACGTCGGCCAGCGCGAGGTCGGCGATGCCTTCAAGGCGCGTTCGAGCAGCGGGTCGGTCACGCTTCAGTCGGTCGGGTATCGGCAGCTTGACGTGAGCACGATCTCCGGCCAGATAGTCTATCGTGGCAAACTTCTCGGCGGCGGGCAGTATACCTTCGGCTCGCAAAACGCCCGTGTGCTGCTGACTCTGCCGGCTTCCAGCGCTTGTAAAGTCAACGCCTGGTACGGTGCCGGCGCCTTCAGTTCCGAGATCCCTCTGCAAAACGAGACGAAGTCCGGCCCCGGAACCACGGGGCAGCTCGGCAAAGGCGAGACAAACTGTTCGATATATCTCAAAACCACGTCGGGTCAGCTTCGGATCGTCACCGAATCCCCCGAGAAGTGACCGTCCATCAAGGTGAGAAGCAGCGCGGAACCGGTTTCGGTTTCGCGCTTTTTCGATTTTCAAACAATTCATTCGTCGGCCGCGTAAAAACTTGCATTGGCAATCCAAAAACTAGTAGAGTTTCGAGAACAGAACAATGAGTTTCACCAGCCTTATCGGATACGTCATCGACGGAAAATACAAGATCGAACGCCAGCTCGGAAAGGGCGGGATGGGTACCGTTTATCTCGCGACGCACATCGGTACCGAACGTCCCGTTGCGGTCAAGGTCATTGTTCAGCAGTATATGGAGCGCGCCGAATTCGTCGAGAGGTTTCGCCGCGAGGCGCGCGCCGCCGGTCGTTTGCGGCATCCGAACGTCGTTGACGTCACCGACTTCGGAATCGCCGATGTCAGCGGCGGAAAGACGGCGTATCTCGTGATGGAATACCTCGACGGCTGCACACTCGGCGAGATCCTCGACGAGGAAAAACAATTGCCGCTGACGTGGTCGGTGGACATCCTCCACCAGGTCTGTTCCGCGATTCACGAAGCGCACGCCCAGGGGATCATTCACCGAGATCTGAAACCCGACAACATCTGGCTTGAACCGAACCAGCGCGGCGGATACACCGTAAAAGTGCTCGATTTCGGGATCGCCAAACTCGAGGAGCATCAAACCGACCTGCCTCAAGACGAGATACATATCTCCGGACTGCCGACGGAAGAGATCGGCGTTGCCGGGACGATCGCAGACGGGACCGCGACGCTCGCCGACGCGGGCGGAACGCTGGTTTCGGAGTCGCGGACGCTGATCGTCCGGCCGGAAAGCGAGACGATGGCCGGGGAAAGCGCTGACGAGACAGGGACGGCGATAATGGCGCCGGCCGCCGACACTTCCGAAGACGGAACGGCACTGTTCGATCGGAAGGGAACACGGGTATTGGAAAATGACGGCTCTGATTCGGGACACACGAACTCCGCGATCTCGGGCACGGTCGAACTGACCCGCGTCGGAGCGGTCCTTGGAACGCCGCTCTATATGTCGCCGGAACAATGCCGCGGCGACAAGCTTTCGGCGTGATCCGATATTTACTCGCTCGGCGTTATCGCGTACCAGATGCTTTCCGGGCGGACGCCGTTCGAAGGCGATTTCGAGAGCGTGATGAACGCTCACAAAGAGATCGAGCCGCCGCGTCTCGAGGCCCGCAAGATACCGCGCAAGGTCCGCAAGGTCGTGCATTCGGCGCTTGCCAAGAGTCCGGACGAGCGGCCCGCCGACGCGCAGGCGTTCGCGGCGCGTTTGCAGGCCAGTTCCGATGGCATCGGCGCGCTTCTCATCAAGGCGATGACGATCTTCAGCGAACGCTTGCCGACGTTTCTGGCGATCGGGCTCTTGATTTCGATTCCGACCCTCTTGATCACCTTCGTCCGCGGGGGACTGAATTTCGCGGCCGGCATCGAGGCGATCCCGGATTCGCCGTTGACGCAGTTTGGAATCGGCATGACGCAACTCCTGGCGTTCTTTCTTCAGATCTTCACGGCCGCGATTCTGGTTGGAGTGATTACGTGGGTGATCGCGCAGATCCTCGCCGTTCCGCTCCGTCCGATCAGCATTCGGACTGCGTTCGCCAAGGTTCGCGAGCGTTTACGGCCGCTGCTTCTGACCGTCACGGCGAGTACGTTCCTCGCGCTTTTGGGCTGGGTGCTGGCGTTGGTGCCGGCGGGCGTTATCGGTGGAGTCGTCGGCGCGCCGTTGTATTTCATTTTTGGAAAGACGCCCGGTCTCATAGGCGGCGGCGTAGCCGGCGCGATTGTCTGGTTTGTCGTCGGCGTCGGGGCTTCGGCGATGCTGATGCTCGTCGCGCCATCGATAATGATGGAAGGAATCAAGGGCCGGGCCGCGTTTCGGCGTTCGATTCAATTGACGCGGCGCTCGTTCGGGACAGTTTTCGCCGCGGCGACGCTGAATTATGTCGTGCCGCTCCTGCTCGGCGCGTTGATCGGCCTGTTGATCACGGGCACCTTCAAACGAATGGATCCTCCGGCGAAGAGTCCCGAGAGCGTTACCGAAACGGCTGAGAAGAGCGAAGGCGGCTTGAATATCCGCCTCGACGGCCCCGGAATCAGCAAGCCGTCCGATGCCGCCGCGGCCGACGATCCGGCGCGCGAAGAAAAGATGATGCGCCAGTCGCTCGCCACCGGAGTCTTCGAGTTTCTTTGGGGCCCGATCACCGTGTTGATCTCGTCAATCACGTCGATCATCACCGCGCTGATCTATTTCAAAACGAGACAGGCGGGCGGCGAATCGATGCAGGATCTGCTCGAGCAGTTCGAAGAGGCCGACCAGCCGAAATCGAAGTGGCAGCAGCGCGCCCGGAACCGGCTGATCCAGTCCGGCAGAATAACGAGCAAACCGTAATGAAGACCGCTTTCCATAATCCGCGAATAGTTTTGGCCCTGATCGTCGTTCTTGCATCGGCGGCATCGTCATCGGCGCAGAATTTTTCGAGACAGATCACCGTCGCGACGGGCACCACGGTCGAGATCGTCAACCTTTCTGGCCGAATCGGGGCGAGGGCCACAGCGTCTGAGGAACCGTCATCGATCGTCGCTTCGGCGAATCGCGGAGTTTCCGAACGCGAGATCGTGATGACGTCCGCCGGCGGCCGGATGCGCATCGAGGTCGTGCCGATCGATTCGAAAAAGCGGATCGATGTCGAGATCGTCGTGCCCGCACGGACGAGCGTGAAGCTTCAAACCCGCGAGGGAGAGATCGGGATTTCGGGTAATTTTGCATTCGTGCAGGCGGAGACCGAAACGGGCACGATCGCCACCGACGTGCCGCTCGGCGATGTCGAATATCAGTTTTTGTGGACGGCGTCGCGGCCGCGTTTCCTAAGCGACGTGAAACTTGCGGAGGTCAAGGAGAAAAGCGCCGGACGATTCGCGATGTCGGGAAGGATCGCGAAGGAAACCGACGGAAAGGACGACACAAAGCCGGACCCCATAAGCCTGCGTTTTACGACGGAGCGCGGCATCGTTCTGGTCAACGTAAACCCCAACGAGGTTCCGTCCGATCTCCGCGAGCGGCCGCTGACTAACGCCGCGAAGGCGATCATCCGGAGCGGCGACGGTCTTTTGATGGAAGCCATTCGCCGCGCGAGTCCGAAATACTTCGGCGAGTATGCGGCGACCCTTCCGCCGCTCAAACTCGAGCCGAGGTTCACGCCCGCGAATGAGCGCCCCAATGGCGTCAACTCCGACGTCAAGCGGGTTCTCGCGCGTGTCACCGACATCAACAACCGCGCGGTCGCGGACCTGAAAAAGAGCGATTTTGAGGTCGTCGAGGCCGGTGAAGAGCGCGAGATCGTCTCAGTCGAGGCGACGACGGCGCCTTTCAATCTTGTGCTCTTGCTCGACGTTTCGGGAAGCGTCGAGAATTACGTCGATTTCATACGCAAGGCTGCCCGGGCTTTCATCGCGACCGCGAATCCGAGCGACAGGATCGCCGTCATCATCTTTAACGAAGACGTGAAGCAACTTTCGACGTTCACATCGGACAAGGGCAAGCTGTCGGAATCGCTCGATACCTTCGACGCCGGCGGCGGAACTTCGTATTTCGATGCCATTGCCTATGTTCTCGCCGAGACCCTGCGTCCGCTGCGGGGCGACCGCACGGCGATCGTGGTGCTCACCGACGGCGACGACAATCATTCGTTTCTGCCCTTTGACGCGTTGCTCGGCTCGATCCAGGAAAGCGGCGCGCTGATCTATCCGCTGTACGTCCCGTCGACGCTGATCGCCGCATCAAAATCGCAGGACTTGAATCAGCCGATCGATACCGTCCGGAGCAAATATATGGGTTTGACGACGAAAGCCGAAGGCGAGGGCGAAAAACTCGCGCAGGTCTCCGGCGGCGTCTATTATCCGATATCGCAGCTCGGCGAGATCCAGAAGGCATACGACGATATTGTTCTTCAGCTTCGAACCGCGTATTCAGTTACATTCAAATCGGGTCTTTACGAACCGGGAGACAAACGCACCGCTTCGCCGCGGTTGAAGGTCAGGATCAAACGCGAGAACGCTTTCGTAAAACTCGGCTCGGTGGTCGCCGTACGGAACGATTGAATCGCGCAAAGTCGTTCATCGCCGGCAAACCCCCGCGTCCGCGAACATCATCAAAAATTCTGACAGAATCAGGTTTTTCAGGAGAATTGATTATGAGAATCTTGTTTTGCGCCGTGTTCTTGCTCTCGCTGGCGATGTCGGGCGCGATTGCACAGACGCCGCAGACGGCCGACAAGCCGGTGCTTCCGGGCGCAAATCTGACGGATAAGGACTATGCGGAACTTCTCGGCAAGTTGAAAAAAGGCGACACGTCGATCTCGTTTACGGATCTCAGACTGGCCTACACGAAGACAAAGGGCTACTCGTACGGCGGACCCGACAAGGCGGAGCGCGAAAAGTTCAACAAGCCGTTCCGCGAAAAGAAGTTCAAGGACGCTCTGAAGGCCGCGGAAGACTATCTCGAGAAGATGTACGTCGATGCCAACGCGCATTTTGTCGCATACAATTCCGCCAAGGAACTGAAAGACGACGCCAAGGCGGGGTTCCACAAGAATGTCCTGCTCGGTCTTCTCGGCTCGATCAAAAACGGCAACGACGGTTCGACCGCCGAAACGCCGTATCTCGTGATCTCGATCGATGAGGAATACACGATGCTTCGTTTTCTCGGACTGCAGTTCAACGGACAGGGCCTGAATCATATCGGCGGGCACACCTTCG
Source organism: Pyrinomonadaceae bacterium (assembly GCA_041752475.1). Lineage (GTDB taxonomy): Bacteria > Acidobacteriota > Blastocatellia > Pyrinomonadales > Pyrinomonadaceae > JAFDVJ01. The sequence goes on along the minus strand of JBGSWK010000067.1, from coordinate 52,149 downwards.
ATGTGATGGACGTGACGGATCCGAAGACCGGCCAAAAGGGCAAGGTCTATTTCAATATCGACATCGTTTGGGACGCCGAGACGAGCCTCTTTAAGTAAAACATTGAGCACAAACCTCTTACAGTCACTATTTGACGACGATGAAAGGCGTCCGCTGACCGTTTCGGAACTGAACGCCGACATCCGCGGAACGCTCGAGCGGCGTTTCGCGTCCGTTTTGCTCGAAGGCGAGATCGTCAACTTTTCCTCGGCCGCTTCCGGCCACTGGTATTTCTCGCTTCACGACGATTCTTCGCAGATCAAGGCGGCCTGTTTTCGCGGGACGAATTTCCGGATCAGATTCCGGCCGTTTGACGGACTGCAGGTCCGCGTCCGCGGGCGTGTTTCGGTCTACGAGCCGAAGGGCGAGTATCAGCTCATCGTCGATTCGCTCGAACCGGTCGGCGAGGGCGCGCTGCTCGTCGCGTTCGATCAGATTCGGGCGAAACTCGCCAAAGAGGGGCTTTTCGATCAAAAGCTGAAGCGCAAACTGCCGTTTTTGCCGCGGCGGGTCGGCGTCGTCACGAGTCCGACCGGTGCCGCGTTTCACGACATTCATAATGTTTTGACCCGCCGCACGTCTTCGGTGAGCATCGTTCTGATCCCGGCGCGGGTCCAGGGCGAGTTCGCTGCCGAAGAGATTCGAAAGGGGATCGAACTCGCCAACAAGCTGAATCGGAGCGGAGATCCGAAAAACCGCATCGACGTCCTGATCGTCGGCCGCGGCGGCGGCTCGCGCGAGGATCTCTGGGCGTTCAACGAAGAACATTTGGCGCGGGCGATCCGCGCGTCGGAAATTCCGGTGATCTCGGCCGTCGGGCACGAGATCGACGAGACGATCGCCGATTACGTTGCCGACTATCGCGCGCCGACACCGTCGGCGGCCGCCGAGATCGTCGCCGCGTCCGAACAGCAGATCGCGCAGTTTATTGCCGACCGGGCGAAGGGCCTTGGAAAAGCGATCGAAATGAAGATCGTCGGCGCAAGGTCGGCGCTGCAGCGCCTTGAGCTGTCGCCGGTCTTCAGCGAGTTCCCGCAGCGCGTTCGCGAGGAACGTCGCGGCCTCGAGGGGTTGGAGGTTTCGCTGCGCCAGTCCGCTCTCGGTCGCGTTCAGGAGTTTCGGGCGCGTCTCGACGCCGCCAGAGCCCGGATCTCGCCGGCGCGTTTGGCGACGCGGACCGGCGATCAGAAGACTCGTCTCGCGGTTCTCGAAACGCGACAGGCGGCGGCGGCGAGGAAGATCGTCGAAACGCTTTCGCGGCGAATGAAAGTCACCGCGGCGTCGCTCGAGGCGCTGTCTCCGCTCAAGGTCTTGGGCCGCGGATATTCGATCGCCGAAAACGAATCGGGAGCGATCCTGACGTCGGTCACCCAGACGTCACCGAACGAAAACGTGCAAATCCGGCTCGCCGATGGCAAACTATTGACTAAGGTGATTTCAGCGGAGAAGAATTGATGTCGCAGTTTACGATTAATCTTGACGAGCCCGAGAACGAGACGGTCGAGACGAAGGTGGAACACGTTGAACCCGCACTGAAGCGCTCGCGGTTCGGAAGGTTCGTCCGCGTCACACTCGTTGTGTTGCTGGCCGCGGTGGTCGTTTCAGGGGTCGGCGGCTACGTCTACTGGCAGCGTGTCAAAACGACGCCGCAGTACTCGCTGGCGCTGCTCGTTGAATCGGCGCGGCGCGACGATCAAAAGATGATGGACGAACTGGTCGACACCGACGCGGTCGTCGATTCATTCCTGCCGCAGGTCATCGACAAAGCGGTCGAGATGTACGGCAAGAAACTGCCGGACGGCGCCTTGCCGCGGCTGACCTCGATGGCGGACCAGTTCAAACCGGCGATCAAGCGCCGGGCGCGCGAGGAAGTTCCCCGCGTGATCCGCGAAAAGACGGACAAGTTTGAGCAAGTCCCGTATTGGGCGATCGCGGTCGGAGCCGGCTGGTTTCTGGATATCACGACGGCGGGCGACACGGCGACGGTGAAAAGTTTGATCGAGAACCGGCCGTTCGAGCTGACGATGAAGAAGAACGGCGACGTCTGGCGCGTCGTCGCCATCAAGGACGAGATCGTCGCGCGCCGCATTGCCGAAAAGATCGGCCAGGAAATGATCGCGATCGCGAGCAAGGACGGGCTGAAGAAAGCGGCCGAGAAACTCGGTGTCGGGGGTGTCGACGATCTCAAGAAGAAGATCGACGATATTTTCAAAAAATGAGACGGTTTCGGCAAATAGACGGTTGAGAGTTAGTACCGGAATAGATCAGAGCTGATAACTGGAAGCTGATAGTCGGGGCTCCGAGTCAAAAAATCGCAAATCGGTTTCGGAATAGATTAGAGCTGAAAGCTAAAAGCTGATAGCCGACGATCTTCGACAAGAAACAATCGCAAATCTACAATCACAAATGAAAAACTCTTTTGAATCATCGCTCACTGAACTCGAACGGATCGTTCGTCAGCTTGAGGACGGCGATCTGTCGTTGGAAGAAAGTCTGAAACTCTTCGAATCGGGCGTCAAACTCACGCGCGAATGCAAGCAGCGGCTCGACGAGGCGGAGCGCCGAATTGAAATCCTTCTGACCGATCAGCAGGGAAATCCGGTACTCGAACCGCTCGAAGCCGGTGATCTGCGCGAAACGCCGCCGGTGAAACGCGTCGTTTTCGACGAAGACGATTTGTGACATTCCGAAGAAGTTTCACCCGTCGAGGGAACCAATCGGATTGTTCGGCATCTAATCGGCTAGATTCGCAAATACCGAACAAGCCAAGATGAAGAACCAACGCCTGCTTAGTTTCCTGCTCGTCTTTTCAATCCTTTTCAATCTCTTTGTTTCAGCCGTCCCGGCCCAAACCGAAACCGACGAAAAGCAATCCGGTCTCGTGTTTACTCTCCGCGAAGCCCCGGGCGCGCCGTCGCGAACGGTCGCGGACGTGCCGACCGTTGAACCGTTGGCGGAATCCGAAGCACAGGCGATCTTCGACCGTCTTCCGCCGCTCGTGTCGCCCGAATCCGACAAGCGGGAAAATGTCGTCCGGCCCGAGAGTTTGCCGCCGCCCAAAGCCGGCCGGACGATCCCGGTCAAATTTCCGGCGGACGAACAGGCGCCGATGCCCGGAACCGTGTACGCCGGCGCACTCACGGTTTTGCGGACATCGCCGAGTGGTCCGTCCCGTTATGCCGCCGAACTGAGCGTTACGTTCTCCCAACCGATGGTCGCCGTCACCGATCAGTCAAACGCGTCAAAATTCGTTCCGGTTCGGCTCGATCCCGAGATCAAGGGGCGATGGCGTTGGCTCGGAACGAAAACCGTCATTTTCGATCCCGAAACGCGTTTCCCGATGGCGACGGAGTTCACGGCGACCGTTCCCGCCGGTACAAGGTCGCTGGGCGGCGCAACGCTCGAAAAGGGAGTTTCGTGGAAGTTTTCAACGGCTCCGACAACTATCGTCGAGTTTCTTCCCGTCGGCGATCAGATCGGGCCGGACACGCTTATCTTCGCGCGATTCGACCAGCGCATCGAACCGGCGCGGATTCTTGCGAAGACCCTGGCGACGGCCGGCGACCGAACTTTTGCCTTGCGGCTCGCGACCGCTGACGAGATCGCCGGCGACACGGAATTGTCCGAGCGGATCAAGGGAGTTTCGCCCGACCGTTTCGCGGTCTTCAAAGCCGTTGAACCTTTCCCGACCGACTCACGTGTGACGGTGACGTTTGATGGGGAAACTCCTTCTGCTGAGGGGCCGTTGACGCTCGGCGTGCCGGTTTCGCGAAGCTTCAAAACCTTCGGCGCGCTTGGCCTTGAGAAAGCGTTTTGCGGCTGGCCTGAGGATAATCAGTTCTGCGGAGATTATCAGGACTTCTCGCTTCGGTTCACGAACCCTCTCGATCGGGATTTGTTCGACAAGTCGCTGGTTCGCATCGAACCCCCGATCGAAGATGCCAAGATCGCCTTTTACGGCAATCGGATCGACATCGAACGCGGCAACCGGCGGCCGCGCCAAACCTACAAAGTCACGGTTTCGGGAACCCTGAAGGACAGTTTCGGCCAAACGCTCGGAGCGGACGTTTCGGCCGAGTTTCGAACCGGCCCGTCCGAACCAGAGATCATATCCGGAAGTGAGTCGCAGGGGTTTTTAACGGTCGATCCGTACGCGCGTCCGGTCTATTCGGTTTTTGCGCGGAATTACAAACGATTGCGGGCGAGGATCTTCGCCGTCGGTCCTGACGATTTCGCCGCGTATCGGACTTATCGCGGAAGCGACAAGGAAACGGCGCCGGCGATCGGCACGCTTGTTTTCGACAAGCGAATCAAGGTCAAAGCGAAACCCGACGAATTTCGCGAGGCGCGGATCGGCCTCGCGGCCGGATTCGCGGGCGGGAACCGGCACCTGATACTCGTCATCGAGCCGGAGAGCGATCCCGAGGATGCGGCTGAAAAGCGCGTCGTCGTTTGGGTCCAGTCGACGATGATCGCGGTCGACGGTTTTGTCGATCCGGCACGGCTCACCGTTTACGCGAGCGACCTGAAAACGGGCAAGCCGCTGGCGGACGTCGAATTGACGCTGTCCACCGGCGCAGCCGGGAAATCCGGCGCGGACGGACTGGCGGCGATCGATCTGCCATCGGTCAATGCCGCCGGGGACTTTCTGATCGCAAGACTCGGTGGCGACTCGGCAATCCTGTTCGCGGAGGATTCGTATTCGAGCGACAAAGAATGGCGAAACACGGATTCGCCCGATCAGCTCCGTTGGTTCGTTTTCGACGACCGCGCAATGTACCGGCCGGGCGAAACGGTTTCGGTCAAAGGCTATCTCAGGCGTTTCACCGGCGGCGTCGCGCCCGAGATCGACGGTTTGAACGGCCGCGTCCCGAATGTTGCGTACGCGCTCAAGGATCCGCTCGGAAACGAGATCGCCAAAGGGGTTGCGGATGTCAACGGCTTTGGCGCGTTTGACTTAAAGATCGCGCTCCCGGACACCGCCAACGTCGGTTATCAAACGCTCAAATTAAACGCCGAAAACGACATCGAACGCTCCGAGTACGAACATCGGTTCCAGATCCAGGAGTTCCGGCGTCCGGAATTCGAAGTTACCGTGAAGACCGATTCGCCGGCGCCTTTTGTGCTCGGCGGGTCGGCGGTTGCATCCGTCGAAGCGAAATACTACTCCGGAGGCGCGCTCCCGAACGCCGATACGGTCTGGACGGTCAAAGCCGCGCCGACGGAGTTCACGCCGCCGAACCGGGATGACTTTACGTTCGGGGAATTCGTGCCGTGGTGGCAGCGCTGGCGCGTCGGTGGGAGCGTTTCGGCGACATCGAAGACGTTTTCGGGCAAAACCGATGCGGACGGCAAGCATCGTTTGGCGCTCGACTTTCTCAGTGACGACGCCGCGCGTCCTTACTCCGTTACCGCCGAAGCGCGCGTTGCGGACGTCAACCGGCAGACGCTGGCGGCCTCAACCACGATGCTTGTGCATCCGTCGGATCTTTATGTCGGCATTCGAACCGATACGGCGTTCGTTCTTCCGAACCAGAGTTTCAAGGTCGAAACGATCGTCACTGACATTGACGGCAAAGCGGTTGCGGGCGTTCCGGTCGTAATGGCAGCGGAACTCAAGGACTGGGAACAGATCAAGGGCGAATGGGTGGACACGACGGTTTCGACCGAAACCTGCGAGACGCGCTCGCGCGAAACGGTTGCGGTCTGCGAGTTTAATTCGAGCCGCGGCGGGCGTTATGAGTTCACCGCGACGGTTTACGATTCCAAGCGGCGCCGCAACGTCTCCAGTTCGCAAATGTGGGTCGCCGGCGGAAGATCCGAGGCCTCGAACGACGTTTCGAAAGAAAGCATCGAACTGATTCCGAAGCGCGAAAAATACGCGCCGGGCGACACGGCCGAAATCCTGCTCAACGCTCCGTTCTTTCCGGCGGAAGGCGTCGTCACGATCCGCCGCCGGGGGATCGTCCGGACGGAACGATTTACGCTCAACGAGGCTTCGACCGTTTTGAAGATTCCGATCGACGAAACGCTGGTTTCGAATTTTCACGTTCAGGTCGATCTTTTCGGCGCGTCCGGCCGCGTTTATTTTGAAGACGAGCGAGACAAGAAACTGCCGTCGCGGCCGGCGTTCGCTTCCGGCGAACTCGACCTCAAGGTTTCGGCCGAGTCTCGCCGGCTCACTGTTTCCGCTGAACCGCGGACACGAAACCTCGAGCCGGGAGGCGAGACGGAAATCGACGTCGCGGTGAAAGATTATCGGGGACGCGCCGCGCCGGATACCGAAGTTGCCGTGGTCGCTGTCGACGAGAGCATCCTCGCCCTCAGCAAATACGAGGTCGCTGATCCGGTAGGCGTTTTTTACGACGATACGGAGCAGCGCGTTTCGAGCGTTTATTCGCGTGGTTTCGTCTCGCTCGCCGAACCTTGGGATCTGTTGGTCGCATCGAAACTCGAGTTTTTGAAAAGCGGACGCGGCGCCGGCGTCGGCAGCGGATATGGTCTCGGTAACGGCGGGGGAAGTGGTAACGGCAACGGCAACGGCGCCGGAGGCGGCCTGAGCTTTGGACTCTATGTCATGAACGGTCGAAATCCGGATTCGCCGTTTCGCCGGCTTGAGATATTGACGAATCTGCAGCGTCCGCCGAACGCTCCGGAGCCGATCAGGATCCGGCGCAATTTCGATGCGTTGGCGCTGTTTTCACCGACGGTCCGCACAGATCGCGACGGCCGCACGACGGTGAAACTCAAACTGCCCGACAATTTGACGCGCTACCGGATCACGGCGGTTGCGGTAACAGACTCGAAACAGTTCGGCAAGACGGAGTCGGCTATCACGGCAAGCCAGCAACTGATGGTGCGCCCGTCGGCACCGCGTTTCTTGAATTACGGCGACCGCGCCGAAATCCCCGTCGTGCTGCAGAATCAGACGAACGGTCCGCTGACGGTGAATGTCGCGGTGCGCGCCTCGAACGCCAGGTTGACCGGCGGCGTCGGGCGCCGCGTTTCGATCCCGGCGAACGACCGCGCCGAGATCCGGTTCCCGGTGACGACCGATTCGGCCGGGATCGCGCGTTTTCAGGTCGGCGCCGTCACCGGCGACCTGGCCGACGCCGCGGAGTTCAGATTTCCCGTGCTGACACCGGCGACGACCGAGGCCTTCGCGACTTACGGGACCAGCGACCAGAACGGAGCGATATTCCAAACGGTGACCGCGCCGGCCGATGTTTTGCGAGAATTCGGCGGGCTCGAAGTGACGACATCCACGACCCGGCTGCAGGAACTGACCGATGCGTTCATTTACTTGCAGGCGTATCCGTTCGAGTGCACCGAGCAGGTTTCGTCGCGAATGCTGAGCACGGCGGCGCTCCGCGACGTCCTCGCCGCATTCAATGCCGAGGGCTTGCCACCGCGTGAGCAACTCGAAGCGCGGATGGAAGCCGATATCGAGAAACTCCGCAAGTTGCAGCACGCCGACGGCGGATTCAACTTCTGGACCGCCACCGGAGACTCGATCCCGTTCGTTTCGGCCCACGTCGCCCACGCGTTGGCGCGGGCCCGTCAAAAAGGCTACGCCGTGCCGCCCAAAATGCTCGACCGCGCCGCCGATTATCTGCGGAACATCGAGACTCGGTCGCGGTCCTATTACAGCTACCCGAACGGCTGGACGATGTCGGCGTACGCCCTTTATGTCCGCGATCTTCTCGGCGACCGCGATGTGAACAAAGCGCGCAATTTGGCAGGGGAATCAAAAATAGACGCATTGCCGTCCGAGGCGATCGGCTGGCTGATGCCGATTCTCGCGAGCGATCCGGAATCGGCCGCGACCGTTGAAGAGATGCGCCGCATCTTGCTCAATCGCGTAACCGAAACCGCCGGAAGTGCGAACTTTGTTTCCGGAGATCGCGACGGCGACTTCGCGCTGCTGTCGTCGAACCGAAGAACGGACGGCGTGGTGCTCGAAGCATTGCTCAGCGCGCGATCGCCGGCGACCGACGATCTGCTCCCGAAACTCGTTCAAGGGCTTCTCGACGGTCGCGTTCGCGGGCGCTGGCGGAACACGCAGGAGAACGCCTTCGCGCTCCTCGCGCTCGACCGATACTTCAAGGTTTTCGAAAAGGACGTTCCCGATCTGAAGGCGCGATTGTGGTTCGGCGGGACATTTCTCGGCGAGCAGAGCTTTGCCGGGCGTTCCGCGGATTCGAACTCGGTGAATGTTCCGATGGCCGACCTCGTTCAGCGTCGTTCGGCGGACCTGATCCTCGACCGGCAGGGAGTTGGCCGGCTCTACTATCGCATCGGGTTGAAATACGCGCCGAGGAACACCCGGCTTGAAGCTGTCGACAACGGGTTCACGGTCGAGCGTTCCTATGCGGCGGTCGATGACGCGGCGGATGTCGTCCGGAATGCTGACGGAACCTGGACGATCCGTGCCGGCGCGCGGGTCCGCATCCGGCTTCGGATGGTCGCCCCGACGCGGCGCTACCACGTCGCGCTCGTCGATCATTTGCCGGCCGGGTTCGAGATAATCAATCCCGAACTTCTGACGAGCGAGCGCTTGCCGCCGGAACCCGGAAATCCGGTCGGACGCTGGTTCGATCATCTGAATCTCCGCGACGACCGCGCCGAGGTCTTCAAGTCGCTCGTTTGGGACGGGATTTGGGATTACACGTACATCGCAAGGGCGACAACACCGGGCGAGTTTATCGTCCCGCCCGCAAAGGCCGAGGAAATGTACGCGCCGGAAACTTTCGGACGCACGGCGACGGAGTATGTGACGGTAAAGTGAAAAGAGGGAAACGAGCTACCGATTTACGATTCCCGCAACCAGCTTCCAAGCGCCTTTAATTCCGCTGATCCAGAATTCACCGAAACCGTTTCCGCCGCCGGCAACGAAGGCGATGACGGCGCCGTAACAGATGAGATTCATCACCGGCAGGATCAGGAGCGTCTTAAGGATTCCGGCCTTTTTCAGGTCGGGCTGTCTGAAACTGGTTTCGGTCCAACTCGATACCAGATGAAAGGCCGTCGCCCAACCGAGCGCGCCGAGCAGATAATTCGAATTCAGATTCGCCAGCCAGGCCGCGATGACGACGAAGATCGAGACGGTCGGGAAAAAGTAGGGCGCGAGCGTGATCCAGGTCTGCCCCGTCGTTCCGCGTCCGACGTGCCGCACCTCGCCGCCGGAGTGCGCGCTGACCTTGAAACCGACCGGGAGTTTCAAAAACAACAGCCCGAAGATCAGATGCGTCAACTCGTGCTCGAACGTTTCGAGCCAGCTCCAGGCGGCGCCCATCAGTCCCCGTCCGATAAACAAGCACGGAACAAAGACCGCCGCACCGGCAGCGAACGAGGTCCATCGCGGTTCGCCGAACGAAAACGACGCCATGTTCCGAAAGGTCGCAAGTCCGAATCCGTAAAACAGAAACGGCGCCGCCAAAAGAAACGCGACCATCGAAATGCGGGAAATCGTTTTCATCGATTTGCAGGACTAACTCTTTGTTCTCAATGTCGACCGGCCGCCGTCGACACCGATGATCTGACCGGTGATCCACGAAGCGTCGTCCGACAGCAGGAATGAAGCCGCGGCGGCGATGTCGTCCGCCGTCCCGAGCCGCTGCATCGCGTGCATTCCGGCGACCGCGTTCGCAAACTGCTCGTTTGCCAAGATCGACTCGGCCAAGGGCGTTCGCGTCAAAGACGGCGCGACGGCATTGATCCGGATCTTTGGCGCGAGCTCGGCCGCCAAAGAAAGAACGAGGCCCTCGACCGCGCCCTTCGCCATCCCGATCGATGCGTGGTGCGTAAACCCTTGCCGGGCGGCGACGCTTGAAAACAGGACGACCGACGCCGTTGACCCTGATTTCTTGAGTGCCGGCAAAGCCGCCTGGATCGCGAGCGCCGCGCCGAGCGCGTTTAGCCTGAACTCTTTGAGGAAATCGTCCCCGGTGAACCGCGGCAAGGTTCGCAGACTTATCGAGCCGACGGCATAAACGAGTCCGCCGAGAACCGGTCCCGCATCCGCGGTCGCCTGTGCGAAGCAACCTTCGTCAAGAACGTCGGTGATGGTGTGAGACGCACCGAGTTCGTCTGCCAGGGCGCGGATCTTTTCAGAATCGCGCCCGACCAGATGCAGTTCGCGTCCGTCCGTATTGAGTCGTCGCGCAATTGCGCTGCCGATTCCGCCTGAGGCCCCGTAGATAATTATTTTGCTCATTTGTTAATATCGTTCTCCTTCCCTTGAAATGAAAAATGTACGCCCCGAATTGGTCGAACCAACTTCTGCTTTAGGCGGATGCGATCAGGTTCCAGACTATAGCCAGACTCAAAAGGCTGCGCAAACTCCAGGCGACCGTCCGAAACCAATTCGTTAGGACGAGCCGCCGGTGAACGGCGTCGTCAAATCCCTTCGCCAGTCGCGAATGTGCCGGCACTTGCAGCAGAAACGTCGAAAGCCAGATTGCCGCAACTAGCGTCAGGCCCGCACCCAATTGCCATGCGGGTATTCCGTCCGGGGCGTTCCATACTAGGATCGAGGCCGTAACCAGTTCGACGATCATCGGCCCGATGACGACGCGCGACGTCCGCTCTGAATGCAGCCGTTCATAGTCGGTGAATCGACCGGCGGATACGCTCGCAAACAATGGATAATGGACTATTTGAACGAACCAGATAACTCCCGTCATGAAAAGCGTCGACGAGATATTGGCAAACAGGATGATTTTGACCGGAAGATCGTTCACATCAAGAATTCGGCCACTGCGTCGGCAGCCCGGCGCCCCGAGACCATCGCACCCTGGATCGACGCGTTGTCGCGATGATCACCGCAAATAAATACTCCGGGTCTAACCCGGACTTCGCGTTCCGGAACCGAAAGCGCCGGCGGAATCTGTGACGGCAACGCGTACGGAATCCTGTACGTCCGCAGATGACGCCATCCGTCAACTTCCTGGCCGAACCATTCGTGAAGTTGTTCCGATACGCTTCCAAGCAAATCCTTCTCTTCCTTGTCCGCACCAAGGACCGCTACCGACACGAGTTCGGATCCTCCGGGACCGTATCCGGGAGCGACGCGGGTCGGAAAGCAAAGATTGTTGATCGGCCCGGTTCCGTCGCCGTTGAGGACGAGTATCGGAGCCTTGATTGGCGCGCTCCTTGCCGCAAAATAAAGACACGTGACGCCGGTGCCTGCAGACGGCAGATCCTCGCCGAGCAATTTGGCCGCCGTCGGAGCGTCGGTCGCAACCACAGTCGCGGCGGCTTCAATTCGTTCGCCGTCCTCAAGCGTTACAAAACCGTCTGTTATCGACGCAACGCGAACGCCGGTTCGAATCCGTTCGGGCGGCAACGCCGACGCGACCTGATCTGGTATCGCCTGGATCCCGTGCGCCGGGAGGCAAGCGTCACCGCTCGAAAACATCCTGAAGACGAACGAGAACATTCTGCTCGATGTTTCAAGGTCGCGTTCGAGGAAGATCCCGCCGAGGAAAGGACGGAAGAAGCGTTCGATCATCGACGACGAAAATCCGGCGTTTCGAAGCGCCTCAAGCGTTGTCGTTTCGGGTTCCTCAAACAGGTCCTCGAGACGGCCACGAAGAACCCGGGACCTGACGGCGGCGACCCGGAGCTTGTCGGCAATTGAACCGATCGGATTCAGCAACGAAGCCAGCGCTCCGAGCGGCCGACGCCAGGGATCGGATATCGTATGAAAACGACCGTCGAAACGAATCATCGCTCCGGGCACGAAAGGTCTCAGGCTCAGCGCCGGAAGGTCAAGTATTCGACGGGCCTCAGGATACCTGGTGAGAAAGACTTGAAATCCCCTGTCAAGCCGGAAGCCTTCGACGATGTCGGTCCGCATTCGCCCGCCCACTTGATCCGATGATTCGAGGACGAGAAAGTCCAGACCCTTGTCGGCAAGCTGCCGGGCACAACTGAGGCCGGCGATTCCGCCGCCGATGATGATCACTCCAGATTTCATAGTTTCGAGTTCAATGACACCCCACGATTTGTTGAGCCACATCGATAATACTAAAACTCCGTTTCAAAGAAACAAAGGCACATCCGTAATAAGGGCGCCGCGGAGGTCTGGGGCGCTCGGCGTTGCGCGGTCGATTCTCGGCTCGTGCGTCAATGCGGAAAGCCTGTTTCCGGTCCGCTGCCTTGCCCAAAAAAAATGATGCGTCAAACGCAAAAAACTTCGAAAAAATCTTGACAATCGGAAAAATCTGAGATAACTTTTGCAAGGTCTTGCAACAAAGTATTTACAGTTAGCCTATTGATTATTTGTCAGGCGGCAATTCCCCGGTGTTTCGCTTGACAACGTAAGTATCGGTAAAGATTGTGGTTATCGCAAAGACTACTTTTAACACAGTTCTAATCATTCAACAGATTTAATTAGTTTTTGAGTGGATTTGATCAACGCAGTTCCCCAAAATGAAGTCCGCGGGGAAGTCCGAGGATAGCGAATTTTGGTTTTGGTGCAGGAAGTTAGATTTGGCGGGTCGCCGTTCAATGCTTCAGAAGCACCGCTTTCCTGAACGATCGTTCCGGATTTGGCTTTTTGTTTCGTGCAGACGGGTTGATTGATTCCCTCGGCGAATCGCACGCAGCGCTTCGGAAGGTGGTTTTGAATCCTTAAGCCTTCCGACGTGAGAGGCCCATGTTTTGGAAAGGAAGGGGCGCGTGCTGCTGAAAGTTTGAAGTTTTTTTGTCAAAAAATGTTTGAGGTCAATTCGAAGTAGGAGGAATTTCTATGCATAAAGTGTTCTTGTTTCCGCAGAATGTATTTCGTACCTTGAGTTTACGAAATAGTTCTGTTGCGAAAACAGGGTCGATCTTGTTTTTGATGATCGGTTTGCTCGTCTTCCCGGCACTGTTGCTGGGTCAGACGGGAACGTCCGGTCAGATCACCGGAACGGTGACCGATCCGAACGGCGCTGCGGTGCCGGGCGCAACGATTACTGTTACCAGCCTGGCCACCGGCGAAACGCGTTCGGTGACAACGTCATCCGACGGCAACTATGTGTTCGCCAATCTGGCGATCGGGATGTACAACCTGAAAGTCACGCAAAGCGGCTTTAAGGAAACCTCGGTTTCCAACGTCGTCGTTAACGTTTCAAATACGACTCGTCAGGATGTCGCATTGGAGGCGGGAAAGGTTGACGAAGTCGTGAACATCACGGCGGACAGCGTTCAGATCGAAAGTCAGAGCGGTACCGTCGGCGAGATCGTTTCAGGAGAGCAGGTGCGCGAGCTTCCGTTGAACGGACGCAGTTTCACCCAGCTCACCCAGCTTCAGCCGGGCGTTTCGGCCGCGAACAATTTTGACAGTAAGCAAAAAGGCCTTTTCGGAGGCGTAGACTTTTCTGTTAACGGAAATTCCGGGCAGGCGAATTTGTTTTTGACCGACGGTGCCAACAACAACGACACCGGGTCAAACCGCACGATCCTGCTTTTCCCCTCGATCGAGGCCATTGCCGAATTCAAGTCGCTCCGCAACAGCTACGGTCCGGAATACGGACAGGCGGCCGGTGCGATCGTCTCGATCGCGACCCGCGGCGGCAGCAACAGTTTTCACGGCAGCCTTTTCTACTTCGGGCGAAACGATGCGCTCAACGCAAGCGAGTATTTTGCCAATGCGAACGGCTTGAAAAAGCCCGCTTTGCGGCGCAACGACTACGGGTTCTCGCTCGGCGGCCCGATCATAAAAGAACGCTTGTTCTTCTTTTATTCGCAGGAGTGGAATAAAGAGATCCGCGGCCAGTCACGTTTCGGCAGTGTTCCGACATTGCTCGAAAGACAAGGCAACTTCAGTCAGCCGAGGATTTTAACGGACGGCACACGATGTTCAGGTCCGGCGATCGGCGGTGGTCGGCCTGGAGAATCAAACCAGATCATTCCGGCAGGTGATATTAGTCAGGCTGGTTTGGCGCTCGTCAAGATTTTCCCGCTGCCGAACGTTGTCAGTTCGACCAGTTGCAACAACTGGGCGACCTCGGCGAATTCCCCGATCAATTTCAGGGAAGAGAACGTCCGCATAGATTACAACATCAACTCCAAGAACAAGATCTTCGGTCGCTATACGCAGGACAGTTGGTCGAACCCGACTCCGATTCTGACCGGCAGTCTGTGGGGCGATGATGCGTTTCCGACGATCGAAAGCAGCTGGAAACAGCCTTCGCGCCAGGCGGCGTTCAAGTTGACGACGCAGCTCGGAGCAACGGCGATCAACGATATTCAGTTCTCGTATTCGGCGAACCGGATTCTCGTCGATCCCGGTGCAGGCGGCGACATCAACCTCGAGATCAACCAGAAGATTCCGGGTTTGTTCCCGACTTCGGGCAAGGTCAACGGCGATAATCGTCCGCATCCGGTCTTTTGGGGCGGGATCGCTCCGTTCAACGCGGGCGGAGATCCGAACCTTTGGACCCAGGCGCCGTTCAGAAACTCGCTCGATATCTACACCATCCGTGACGACTTCACGACGGTCAAGGGAAATCACGCTCTCAAGATGGGATTCCTTTACGATTCGGCCGCGAAGAATGAAGATTCGGGACCGAACAACGAAGCGACCCAGTTCTGGGGACCTTGCTGCGGCAACAACTCCGGCAACGCTCTTGCTGACGTCCTGACCAACGGATCGCGTTTCGGTTTCAATGAAAGCAACACGATGGCCGTTGGGCAGAACCGTTATAAGAACCTAGAGTTCTATTTCGGCGATACGTGGAAGGCCAGACCGAATCTGACCCTCGAACTCGGAGCCAGATATTCGTTGCTCTATGAACCGACCGACAAACGCGATCTGATCAGCGGCTTTTCCGCCGCAGCGTACAATCCTGCACGGCCTGCTTCTGATCCCTGCAACGGCCTGGTGGTTCCGAAAGGCACCAATCCGTGCGCCGGCATCGCAGGCGCAAGCACGCCGGTCGAGTTTTCGAATCGATCGCTCCGCAAGAACAACTACAAGAACCTCGCCCCGAGGCTAGGTTTCGCGTGGGATGTTTTCTCCGACGGCAAAACGGCCGTTCGCGGCGGATTCGGGCTCTTCTACCTGCGTGAAAGAACGAGCATCTACTTTGCTTCGTTAACGCAGAATGCGCCTTTCGTGATTTCGAACGGCGGTGAACGAACCTTGGACGGAACGACCGTCGTCGGTCTCGGAGCGGCTTCGGCCGGTTCGCCGAGATTCGGGTTGAGCCCCGAAGCGGCGACGCCGTATTCGATGCAGTTCAATATTTCATTCGGTCGTCAGTTGTGGAAGGAAACCGTGCTCGAAGTCGGCTACGTCGGCAACCGCGCCCGGAAACAGTTGACCCACAGCGATGTCAATCAGGTCTTGCAGAACAATAGAGTTGCGGCGGCCTTTGCGCCGAATGCAAACGCGGTCAACGCTCTGCGCCCCTATAGCAATTACGGCGCGATCTATCTGTTCGAGCGCAACGGCCGCGGCGACTACGATTCGATGCAGGTTCTGTTCAGGACCCGCTTCGCGAAGAGTTTCTCGCTGCAGATGGCGTACACGTACTCTCAATCGCTGTCCGATTTCGGATTGAATGATTCGAGCGGCGGCACCAGTGATTTTGCGGTTCTCGACAGGACCAACCGCGATCTGGACTTCGCCGAATCGGATATCAATCGTCCGCACATCTTTGTGGCGAATATGATTTACAATCTGCCGAATTTCAAGGGCTCGAATTCGTTCGTCAGAACGCTTCTTGGCGGCTGGGAAGTCGCCTCGATCGTTCAGCTTTCGAGCGGAACGTCGTTGACGCCGCGATTGTTCGCAACCGGCATCAACAACTTCCAGGCCGGCATCAGCGGACTCGGAACCGCGGTCGCGAACCAACGTCCGATTCGCGTTGAAAGCGAACCCTGTACGCTCGAAGGTACGAAGGGCAGTTATCTCAACCCGAGAGCCTGGACGCTGGTCGGCTACAAGATCGGAGAAACCACTCCGAAGAAAACGACCTGTGCAGGTGCCGGAACGAAGAACGTTGACCTGTCGATTTACAAGAACTTTTCACCGTCTTGGCTGACGCAGAGCTTCCTTGGCGACGGCGCCAGGATCCAGCTTCGGTTTGAAATGTTCAATGCGTTCAATACCACGCAGTTCAACGGCGGGTCGATTCCGGTGACGTTCTACAACGGGACTGTCACTTGCGGGGCGAATCCGTGCGATCCGACGAACAACACGATCACCACCGCAGGAACGGATGGTAATTACGGGGTCGCTGGGCGCACCAGAGGGCCGCGTGAAATTCAATACGCCTTCAAGTTGTACTTCTAGAACCGGCGTGTAGGATGTTGGCAAGAAGATAGATGCCTCCGGGCAAATATCTTCTTGCCAATTTTTTTATGATATAATTCGCTCCCGTCCCAATCGCAAATCGAGGTGAGTTTTATTGGTTATGGCCGCAAGAGTATTAATTTTTGTTTTGCTGTTTTTTACAATTAATATCGATGCTCAGCGAATCAATCCGAAAAAAGCCGATCCCGTCACGACGACTCAGAACAATGAAACTGCCGACGAACTGCGCAAGCACCTGAGCGCCGCCGAAACCTATCAGATTTCCGGCGATCTGGTTAACGCCGCCGTTGAGAATCGGGCGATCGTGGGCATTGCGCTCCAGCGTGTCGGCAACATCCTGATCGAGGAAGGCGAGTACGCGTCCGCCGCGGTCCTTCTGACAGAGTCGATCCCGTACGCCGACAGCTCCGAAAACAGGACCAATCTTGCCGTCGCCTATCAGCGGCTCAATCAGACCGACAACGCGATTGCCGCGGCGCGCGCAGCGATCGAGATCGATCCGAAGTTTGCCGGCGCACACTATCTCCTTGGCAACATCTATTTTCAAAACGAAGACTACGAGTCCGCCCGCCCGGAACTCGAAAAGGTCCTGCTGCTCGCGCCCGACTTCGACGCCGCGCTCGCGCTGGGCATAACCTATCTTCATTTGAAGCAGCCCGACCGGGCAAAACTACTCTTTGAAGAACTTCAGATATCCTTGGGGAAGGACACGCCGGACATTCACGTCTCTTTCGGGCAGGCGTACGAACAGACGAACTATCCGCTCGAGGCGGAACGCGAATTCAAACGCGCGCTTGCCATCGATCCGAAACATCCGCGTGCCAGCTTTTTTCTCGGCTACGTGATTCTTCAGCACGGCGGAAGCGACCGGATCGCGGAAGCCGGCAAGGCCTTTGAGGATGAACTGAAATTGTCGCCCGGGGATTTTTACTCGAACTTTTTCGCCGGCATCGTCGCGTCATCGGTTAACAAGCATCAGGAAGCGATCGCGTATTTTGAGAAATCGGCGAAGATTCGTCCCACGCGGCCCGAATCGTTTCTGTTTCTCGGAGCGTCACAATCGGAACTGAACGAACTTGCCGCCGCCGAAAAGAACCTTCGCCAGGCGATCGCTCTGGCAGGGAATGAGACCGGGACCAACTTTGAATCTCGGCGCACGCATTTTCTTCTCGGACGCCTGCTCGTCAGGACCGGCCGCAAGGAAGAAGGCGAGAAAGAACTGAAGATCGCCAGCGAACTTCAGGCAAAGTCGATCCAGACGGCCCGTGACGAGATCAGCCAGATCCTCGGACAGGTCGTCGGCAACAGGAATTCGACGACGGGTAAGAACGAGCCCGCCACGCCCGAAAAAGACGCGCTGACGCCAGAACGCGCCGCGGAGTTGAAGAAATTCAGGGTTTACCTGAGCGATGTGCTGGCGCAGGCCTTTCATAATCTCGGCGTGATCGCAATCCAGAACGGACAGGCCGACGGCGCGCTTGAGAATTTTGCGTTGGCGGCGAAATGGCGTCCGGACTTTCCGGGCCTCGATCGAAATTGGGGAATCGTCAGTTTTCGCGCCGGGAAGTTTGACGCTGCCATCGGGCCGCTCGAACGTCATTTGAAAGCGAATCCGAACGATAACCTGGCGCGGCAGATGCTCGGGTCAAGTTATTACCTGACAAAGGAGTTCGGCAAAGCGGCCGAGGTCCTTAAGGTGCTCGAACCGGTGATCGTCACCAATCCCGAACTCGCGTATTTCTACGGAATTTCGCTGATCCAGCTGAAGCGCAACCAGGAGGCGGTACGAATCTTCGACAAACTGGCCGAGATCTCGCAAGACAAGACGGAATCGCTGTTTTATGCCGCGCAGGGTTTTATGATGCTCGGTGATTTCGAGCGTGCGGTCACCGACTTTCGGCGTGTCGTGGCGCTCGATCCGTCGGTCGCGAAGGCGAATTACTTTATCGGCCAATCGCTTATTCGCCTGAACCGTTTCGAAGAGGCGGAAAAGGCGTTCAGCCGTGAATTGGAACTGAACCCGACGGACGTTTTGTCGAAGTACCACCTCGCGTTGACCTTCATCGAGCGGAAGATCGCAACCGACAAGGCCGTTGCGTTGCTCGAAGAAGCGATCGGTTTGAAGTACGACTACGCCGATGCCCGGTATCAGCTTGGCAAGATCCTGCTCGAACGGGGCGAGACGCCGAAGGCGATCGAACAGCTGGAATTCGCGGCGATCGCCGACGCGACCAAGGAGTACATTTACTACCAACTCAGCATCGCCTATCGCAAAGCGGCGCGCAAGGACGACGCCGACCGCGCCCTGAAACGATACCAGGAACTCAAAGCCGCCAACCGCAAGACGGATTCGCCGATGGGAAACAATGAGAATTCTCCCGAATAGACTGGTTCGACCGACCGCGCTTCTGCTGACGTTCATCTGCGCGTCGGTCTGCGTATTCGCCCAAACCACGGCGAACGATGCGGCTGTTCTGGCGGGATTCGAGAAGAAGATCGACGGCGGAAATCTCGCGGAGGTCGAAAAGGATCTTTTCAATTTCGTGATCGCCAATCCAAAGAACGCGAAGGGATTCGCGATTCTCGGAAAACTGCGTCTCAAACAGGCTCGGGTGAACGAAGCAAAAGCGTTGCTGACGAAGGCTTTGTCGCTTGATCCGACTTTGCTCGCCGCAAAGCTGAGCCTCGCAACCGCGCATTACCGGCTTAACGAATTCGAAGCGGCGCGGGCGGTTCTGGTCGCGATTGCGGATTCTGAAATCACCGATGCATCGGCTCGTTTTTCGATCGCACGGACGCTCGCGCTCGTCGGCGATTGCCCGGCGGCGCTGAATGCGTCAGAGAAACTGCCGGTCAAAGTCCGCAACGGCGAAGCTCTTCCGTTCCGGGCCGGCTGTTATCTTCAGACAGGCAACAGGCAGAAGTTTGAAGCACTTCTCCCCTCGGCAAGGGCGCTCGCGAAGCAAAATCCGGCGGTCGCAGTCGAGTTTGCCGAGGTCTTGGGCGAACGCGAATTGCATAAAGAGTCGGCGGATCTGCTTCGGCTGGTGATCGCGGCCGCGCCCAAGAATGCAAAGGCCCTGCTGTTACTGGCGCGTTCCGAGATCGCGCTGAAAGACCTCGCGGGCGCAAAGTCCCGCCTCGCGGCGGCGGAAAAGATCGACCCGAAATCGCCCGATCTGCTCTTTGTGAGTGCGTTGATTGAGGCCGAAGGGGGCAATAACGAGGCGGCAATTGAAGCTCTCGAGCGATTCCTGTCGGGAGATCCGAAGAACCGGCGGGCGCTGGCCCAATATGTCAGGGTCACGATCCGCGCGCATCAGGGAGGAAAGGCGTTTCGCGCGGCCGAGAGGTTGCTGGATCTTCAGCCCGACGACCTTGAGTCGCTTTATCTTTACGGGATAGCTGCGCTTGAGAGCAACAATACGCAAAAGGCAGAATCGTCTTTGAAGAGGTTCCTCGAAGCTCGTCCGAACGATGCGCTCGGATGTCTGGCGTTCGGAATGACGCTCGCGGCGCAACCCGACCGGTTGGACGAAGCGCGGCGGCAAATGGAAAATTGCCTCGTCGTCAATCCGAACAATTTCGAGGCGGCATACCAACTTGGACTTTCGTATAAGGTCGAAGGGAATACATCCAAGGCGGCCGAGTTTTTTGAGCAGACGGTCCGGATCGCGCCGAATTATCCGTTGGCATTGCGTGACCTTGGCGCAATCTATCTGCAGACCGGGGAAGAAAAGAAGGCGCGGCCGATACTTGAGAAGGCGGTTTCGCTGAATCCGGATGACCCCGACACGCATTTTCAATTGAGCCGGCTATACAATCTGATCGGCGAACGCGAACTGGGAAGGAAGCATCTGGAAATCTTTCAAAAGCTCAAAAGCCCCAAAAAAGACGGAATGTAATGAGACAAACAAGACTTTTCACGGCCATAATTTTTCTATCGATGCTCTGCAATCAGGGAGCGGCGGCGCAAAGCGACGTTTGCAAGGATCGCAAAGTTCCGCAGTTGACCGATGTTTACTCCAAGACCGGGATCAACTTCGTTCACACGTCCGCCCCGGAGAAAAAGTACATCGTCGAATCGATGAGCGGCGGCGTCTTGCTGATCGATTACGACCGCGACGGTTGGCTCGACATCTATTTCACCAACGCTCCGACGGTCGAAATGGCGCTCAAGAACGAAAAATCCAAAAGCCTTCTTTACCGCAACAACGGCAATGGAACATTCACCGACGTGACGGACAAGGCGAAGGTCGGATTTCCGGGCTTCGCGATGGGCGGCGCGGTCGCGGACTACAACAACGACGGCTTTCCCGATATGTACATCACCTGTCTCGGCGGCAACGTTTTGTACAAGAACAACGGCGACGGAACCTTTACCGACGTCACCAAACAAGCCGGGGTGGCCGACGGCCGTTGGTCGGCGGGCGCGACCTTCGGAGATTTCGACGGTGACGGGTTCCTCGATCTCTTTGTCGCCAACTACGTCGATTTCAAACTCAACGACCTGCCGGGATTCGGTTCGCTTCCGACCTGTAAATTTCGCGGGGTCGACGTCCAGTGCGGCCCGCGCGGGTTGAAAGGCGCCGGCGACAGTTTCTTCCGCAACAACGGAGACGGCACGTTCAAAGAGATCTCGAAAGAACTAGGGATGGAAGATCCGCAGGGATTCTACGGGATGCAGCCCGTCTTTTCGGACTTTGGAAACACGGGAAAACTGGACCTTTACGTCGCCAACGATTCGACGCCGAATTTCTTTTATCAAAATGAGGGAAAGGGCAAGTTTTCCGACGTCGGTCTGATCTCGGGAACGGCCGTCAGTAGCGATGGTTCGGAACAGGGCTCGATGGGCGTCGCCGTCGGCGACTATCTGCATACGGGGAATTTCGCTATCTACACAACGAATTTCGTCGACGAATACAACACGCTCTATCGAAACAACGGAAAGTACGACTTCACGGACGTTTCGTTCAACGCCAAGATCGCTCAACCGACGCGTCCGTTTGTCGGCTGGGGAACCGTGTTTTTCGATCTGGACAACGATACTTGGCTCGACCTGTTCGTCGTCAACGGTCACGTTTATCCGCAGATGGACGATATCTCGTCGGGAGCACGCTACAAGCAGAGCAAACTGCTGTTCATCAACAACGGCGACGCGACGTTCTGCAACGCCTCCGGCCAGGCCGGTGCGGCCCTCGGCGAACTTCGCGTTTCGCGCGGTTTGGCGTTCGGTGATCTCGACAACGACGGCAACATCGACCTCGTCGTAGAAGATCTCGACAGCACGCCGATGATCCTGAAAAATACCGGCGAAAAGGCGAATCACTGGGTCACCTTCGAACTCGGTGCGAAGCAGGGAAACCCGCTTGCGATCGGCGCGCGAATAAAACTGACGACGGGGAAGATCACCCAAACGGAAGAGATCAGAAGCGGCGGAAGTTATCTTTCGCAAAACGACCTGCGCGTCCATTTCGGGCTCGGAAGCGCCACCAAGATCGATTCGGTCGAGATTCGCTGGCCGTCGGGCAAGATCGAAACGCTCAAGGATGTCGAAGTCGATAAATTTCACGCGGTTCTCGAAGGCGAGGGCATTGTGCCGGCCGAAAAGATCCGTCCCAAATCGAAGAAGAGCTAGTTGGTAAAGCCAATTCGGCGGCCGTCGAAAAGGAGGTCGCCCCGATCGTTCACGAATAATGAGGTTATTGCTCACGACAATCTTATGCCTTTCGGCGCAGATCGCCGGAGTTTCGCAAGAATCGGCGATCACGTTCCGGGATGTCACGTCCGGGAGCGGCGTCGATGTCTCGCACATTTCGACTGCCGAAAACCGCTATATCATCGAATCGATGAGCGGCGGCGCGGCCGTTTTCGACTGTGACGGCGACGATTTTCTCGATATCGCGACGATCAACGGCTCGTCGGTCGATAATTTCAAAAAGGGCGGCGATCTTTTTCTGACGCTCTACCGGCAGATCGACGGCGCGACGTCGAAAACGCCGAAGTTCGAGAACGTCACCGCGAGCGCGAATCTGGCTCGTAAAGGCTGGGGAATGGGCGTCACCGCCGTTGATTTCGACGGCGACGGAACATTGGATATCTTTGCGACCGGATTCAACGGAAACGCGTTGTACCGCGGCAAGGGGCAATGCAAATTCGAGGACGTTACCGACAAGTCCGGGCTCAAAGGGCTCGGATTTCAAACGGGCGCGGCGTGGTCGGATTTCGACCGCGACGGCGACCTCGACGTGTTTGTTCCCGGTTACGTTTCACTCGATCTCAACAACCTGCCGGTCTTCGGTAGTTCCAAAACGTGCTCATACAAGAACATACGTGTCCAATGCGGGCCCCGCGGACTCCCCGGCGAACGCGACTATTTCTACCGCAACAAAGGTGACGGGACCTTCGAGGAGGTCGCCGAGAAGATCGGACTTGCCGACAAGACCGAGTATTTCGGGCTCGGCGTCACGTTCGCCGACTACAATAACGACGGCTGGCCGGATCTGTACGTCGCCAACGACAGCTCGCCGAATTATCTTTACCGCAACAACCGGGACGGGACCTTCGCCGACGTCAGTTTCGAGACCGGAACGAGCTACAGCGGCGCCGGCGACGAACAGGGTTCGATGGGCGTCTCGGTCGCCGATTACGACAACGACGGCAACCTCGACATCTTCGTGACGAACTTCGAGAACGAGCAGAACACGTTGTATCGAAACCTCGTCGCCAAGGGATTTCTCGATGTCTCGGCGCAAGCCGGCGTATCGCAACCGGCGAGGCCGTTCGTCGGATGGGGGACATCTTTCGTCGATTTCGACAACAACGGCTGGCTCGATCTGCTCGTCGTCAACGGCCACGTTTATCCGCAGATGGAACTGGCCAAGAGCGAGACCGTCATCGGCTTCAGGCAGCCGATGCTGCTTCATCAAAACCTTGGAAACGGCAAGTTTGCCGACATTTCGGAGGGTTCCGGCCTGCGCGCGCTGCCCGTGTTTTCGAGCCGCGGCGCGGCGTTTGGGGATCTGAACAACGACGGACTGATCGATGTCGTCGTCACGAACTTGGGCGACAAACCGATCGTTCTGCTCAATACGACGAAAAATGCGAATCAGAGTTTTCTCATCAAACTGATCGAAAACGGGAAGAACCGGGATGCGGTCGGGGCGCGGATCACGTTGACGACCGATAAGCGGAAGCTGATCCACGAAGTACAGGCCGGTGCCAGTTATCTATCGCAGAACGATTTCCGGCTTCACTTCGGAATTCCGTCCGGAGAGAAACTCGAGTTTGCGGAAGTTCGCTGGAGCGATGGAAAGGTCGAGAAAGTAACCGGGATCGAAGCGAACCGGATCGCGACGATCGTTCAGGGCAAAGGCGTCACGAAGTCAGCAAATTTCAGGCAAACTGAGACTTTTGTTGTGCCATCAAACAAAGTGGATTAAAATGTTCGTTACCAATAGCTGAATTCCGCCGGATCCGATCCGGTTGCAGGCCCCGGAGGTAAATGCAATGAAAAAGTTAATGTTCTCGTTAGTCTTGATGCTCGCAACCGCGGCATTCTCAGGTCTTTATGCCCAGCGCGAGACGCCGGCCGGAGCGGGCGACAAGAATCTTGCCGACGACGGTATCAAGACCCGCTCGGTTGAGATCGAGCGTATCAAGCGTGAAGCCGCGCAAGCCGAGGCCGCTTCATTCGCTCCGATCAACAAAGAGTTGAAGTCGAATTTTCCGCAGATAAAATCCGACTTTGAGGGCATCCAGCTTCTGCAGTCGGAAATCGTCAAGGCATACACGACCGGAAAAACGATCGACTACGCGACGATCGCGTCGAAAGCGAGTGAGATCGGATCGAACGCCAAGCGTTTGGACGGGAATTTGTTCGCTGATTCGAAGGAGGAAAAGGCCAAGAAAGACTCCGCCGACAAGGATCGGAAACTCCATAGCGTGAGAGATCTGATCATTGATCTGGACAATACGATCGGAAGCTTCGTTTCGAGTCCGATCTTCGCGAAGATCAAGGTAATAGAAGCCGAAGTCGCGATAAAGACGCGCACCGATCTTTTGAGGATCGTGGAACTCAGTGAAGAGTTGTCGATGGCTGCCGGAAAGATGAAGTAGCCCGTTGAAATCAGGAGCAGCGACCGATGAAAAATACGTTTGCGGGCGTCGTTGGAATACTCATTCTTGGTGGGGTGGTTTACGCGCAACAAGTCGTCCCGAATCCGGTCGCCGACACCGAGGTCCGCGACAATAATTCGGTTCGAATGCGGGCTCTCGCGTTGGAACGGGCGAAACGCGAAAATCGCGACGCGGCGTTAAGCGGCGCAGTCAATTACCGAATGGTTGGACTTTCGGAGATCAAGGATGATTTCGAGGGCATTCAGCTTCTCCAGGACAAGATCGTAAAAACCTACACCACGGGCAAGAAGATCAATTTTCAGAAAATCGGCAAGTTGTCGGCGGAGATCGCGAAAAGAGCGGCGAGGATGAACGCCAAACTCTTCGAACCGGAAACGGATCGGACGGGCGAAGAAGAAGCGCCGGTCGGTTCCGGCGCGAAGAGCGTCTGGGATTTGATAATCGATCTCGACGGCGCGATCGCAAAATTCGTTAAAAGTCCCATATTCCTCGACGAAAAAGTGGTCGATTTCGAGGATTCGAGAGAATCGCAGGCGGAACTTCGGGAAGTTATTCGCCTTAGCCGGAACCTTTCCGGCCAAGCAAGAAGTCGCTGATCTTCGGACCTGACGGGCGGTTCCCGCAGCCGTGGCTCGAGAACCTCGGGAATTTACTTTGCCGATATGAGTACGTACGATCTGCCTTTATACAGGCGCACTCCCTTCGTGTCCGCAACCATCATCAGCGGCCTTGGACGCTTCATTTCGGCGTCGTTGGCAGTCGCGACGGAAAGTATCTGCATACTGCTGAGATCGAAGATGTTGATCTTGTCCTTCGCGAATCCGAAACCATAGGCGCCGGTCTTGAGGATTTTGCCGCCGATCTTTACCGGCGAATCGGTGATCAGAAAGCCCTCGTATTTGCCGCTGATCTCCGTCGAATATCCGGACGTGTCGACCAGGCCGGAAATTAGATATCGGTTTTCAGCCAGTTTCGCGGCGGCCGAATTTCTCATCTGCGTTTCGGCCGATTGTCCGGCAAAATAGAAACTGGCCGGGACGATGCGCTTAAGTTCGTCACCCGTCAAAACTTCGGGTTTTGTCTGCCCAAGCGAATGATCGGCCAGGCAAACGATCGAAACCAAACAGAATAGCGAAAGAAAAATGCGTTTTTGCAGGTTCATATCTTCTCCTTTATGAAAAACTTTGGCGTCATTTACGGAAACAGGATACAGGAAAATTCTTCTTGAAGATTTCGTGATTTTCAAATAGAATGCTCGCACAAGTTTTCAATTCCATCTTTCAACCGGTCAACAAAATAAAATGAGAATCAAAGCCTCGATTGTATCATTAGCGTTATTTTTGCACTACTTTTGTCTGCCTCTGCAACAAAGTTTAGCGCAAACGACTCCGGATTTCCCGGACAGCCAAACTTTTTTTGAAAAGACTGTTCAACATCCGAAGCTCAAGGATCATTCGGCGCGGATCGAAGCACTTCTCAAACAAATGACGATCGAAGAGAAGGTCGGGCAGATGACCCAGCTCGAACTTGGCCAGATCGTTTCGGGCAGCGAGTCGAATATCGAGATCGATCAGGCGAAGCTGGAAAAAGCGATCGTTGAGTACAAGGTCGGATCGATCCTCAACGTGGCCGGACACGCGTTGCCGGTTGAAAAATGGTGGGAGATCATCGGTGCGATCCAGGCGGCGTCGGCAAAAACCCGCTTGAAGATCCCGAATATCTACGGCATCGATTCGATTCACGGCGCCAACTACGTGCGTGGCGCGACGCTCTTCCCGCAAGAGATCGGAATGGCGGCGACCTGGAATCCGGATCTGATGCATCAGGCGGCGGTGATCACCGCGATGGAAACGCGCGCGGCCGCCATTCCCTGGAGCTTTTCGCCGGTCCTCGACATCGGACGCCAGCCGCTCTGGCCGCGTTTTTGGGAAACGTTCGGCGAAGACCCGTATCTTGCAAAAGTGATGGGCGCGGCGTTCGTCCGCGGACTGGAAGGCGACGACGTCAGCAACGACAAGAACGTCGCTTCGAGCCTGAAGCACTACGTCGGATATAGCTTCCCGCTAAGCGGACGCGACCGCACCTCGGCGTGGATCCCGGAAAATTATCTTCGCGAATACTTTCTGCCGACCTTCGACGCCGCCGTCAAATCCGGCGCGCGGACGGTGATGGTCAATTCCGGCGAGATCAATGGCGTTCCGGGACACGTCAACAAGTACCTCCTGACCGACGTCTTGAAAGACGAACTCGGGTTCGACGGTTTCATCGTCTCCGACTGGGAAGACATCAAGAAGCTCGTCTCGCAATGGAAAACGGCGAAAGACGAGAAAGAAGCGACGATGATGGCGATCAATGCCGGCATCGATATGAGTATGGTGCCGTACAGCTACAGTTTCAGCGACAATCTGATCGAACTCGTCAAGGAAAAGAAGGTTCCGATGTCGCGGATCGACGATGCCGTGCGCCGCATCCTGCGGGTGAAATTCGAGCTCGGGCTCTTTGAAAATCCGATGCCCGATCCGTCGGTCAAGAAGAATTTCGGCAATCCGGAATATGCGAAGGTCAGCCTGGAGGCGGCCCGCGAGTCTTTGGTCCTGCTCAAGAATGAGCAGAACATACTCCCGCTGGCGAAAGACAAAAAGGTTCTGGTGACCGGGCCGACGGCGGATTCGCTGATCTCTTTGAACAACGGCTGGACGTGGGTCTGGCAGGGATCCGAAAAGTCGCTGTACCCGAAAGACAAATTGACGATCCGGCAGGCGATCAAGGCGAAACTCGGCGGCAATGTCGAATTCGTCCAGGGCACGACACTAGTTCAGCCGCCCAACTCGCCCGTCGTGACGACGCCGACGATGACGGATAAAGAGGCCGACGTCGACAAAGCGGTCGCCGCGGCGAAGAATTCAGACGTTGTCGTCCTTTGTCTCGGCGAGGGATCGTACACCGAGACGCCCGGAAACATTACGGATCTGACGCTTGCGGAGACTCAGCTGAAATTCGCCGAAGCGATCATCGCGACGGGCAAACCGGTCGTTCTCGTAATGGTTGAAGGCCGTCCCCGCATCATCAGCCGGATCGCCGATAAAGTAGCCGGGATCCTTCTCGCGCTCAATCCAAGCGACGAGGGCGGCCGGGCGGTCGCCGATGTGCTGTTCGGCGATTACAACCCGAACGGGAAACTGCCGTTTACCTACCCGCGTTCGACGAACAATTATCTGACGTACGATCACAAATTGTTCGAAGTCGAGGACACCGCATTCGGAAACGTCGCGACCAGTCCGCAATTCAATTTCGGTCACGGACTCAGCTACACGACCTTTACCTACAGCGATCTCAAACTCGACAGATCCGCGATCCCGATGAACGGCGAGATCAACGTTTCGTTCAAGGTCACGAATACCGGAAAACGGGCCGGCAAGGAAACGGCGATCCTGTATCTGCGGGACGAGGTTGCGAGTCTCTCGCCTGCCGGCAAGCGCGTCAAACGATTCGCCAAGATCTCGCTCGATCCGGGTCAGAGCAAGACCCTGACATTCAAACTCGGCAGCAGCGATCTTTCGTTTATCGGCGCAAACAACAAGCCGGTCGTCGAGCCGGGCGATTTCACCGTTATGGTCGGGGGCTTGAGCGATAAATTTACGCTCAAGTAGTTTGGGGCGGTCCAATCGGCAGATTGTCGAACGGCGTGCCGAAGAAGCTCGGACTAAGTTAAATCCTTTTGCATCATGCACCTGAGATTGTGTTTTTTTGAGAGACGGCTGATTGCCCGCGAAAGACGCTAAAGAATTTTATTTTCCGGCAGGTTTTCGTATATTTCGCGTGTTTCGCGGGAAAGAAATTCTCCAGCATGATCTGGGTTGAAAAGCCGTCATACGCGTCAATCCGGTTGTGGGTGAATTTGCCGCGACGATCGACGGCGTGTTCGAAATTTTTGTGTTGAGACAAACGTGCGTGAGGATAGAGTTCAGGGAGGTGTTCGTTTTGAAGACGAAGATTGTATTAGCTTTGTTTGTTTTTGCTTTCGGAGTTCAGTTTGCGGCCGCTCAATCCGACGCGCAGCGGAGGGCCGACAAAATGGGCGTCGGGATGAATTTGTCATACCTCGACAATTGGTGGAACGGCACAAAAGGCAAACATTTTTCGGACTTCGCCAAGCCGGAAGAAGCGGCAAAGCGCGAGAAGATGTTCGCCGACATCGCTAAGGCAGGTTTCAAAACGGTGCGGTTGCCGATCTGCTTCAGCGCCTGGATGCAGCTCAAACAACCTTATGAATGGGACAACCCCAAGGGGCTCGAAATGGCCGATTCGTTCGTCAAATGGGCGCTCGCGAACGGCCTGAACGTGATCATCGATCTGCATCATACCGAATTCGACCGTTCGATCCCCGAGGCGGAGAACCCGGAACGCGTCCTGAACCTCTGGCTCCGGATCGCCGAGCGGTACAAAAACACGGACCCCGAACGCGTCTTCTTCGAGCTTAGGAACGAGCCGAACAAGGTTTCCGCCGAAGCCTGGCGCTGGCAGGCCGACATCTTGATCAAGTATGTTCGCGAGATCGCGCCGAAGCACACCTTCATCGTCGGATTCGAGGAATGGAACGGACGCAAGGCGATGATCGATTCGAAACCGTTCAAGGATCCGAACATCATTTATACATTCCACTACTACGACCCGTTTCTGTTCACGCACCAGGGCGCGACTTGGGCGGGCGTCGGCGGCATCGAAGAGATAAAGTTTCTGCCGTTTCCGGCAAACGACGTCAAGATCAAAACGCCGGCGAAAGCCCGTGGCGAGTGGACCGAAACGCTGATACGCAACTACAAGGAAGATTCGAAGGCCGAGAAGATGTTCAAGGATCTGAAGGCGGCCAAGGATTGGGCGGTCAAGAACAACGTCCCGATCTTCCTCGGCGAGTTCGGCGCTTTTACAAAGGCCGCCAAGCTCGATGATCGTTGCCGTTATGCGGAAACCGTTTACTCCGCGCTCGGAAAGCTCGAAATTCCCAACGCCTGGTGGGAATGGGACGGCGGTTTCAATATGTTCGACGCCGACGGTCCGAAGATCGCCGACTGTATGCGGAAGGCGATCGATTCGTTCAGCGCGAAAAATTAGTTAAACTTGTGAATATGAAAAAGTCATTTTGTCTCGCAATTCTCGTTTCAGTTCTGTGTTTCGTCGCGACGGCACAGGATCTTCGATCGGTTCGACGCGAACTGATGCCGGTTCCTTCGTTTGTAAGCTGGAAAAAGGGGCTGCTTCCGGTCAACAAAGACTTCTCGGCGGCCGTTTCGGGGAGCGCCGACGAACGCTTGAAGTCGTATATTTCAAGGGTGATGCGCCGGCTCGAGGGTCGCACGATGTTTGAGTTTTCGCGCGAGATGTCGACGGATCCCGAAAAAGCGAAACTGGCGATCGTTACGCGGTCGACGGGAAACGCCGTGCCGAAGCTCGGCGACGACGAGTCTTACCGTCTTGAAGTGAACGACGCGCAGGTGACGATCGAAGCGGCAACGACCGTCGGGGCGATGCGCGGACTCGAAACGCTGCTTCAGCTTCTGGAAGGCGACGAGACCGGCTTTTACTTTCCGGCGGTCGTGATCGAAGACAAACCGCGTTTCCCGTGGCGCGGACTGATGATCGATTCGGCCCGTCATTTTCAGCCGGTTGAAGTTATCAAGCGCAACCTCGACGCGATGGCCTCCGTCAAGATGAATGTGATGCACTGGCATCTCACCGAGGATCAGGGCTTCCGCGTCGAGAGCAAAAAGTTTCCGGAACTCCATCAAATGGGTTCCGACGGCGATTTCTACACTCAGGACGAAATTCGCGAGATCATCAAGTTCGCTGCCGATCGAGGGATCCGTGTGATGCCGGAGTTCGATATGCCCGGTCACGCGACCGCGTGGCTTGTCAGTCATCCAGAGATCGGCAGCGCTCCCGGGCCGTATAAGATCGAACGCCGGCCCGGGATCTTCGATCCGACGATGGATCCGACGAACGAAAAGACCTACAAGCTGCTCGAAGTCTTCTTCGCGGAAATGTCGGCGCTTTTCCCGGACGCCTATATGCACATCGGCGGCGACGAGAACGAGGGAAAGCAGTGGAACGCCAATCCCGACATACAGGCGTTTATGAAGAAGAACGGCATCAAGGACAATCACGCGCTCCAGACCTATTTCAACAAACGCCTGCTCAAATTTCTCCAGAAGAACGGCAAGATCATGATGGGCTGGGACGAGATCTTTCAGCCCGATCTCCCGAAGAACGTCGTTATCCATTCGTGGCGCGGCCAAAAAGCGCTCGCTGAAGCCGCCCGGCAGGGTTTTACGGGTGTTCTGTCGAACGGCTATTACATCGACCTGATGTTTCCGGCGAAAGATCATTACCTCGTCGATCCGATCCCGGCCGACACGACCCTTTCAGCCGAAGAACAAAAACGGATTCTCGGCGGCGAAGCGACGATGTGGAGCGAATGGGTCTCGCCCGAGACGATCGATTCGCGGATCTGGCCGCGGACGGCGGCGATCGCCGAGCGGTTGTGGTCGGCGGCAAGCGTCAACGAGGTTGACGATATGTATCGGCGGCTTGAAAGCGTCAGTGCGCGGCTCGAGGAACTCGGAATGACGCACAAGCGCAATCAGGAAGTGCTGCTCAGGCGTTTGGCGAACGGACAGGAAACCGGGGCGCTAAAAACGCTCGTCTCGTTGATCGAACCCGTGAAGCAGTACCGGCGTTATCAGGTTCGTCCGCAGACGATGCTTTCGCCGCTGACCGGGCTGATCGATGCCGCACAGGCCGACGCTTACGGCGCGCGACGGTTCAACGGAATGGTCGGAACGGCGCTTGTCGGCGGCGGATCGACGCCGGAAGTTGCGAAGTTGAACGCGGATTTCAAAGCGTGGCGCGATGCCGGGAAACGTCTGGCTGAATTGATCAAAAATGCACCCGCGCTGGCCGAAGCGAAACAACTGGCGACGGACCTCGAAAGTCTCGGCGAGATCGGCCTTGCCGCCGCGGAAATGCTCGAAGCGTCAAAGACATCCGATGCCGCGTGGCGCGAAGCGAAACTCAAAAGACTGGATGAGATCGCCAAGCAGAAAGCGGCGGTCGAGTTTCAGGTCATCGAGTCGATGAAAGCGCTCGTCAACGCCACTGCCGGCAAATAGCCCTGGTTTTTCGGTGCGGAACGGAACCGAAGATGAATGAAAAAGTAATTGCCGGAATCGACATCGGCGGGACGAAAATAGCCGTAGCGCTCGAAAACGGCGCGGGCGAACGGGTCGCGTCGCGGCGGCTGCCGACCGAGATCGCGATCGGACCGGATAGGATTCTGGCGAATATCCTCCGGGCGATCGATGAAATGCTGGTCGAGACCGGGACGGAACTGGCGGCCGTCGGAATCGGCTGTCCCGGTCCGATCGACATCGAACGCGGACTCGTTCTGTCGCCCGCGAATCTGCCGGACTGGATCGATTTTCCGATCGTCGCGATCGTCAAGGACCGGTTCGGAGTGCCGGTTTTGCTTGACAACGATGCGAATGCCGCCGCGCTCGGCGAGTTTTATTTCGGCGCCGGCCGCGGCTTTCGGGATATTTTCTATGTGACCATCTCGACCGGCATCGGCGGATCGATGATCATCGACGGCGAGTTGCGGCACGGTCTGCAAGCCGGAGCGGGGGAGATCGGGCACACGATCGTCAGCATCGACGGCGATCTGTGCCGCTGCGGCCTTCACGGATGCCTCGAAGCCTTGGCGTCCGGAACCGCGATCGCGCGGCGGATGAGAGAGGCGCTCGTCGCCCAAAACGGCGGGGCGGTAGACGATCACGCGGACGTGACGGGGCAAACGGTCGTTGATCTGGTCCGTCACGGCGATCCGACTGCGATCGCAGTCTGGAACCAGGCGATCAGATTTCTCGCGGTCGGGATCGGCAACGCGATCACGCTTATCGCGCCGCAGGCGATCGTTATCGGCGGCGGCGTCGCGGCGGCCGGGGAATTGCTTCTGGCCCCATTGAGAGAGTTGGTCGGAAAGAACGTCACGATGCTCCCGATCGACCAGGTTGAAATTCTGCAGGCCTCGCTCGGAAGCGAAAGCGGCGTGTGCGGCGCGCTGATCCTGGGACGGCACGCGCGCGAAACGGCGGCTGCGGCGGGCGGGACGGCTTGATCATTGTTAGATCCAAAAAAGCTACAAGATGGTGAAAAGCAACTTAACAAGACGCGGGTTTCTAGGAATCGGATTGACGGGAGCGGTTTCGCTCGCACTGGCGCACGGCGATCGGGCGCAGACGGGCGTGAAGCCGAAGGGAATGCTTCTGTACATCGGCACCTACACCTCGACCGGGAGCAGCGAGGGGATCTATGTTCACACATTCGACAGTTCGACCGGCAAATTGACGCCGCTGCATATCGTCAAGGGCGTCGCCGAACCGTCGTTTCTGACGGTGACGAAAGACCGTAAATATCTGTACGCCGTCAACGAACTTCTCGAATACGAGGGCGAAAAGAGCGGGTCCGTGAGCGCTTTTGCGATCGATCCGAAGACGGGCGATCTGACGTTTCTCAACAAACAGCCAAGCCGAGGGGGCGCGCCGTGCTTCATAACCGTCAGCGAGAATCGAGAGTTTGCGCTCGTCGCGAATTACCTTGGCGGAAACGTATCTGTCCACCCGCTCGGAAAGGACGGGCGGCTCGGCGCTTCGGTCGATCTCGCGCAGCACTCGGGTTCCGGGCCGAGAAAAGACAGACAGGAAGCGGCGCACGCGCATTCGATCACTTTGGATCGCGGCAACCGTTTCGCGTTCGCCGCCGACCTCGGCATCGACCGACTGATGATCTATGCCTTCGACGCGAACACCGGAAAGCTGAGACCTAATGAGAGTCAGGAGTTTTTCGAATGCACACCCGGCGTCGGTCCGCGACATTTTGCGTTTCATCCGAACGGAAAGCTGGCATTTCTGATAAACGAACTCGATCTTTCAATTACCTCGCTCGCTTACGGCGAAAGGCTCGGGACGCTGAGAGAGGTTCAGACGGTTCCGACGCTGCCTGCCGGTGCGTCGAAGGTCGGCGCGACCTGCGCGGACATTCACGTCTCGCCCGACGGGCGGTTCCTCTACGGCTCGAACCGTGGCCATAACAGTATTGTTTCCTATAAGATCGACAGCTCGACCGGGAAGCTCGAATATCTCGAACATATCGGCGAAGGGATCAAAAAACCGCGGAATTTTGCGATCGCGCCGGATGGCCGCTTCCTGCTCGTCGCCAATCAGGAGTCGGATTCGATCATCGTGTTCCGGCGCGACCTGAAGACCGGCAAACTGACATCGACCGGAATCTCGGCGCAGGTGCCGACGCCGGTCTGTCTGAAGTTCGTTCCTTTTATGGGCGGCTGAAACGTGCGGCCGGCGGTGTTCCGCGAAACGCGACCGGCACCCGCGTGGTTTTTTCAATTATGTCCAGACACATCCTGAAACTCCTGTTGCTCACACTGTTTGTGACCTCGTTCTTTGCCTACACCCCGGCGCAGGCGCAGGTCCGGTATCGGAAACTGGCCTTCAAGGACGAGTTTAACGGTCCGGCGGGGTCGGCCATCGACACGGCGAAATGGACGGCGGAGATCGGCGGCGGCGGTTGGGGCAACCAGGAACTCGAGTACTACACGAATTCGACCGACAACGCCTACATGGACGGCAACGGGGCGCTCGTTATCAAAGCGATAAAGTTGACGCCGCCGCTTAGTCTGAGCTGCTGGTACGGCCCGTGCCAATATACGTCCGCCAGGCTCATAACCAAGGGCAAATTCGAGCAAAAGTACGGACGGTTCGAAGCGCGCATCAAGGTCCCGAGCGGGCAGGGAATGTGGCCGGCGTTCTGGATGCTCGGAAACAACATCGACACCGTCGGCTGGCCTGCCTGCGGCGAGATCGACATTATGGAAAACATCGGCCGCGAACCGACGATCGTCCACGGCACGGTTCACGGACCGGGCTATTCCGGCGGCAACGGCATCGGCGGCGCTTACAATCTTCCGGGAAACGCCCCGTTCGCCGACGATTATCACGTCTACACGACCGAGTGGAGCGCCGACCGGATCAGTTTCTATGTCGACGGCGCGCTCTATAAATCGGTCACGCCGGCCAGTCTTCCGGCGGGCTCGGCCTGGGCCTTCGACCGTCCGTTCTTTATGATCCTGAATTTCGCGGTCGGCGGCGGCTGGCCGGGAAATCCGGACGGCACGTCGGTCTTTCCGCAGACGATGATGATCGACTACGTCAGAGTCTACAAACGATAGACCGCCGCATTCGATTCCCGAGAGTTTCTTATGAAGATATTTTGGTCGTCCCTGATATTGTGCGTGTTCTTGATCTCGCAGGCAGCGTCGCAGACCGTTGCCGCGAAGACGGAAACCTCTTTGAACGCGGGTTGGACGTTTCGCGAGGCCGGCAAAACCGAATGGCTTTCGGCGACGGTTCCGGGCTGCGTCCACACGGATCTTTTGGCGAACAAGAAGATCGACGATCCGTTCTATCGCGACAACGAAAAAAGTCTCCAATGGATCGGGAAGACCGAATGGGAATACCAAACGAAGTTCATCGTTTCGGGCGCATCGCTCAAACGTCAAAACCTCGAACTCGTTTTTCACGGGCTCGACACCTACGCCGATGTCTTTCTGAACGAGACGCCGATTCTCAGCGCCGACAATATGTTCCGAACCTGGCGCGTCGACGTCAAAGGCGAACTTAAGGCCGGTGAAAACGTCCTGCGGATCAGGTTCCGGTCGCCGATCAACGAGATCCTCCCGCTGATGAAAAGGCTCGATTACGAGCTGCCGGCGTCAAACGATCAGGGCGAGAAGACCTCGCCGTACACGCGCAAGGCGCCGTACCAGTTCGGCTGGGATTGGGGCCCGCGGTTCGTCACGAGCGGCGTTTGGAAGCCGGTCGAATTGGTCGCTTGGGACGACGCGCGAATCGAAGACCTGTATATCCGGCAGGATAATCTGACGCGCGATCGGGCCGATCTGACGGCGGTCGTCGAAATCGCCGCGTCGAAGGCGGGCGCGGCGACGATCGACGTCAGCACGACGGACGGCAGCGTCGGTAAAGCGACCGTAAAGCTCGCGCCCGGAGTCCGTAAATATGAAGTGCCGCTGACCGTCAAGAATCCGAAACTTTGGTATCCGGTCGGCCTCGGCCAACAGGCGCTTTACGATTTCAAGGCGAAGCTCACCGTCGGAAACCGGACCATCGACGAAAGTTCGCGTCGCACCGGACTGCGGACACTCGAACTTCGTCAAAAACCGGATCAGCACGGCATCAGTTTCGAATTCGTCGTCAACGGCATTCCGGTGTTCGGCCGCGGCGCCAACTGGATCCCGGCGGACATCTTCCCGACGCGCGTCACGAAACACAAATACAAACAGCTGCTGACGTCGCTCAGGGACGCGAATATGAATATGCTCCGCGTCTGGGGCGGCGGCATTTACGAAGACGATTATTACTACGACCTCGCCGACGAAATGGGAATTCTCGTCTGGCAGGACTTTATGTTCGCCTGCTCGATGTATCCGGCCGATAAGGCATTCCTCGAAAACGTGCGGCAGGAAGCGATCGACAACGTCAAAAGGCTTCGGAATCATCCGTCGATCGTCATCTGGGTCGGCAACAACGAGATCGAAACGGCGTGGCTCCACTGGGGTTGGAAAGAGCAGCTCCCGAGCCATATTTGGGACGACTATCTCAAGCTTTTCACGCGGCTCCTGCCCGAGGTCCTCGACGAATACGACCCGTCGCGGACGTACTGGCAGAGCAGTCCGAGTTCGAATTTTCAGGACGACCCCGATTCGCAGCGCATCGGCGACACGCACTACTGGCAGGTTTGGCACGCGGAAAAGCCGTACAAGGAATACGAAAAGCAGTTTCCGCGGTTTATGAGCGAATACGGATTTCAGTCGTTTCCGGAGTTCGAGACCGTCAAGACGTATACGAATGAAGAGGATCGGGCGAGCATCGAGACGCCGGTGATGCTCGCGCATCAGCGGCATCCGCGCGGCAACCAACTCGTCCGCCAATATATGCTCCGCGAGTACGAAGAGCCGAAGGACTTCGAATCGTTCCTGTACGTCAGCCAGGTCCTTCAGGCCGAGGGCATCAAGATCGGCGCCGAGCATTTCCGGCGGATAATGCCGCGGAATATGGGCTCGCTCTACTGGCAGGCGAACGACGTTTGGCCCGTCGCCTCGTGGTCGGGTATGGACTATTTCGGCCGCTGGAAGGCGCTGATGTACTACACGCGCCGTTTCTATTCGCCGACGCTCGTCTCGCCGCATATCGACGACATCGGAACGCTGAACGTGACGGTCGTCTCGGATTCCCCTGAAACGAGACCGGCGCAGTTGGTCCTGACGCTTATGGATTTCAGCGGCAAGACGCTCTCCGCGAAGCAGACGGACATAAGCGTTGAACCTTTGAAAGGGAAGTCCTATTTCTCGCAGCCGCTCAAAGAGTTTCTCGGCGGCGCGGACGACAAGAGTTCGTTTTTGCTCGCCGAGGTACGAATGAACGGCAAGACGGTTTCGCAGAACAACCTGTTCTTCCGGCCCTTCAAGGAGCTGAATTTTTCGAAACCGGACATCCGAACCGAGATCGTCCCGTTTGCCGGCGGATTCAAGATATCTCTTTCGACCGACAAACTGGCGAGAACCGTGTATCTCGCGGGATTTCCGGACGGGTTCTTCTCGGACAATTACTTCGATCTGATTCCGGGAAGAACCGTCGAGGTCGAATACCGCACAAAAGAAAAGATGAGCGTTGACGAGTTTCGCCGGAATCTCAAGGTCCGCTCGCTGATCGACGCGTTCAACTAAAATTTCTTGTAAAGCCGATATGAAAAACACTTATACGCACACACGTTGGCTCGCGGTCTTTATCCTGACCGCGCTGCTGGTCTTCAATTCCGTCGGATTCGCTCCGGCGCGCGCGTCGGCGAGTTCCGTGCTGCCCTACCGGAACCCGCAACTGTCCATCGATGAACGGGTTAAAGATCTGCTGGGACGGATGACGCTCGACGAGAAGGTCGCCCATATGATGTGCGTCTGGATGGAGAAGCCGAACGACAACAGCCGCGTGCCGAAGGCCCAGATGCCTTTCGGCGGCGTCTTTTCGCCCGAGATCGCGAAACAGAAAATGCCGAACGGCATCGGCCAGTTCGCCCGTCAGCGTGAGCTGCTGAGCCCGAGGGAATCCGCCGAATACGCGAACGCCGTTCAGAAATGGCTTAAGGAAAGCACACGGCTCGGAATTCCGGCGGTCTTCCACGACGAGATCCTGCACGGCAATATGTCGGCCGGTTCGACCGTCTTCCCGGTTCCGCTCTCGATGTCGTCCAGCTGGGACACCGATCTCATCAGCCGCGTATTTACGGTCGCGGCCCGGCAGACGCGGTATCGCGGCACGCATCACGTTCTCGGACCGAACATGGACCTCGCGCGCGAGCCGCGTTGGGGACGGACCGAAGAAACTTACGGCGAGGACCCGTATCTGACCTCGCGGATGATCGTTTCGCTGGTCAAAGCGATCCAGGGCAACGCGACCTACGCGAATCCGACGATCGACGACAGCCACGTGATCGCGACGGGCAAGCATTTCGCGGGACACGGCCAGCCGGAAAACGGCACGAACATCGGGCCGGTGAACCTCTCCGAGCGGTTGCTGCGCGAGACGCATTTCGCGCCGTTCGAAGCTGCGGTCAAAGAGGCCAGCCTGTTCAGTATTATGCCGGCGTATCACGAGATCGACGGCATTCCGGTTCACGCCAACAAATGGATGCTCGACACAGTTCTTCGAAAGGAGTGGGGATTCAAGGGGACGGTCGTTTCCGACTATTATGCGATGACCGAACTTCAGGCGCGCCACAAGGTCGCGGTTGATCTTGCCGACGCCGCGAAACAGTCGCTCGAAGCCGGGCTCGACGTCGAACTGCCTGATCCGAACGTTAACAAGACGCTCGCCGAACAGGTCAGGGCCGGAAAGATCTCCGAAAAACTCATCGATCAGGCGGTGTCGCGGATCCTGTACCAGAAGTTCCAGCTCGGACTTTTTGAAAATCCGTACGTCGATGCGGCCCGCGCCGAAAAGACGATCGACTCGCCCGCGGACCGCGCGCTCGCCGCCGAAGCCGCGCGGCGCTCGATCGTGCTTCTGAAAAACGAAAAGAACACGCTGCCGTTCGACAAAACGAAGCTCAAATCGGTCGCGGTCATCGGCCCGAACGCCAAGCGCGCCCATCTCGGCGGCTACACCGATCCGAATCCGCCGCGCACGGTCAGCATTCTCGACGGAATCAGGACCAAGCTTGGAAGCGCGGTCGAGGTGAACTACGCCGAAGGTGTGAAGATCACCAAGGAAGGCGGAGACTGGTTCGGCGACAAGGCGACGCTCAACGATGAGGCGAGCGATCAAAAGCTGATCGCCGAAGCGGTCGAGGTCGCGAAACGCTCGGACAAGGTGATCCTGGTCATCGGCGGCAACGAGGACACGAACAAAGAGGGCTGGGCGGAAAATCATCTCGGCGACCGCGATTCGCTCGATCTCGTCGGCCGCCAGAACGATCTCGTGAAGGCCGTGCTCGCGATCGGAAAGCCGACCGTCGTTTTTATGGTCAATTCCGGGCCGTTGGCGATCAACTACGTCGCCGAAAACGTTCCGGCGATCCTCGAGGGGTTCTATCTCGGCGAGGAGACGGGAACCGCCGCCGCCGACGTTATTTTCGGCGATTACAATCCCGGGGGGAAATTGACCGTTTCGTTCCCGCGCTCGGTCGGGCAATTGCCGATCTACTACAACGCCAAGCCGACGGCGCGGCGCGGCTATCTGTTTTCGAGCACGTCGCCGCTCTTTCCGTTCGGTTTCGGCCTGAGCTACACGACGTTCAAATATGCGAATCTGAAGATCGCCAAGCCGAAGATCGCCGCCGACGAGGAAACGACCGTTTCGTTCGAAATCACCAACACGGGTAAGGTTTTAGGCGACGAGGTCGCGCAGATGTACATTCGCGACGAGGTCAGCTCGGTGACGCGTCCGGTGAAGGAACTAAAAGACTTTGCCCGCATCACGCTCGCCCCCGGCGAAACGAAGACGGTGACATTCAAGATCACGCCCGAAAAACTCGCATTCTTCAACCGCGATATGAAGCGGGTCGTCGAACCCGGAAGTTTTCAAATCCTGGTCGGCGGGAGTTCGGTCGATCTGACGGCGCAAACGCTTGAGGTGATCGGAAACTAGAATGAAGTTTCTCGGTATCGACATCGGAACAAGCGGCTCGCGTGCGGTCGTGATCGACGAACACGGAAAGGTGGTGGCGTCGGCGACCGCGGCGCACGCGGATTTCGCGTCGCCCGAGATCGGCTGGGCCGAACAGGACCCCGAAGACTGGTGGCGCGCCTGCCGCGAAGCGATCGCCGGAGTTTTGGAGTCGGTCCGCGCGGGCGAGATCGCGTCCGTCAGCTTTTCGGGACAGATGCACGGCTCGGTACTGCTCGACGAAACGGACAGAGTGCTTCGTCCGGCATTGCTCTGGTGCGACCAGCGGACCGAAAAGCAGTGTGCCGAGATCACCGAACGCATCGGAAAAGAAAGACTCATCGAACTCGTCTGCAATCCGGCGATCACCGGTTTCACGCTGCCGAAACTGCTCTGGGTTCAGGAGAACGAGCCCGAAATATGGGAGCGCGTCAAAACCGTCCTGCTGCCCAAAGATTTCGTCCGCCTCAGACTCTCAGGCGACAAGGCAAGCGATGTCGCGGATTCGTCGGGAACGCTGTTTTTCGACGTCAGCAACCGCCGATGGTCGAGCGAGATCCTCGACGCTTTTGGGATCTCCGAGAGCCAACTCCCGAAGGTCTATGAGT
Source organism: Pyrinomonadaceae bacterium (assembly GCA_041752475.1). Classification (GTDB taxonomy): domain Bacteria; phylum Acidobacteriota; class Blastocatellia; order Pyrinomonadales; family Pyrinomonadaceae; genus JAFDVJ01. Next base: position 11,749 of record JBGSWK010000067.1, on the reverse strand, counting down.
CCATTGAGATCACCGGCGCGGTATCGACGCGAGGCGCGTCCGAGACGGGACTCAGAGCCGGAACGCCGGTCGTTGCGGGGGCGGGTGATAACGCCGCCGGTGCGGTCGGAATGGGAGTCATCGCCAACGGCAAGGTTTCGGCGACGATCGGGACCTCGGGCGTCATCTTCGCCGTTTCCGACCGGCCGCGGATCGATCCTAAGGGCCGGATCCACACGCTTTGTCACGCGATTCCGGACCGCTGGCACAATACCGGCGTAACGCTCGCCGCCGGGCTTTCGCTTAAATGGTTCCGCGAAAATCTGGGTTGCGGAGAGAGTTACGACGATCTGACCGCCGCCGCGGAAACGGTCCCGAGCGGTTCCGACGGTGCGACCTGGCTGCCGTATCTGATGGGCGAGCGAGCCCCGCATCTCGATCCCAACGCGCGGGCGGCGTTTGTCGGGATCACGGCGAGCCATACACGGGCGCATTTAACGCGGGCCGTGCTCGAAGGCGTCGCCTTTTCGCTCCGCGACTCTTTGGAGATCTTCAAGGAATCGGGCGTCGAGGCCTCGTCGGTCCGGCTCGGCGGCGGCGGGGCGAAATCGAGACTTTGGCGACAGATCCAGGCGGACGTTTACGGAATGCCGGTCGAGATCATCGACGGAGATGAGGGAGCGGCGCTCGGGGCGGCGATCCTTGCGGGAGTCGGCGCTGGTGTTTGGAATAGCGTCGATGAAGCCTGCGGACAGGCGATCCGGGTCATCGAGACCATCGAACCGAACGCCGCTTCGGTCCAAAAACTTGAACAGAATTACGGGGCCTACCGACTGCTTTATTCGGGGCTCCGTTCAGCGATGAAGATCATTTCGGAGGATCACGGAGAAGAAGAATAAATCGATGAATAACGGAAAATACGAACCCAAGCCTGAACATAAATTCACTTTCGGCCTGTGGACCGTCGGCAACCGCGGCGGCGATCCATTCGGCGATCGTGTCCGCGACAAGCTTACGCCGCCGCAGATAGTCGAATTGCTCGGCGAGGTCGGCGCCTACGGCGTGAATTTTCACGACAACGATCTGGTGCCGATCGACGCGACGCCGGCCGAACGCGATCGGATCGTCGGCGATTTCAAAACGGCGTGCGATGCGAACGGCATCAAAGTGCCGATGGCGACCGTCAATCTGACATTCGACCCGGTCTTTCGCGACGGCGGATTCACTGCCAACGACGCCCGAGTCCGTGCCTATGCGGTGCAGAAAACGATGCGCGCGATGGATCTCGGGGCCGAATTCGGCGCCAGGGTGTTCGTCGTCTGGACCGGCCGCGACGGCGTCGAGACCGACGCCTGCCGGCGGGCCGACGATGCCATCAAACGCTACCGCGAAGCGCTGAATTATCTTTGCGAGTACAACGTTGCGCAGGGTTACGGTTACAAATTTGCGCTCGAGGCGAAACCGAACGAACCGCGCGCGGACATCTATTTTCCAACGACCGGCGCGTATCTCGCGCTGATCGAAACGCTCGATCACAAGGAAATGGTCGGGGTCAATCCCGAGGTCGCTCACGAGCAGATGCCGGGGCTTAGTATGATGCACGCCGTCGCCCAGGCCTGGGAGGCCGGAAAGCTCTATCACATCGATCTCAACGATCAGGTTCCGGGACGCTATGATCAGGACCTTCGATTCGGCTCGGCGAATCCGAAAACGGCGTTTTGGCTCGTCAAGTTCCTGGAGGACGTCGGTTACGAAGGGATGCGGCACTTCGACGCTCACGCCTATCGGACCGAAGATTACGACGGCGTCAAAGACTTTGCGCGCGGCTGCATCCGAACCTATCTGATCCTAAAGGACAAGGCCGAGCGCTGGAACAGCAATGCCGAGATCCAGGCGATCCTCGCCGAGATCGAGGAAACAAACCGCGCAGATCAGGTCGGAAAATTCAGCGCGGAGGGCTGTTCCGAATTGCTGTCGAAGACGTACGACCGCCGTCAGCTGTCGGCAAAAGGGCTGAAATACGAGCGTCTCGACCAATTGACGATGGACGTGCTGTTGGGCGTGGATTAGAGTCGTGGGTCGGTCGGGATGCCCCGGAACTCGGCATCCCGACTGACCGACCCGGGGCACGAATGGCAACGATTCGTCTGCAAAACTGTTTCGCGCAGCGAACGGTCACGCTTTCCGTCTTCTCGGCTTTGCGGGAAAGCTTACGATTTCCGAATAGTACGCGGACGTTCCCGCAACGTCGCCAAGGCGCAGCTTGCACATCAAAAGATAGAAGTGAGTTCAAAAATCGGAGATCTCGGTAGCCGTTTGTCACGATGCAACGATTTGCCGCGATCCAATGCGTAACTTGGATTTAAGCCAACGATTCTTGAGCGGGCTTTGAAAAATGACTTATAATACGCCGGCGGATCAATCCATAACGAATTTCTATGGCTAGACGAATAAACCTAAATAGTATTAATGTCGCGCGGTCGAACACGATCCGCGACATCAATCGTCAAATCATACTCAATTACATTCGTGAGAGAGGTTCGGTGTCCCGTGCGGACATCGCGGTTGCCACGGAGTTGCAGAGATCGACGGTTTCGCTGATCGTTGAAGAGCTCTTGAATGCGGATATGATCGAGGAGACGGAGGGCGAGTCATCCGGCGGAAGGCCCCCTCAACTACTCTCCTTGAAGTCTCTGCGGCCGGTTGCCATCGGGATCGATCTGGGGCGCAAGGTCACGACGATGGGAGTCAGCGACCTGAGCGGAAAACTTCTCGAGAAGCGTTCGTTTCCGACTGATTTCGACGTTGATAAGACCATCGAAAGGCTGATCGAGAACGCGCAGTATTTCATTGAAAAGAGCGGCGGCGGGATTGAGGCGATCGGCATCGGCGTCCCCGGGCTTGTCGAAGCCTGGAACGGCAGCATCATCAACGTTCCCCATCTTGATTGGCATCATCCGAAGATCGCCGAGCGCATCCGCGAAGCGACGGGATTGCCGGTTTTGGTCGAAAACGACACAAACGCCGCGGCGCTCGCCGAACTTTGGCTCGGCCGGCCGGAGATCAGCAACGTGCGCGACTTTGCAGTTGTCCTGATTCACCGAGGCATTGGTACCGGTATCGTCATCGACGGTCAGATCTACCGTGGCAAAGGCGGTGTCGCCGGTGAATTCGGTCATATGACGATCGGCAGCAACGCGCCGATCGCTTGTGCGGCGGGCCGTTACGAATGCTGGGAAGCGTTCGCATCGGAACGCTCGGCGATGGCGCGCTATGAAAAGTTGGCCGGGTCTGCAAACGGCAGCGGAAAGATGCTGTTCGAGGAACTTGTTGACCTCGCGCTCGCGGGAAACATAAACGCTCAAGCCGCCCTTAAAGAGACGGCGCATTACATCGGGGTCGGGATCTCGAACCTCGTCCAGGGACTTTCGCCGGACGTGACGATCGTCATCGGAACGATCGTCAAGGCCTGGTCGCTCATCGAGGACGACATCCAGAAGGGCGCCGAAAGCGGAATGTGCCAAGGCTATCCGTCGGTCAAGATCATTCCTTCAACTCTCGGATCCTATCCGACGCTGATGGGCGCGATCAGTCTCGTCCTCGCGCACAAGTTCGCCTCGTTCCATATCAACTAGAATCGCGAAGCATTTACCGATGAAAGGGGTAACGGCGGTTTCAACCCAAATTGCGCAATGGAAAGATCGCTCGCGAATTTCCGCGGATCCTCGCGAATGGAAGTCTGGTCCAAAGCGCTGCGAAAAGCGGGGCTTTGAAATTGGGCCGCCAGATGGGCAAAGTGTTGAAAAGCGGTTTGTTCTCGCGGGTTCGGATGGAATCTTATTCGCCCGGATTCGCGGAAATTCGCGGGCAATTCTTACACTGCGGAATCGGGTTTCAACGACGCCGAGAACTTGGACCCCGGTTGCACCAAACAAAAGACGCAAGCCTTCGCGCCTGCGTCTTTGTCTGGTTAAGTTTTCTGTTTATTGAATTTGAAGTGGTACACCCGGCATGATTCGAACATGCGACCCCTTGATTCGTAGTCAAGTACTCTATCCAGCTGAGCTACGGGTGCACAAAGGCGAAAAAAGAGGATACTAATTTCGGCGCGAAACTGTCAAGCAAAGGGGGCAGTGGGCAGTGGGCAGTAAGCCGTGAGCAGTAAGCAGTAAGCCGTGAGCAGTAAGCCGTGAGCAGTAAGCCGTGAGCAGTAAGCCGTGAGCAGTAAGGCGTGGTCGTTTCATTTTTGAGATCTCAAAACTGCTCACGGCTTACTGCTCACGGCTTACTGCTTACTGCTTACTGCTTACTGCTTACTGCTCACGGCTTACTGCTCACTTTGCAAAATATCCCGGGCGGGTTCTTGAGATCAGGCCGGTCTTGTCGACGTCGATCCGGATGTTTCGCCATTTGCCGTCGCGGACCTCGTTGGTCGATTGGTATTCGATCGTGTAGAGCGTCCGGAGTTCGGCGGCGACGGCGGCGTAGAGCCTTCCCATCTCTTCGAGCCGGTTGATCGTGTTAAGCCTCCCGCCCGTGCGGTCGGCCATTATCTGCAGCCGCTCGCGCGCGGCCGAGAACATCGCGATCTGGATCGGCGTCGGATCGGCGAGTTTGAAAGGATCGCCGGTCGGAAGCGCGAGCGGATAGATTGTCACGCCCTGCACGTCGGATTTTCCGAGCACGCGCACGAGGTTTTCGCTCGCCTCAGGCTTGATCGCCCCGTTCAGATCCTTTTCGCTGACGTTATTCAGCAGGTCGCGGTCGTTGTCGCGGACGGCCGTGTCAACACCGTCGGTCAAGACAATGATCGCCTTGCGCCGCTTGCCCTCGCTTTTCAGCTTCTCCAACGCAAAGTCGAGCGCCTTGTAGAGCTGGGTCTTACCGCGGCCGTTGGCGACGGCGATCGAATTCCCGATGGCCTTTCGGTCGGTCGTAAAATCGTTACGCAGGTTGACCTTGTCGTAAAATTCAACTACCGCGACCCGGTCGTCAGGCGCGAGGGCGTCGACAAATCGAAAGGCCGACTGGCGGATCGTCTCGCGGAATCCAAGCGTCGAACCCGACATATCGAGGATCATCACCACCGAAAACGGCGCCACGGTCGGTTCGAACCGCGCGATGTTCTGCTTTACACCGTCCTCGTAGATCGCAAAATTTTCCTTGTTCAGACTGGTGATCGGCCGTCCCTGGCGGTCGACGACGCCGACGTTGAGCCGGACGATCGACGAATCGACTGTGATCGTATCGTCATCCTGCGCGGCGGTGTTTCCGGCGCAGACGATGGTCAGCAGAAAGATGTAAATGGCGGTTTTGCGAAACATAGTCGGATTTTACCTAATCAGACGCCGAATACCGAAACGCGGTTGCACGCGTGCCGGTTTCAAAAAATTCTTAACAGACGGACGGAATTGATCTATAATTCTTGGCAAATGAAATTAACCCGGATTACCCAATAGCGAATTTTTTCCCGCGAAACGCACGAAATACACGAAAACGTGGCGGAGAATAGGATCTTTTAGCGTTTTTCGCCTATTTCGCGGGCAAACAGCTTTCCATTGGGTGGTTCGGGATCAAGGCGATTCCGACACGATCGCCGGTGCTAAATACCTCAAATACAGAAAGGGGAATTCTGTGATCTATAAACCTAACTTTTGCTGCAATTGCGGCGAGAAGATCGAACGTGTTGAATGGAAATTTTCGAACAGCCGACGATTTTGCGATGTTTGCCAGACCGAATATCTGGTTCAGGACTGGTTGCCGGCGCTTCTGTTGGCAGCGGCGACATTCGTCGGATTGTTCGGCATCGGCTCGTATATGAAAGCGGCGACGGCACCGCCGGTCGCGGTCCTGACGCGGCCGGCGGCTTCGCCGAGCCCAAATCGAAGCGTTGTTAAAGAGACAAACGTCGCATCGACGGCAAACCGCAATCAAGCGGTTTCGGCAAATTCGGCCCTGGAGACGCGTCCCGAAATGACGCCGTCACCTGCAATCGATGAACCCGCCGAATTCTGCGGCGCGCTGACGAAAAAAGGAACCGCCTGCACGCGGCGCGTCAAAGGCGGCGGACGCTGTTGGCAGCACAAAGATCAGCCGGCGGCCGCCGAAAAGAACTCGACGCGCGCGGCGCCTTAGGCTTTTTTGGCCGAAGTTATTTATAATCGAGTCTGCGATCCGAAACAGCGGCCACGGCAACGAACAAGAATGAAACCACTTGAACACAACACGTTACTGCAGAACCGTTATCTTGTCGGCCAGATGATCGGCAAGGGCGGAATGGGCGAGGTCTATCTCGCGGTCGATCAACGCGTTGGGGCGCCGGTCGCCTTGAAGCGCACTTATTTCGCGGGGGACGATGTCCTCGGCGGCGGATTCGAGAGCGAAGCGAAGGCACTTGAACGTCTTCGCCATCAGGCCCTCGCCAAGGTGACCGATCATTTTTTTGAGAACGGCGATCAGTTTCTCGTGATGGATCACGTCGCCGGCGACGATCTGGCGAAACGTCTGGCAGCCACGCAGAAGCCGTTTCCTTTGAGCTGGGTGATGTTTTGGGCCGACCAGCTGCTCGATGCGCTCGTTTATATGCATTCGAACGAGCCTTCGATCGTGCATCGCGACATCAAGCCGCAGAACCTGAAATTGACCGAGGAGAACAACATCGTCCTTCTCGATTTCGGATTGTCGCGGCGTTCGATCGCCAAACTCGAAGGCGGCGGCATTGTGGAATCCGGATTCGCGAAGCCGTTTGCGCCGCTCGAACAGATTCGTGGGGCCGAAACGAACCGGCGGAGCGACATTTACTCTCTTTCGGCGACGCTCTATTTCCTTCTGACGAACGTCGTGCCGCCCGACGCGACGATGCGGGCCGATTCCGTGTTGAGCGGCGTGCCCGACCCGTTGGTGCCGATCAATTTTCTGAATCCCGAAGTGCCGGCATCGATCTCGGAAGTCATTCTCAAGGGAATGGCCGTCAGCCACGATCAGCGTTTTGCCGATACGCGGACGATGCAAAAGTCGCTTCGCGAGGCGTTTGCTGCGATGCGGGACACGTCGGGCGCAAAAACCGTCGTGATGTCGACGGCTCCGGATGTCGCTCCGGCGGAAATGCCGGCACCGGCGGTCGTCGAGACGGTTAGCGAACCTCAGCCGGCAGCGACCAATGAAGATATGGCAGCGCAAACGATCCCTTTCGGGATGCTCGCGGCCGATCTTGAGCCGGAACCGGCGGCAGCATCGCCGGAACCTGCGCCGAATTTCGACGCAACGGTCCGTTACGACGGGCCGATCGTCGGCGCGCCCGCGGTGCCGGATAGCGTTCCGGCACAGGCAAATATCAAGACCGAAGTATTCATCAAATCCGATTACGCACCCGAGGCGATTTCCCCGGCGCCGGACGAAGCGCCCGCGCCGCCGGTTCAGGAAACCCGGATGCCGGATTCGACCGTGCCGTTTGTCAGTTTTGAGGGCGAATCGTCGCCGGCGCCGGATCTGCAGGGTTTCGCGGCGGAATCTCCGGGAGTACCGCCGGTGCCGGAGATGATCTCCCAAAGCTTCGAACCGGAGACTCCGAGTTTTCCGCCGACGCCCGATGCGACGATGGCGATCGTCAATTTCGCGGGAGAAGTCGCGCCGCCGTCGGTTCCGGGATTTACCGATTCGACCAATTTTTCAGTTCCGGCATCGCCGTTTGGCGACGGCGGGATTTCGGAGACGGTCGCGGCCGGTGCATATTCTCAAGGCGCGCCCCAACCGGTTTCATCGGCGCCGGCAGCGGTCGCCGCGGCGCCCGACAAGAAGAGATCGAAGGGGTTCCTGATCGGAATACTGGTCGCGTTGTTTCTGCTGATGATCGTCGGAGCCGGCGGCGTCGGTTTGGCGTGGTACGTCTACTCCGGAAAGGGAAGTCTCTTCGGTCCGTCGGAGACGCCGACGCCTGTCGCGACGCCGACCCCGGTGACAACGCCCGAGCCGACCGTAACTCCGGCCGAAAGCGATTCGGACCTGAACTCGCCGACGCCGACCGAGGCACCGACCGTGACGCCGACCGAGACACCGACCATGACGCCGACGGAAACTCCCGGAGAAGTTCAGCCGGACCGGCAGCCGACACGCCAAACACAGATTCCGCCGACGCCGCGTCCGACGCGTAACGTGGTTCAGCCGACGCAAAAGCCGACGGCCAAGCCGACCGTTAAGCCGGCGCCCAAACCGACGCTTCGCGGTCGGGAAATTCCGCAATAAGGCGGGAGGATTGCTGAAATGAAAAAGTTGAAAGTCATGAGGTTCTTAGTTTTGTTTTTGGTTCTATCGATCGCCGCCGGGTCCGCGGTGTCGGTTCCCGCGCAGTCGAAGAAGGACCGCGAACGGGCGCGCAAGATCGCCGTTCAGGGCGATGCGTTGTTCAACCGAAAGGACTATCGCGGCGCGATCGGCAAGTACGCGGAAGCGATCGTGATGTTCCCGGGTTTCGCCGCGGCGCATTATTGGAAGGCCTATGCCCACTATTACCTGAAAGAAAACGATCAGGCGCTGAACGATTTCGGCGCTGCGCTGGCTAGCGGCTATAACAAGCCCCTGGACATCTATCGCGTCCGTTGGTTTCTTTTTTATGACCGCGGAGATTATGACGCGGCGCTCAGCGATGCCAATGAGGGCATCCGGCTTGAGCCGAATAACGCTTCGTTCCATTTCGGGGCGGGTACCGTTTATCAGGCGAAGAAACAGTACGCTGACGCGGTCGCGAGTTACCGGCGCGGGCTTCAGATTCGCCCCGACGAAGCCGACGTCCATTACAATCTTGCAGCGTGCTATTACAATCTCGGCGAGTATCTGAACCAGGGATTTTCTGCGCTCGAAGCGCTCAAGTACAAGACGAAGTTCGTCGGCGAATCGTATTTTTACGCGGCCGACGCCCTTAACCGGGCGAAGAAGTTTGACGAAGCCTCGGAGTACTATGAACTGGCGATCAACGTCCGGCCGAGTACTTACGAAGCGTATGCGCCGCTTTCGGATTATTACCGCACGAAGAACCGCTTTGACGACGCGATCCGGGTCGCGAAGAAGGGCATCGAGAATTACCCGACCGATGTGAACCTCTGGATCGGTTTGAGTTGGTATTACAGCCTTGCCGACCGCCATCAGGACGCGATCACGGCGGCGCAGGGCGCGATCAAACTCGATCCGAACCAGTCTATGGGCTACACCAACCTGTGCCGCGCATACAACGATACGAAACAATTCAACCTCGCGGTTCAGGCGTGCAATTCCGCCCTTCGCATCAATCCGGGCGACGGCGAAAGTCATCTGTACCTGGCGCGCGCTCACGAATTTCTGAATCAAACGGACCGCGCCGTCGAAAATTACAATAAAGCGATTGTCGGACTTGTGAAGTTTACGCAGGAGAACCCTGATTATTCCGACGGGTTCTATCTGCTTGGCACGGCGTATTTTGCGCTCCAGAAGGATCAGGAAGCGATCGGCGCGCTCAACGACTGTCTGAGACTGGCACCGAATTTTGCCCGCGCCCGGTATGTTCTCGGGTATTCGTACTATTCGATGGGCAACAAGACCGCCGCCCGCGAGCAGGCTAATCTGCTGCGGAATCTAGACGCGGCTCTTGCCGAAAAACTGCTTGCGGTGATCGAGAAGTAGAACTCCGGCCATCGACGCTTGATCAAAGGTTCGCGGTTCGCAGCAATGCGAACCGCGAATTCTACTTCGGCGCTTAGTTCTGAAATTGGCTGCCCATCAAGAAATACGCGAGATTCGGGGATTCGTGCGAGCGGTCGTAACCGACAAGTTCGACATACGCGCGGCCGTCGGTCGCAGTTTCGCCCGCCTTTCCCGTAACCTCGCAGGCACCCTCCCAGTAGATGATCATCGTCGTGCCGCGGGTGTCGAGTTCCTGCTCCCGCAAATACGGCGTGACGGTCAGATCAAGTCCGAACTCGGCGCAGCTTACGCGCCAGCCGCTCGGGTAGGTTGCGCCCGAAGCCGGCGACTTCCAATAGCCCGTCGGTTTGATCGAAAAATCCTCGCTCGTCAACGGCGTAAAATTTCCCTCAGCATCGATGAATGTCCCGCTTGAAAACGGCGACACGCGATCTTCGCTGTCGCGCAGCTGATAGCACATCAGCTCGGTGTTGTCTGCCAGTTGGATAGAGAACCAGTCCCAGCCCTTTTGATTTTCGGTCGGCGTCCAAGTGCCGAATTCGCGATCCATCCAGGCCGAGCCCTTGAAATGCTCGGCGCGGCCGTCGCGAACGATGTCGCCTTCCATTTCCATACGGGTATATGCAAAATAGCGTGACGCCTCGCCCTCGTCCTTGTATGAAACGCCGTCCTTGCCGCGGCCGTTGAGGATCGGCGGCTTGGTCGGCTTCAGATCGGCTTCGAATACCAGATCCCCGGCCGTCGCGCGCAGGATCTGCGCACCGTGCGACTCGCGGAGCGACCAGTCGCCGAGTCGGAGGTGAAAATGATCTTCACTCGCCGACGCCGGATAGTCGAGCCAGCCGTTCGAACTCTTGCGGTGCGCATAGCTGAATTTCTCGCCGTCGATATCGGTCAGCGCGAAATGCGCGAAGTAGATCGGATTGCCGAGAATTCGCAGCGGAACCATCGAGAATTTGTCGAGATCGGTCCGGCGTTTGAAAAACACGAGTTCGAAGCCGAACCTCTGGCCCGATGTTGTTTCGCCGTGGCCGGTGTAGTACCACCACTCGGTCTGCGCCCCGTGGTGCGCGTAAAGGTCGCGCGGCAGGACTACCGGATCAAATTCCGTCCCGTCCCGAAGCGTTTCCGCCGGGCCGGCGAAAGTTTCCGCGACGCCCTCGAGAAAATCCGAGGCGGTCTGCTGCAGATTGTCGAAAAGATTGTTTTCCCTATCGTTGAAAAGATTGTCGTTGTTTCCCATCCCTTGTTCTTACTCCTTGGTTCAAGAATAGAGTATCGGGGACCGGGGAATAAAGCGGACCGGAGGATTTTTGTCAAACCAGGATGGAACACGGAGATCCACGAAGAATACTCATACCCAAATTATGCTTCAGAGAATTTCTTTCGCGCAAAACACGCGAAATACACGACAACTTTCCGAAAGAAGTCTTTTGGCGTTTTTCGCGCATTTCGCGGGAAGGTTCACCACATAGACACAGAGAACACATAGATGTTTAGGACAATGGCGGATTGGCGCCGGGCGTGCGGAAGAAACACGGATTAAGCTGATTTCCTTTGCATCAGGCGCCTGATTCGTGTTTCTTGAGAGAGCGATTTGAACGTTGCGCAATGATCTCCCGATGCTTTACGCCGAACTTTGCGCCTTCGCGTCTTTGCGGGAAAACTGGCGCTTGCGTTTACAGACGCTTGTTTTCCGGCAAAAACGCGAAGGCGCAAAGCGCGGAACTTCTATTCAACCGAGATTGCGCGTTAGAAGTCTCTTTCCCGCGAAACACGCAAAATACACGAAAACTGGCCGAAAAACATCTTTAGCGTTTTTCGCGTATTTCGGTGCGCCACGAAGTGTGCACAAACCTATGTGGATGAAAGTTCCGCACTACACAATTTGCCGTTCAGGTAGAAGCCGAAGGGACAGGGGTGGAGGAAACGAAGCCGTTGAAGCTCCCGGAAGGCGGATCGGTAAGCTGCGTCAGTTAAGCCTCGTTACGCCAGTGACAGCGGCCAAGCGCTCGAAATCGACGAAGCCTGTCACCTTGCCCGAAGCAACGGCAAAGAGCAGGGCAAGGGCTGTCCGGGGTAGGATGACGTTGCGTGT
>JBGSWK010000066.1:0-26570 GCA_041752475.1 Pyrinomonadaceae bacterium | reverse complement strand
CCCGTTCGGGCTCTCGACCGACACTCCGGTCCCGGGAGACTATGACGGCGACGGCAAATACGACGGCGCGGTCTTCCGTTCATCGACGAACGTCTGGTACGTCCAGCGCAGCACCGCCGGCCTTCTGATCGAAGGCTTCGGAACCGCCGGCGACATCGCCGTCCCGAACGCGTTCGTGCGCTAAAACGGATAATTCGCCAAATCCGCACCAAGACCCGACCGCCGAAAATTCGATCTTTTCGGCGGTCGGCGCATTTCCCGTGGATGGTTGCCGGGCACAACGCCGTTTTCCCCGATCTGCTCTTTCGTGTAATATCTTGGCATCGTTCGGTCTCGGCAGGATCTGATCGATGCGCCGCGCAAGCCGCGATGGATTCCGGTGATCCTGACACAAACACCCGATGACATAAGATCATTGGATGGACAGATTGGGAGGAAAATAAATGCTAGCGGTCAAGACGCTGAAGATTTGCGGCTGGCTTTCGGCCGGATTTTTATTGATCCTGATAGTCGTGCTGGCCAGCGGGAACTCGGCGGTCCTCTTCCCTGACGAATGGGCCAAGCCGATAATGTTTTCCGGGGTTCTGCTGACGGTCGCCTTGTTCGTTGGCGCGGCGGCGGTCAATTGGTTTTTGAACCAGCGCATTCTGATGCGCGGAAACGACGCCGAGGCGAAACTTTTGACAATTCAGTCGACCGGCAACCGGATCAACGACAACCCCGAGATCGCCTTCGGTTTGGAAGTCCGCCCGCAGGGGTTTCCGGCATTTGCGGCAAACGCCAGTCAGGTCGTCAAGCACGAGAATGTCGCGAATCTGCAACCGGGCAAGTTCGTGTTTGTGCGATTCGTTCCCGGAAACGACAAGGTGGTTATCGCCGGGCTCTGCCCGAATCCGACCGAGAGCATTTGGTCGGCGGCACCGAATACTCAGTCCGCCGGGCTCTTTGAACCGGCCCCGGAAGCCCGTCCGAACGCGGCCTCGATCGTGTTCAAGGCGACGGTCCCGCTGGTTTTTGTGGCCGCCGTTATCGGATTCGTCGTTTATATTCTTCTGTTTGCGCCGAAATTCACCGAGGAATACTCCTGCGCGATGTCCGAACTGCGAAAGAGTTCCGACGCCGCGAGCCTGCTGGGCAGCCCGATAGAGGCCGGTCTTTTCGCCACCGGAAATTTCAGTATGTCGACAACCGGCCGCAAGGCGAACTTCGAGACATCGGTTTTCGGCCCGAAAGGCGACGGAACGGTCAGGGCCCGTGCCTTTCGCGACGAAAATACGGGCTCGAATCTGAAAGTAACGCTCGAGACCGGCGGCAATCAGCGCGAGATCTACAACGGCGTTTACCCCTGCAAATAGGGAATAACATTCGATCGGCAAGGAAAGTGAGGGGTCGCGATTTCCGTTGACCACAAAGGCGCGTTTTGCCGACCGACCGGAAAGAACTCCCGGGAGAAGGACTATGGCAATCAGCGGTTCGACGCTTCTGATCAAAACCGGCATCGGAGTTTCCATCTCCGCAATGTCGGGGATCTTTCTTGTCGGCGTTTTGGCGATAACCGACAGCCATCGAATTGTTGCTGGCGCTTTGGGAATTGAAGCGGAATGGCCGGGCAGGATTTTGATCATCGCCTTTGTGTCGCTTTTTGCGGCGTTCGTCGGCGGTCTGCTGGCGATGCTTGCAGGTTCTTATGCCTCAAATCCGACCTTGAACGCCGATTGCTCGGCGAAGGTTCAACGGCCGCGGCAAAGATACTTTCGATGGAACAAGAAGACAAGGGCGAGATCTTCAGCAGCACAAAGGTCGGTTTCGAGCTTGAGGTTCATCCGGATGACGGATCCCGGTTTTTCGGATGGGCGACGAAACATATTGAAATCGTTCAGATACCGTCCTATCAGCCTGAAAGCGTCGTCGAGGTCAAGAGGTCTCGGCCGCCCTCTGCCACGGCGTCGCCGTCCTGAAATATGCTAAATTAAGCGACGGAACACATATCGCCCGCGGCAAGACGGTCACCGGATTCGCGAACGTCGAAGAGGATTTCGCCGACAATGCCGTTTGGGATTACGGAATGCTCGAACGCGGGAAACACGTGATGCCGTGGCGCATCGAGGGTGAATTGAAAGCGCTCGGAGCGAATTACATACAATCGGGGCTCTGGCGCGGTTTTGCGGTTCGCGACGGCAACCTGATCACCGGCCAGCAGAATTTTTCGGGGAGCGAAACGGCGAGACTCGTGATCGCGGCCCTTGGCGAATAGGAACGGAAGAATTTTTATGAAAATAGCAATACTCGGCGCCGGAAACGTCGGCGCGACACTTGGAAAGAGATTTGCGGAGGCCGGTCACGAAGTGACGTTCGGCGTCCGCAACCCGGCGACGTCGCGGGACAAGATCCCCGATGCGAAGTTCGAGACTATTGCCGAGGCGTCTCGTGACGCGTCGGTGATCATTCTTGCCGTCCCGTTCGGCGTGGTCGAACAGGCGCTCGGCGAGTGCGGGGACCTTTCGGGCAAGATCGTCGTCGATGCGACGAATCCTTTGACGATGACCGACAAGGGGCTTGCGCTGACCTGCGGCTTCGACACCTCGGGCGCGGAGCAGATCGCCCCGTTCGCGCCCGGCGCGATGCTTGTCAAATGTTTCAACTCGACGGGTTTCGGCAATATGGCCGAACCGGCCGATTCGATGATGTTTGTTTGCGGGGACGATGAAGACGCGGTCGAGACGGTTCGCAAACTGGCCGAAGACATCGGGTTCGAGGCGATCGCGATCGGCGATCTGACAAAGGCGCGCCTGCTCGAACCGCTCGCGATGCTTTGGATCCATCTCGCGTACTCGACCAAGTTGTCACGCGATTTTGCTTTTCAGATCTTCAGACGATGACGGGATACTTCACCAAGAGCCGTGTCGAGGCGTTCAGCGACGGCATATTCGCGATCATCGTCACGCTGCTCGTGCTCGAGATCAAAGTTCCACACGTTGCCGATCACGAATCGACCGGCGAGCTGGCGGTCGAATTGTGGAAACTGTTGCCGAAGGTCGTCGCGTGGATGATCAGTTTCCTGACGGTTTGCGTCATCTGGGTCAATCATCACCGCATCTTCGAAGTGGTTAGTTCGATCGATCAGCCTCTCTTTTGGCTCAACGCGAACCTGCTTCTGTGGGTCTCGCTGATCCCGTTCCCGACGGCGCTGATGGGAGATTATCCGCATAACCCGTTGGCGGTCAGCGTTTACGGCGCCGTGTCGTTTATGATGGGGATCGCGTTCCTGTTGATCCGGTTGTATATGCTGAAACACGGCGAGATCGCGCCGGACGTCTCGGAAACGGAACTGCGCCGCGGCGTACACAACGTGCTGCTGTTCGGGCCGACGCCGTATCTCGTCGGGATGGCGGTGGCGTGGATCCATCCGTATTTCGCGTTTTCGATCTATGCGTTCGTCACGGTCTATTTCATTTTTCCCCGGTCGACCGCGCTTGAACGCGATCCGGTTTCAGAGTGATTTGCGGAAACAAACGCTGCCGTCGATGCCTTCGTATTGACCGTAGTTCGGAATTCGTTCGTAGCCGGACTTCTCGTAAAGCCTGACCGCTTCGGGCTGTTTGAAACCCGTTTCGAGAACCGCTGCCGTGAAGCCTTCATCGCGGGCCCATTTTTCGAGTTCGCCGAGAACGCTTCCGGCCACGCCCTTGCCGCGGAATTCGGGCCGGACATACATCCGTTTGATCTCAACGATCGATTCCTCAAACATCTTGAAGGCGCCGCATCCGATGGCGACATCGTTTTCGTAAGCGACGACCACGTGGCCGATCGAGTCGATCTTGTTGAACTGTGCGAAGAAAGCATGGTCCTCGCCGTCACGGACCGCAAGATCCGCGTCGAGGAGCGCGACGAGTTCGACAAATTCGGGACTGGCGGAGTTTGTTCTGAAGATCGAAAGCATATTCACAAATTGCGCAATTGGGAAATTTTGCCCGCGAATCTTCGCGAATCCGCGCGAATGGAAATCTGGTCCAAAGCGTTGCGAAAGAAGCGGGCTCTTGGAATTGAGCCATCGGGCCAAAGTGTTGAAAAGCGATTTGTTCGCGCGGATTCGCGGAAATTCGCGGGCAATCTTTCCAATGCGGAATCCGGGATCATCACAAATTCAAAAAATGCAAAGCCGAACTTCGCGCCTTTGCGGGAAAACCGGCGCCGGCGTTTACAGTTGCTGCCGTTCCCGCGAAGGCGCGATGGCGCAAAGCGTGGAAATTCGATTCAAACAATCGCACATCGGTGATTGGCTGGGGACTATCGCTCGATCCGGGATCAATGCATCGTAATCGAAAGACGTTATCCGATCGCTTCTTTTTCGCATTCTTTCGCGTGTTTCGCGGTCAAAATCAGATGTCCGATTTGAGACCGCGCATCGGATTGATTCAACCGCGGCGTGAATCGAGTTCCTATCGCGTTACCTCTCATAGATCGATCACGATCGGCGGCTGCGTCGGACCGTATTCCTCGTCGCAGCTCGAAGCATTGACGAACTTCACCCCGAAACGTTCTGCGGTTCCGTATCCGCAGTGTATGTGGCCGAAAATATGGAGCTTCAAGCGGCCGGGCATGCTCAGCGTTTCGACTCGCTTGGCAAGTTCCTCGCAGCCGGCGTTCTCTTTCCAATATGGCCGCTCGACGATGTCCAGAATTCCGTGCGGCGGCCCGTGAGTGATCAGGATCTCGACGTCGTCGGGGATCAATTTCCACTTTTCGGCCATTTCCGGACCGCGGTTTAGGTTGAACGCCCAGTCGAAGAACCGCGGCTGCCAAGGGCTGCCATAGATCTTCAGACCTTCGATCTCGACCGACGAATCCTGCAAATAAGTGATTCCGAAATCTGCCGTCAAACGCCGCGCCCGAGCGTTGTCGGTTTCGTAGAGCCAGTCGTGATTGCCGGCGACAAAGATCTTGCGCCGGTGTTGAAGCGACGAGTACCAGCGCAGGAACGCGATCACCTCGGATTCGGAACCGTTGTTGGTCGCGTCGCCCGAATGAATCAGAAGATCGCCGTCGGGGACGGCGATCTCTTCGTTCGAGTTGTGCGTGTCCGAAAGACAAACAATGCGCATCAGCTGATGTCTTCGATCCCGATGATGGCGTCGCCGGAAAAGCGGTAGATCGATCTGCCGGAGAGTTCCAGTTTCCCGCCCGCCTTCACGCCGTTTGGAAGATCGACCGCGAGCGTCGCCGCGTATTCGATCGCGACCTCGATCCGGTCATCCCCAAATTCGATCTTCTGAATCCGTTGGCGACGCGCACTGAACAAACGGCACGCCGATTCCGCCTGGGCGCGGAATTCGGACAAACCGGCAGTATGCAGCGTCGGCGTTCCGTTTGAGACGTTGCGGAACTCGATGTCGGGATGCAGGAATTTCATCATCGATTCGACATCAAAACGGTTGTAAGCTTCGATGAAATCCTGAACGATGCTCAGACGCCCGGCGTTGCTTGCGGTCATATCAGGGAGTAGATCCGCGAGACGAAGTTGCCCTTCATAAACGTCAACGGATCGATCTGGCTTTGAAGGATGACGCCCTTTCGCTCGTCCTTGAGCAGCATCATCGCCGACTCGCAGAGCGGAGCGGCAGTCGTCGTTTGGATCGCCCGCAGATGCTTGCCGTTGATCTTCAGCGGCTGAACGTAGTACGCCTTTTCGATCATCCGCCGGCGGCCGTGCGAGTCGAAACCGTCCACCGACGCGTGGACCAGCACGAGATCGTCCTCGACCGACGGAATCGCCTGAAGCATCACGTCCTGCAGACGGTTCGGCAGATCTTTGTCATTCGTCAGCTTTTTGATCTGACGCTCGACCCATTCGTAGTGCCCGACATAGCGCAGAGTTTTGTAATCGAGCGAGCGCGTCTTTCCGGCAAAATAATCCGGCAGGTCGGCCGCGCCGCCGGAGGTCAGATCGGCCTCGTAGGTCCGCGCTCCGATGACGATCGTCTCGCGGGCCGAAAGCGCCGGGCGTTCGGTGATCTCGTAATTGCGGATCACCCGCGAGTCCTTGACGTATTCCGTCGCGACGCCGATCGGCGACCAGGTAAAGCCGTAAAAATGCGGTTCGTGGGCGTGAGCGGTCAGCGCCCCGACCTTCATTCCGATGCGCTCGACCTTTTCGTTCTCATAATTTTCGACGAACTGGTTGTACAAAGACATCGCGAGAACGTTGATGAATCCGGGCGCGAGGCCGGTCTGAAGCACGAATCCGGTATCGGCATCCTTCGCGAGTTCGGTGATCTGATCGGTCTCGGCGACGTATTCGGTCAGATTCGCGTAATGCATCCCGAAATCCTTCGCAAACCGCGCCATTTTCGGCGCCTGTCCGCCGGGCGAACAGTCGAGCAGGCAATCGCAGCTCTCGAACGCGGCTTTCATCGCATCGCTGAGACCGTCGCGCTCCATCAGAACGGTCTCGACCGTCGATGATTTCTCCGATCCTTCGACCACAAAACGGCGCGCGCTTTCGAGGTTCTCCTCCGAAACATCGCCGAGGCAAAGCTCGATCTCGAACTCGGACCACTCGCGCAAGAGCAAAGCGGCGGCTTCCCCGATTCCCCCCGAACCGGCAATAAATATCTTCTTTTTCATTAGTTTAGAGACTCTTAGGAATTTTCTTCAGCAGCTTCTTCGGTACCCGCGTCGGCGTTCTCAAGATGCAAAGTTCCGGCCTCGAGGTTGTAATTGCCCTCGGCCTGGGTCATCGGATCACCGGTCAGGATTCCGCCGATCTTCTCGATCTCGCCGACGATCAGTTGTCCGACGGCTTCGAGCTTTTCTTTCGCCGAATGATCGTCGTGCTGCTTTTTCTCTTCGGTCATGGCTAAATTCTACACCCGACGGGCGAACGACGGAAGCGCGGCGGTCGATTTCAACTTCGGGAGCTTTGAAAAACCGACCTAAAGAAAACAAATCGCGTTTGCTTCACCGATGAACACAGATTGGCGGGATGGAGCGGATTTGTTTTCACTCCAGGGAGACAAACGGGACCTCAGAAAACGCTGAGATCGAAGCATCAGCTTTTATCCGATTTATCTGTGTTTATCTGTGTCAGAAACGGCGCCGGGTCACTGTTAAGCGGGTTTCCGGCGACTTGGGGGTTTTGGTCGGAGCCTGACAACCGAAGTATCAGGAATCTGGAATCTGATTCATGGGATATCTCAAATCCCAAATCTGGAAATCGCAAATCGCGATTTCGGAACTGATCGGCCGCGGATTTGGGAAACTGCGAATCTTCGGCGGTCACTTTGCTTTAAGCAGCGCCTCGAACGATTTCCAATTGAAGGCGATCAAAAGCGCCTCGGCGACCGCGACGCCGGCCGCGACCGGAAGCCCTTGATCCATCACGAAGACGTGGGTCAGCAGTATGTTGACCGCGATCGGGAAAAACACGACGACGGCGAGAGGCACGAAATACCCCGATACAAACGCGATCCCGCAAAGAAGTTCGAAAACTTTGACGACCGGAAAAATGTATTTCGACGCCGCCAGCCCATCCATAAAAGCCTTTTGTTGAGCGTTAAATTCCGGCGGCGGCGCGAGATTTGCGAAAAACGCGATCGATGCGAACAGGAGCAGGAGTCCGAGCAGTACGCGGACGACGATTGCGGCAATTTTCATTGATATCTCCTACGTTGGCTATGACTTTGCGAAGAAAGGGAGACGAATCTAACTTGATCCATTTTTCCGGTCAAAAAAATCCGGCGGGATATCTTCGCCGTAAAGTCGCCGATACAGCGCCCTTTTGAATTCGCGATCGGAAAGTCCGGACGGCAGCGATGCGACAACGACACGTCGCGCTGCGGCGTTCATTCGAGCCGCAAACAAATTTCGCTCTTGGGGAGATTTCGCCATCCAGAGTCGATTGTGCAACTCATCGATCTCAGGCGTCGTGTCCGTCAAGAGTCCGGATTTCGGTTCTTCGTCTGCTTTCATCAAACTCATTCTGCAATCCAAGTTGCGCCACCCAATACTCTACATATTCGGAATCAAATCCGTTTTTGAGAATGCCCGCAACGTCATCGAGCTGTCTGTCGGATCCGGATTTTTTCGACCAGATCAACTTGGAAATTATCAGATCATCGCGGGAAATGATCCACAAATCAAACTCGTCCGCATAGTTCACGCGTTGTTTTCGCGAGAAGGCATTTCGTTGAAACTCGTCAGGCTTGAGAAGGATGCAATCCACCTTGACCAAGGTCTCATTATGCAGAAGATTGAACATCGAACTCCGCGCGACGGCATTCCGGGCGCTTCCGGTAGGAATATAGTAGTCGTTTTGAAACTCATCGAAAAATTCCGGCAGCACGGCGTTGCTGATCGCGACAATGATATCGATGTCGACCGTCGAGCGAGGGATCGCGTACTGGCTCAGCGCAATCGAACCGGTCAGCATGTACTGAACACCGATTTTCTCCAGTCTTCGCGTGAAGCTCTTCAGAACCTCTAGTTGTTCCAGGACATCTCCCACATCTGGAATTTAACCCAAATCGTAGCGGATTCAAAACGCGCCCTATTCCACATTGAAGTATTTCGCTTCCGGGTGATGGACGATGATCGCCGAGGTCGATTGTTCGGGATGAAGCTGGAATTCATCCGACAATTCGACGTCGATCCGTTCCGGGCCGAGGAGTTCGAAGATCTTCGATTGATCCTCGAGATTCGGACAGGCCGGATAGCCGAAACTGAAGCGCGAACCCTGATAACCCTGCTTGAAAAGCTTGTTCAGTTCGGGCGAATCGGCGCCGGCGATCCCGAGTTCCTCGCGGACGCGTTTGTGCCAGAGTTCGGCGAGCGCTTCGGCGGCTTCGACCGAAAGCCCGTGGAACAGAAGATAGTCGGTGTAATTGTCGGATTTGAAGAGTTTGTGCGAATGTTCAGACGCCTTGCGGCCCATCGTCACGAGTTGGAACGCGACGACGTCCGTGCGGTCCGACGCAAAGTAATCGGCGAGACACAGGTTTTTCGAGCCGCGTTGTTCGAGCGGCTGGCGCGGAAACGTGAAACGCAGGCGCTCGGTGGATTCGTCATCCTCGAAAATGATCAGATCGTTCCCTGCCGAACGGCACGGGAAATAACCGTAAACGAGTTTCGCTTCGAGAAGTTTTTCGCGGATCGCCTGCGCTTTCACATCCCGGAACCGCGGATAAACTTCCTTTTCGAGGATCTCGGCGTACTCGGCGGCCGTCTTCTTGCCCTGCTTGTACTGCCATTGTCCCTTGAACAGAGCCGTTTCGTTGATGAACTCGAAAACCTTGTTGAGATCCGTGAGTTCGACGACCTTCGAGCCGTAAAACGGAGCTTTCGGAATTGTAACCGTTTTGGTTACATCCGACGGCGTCGTATGCTTTGTACGCTCTTCGGTGACCGCCCGCTGCGAAACCCGCGCTGCGACCATTCCGAGTTTGGCGTCTTCGCCGACGAGATCTTCTGAATCCGCAACGGTATCGAACGATGCGGCCGAACCAGCCGCCGCTGCAGTCTCTGTCGGCTCGATCTTCGCAGCGCGTTGTTCGATGCCGGTCACCTCGTCCATCGCGTGAAGACCGTCGAAGGCGTCGCGGGCGTAGAAAAGTTTGCCGCCGTAAAGCGGAACGAGATCGTTGTCGACATATTTTCGATTGAGCGCGGCGCCGCCGAGAATGACCGGAACGTCGATCCCGCGTTCTTTCATTATCTCGAGATTGTCGCGCATAATCAGCGTCGATTTCACCAGCAGCCCGGACATTCCGATCGCGTCCCCGCCGTGCTCGTTGTAAGCGTTGAGGATGTCCTCGATCGGCTGCTTGATCCCGAGATTGATGA
Source organism: Pyrinomonadaceae bacterium (assembly GCA_041752475.1). GTDB lineage: Bacteria > Acidobacteriota > Blastocatellia > Pyrinomonadales > Pyrinomonadaceae > JAFDVJ01. The sequence continues at coordinate 16,733 of JBGSWK010000066.1, read as the reverse complement.
CGCGGTAGCCGTTGTTCGTCAAAATGATATCGACCAGATTCTTGCCGATGTCGTGAACGTCGCCCTTGACCGTCGCGAGGATCATCGTTCCCTTGTTCGACCCCTCGACCTTTTCCATAAACGGTTCGAGGAATTTGACTGCGGTCTTCATCGCTTCCGCCGATTGAAGAACGAACGGCAGCTGCATCTGCCCGGACCCGAAAAGATCGCCGACGACCTTCATTCCGTCGAGCAAAATGGTGTTGATGATCTCGAGCGGCTCGTATTTTTCAAGCGCGGTTTTGAGACTGTCCTCAAGCCCAATCTTCTCGCCGTCGATGATGTGATGCTTTAGTTTCTCTTCGACCGGCAGGTTTGAAATGTCCTGCTTCATCGATTTCGCCGTTTTCCCGGCGAACATCGTCGTGAACTCGCCGAGCGGATCGTATGTGCAGATGTCGCCCTCGAATTTTCGTTTGTCGTAGATGAGCTCGAGCGCGACGTCGATCTCGTGTTCGTTGAAACGGTTGAGCGGCAGGATCTTCGAGGCATTGACGATCGCCGAATTCATCCCGGCTTCAACGCATTCGTGCAGAAAGATCGAGTTCAGAACGACACGCGCCGCCGGATTCAGCCCGAACGAGATGTTCGAAACGCCGAGAATGATATTCGCCTCGGGCATTTCCGAGTGAATCGTGCGGATCGCCTCGATGGTTTCGGCGGCGTTGCGGCGGTCTTCCTCGATCCCGGTCGAGATCGGCAATGCCAGCGGATCGAAAAAGACATCGTGCGCGTTGATCCCGAATTCGGTCGCGGCATTGTATGCTCGCCGCGCGATGCGCAGCTTGTCGACCGCGGTCCGCGCCATCCCGTCCTCGTCGATCAATCCAACGACAACGCCCGCGCCGTATTCCTTCGCGAGACCGAGGACTTTTAAGTAGCGCTCCTCGCCGTCTTCGAAATTCGTTGAATTCAAGAGACATTTGCCGCCCGCAAGCTTGAGTCCGGCTTCCATCTTTTCCCACTCGGTCGAATCGAGCATCAGCGGGATGCGGACGTTCGTGACGAGCCTCGAAACGAGTTCGTGCATATCGGCGACGCCGTCGCGGCCGACGAAATCGACGTTGACGTCGAGCACGTGCGCGCCCTCGCGCTCCTGCTCCTTGGCGAGGCTGACGAGTCCGTCCCAGTCTTCGGCCTGCAGCAGATCGCGCATCTTTTTCGACCCGGAAGCGTTGACGCGCTCGCCGACGATCAGGAACGAATTGTCCTGCGTGTACGGCTGCTGGAAATAGATCGACGAGGCTGACGGAACGAGATGCGGATCGCGCTGTTTCGGCGAGAGGCGACTGACGCGCTCGATCGCCTCGCGCAAGTGCTCGAACGACGTGCCGCAACAGCCGCCGACGACATTCGCCCCGAAATCCCGCGCAAAATGCTCGATCTTGCGCCCGAAATCCTCAGGCGATTCGGTGTAGTACTGCTGCCCGTCCTTGACTTCGGGCAGTCCGGCGTTCGGCAAAACCGAGACCGGAAACGGCGAATTCTCGCACAGATACTTGACGCTTTCGGTCATCTGGTCGGGACCGGTTCCGCAATTCATCCCGATGATGTCGATCGGGAACGGCTCGAGCGCGGTCAGCGCCGCTGAGATCTCGGTGCCGTTGAGCATCGTCCCGAAGGTCTCGATCGTGACCTGCGCGATGACGGGAATCTTGACGCGGTTTTCCCTGAAAAAGTCGAAAATCGCCGCCAGCGCCGCCTTGGTCTGCAGAATGTCCTGGCAGGTTTCGACGATGAACATATCGACGCCGCCGTCGAACAGTCCGCGGACCTGCTGAACGTAGGACCTTTTCAGATCGTCGTAATTGATGTGTCCGAGCGTCGGCAGTTTCGTGCCGGGCCCGATCGATCCGGCGACGAACCGCGGCTTGTCGTTCGTCGAGTACTGATTCGCGAAATCTTTGGCGAAACTCGCCGCGAGCTTGTTGACGTCGTACGCCTTGTCGGCGATCCCGAATTCCTGAAGCACTACTTCCCCGCCGCCGAACGAATTCGTCTCAATGACGTCGCAGCCGACTTCAAGAAAGCCGACATGGACCTTTTCGATGGCCTCCGGCTTGGTGTACAGGAGATTTTCCGAACAATTCTCGAAATTCGGCCCGCCCCAATCGTCGATCGTCAGATTCTGCGACTGCAGATTGCTGCCCATCGCACCGTCGAAAACGACGATCTTCTCCTTCAGTAAATCCAAAAATTGACTCATAACACTAAACCCAAATTACTTGCCTGCGAATCTCCGCGAATCGGCGCGAATGCGATTCTGATCCGAATCCAGTTTGAACAATTCAAGAATCGCCGTTCTTTCGCGGGTCTTGAATCGTCGTTCATATTAGCGCGGATTCGCGAAGATTCGCGGGCAAAACCGGCCGTTGCGCATTCCGGACTAAACCCGGCTGCTGATCTGAAAAATATTGCCTTCGGGGTCGATCCCGTCGCAAAACGCCATCCCTTCGTATCGGTGAACCTCGCGCATCCGCACGCCCGCGGCGACCAATCTCTCACGATCCGATTCGACATCATCGCTGTGAAAAACGAACTTGACGTAAGAATCTTCGCGCGGCGCGACCGGCTCGCCTTCAGTCAAGTATTCATGCGGGATTTGGTGCAGCGCCAGCTCGCAGCCCTCCCCGCCGAGAATAACGAAACCAGGATCGCTGCCATCGACGACTTTGAGGCCGATCACATCAGTGTAAAACTCAGCCATCTTCCGCGTGTCACCGGTGAACAAGATTATCCGGCTTATCAATTTCGCCATAGCCCCAAACAAAAAAATCTCCGCGCCGGACGAGCGCAGAGTTTCAAAAATTTCGACCTCAAACTCTTAGCTGTTTAGCGGCTTATTTTACGTGGTCGCAAGTCGCTTTAACTCACCACGTCGCACCTAAATTGAAGCACTTCGGGCAATCAAAGTCAAAACTATCGAATCAGTTCCACCTCGCAGATCGTCAATTGGCGCCAAGCCGCAATACAGGCTTGTTAACCACATAGAAATAGAGAACACATAGATTTTCACGATACTGCATCTGGATCTGCACGACCGGCGTTCAGGTTGGCTCGCTTTCTATGTGTTTTGGCTCAACAAAAAGTCGGATCAGCGGGAACCCGCCGATCCGACTTCGCAAGTTGCCTAACTCACGGGTTCAGACTACTTCTTGATCGCCGCCTTGAATTGATTCTCAAGGAAGGTCACGAAGCCCATGATCTGCGAATTGTCCTTGAATTTCTCCCGCAGCATATCGAAGGCTTCCTGACCGCGCGGGTCGGCAAGCTTGATGATACCCTGCGAACTGTCGAAGATACCCTGGAAATCCTGACTGGCAAGGGCCGTTTTGAACGCTTCGAAGATCAAGGGGAACGAACGCGGATCGCCTTTTCCGACCGATCCGATGATGCGGAGCGACGTCGAGCGCACCGACTTCGGCTGATTGACGTCCTGCGCGTATTTGATCGCCGTGTCGAGTGAGCGCGGATCGCCGAGCTCGGCCAGTCCGTTCATTGCCGCCATCTGCAGCGTTCCCTTCCACGACTGTTGCGTCAGTAACCGATTGAGCGCGTCGAAAGCCTTCGGGCTCTTCGAACGCGCGATCGCCTGTGCCGACTGCCCGACGATGAAATAGCTTTGTTCGCTCAACCCGGCAAGAAACAGGTCGGCATATTTCGCATCCTGCGTTTCGCCGAGAAGTTCCAGAGCGTCGCCGCGAACAAGGTTGTTCTTGTCCTTCGCCGCTTTGAGAACCGTCGCCAGCGTCGCGTCGTCGAGTATTGCGACCGGACGTTCGGCGCCCGGAGCCGGATCCGGCGAGACGATGTTCGCGATCTCCGACAGGAGTCCGCGCCGAATTCGCCACGAACTGTCGGATTCGACCGATCTGCGGAACGCGGCGAGGATCTTTTCCTGGTCCGCCTTGGCCGCGTTTTCAGCTTTGTACGCCGCCGTCAGTCGCTCGCCGGCCCAACGGCGGCCGAGAACGTCCTTGTCGTTGGCGAGTTGGTAGATCATCTCGTCGACCGACTTCTCGAACTTCATCTCCTTGATGAGCGTTCCTTCGAAGTCAAAATTGACAAGCTTCGGCTCTGCCGGCGAATCGAACGTGAAAACGTTTTCGGCTTTCGGCTCGATCCAGACCCGTTTGACGCCGCCGTCGACCTCGACATCGACGTATGTCTGAAAGTACTCGACCTGCGGAAACTCGTTGAACGGATCGACCTTCTGCGTCTGCTTCACGTTCAAGGTGAGTTTTTTCGACGCCGCGTCATAGCTTTTTGTGACCTCAAAAACAGGATGTCCCATCCGGTAAAGCCACTGGTCGAAGAACCAGTCCATCGACTGGCCGGTCGATTCCTCGATCGCGATCCGGAAATCTTCGGTCGAAACCGGCTGGTGCGCGTTCGATGTCAGATAGTGATTGATCGCCTTCCACCAATTCTCGTCGCCGAGATGCTTGCGCAGCATATGGAGCACCGCCGCGCCGCGCGGGTACGCGTAGTTGTCGAACATCGCGTCCTTGTTGGCGTAATACTTCGTCACGATCGGCCGGCGGTTGCCGCTTTTCCAGTCGTTGTAGTACACGTTCTGGTTCGCGCGGACATTGTTGTAAAGAAAATCGTCGTGGCCCTTGCTGTATTCGTGATAGAGCCCGTCGAAATAGGTCGCGAACGATTCGTTGAGCCAGATCTGGCCCCAGTCGCGGCAGGTGACGTAGTCGCCGAACCACTGGTGCGCGAGTTCGTGGGCCTGCAGCGAGTTGCTGTCGTTGTCAATCATCGTCCGCGCATCGACGATCATTTCCTCGATCTGCGTCGTCGCCGAAATGTTCTCCATTCCGCCGCCGAAATCCTCGACCATTGCCTGCGAGTACTTCGCATACGGGTATTTGACGCCCGTCTTTTCGGAGAAGAACTTGACCATATCGGGCACGCTCTTCGTCGTTTCATAAACTTCCTTGGCTTCGTTCTTGTAGCCGTAAGCGACGATCGGGATGCCGGCATACTCGCCGCTCTTGACCTCGGCGTATTCGGCGACGACGATCGACGTCAGGTAATTCGAATACGGCTGTTCCATCTTCCAGTCGAAGGTCACCGTGCCGTCGGCGTTCTCCGTCTTCGAAACGAGTTTACCGTTCGAGACGACGGTAAATTTCTTGTCGACGGTCGCGCGGAGTTCGGTAGTCCGGAAATCGTTCGGCGTGTCGTAACTTGGGAACCAGTAACGGTTGAACTCGGTTTCGCCCTGCGACCAGATCTGATACGGCTTGTTCGGCTGATTGGCGTTCGGTTTGATAAATCGCAATCCGCGTCCGAAACTTCCGATCGCGGTGTCGCCGCCGGCGCTGTTGACGTAGTTCGTGGCGTATTCGACCGTCACTGTGACGTCTTCGCCGCGCTTGTACACGCGGTCGAGAATAATTTCCAGATTGTCGTTCGCGTCCTTGCCGGCGTAGTTGAACTTGAGATCCTTGCCGCCGAGTTTGACCGACGAGATCGTCATATAGGCAGCGTCGAGATTGATGCGGTCGGTGTCGGAGAACGGCGCGACGGTGATCGTCGACGAGCCGTAAGCCTGCTCCTTTTCCCAGTTGAACCGCAGATCGACCGCGATATGTTTGACGTCGATCTTGCGGCTCCGGATCCAGTTCACCGGCGGAAGCTTCTTGATCTCCTGTTTGTCGTCATCGAAGAACGGGTTCGCCGGCGGAAACGCCAGAACGGTATTCAGCGCCCCGAGCATCAGCAACAGCCCGAGCGCAAGCGATTTTTTCAGCATATATTTTCCTTTTAAGATATCCGTATTAATTGACAAGGTCTCGATTCTAAACGATTTCGGTACGTCTTTGTTTCAAATAGAACACCGCCGGTTGCATAAAAATGACGCCTCTCGCGTGAATTGACGCGAAAAACTTATGAGCGGGGGGTAGTGTTGACCCAATTTCGGAACCCTCACGACAGATTGTCGTAGAAAGAGTATGAAAAATCTGATTCGAATTTTGGCGATTTCGTTTTTCGCCGCGTTTGCGGTCTTTGGATCGTTCGGCTTGGCGGGAATACGGTCGAATGTGACCGCGCAGGATAAAACGGCGACCGTCTCTCCGACGCCGTTCATCCAGAAAGACGCGTTGGCAAAGTTGACCGAGCAGATCGCGGGCAAGGAAAACGAACCCGCCGAGAAGGTCTTCAAAAACATTCAAACGCTGAAGGGTGTCCCGGCCGGACGGCTTCTGCGAATAATGGAGATGGGTTATGCGCGCTCGCTCGGCGTCGACTGCACCCATTGTCACGTCGAAGGCAAATGGGAGTCGGAGGACAAGCCGACGAAGCAGATCGCCCGCGAGATGGCGGCGATGGTCGGCACGATAAACAGCCAAACACTAAAGGCGATAAAGAACCTGAACCCGAATGCGACGGTCAACTGCACGACCTGTCACCGCGGCCAAACAAAACCTGCGCTGAATCTTCCGACGCCGGCGGCTTGACGCAAAAAGCGACGGCGTTGAATCGAGTCGGAGGCGGACGAGTTTTTTCAATCGACGGGCCAAGCTTGGCGCCTTGGCGTCTTTGCGGGAACGCCCTCGTCCGTGAACGCCGACGCTGATTTTCCCGCAAAGCCGCGAAGGCGCAAAGTCGATCGTAACGATCGGGAGCATTTCTCGAACCTTTCAAAACCACGCATCAAGGTCGACTTCCCGCGAAAAACGCGAAAAACAGCCTGAAAAGCCCATTTTTCGCGTTTTTTGGCGTGTTTCGCGGGAAAGACAATTGCCTGGCGTCCCGAAATCGAACTACTTGCCCGTCATATACTTAAGCGCCATCGACGCGATGTCGTCGAGCGCAGAGCCGTCGCCGTCGGCGTCGAGCATCCGCTCCAGGAACGAACCCTGCGGCGCTTGCTGGATCTGTTGTTGCTGGTTGGTCAGAAGATCGGAGAGACCGCCGGCGTCGAGGCTGTTCTGTTGTTTCTGACGGCCGAGATAACCCATCACGATCGGTGCGAGAAACATCAGGATCTGCGCGACCTGTCCCATATTGAGACCGCTTTCATTACTGATCTGCTGCGTCACCTGCCCCTGGCCGCCGCCGAGAATATGACCGAGAATTCCGCCGGCGTTGACCTGCGGCGCAGCTTGTCCGCCGCCGAAGATGAGACTTCCGAGCCCACCGAGATTATTGAGAATGCTGCCGTCGTGGTCGCTGGCCAATGCTCCGTCAAGCGCCTGCGCGCCGTCGGGCGTCGCGGCGTTGTTCGCCAGGCCGTTGATGAGCGCCGGCAATGCCATCTGAATGGCGGTATTCACGAGACTCGGCTCGGCGTTTACCTGCTGGGTGATCTGATTGACGACATCGTTTCCCTGTTGCTGTCCTAAAAGGTCTTCGAGTGAAAACATTGATAATTCTCCTTGTAATGTGTGTTTTGGGGCTGTTTCGAGATAATAGCAAATATATTTTGATTTGTAATCGGATCAGACGTTATTGTATTTCGTGATGACCCGAATCCTTTTTCACCGACTTCTCCCGCTTTTGCTGGCGGCGTGTGCGCTTGCGGGCTGCAAGCGGACCGAGCCGACGAAGGCCGAGCTCAGGAACACGCGTACCTTTCATTTCGATCCGTCGAAACTCGCGGATCCGTTCGGCGTCGCGGCCAGCGGCGACGACATCCTGGTCTCCGACGGCGCTTCGGGCAAGATCGTCAAACTTGCGAAGAACGGCGAATCTTCGGTCGTGACCGACAAACTCGACACGCCGTCGCAAATTGCCGTTTCCGCATCGGGCGAGATCTTCGTTGCCGACTCCGGGACGCACACGATCAAGAAGGTGAAGCAAAACGGCGAACTCGAAACCGTCGCGGGAGTCGAAAACCGTGCCGGATTCAAGGACGGCGGCGCGGCCGAATCATTGTTCAACGCGCCGGTCGGAATCGCCGTCAAGGGCGCGCGGATCTACGTCGCCGACACCTACAACGACCGGATCCGGGTCGTCGAAAATGGTCAGGTCCGAACGCTCGCCGGTTCGACGCGCGGATTTGCGGATTCGCCGGATCCGTCGAAGGTCCGGTTCGACACGCCGACCGGGATCACGGTCGGATTCGACGGTTCGGTCATCGTCGCCGACACCGGCAACGGCCGACTGCGGGCGGTTCGCGGCGACGGAGCAACGAACACCATCGCCGGCGGTGCCGGCGAATTCGTTGACGGACCGCTCAACTCCGCCGGACTTTATCAGCCGACATCCGTCGCTGTCGATTCTTGGGGAACGGTCTATTTTACCGACGGCAACGCGATTCGAATGATCGAACCTATCGGCGCCATTCGGGTGAAGACCATTTCCGCCGCTCGACGCGGTTATGCCGACTGCGCGTTGCAGGATTCAATGTTCGACCGTCCGAACGGGATCGCGGTCGACTCCTCCGGAGACCTCATCGTCGCCGACTCGGAGAATCAGTCGGTTCGGGTGATCTCATCGACCGAACGCGGCAAAACGGCGACCCGCGACGAGATCGAAAACAAACGCCCGACCGCCGAGCAGTTTCGCGCGCTGGCGCCGGCGCGCTGGCCGTACGACCCGCCAACGAGCACGCGAGAGATCGCCGGAACGCTCGGCGAGATCCGCGGCGAGAACGACGGGTCGGGCCGGAACATCTGGTTTCACAACGGTCTCGACATCGTCGGCTCCTACGGCGAGACCGCGCGCTTCATACGCGACGAAAAGGTACTGCGCGTCGCGGCGGCCGAGAACTTCGGGACACTCCGTGAACTGGTGCGCCTCCCGACGCTCGGCTACATACATATCCGTCTCGGACGCGATTCGGCCGAGCAGAGTTTTGACGATCCGCGCTTCGTTTTCAATCGTGATGCAAGCGGAAAACCCACGGGCGTCCGCGTCCCGCGCGGTTCGAAGTTCAAAGCCGGCGAACCGATCGGCACTCTCAACCCGATGAATCACGTCCATCTCATCGCCGGTCCGAGCGGCGCCGAAATGAACGCCCTCGCGACTCTCGAACTTCCGGGGGCTTCGGACAAGATCGCGCCGGTGGTCGAAAAAATCGAGATCACGGATGAAAATTGGCGCGAATTTGAAACCGATCCGAAAACCGGACGTACAAATGTCGTTGGAAAAACGCGAATTGTTGCCCGCGCTTACGACCGAATGGATGGAAACGCCGAACGCCGGCGTCTTGGAGTCTATCGGATCGGTTATCAAATCTTAAAAGCTGACAAAACCGCGATCGGCGAGGTGAATTGGACGATCCGATTCGACCGTTTGCCGGAAAACGAATCCGTGACGCTGGTTTATGCCAACGGAAGCAAGTCCGGGGCGACCGGCGAGACGATTTTCCGCTACACCGCGACGAACGAGGTCTTTGGCGAGATCGCCCGCGAGAATTTCTTCGATACCGGAACACTTGAACCGGGAAGCTATATCGTCCGGGTGTTTGCCGGGGATTTCTTCGGAAATATCGCCGAAAAGGATCTGCCGATCGAGGTTAAACAAAACGTAAACGAGGACAAATGAAACAACTTATCGCCGCAATCATCCTGACGGTCATGGCCGTCTCAATCACGCCGGTCCACGCGTCAACGCCCGAACTATATGCTCCGAAGCCGTCTGCGATCCGCGTCGCTCCGCCGTCGCCGAAGTTTTCAGACGCCGAGCGGCAGACCGAACTCGCCGCCCGCCGCGCACGCGTTTTCGACCAGATGGCGGACAACTCGCTGATGGTTCTCTTCAGCGCCGAACCGCGCAACTACACCAACGACGTCGACTTTATGTACCGCCAGGAAAACAATCTCTATTATCTGACGGGACTAAAACAGAACGGGGCGACGCTCGTCCTGTCGAAGTCCGGCGGCTCGACGAGCGAGATACTCTTTTTGCCGAAGCGCAATCCGCAGTTCGAGACCTGGAACGGCCGGATGTATTCAAACGAGGATGCGATGCGCGTTTCGGGTCTCAAAACGATCGTCAACGCGGTCGAGCAAAAGGACTTCGTTGCGGCGTTGAAAGACGGGAAAGCGTTTGACTCAAAAGACGGAGTGAGCGTTCCGGCGGGGTTCGACAAGCTTTATCTGCTGCTTCCGTACGACGCTCGCGACACCGACGGGATGCGCGAATTCCGACAGGAAAGCGAGCTCTCGAAGTCGCTTCCGGCCGACAAATTGGTCAACGCCCAGGACCTCTTCGGCGATCTTCGGCTCGTTAAATCGCCCTACGAGATCAGGCTTCTGCAACAGGCGATCGACATCACCACCGAGGCCCAAATGCGGTCGATGGGAATGGTCGGACGCGCCGGTTGGGAATACGAGGTCCAGGCCGAGGTCGAATATACATTCCGCCGGCGGAACGCGGACTATTGGGGTTATCCTTCGATCGTCGGTTGCGGCGCGAATGCAACGACGCTCCATTATGTCGAGTCCCAGGGTGCGGTCGAGCCGAATTCCCTGCTTCTGATGGACGTCGGCGCGGAATACGACCATTACACGGCCGACGTCACGCGCACTTTCCCGGTCAACGGCAAGTTCTCGAAACCGCAGGCCGAAATCTATCAGATCGTTTACGACGCTCAGGAGTCGGCCGCGGCGACGATAAAGCCCGGTGCGAAGATCAGCGAAGCCGGTCAGGCAGCTGCGGCGACGGTCGAAGAGGGACTCGCGAAACTCGGTTTGATCGAAAAGGTCGGGGCGATGATCCCGGGAACGGTTCAAAGGATTCCGGACGGAAAGGGCGGAACGCGCGAGGTCGGGGTTCCGCAATATCGTCTCTGGTATATGCACGGCTGGGGGCACTGGCTCGGAATGAACGTCCACGACGTCGGCGATTACACGGTGCCGCTCAAGCCGGGAATGGTGACGACGAATGAACCCGGAATTTACGTCCGCGAGGACGCGCTCGACTATTTCGATCAAACAAAGCCCGGAATGAAGGAGTTTCTGGAAAAGATCCGGCCGTCGTTCGAGCGCTACAAGAACATCGGCGTCCGCATCGAGGACGATTTGCTCGTCACCGAAACCGGCGTCGAATGGATGACGAAGGCGCTGCCGCGGAAAATCTCGGACATCGAGACCTTTATGGCGCGTGCGTCAAAGGAAATGCGCAGTGTCGCCCTGCGCTCGCCCGCGCTGACCCCGGCGCTCGCATTCAACGGAAACTAGAAGACTGCAGACTGGAGCGCAAGCGTCGACTGGAGCGCAAGCGTCGACTGGAGCACAAGCGTCCCGCTTGCATTGAGCGCCGAGCGCCGTTTGCAAGCGGGGACGCTTGCGCTCCAGTCCCGTCCTCTTCGTGTTTCGGCTTCGAATTTGTTAGGATTAACGATTTCGATGACCGAAGAAACCGCCAAAACCGACCACTACGCGATTGCCGCGCTGTTGCTTACCCAACTGATGTTCGGGACGGCGACGGTGCTCGGGAAATTCGCGTTGCTGGCCTTTCCGCCGTTTGCGCTGGTCGGGTTTCGTGTCGCCGGCGCGGCGATCGCGTTTTTCTTTCTGCAGCGGCTCCGCGGATCGCTCCGGCTCGACGAACGGATTCATTATCTGCATTTCGCGTTCTTCGCGCTCGTCGGGATCGCGCTGAATCAACTTCTTTTCTTCAAAGGACTTTCACTCACAAAAGCGGCCAACACCTCGCTGCTTTCGGTGACGATTCCGATCTTTACGATCGCCATCAGCGTTCTGATCGGCAACGATCGACTGACGTGGCGCAAGGTCGTCGGAATATCGCTTGCGGCGTTTGGCGTCATTTATCTCATCGACCCGAGCCGCGCGAGTTTTTCTTCGGACACGACGCAGGGCGACATCCTGATCATTCTCAACAGTTTGTGCTACGCCTTTTACGTCGCCATTTCGAAAAAGCTGATCTCGCATTACGGCGCGTTGAAATCGATTGCCTGGCTTTTCATTTTCGGCAGTATCGTGACGACGCCGATCGGCCTTTTCTCATTGTCGGGCGTCGATCTCGGATCTGTCACGGCCGCTTCGTGGACGTTCGCCGGCGCGCTCGTCATCTTTCCGACCATCCTTGCCTACTATTTCAGCGCCTTTTCGATCTCGCGCGTCGAACCGTCGGTCGTCGCCGTTTACGTTTATCTGCAGCCGCTGATCGGATTCGTCTCAGCGGTGATCTTTCTCGACGAGCATTTTTCGTTTCGGCTATTGGTCGCGTCCGTGTTGGTTTTTATCGGCGTCTTTCTCGTGACCCGAAAAACGGTTCGCCCGCTGGCGGTTTGAGTTGCGAACTTCGGCACATTCTATTGTAAAATCAACGTTTCTATGGACAGCAAAACTCTTGGCATTGCGGTGATCGGACTCGGCGGCGCAGTCGGAACGACGATGGTCGCCGGCATCGAACTTCTCAAAAAAGGCCTTATCGACACGACGGGCCTTCCGCTTGCCGGTGTCGAAGCGGATCTTGCTCAATATGCGAACATCCGCTTCGCCGGTTGGGACCTTTTCGGCGCGCATCTCGGCAAGGCGGCCGAGGAACACGATGTTCTGACGCATAAACAATTCGTTGCCGTCGAAGAAGAACTGCGGGCGATCAAACCGTGGCGCGCCGCGTCAAACAAGGAATTCCTCGCGAATATCGACGGCGACAATACCGTTTCGAGATCATCGCATCGGGAGACGATCGAAGCGGTCGGGCGTAATCTGCGCGATTTCAAAGCGGAGTGCGGAAGCGTCGTCGTCGTCAATCTCGCCTCAACCGAAAGACTCGCCGACGAGGGCAACGAGATCTTCAATTCGATGGCCGGATTCGAAGCTGCGCTCGATGAAGACTCGCCCGAGATCTCGCCGGCGATGCTTTATGCCTACGCCGCGATCGCGGAAGGCGTACCATACGGCAACTTCACGCCGTCGGTCGCGGCCGACATCCCGGCGCTGATCGAATTTGCCTCGAAGAACAAAGTACCGATCGCCGGCAAGGACGGCAAAACCGGACAAACGATGATCAAAAGCGTCCTCGCGCCGGCCTTTAAGACGCGTGCGCTCAAAGTCGAGGGTTGGTATTCGACGAACATCCTCGGCAACCGCGACGGATTCGCACTTTCGAACGCCGGTTCGCTCGCCTCGAAAGTGAAGACGAAAAGTTCCCTGCTCGATGATATTCTCGGTTATGAGGTCGAGGATCACATCGTCGACATTCGATACTATCGTCCGCGCGGGGACAACAAGGAAGCGTGGGACAATATCGATCTTGTCGGCTTTATGGGCCGCCCGATGCAGCTCAAGGTCAACTTCCTGTGCAAGGATTCGATCCTCGCCGCGCCGCTCGCGATCGAGATCGCCCGCTGCCTCGACCTCGCCCGCCAACGCGGCGAAGGCGGAATCCAGGAACAGCTTTCGATCTTCTTCAAAATGCCGATGACGCTCGGTGAAAAGGCCGAAAACGCTCTGTTCAAGCAGGAAGAAATGCTGATGAGTTGGATTCACGGTCCAATCGAGAGTCTTAAAAGAGAATTGTGAAACCCTCTTGTTCGAAATGCTTGTCGTGGCTCAAAACATATGAAATCCTCATATTTCGCATCGACACCATCGAAATGGAATCAGTCAGACTGTACCCCTTGGCAGGACGTCGTTCGAATAGTTCCAGTCCTTCCAGGAAGATCTCCGGCTGATGCGTGAGATAGGTTACCGACAGATCGGCAACTATGTCACGAACAGTTTCAGCCGCGACTTTCCTCATTTCTGCCCCAAAATCGGAATAATAATTCAGAAGTTCGATAAGAACCGTTTCGGTTGTTACCAATTGAATCCCATCAAGCGGGAAAGTAACCGCCGCGACGTGCCACTGATCCCTTGGACTCAGTAGAGCAGCCCGAAAAAATGTGTCCGCAAATACGGTTTTCATAAATCGAGGTTCAAGCTGCGTCCGCAGATCGGCCTCACGCGTCTGGGCGTCGGCCAATTGCTTGCGCATCTCTTCCGTTTGATCGGCCTCGGGTATCTGCGGCGCACCGGCCGCGGAATCCTCCGGCAGAATTTCGATCGATTTGGCGAGTTCGATGATCCGCTCGCCGGCGGCGCGGAGATGTTTCCGCGCGTCGCCGTCGGTCGCGATTTCGATCGCGCCGGCGACGGACTTCAGAGACTTTTCGAGTTCCAGGGCGTAGCTCATCGCTTCATCGTCGGTCTCGATTTCAAGATCGGCGTCCGCGATGTCATTCCAGAACCGGAACGAGGTGATCGCCGCCGCCTTGAACTCGTCAAGCGCCTCGGCCCAGAGCGCGAGGATCCGAATCGCGTAGCGATGCCCTGAATTTAGCCGTGGGTTTCAACCCACGGACATCGCGTTGTCGGGATTTCGTCGCGTCAGCGACGGCTGATTCGGGTCGTCGCTGACGCGACGCGCGGCCCTTTTCGAAGCTTACCGTGGGTTGAAACCCACGGCTAAATTCTGCCGCCGCCGCTGAGGCGGCTTGATGACTGTTGCCCGGTCACCGTGGGCTTACGCGCCACGGCTAAACTCTGCCGCCGCTCTGCGGCTTGTTGACGCATACGGGCCACATATCCGTACCGTCGCGGATTCCGCGTCCCTTTGGCGGCGACGGTCAACGGGAACGCGACCGACAACTGACTCCCTTGGGCGCCGGCGTTTTCTTTCGACATAACTTCTTCCTCTTCTGTGTTGGATTCAGGGACCGCGCGGGATGCGCGTTTTTCGGCAAGCCCACACATTTGGGATTGCGGATTTTGGATTTTGGATTTGCTCAACCCGTAGGAGTTACGCGTTCACGCGTGACGTCCCGATAAGTGATCGAACACATGTCGCTTCCTGCGAACGTTTTGATCACGGCCAATCCAAAATCCAAAATGCGTTGTCCTTTTCGAACGCTTTCAGTACCGAGTCCGAAAGGAACTTGAATTTGATCTCGGATTCGTCGGTTTTGTGATCTTTATGCAAAATGCTCATCGGGATTCGACTCCGATGAGCATTCTAAAATTGCTTCCGCACTAATTGTTTTGAGGACGGCGGGATCTACCAGAAATTCCGAAAAACATCATCGTCTTCCTCATAAACTGATCCATCACTGAAAACAACTTTCCTAATCATTGCAAATACGACAATGAACTTAGTGTCGGGTTCCTTGTCGATTGCGAGCAAGTCACGCACGCCTTGAGGCATAGTCGTCGCCGGCTTGTATCTCGCCTCACGATAAATAGCGTTTGGCGGTATTATGTCGATTTTTTCGCCGACCCCGATGTCGTATTCATCCAGGCCTCCGCGAACTTCTTTCCATCGGTCAACATTGGTTCGGATCTTGAAGGCAACCACGAACCGTCGCACTGTCTTCGCTGAATTATTTCGTAACGTCCAATCAAGGAATGGAATTCGCCCGGAAGGTTCAAGAAGCACATCGACAGCCTCAAACTGCAGCGGTGATCGATTCTGGATTACAGCGAGGCTCGTGCAATACGGCTTTGGCAATCTGTAAAGCGAATCGTCTTGTGACGGCGTCTGACCAACTACCGAATTTACCCACAAAGTTAACAGAAAAAGTGGCAAAACGAATCTGCTGACGTTCTTCATATTCATTGTATTCTCCCGTGATGTTTCTATCAATTCTTCCTAAAGGTCGTAGCCGGATCAATGTTTTTCAGCGTTATGCGAACATTCTGAGCCGCCTTCTTTGGCGTCAACACTTTGTTCGTTCGAGAATCGTATTGATCCACGTAGGAAGCCTGTGCTCTAAGCGTCAGCGTTCCGATCGTTCCTTGACCGATTCCGTCCCGGCCCATAGAAAGTTGCACATAGACTGTCATACGGCGCCCGTCACTTGAAATAGTGCGTTCGGTAACCTCTTTCTCCGTAACGATGTTCGGGATTCCGCGGGATACCGTCGCTTTGTCATCATTCTCAAACGCAGCTCGATCTGAATTGCCCTGTTCGAGAATCTGCGCATCTGCAACAAGAAATACCTGAGCGCCGGATTCGAGAGAATCGACGGCTCCGTTTAGATTCAGGACGTACTCGCCATTGCTGAGGTCTTCTTGACGAACTCCAGTCGCCAGAACTTGTTCATCGAAAACTGTATTTCCGTTCAATTTGACAATCTCACCGTTCTCATTCCTTCTAGGTTTTCGGGCTACGACTCTGATGTTGCTAAACGAAATACCTGGCGGCGATGTAGAAGCAGGCGCGTTCCCCGCCGCAATCGCAGCGATGACGTCCGCGTCCGAGATTCCCTTCGACGCCTTTACCACCGAATCCCACCATTCTCGCCAAATCTCGCTTATCGTTTTGAGGTGTCCAAACGTCGTGTCCCGTCCCCGGATTGCGGATCCGTCAACATAACTACTGCTGTTTTGGCACCATT
The DNA here is from genome assembly GCA_041752475.1 of Pyrinomonadaceae bacterium. Taxonomy (GTDB): domain Bacteria; phylum Acidobacteriota; class Blastocatellia; order Pyrinomonadales; family Pyrinomonadaceae; genus JAFDVJ01. Next base: position 385 of record JBGSWK010000066.1, on the reverse strand, counting down.
CCCCGCACGCTCCCGCGGATGTCAGCGGAAGCAATCCGAGCGGATCGGTGAACTTGTACGGGGAATTGAGAACGTAGGAATTGCGGTTGAACGACTGCGGATCGCGGATCGTGGCGCTGGCGGTCAGGGGATCGACCGACGTGAACCGGCCGTGGGCGGTGTTGTAGTATCTCGCCTGCGCGTATTCGAGGCCCGATTCGTTGTCTTTCTGATAGCCGGTGTAATCCTGCCGGAGTTCGTCCGTGGAGCCCGTGTCAAAAGTTGTGGAAATGATATCGCATCCCTGTATCATCCCGTTTTCAAAACCGGTTGGCTGGGTCAGGCCGTTTGCGGCGGTTTGCCGGGTATCCTGACGTCCTTCATCTTTTCGGGATGGCTGAGCCGT
>JBGSWK010000065.1:0-2118 GCA_041752475.1 Pyrinomonadaceae bacterium | reverse complement strand
CCCGTTCGGGCTCTCGACCGACACTCCGGTCCCGGGAGACTATGACGGCGACGGCAAATACGACGGCGCGGTCTTCCGTTCATCGACGAACGTCTGGTACGTCCAGCGCAGCACCGCCGGCCTTCTGATCGAAGGCTTCGGCGCCGCCGGCGACATCCCTGTGCCGAACGCGTTCGTCCGCTAACCGTTCGTTCGGATTGAACGCGGGGGCGCTTGAAATGTCTTCGCAGCGTGTGTAAAACGCGCCAAAACGATAGCACCATGTGCAGCGTGGTGTCGGTCGCAATATCTGAACGGCGCGTGTGTAACACGCGTAACTGTTGCTTTTGCCTAATGTTACGCGTGTTACACACGGTCCGTTTCGGCGTGCGGCCCACCACGTTTCGCTTCGCTTCACGTGGTGCTATCGTCCTTGCGCGTGTTACACACGCTGAACGGCGGAATCTCTCAAACATCTATGTGTTCTGCGTATTTCGCGGCGAACAGCATTCCACCACGTAAAGTTAAACTTGTCTTATATTCTGCATCGGTTTTGCTAATATCGGCACCGATTGCGGAAATGCGGGTTTGGGATTAAATTAAAGGCGTGATCTACCTGTCGGGCAGGTATTCTGGTGTCCGTCCGCGGACCTGTCATCGTTTCCAATCCGGATTAATACTATGTCGCGAACAAAACGTATGCTCTCAATGACCACTTTAGTGTTGGTGGTTCTCGGATTCTCTATCTTCCGTTACACCGCCGCAAGTGCCGAGGATGCCGGGATCTGGGTATCGGTCGATCAGAACGAACTCGCTCAGATCCGAAACGACATTGTCGATGACCCTAGCGGCCTTCGCGACGCAAAGGTCGAAATGACGGTTGGCGGGATTGCTCTTCTCCGTTTGAGTGAGGTTCAGATGGAAGCCTTGTCGCGCCTGATGCACGAGCATTTTCACAAATGCAGCGGCTTCGTCGCGCATCCGGGCAAGGAAGACGCGATCGCCTCGGTCGATGCCTTGCTCGCCGTCGATCCGGCAGCGCAATTCGTCACTTATACGATCGACAATCAGACCGCCGTCGCGCCGATGCTCGCCGAAGCCAGTGAACTTCAGAATCGTCAGGTGATTCTCGACCTCTCGGCCTTTACAACCCGCCGGCACAATCAACCGACCGGCCTCGATTCGGCCAACTGGATCAAGAACAAATGGACGGCCCTTGCCGCCGGACGGCCGGACGTGACGGTCGAAAACTATGTTCATCCGACGGCGACAACTCCGCAGCCGTCCGTCATTCTGACGATCCGGGGACAGACGCTGCCGGACGAGATCGTCGTTTTGGGAGCGCATCAGGATTCGATCAACAGCGGCGGTGCGACGCTGAATGCGCCCGGTGCGGACGATGATGCGTCCGGCGTCGCGAGCCTGACCGAGACGATCCGCGTGCTGATGGCGAAAGGGTTTCGCCCGAACCGGACGATCCAGTTTATGGCCTACGCGGCCGAAGAGGTCGGACTCCGCGGTTCGGCGGCGATCGCACTCGATTACCGCACTCAAAACAAGAACGTCGTCGGCGTGATGCAGCTCGATATGACGAATTACAAGGGTTCGGGGTTCGATATCGTGCTGATGACGGACTATTCGAACGCCGCGCAGAATCAGTTTGTCCAGGATCTGCTGACGGCATATCAGCCATCTCTCTCGGTCGGAACTTCGGCCTGCGGCTACGGATGCTCGGACCACGCTTCGTGGTACAACCGCAGTTATCCTACCTCGATGCCGTTTGAATCGACGATGCAGACGTACAACAGCACGATCCACTCGGCAAACGACACGATTTCCCAAAGCGGCAACAACGCAAACCACGCGTTAAAATTCACAAAGCTCGCGATCTCTTTTGCAGGCGAACTCGCCAAGGGCTCGCTTGCGCCGACTGCGCCGGGCCGCCGTTTCGTGGATTTCGATGGCGACGGCAAGACCGACGTGTCGATCTTCAGGCCCGCGGTCGGCGAGTGGTGGTATCTGCGTTCGAGCGACGGCGGCAACCGCGCGTTCCAGTTCGGCAGCCAAACGGACACGCTGACTCCGGGAGACTTCACCGGCGACGGCAAGACCGACCTCGCGTTCTTCCGCCCGTCCGCG
>JBGSWK010000064.1:0-13897 GCA_041752475.1 Pyrinomonadaceae bacterium | reverse complement strand
GAAGTCCAGGTTGTCCACGGCGTCATTCAGCGTGAACGAGACCGTGTTGTCGGGGAATGTGTACTTCCGGTTCGATACCGTCACGACGTAGAAATCGCCGACCGCCAGATCATCGAATCGATAATGGCCCAGCTGGTTGGTGATCGCCCGTCGGGTCTCCCCAGTCGCGGTATTGAAGATCGTCACCGTCGAACGGCCGAGCGGGTTGCCGGAAGGATCGGTCACGCGTCCGCCGACCGAAGCATTCGCCGCCGTCAAGACGTTGTTCGTGAAGGTGCAGGTGACGGTGCCGCCGTAACTCAAATCGATCTTTGCCAAACGTGCCGGAATGGAAATGGTTGCCTGGCTGGCTCCGCCTGCGTTGATCGTGCAAACGATCGATTGCAGCTGGTAGAATCCACCGGGCTGGTCCTCGGTGAAAGAGTAGAATTCCGCGCCCCCCGGCTCAATCGGTTGGGGGAATGATCTGTTATTTGGCGTCGCGTCATTATCAACCCCATCGTCCCATAGCGTGAACGGAAAGGAAAAATACGGTCCAATAACAGTAAAACCAAACGGAAGCGTCGTTTCCGGATTCGCCTGTTTGATGATGACCATTTTTGAGACCAAACGCACTGCGGTGTTAGCGAGGGACCGGCTCTGGTTTACGCTCGCGCCGTTGAGGTCAACGACCCGTGTGCTATACGGCGAACCGCTGATGTCCGATGCCGAGCCACCCATAGCCGACCAGTCGTTGCGGTCAGCGATGTGAGCGCCCCACGCCAAAACGGGATTGACCGCGCTCGACGTGAAAGTCAGCGTGATCCGTGTTGAACTGTTTCCGGCATAAGATCCGGAGACCGTGTAGGCAGAAACCGATGTGATCGTACCGCCCCACAACGTGAACGCCTGACCGCCGACCTGCGTGACGCCGGCACCTGAAACGTTCGGGTCGAGGGGGATCGGAAATGTGGTCGGCGCGCCGGCGCAATGCGCTCCGGCAACGCCCGAACAAGGATTGTTGCCCGGGGAAACTTCGGTCCGATTGTAGCTGGTCAGGTAATCAAGCGCGTGCTTTCCGGCTTGGGTCGTGTCCCATTCGATCGTTACCGTGTTCGAGCCTCCGACGGTCAGACTGTCGAACTTGATCCGGTAAGGGATCGATTCGCCCTCGTAATAATGACCGTTGAGTTGGGTGACGTTCGCGTTCAGCCAGTTCGCTCCGGTGCACAAAACCGGCGTCGCAAAGGGTCCGTTAGCGCACTGGTCGATGTCGGCCGTCGCATTCGGGACGGCGCTGATTTCAATTTCGATCAACGACTTTGTTTCAAACCCCGACGCCCGGATGACGAATCGTCCGTTCGGCGATACGAGCGAGTCTACTGAAAGACTCGTTTCAAAAGATCCGCCGGTGTCCGCGTATAATTGTGCGGCCCAAAGCTCTCCGCCGGACTTCAGTTCCGAACCGGCAACTCCGAGCGAAAGACCGACCAGTTCACCTTTCCCAAAGCCGTTGCCCGTGACGACGACGCTTCCGCCGTAACGCGCCGTCGTAATCGACGGACCGAGCCCATATTTGCCGGTCATCGTGAGTGACGACGGACCCGCATAAGATGCGCCCGCCGTAACAAGCAGCGAGGCCGCGAAAAAAGCGACCAAAAGCGCCGACTTTGAGAGTGATAAAAACGTGTTTCGATTCATTTGTCCTCCAAGAACCCGTGGAACATCCAAGGGGCCACTTCATAAACTTCCAAAAAAATTGCCAATAGGTCAGCCGATGCCGGGCGGAGTCAAGAGCAAGCCTGATCATCCGAATCGGTCGCGCATAATTTCATATCCCCGCTCACGTAGCGGGAGAACCGAAAGACCACTGCGTCCCCAACTTCAAAACCATCCGGTGACGGCCGGCGGCAAAAAGAGGCGCATATCTTCACATCAGCCGATCCGGGCCAGGGGCCACGCGATCCAAGTATTAGGTTTCGTGCCCGTATATCTTGCTAATCGAACAAACCTTTAACCTTAGTGTTTGAAGAACGGTAAGTTATCACGGATTTTGCTCAAATGTAAAGGTTTCTTATGCAAGTGAAAGGAAACTGTAGAGTTAAACAGTCAAATCGAGTGTTTAGCGAAGATTATCCGACAGATCGGTACACCTGAGTCACCGGTCCGGCTGCGGGTATGAGAAATTCGGCCCGAATTGCGCAACTGATCTAATTCCAGTATTTTGGAAGTTGCCGTTTGCGAAGTGAATTTTGCGGACGTGCGCAAGAATCCGTGATGAAAAGTATCGTTATTGCAGCTGTTGTTTCTCTGCTCATTGTCGCCGTCGGCGCGTGTTCGACCGTGCGCGAGGAGCCTCAATCGAACTCGATCGATCGAAATTCGGCGAATGTCGTCCCCGCTCATACCGACGGCGCGCAGAATATAAATGCCGCGAACCCGTTCCCGCCGCCGACCGCCAATTCAAACGTTTCCAACAGTTCGAACGAATTGAAGACATCGATTTACGCCGCGCGGCCCGGGCCGGATAACTCGACATTTACGTCGGCGATGGACAAATCCGGCAATTTTATGGAGGTTCGGGAGTTCAAGAATCACCCGATGATCGTAAAGGTCGAGCGAAGGATGCTGAAAGACGGTTCAAAATACATCGTCTATCTGAAGAACGGGAAAGCCGCCGAAGCTCCGGCTGACAAGATGGAAAATTTCCGGAGTATGGCCCCCGGCAACATCCTCGCGGCAATAGGGATAAACGTGGCTCCAACTTCAACCGATGTTCAGGACGAAAGGAAGAGTAAGAAACCGGAGTAGTCTTTATATGGAAAAGTTCAGTGTCATTTGTCCTTGCTGCGATGCCGCGCTGACGATCGACGCTCAGACGGGCGCGGTTCTCGGCTTTGAAGAAAAGAAGAAGCCAACCGGATCTTTCGAGGATCTGAAAAGCGATCTCGACAAACAAAAGGACCTTCGTGACCAATTGTTTGCGCAAGAGATGTCTTCGCAAAAGGATCGCGAGCGTTTGTTGGATGAGAAGTTCAAGGAAGCTTTGAAGCGGGCAGACGGCGAGAGTCACCTGCCGTTCAAGAATCCGCTGGATCTCGATTAGCCTCAACGATTTTGAAGAATCAGACCGTATATTGCCAAAATTGCCGCGCGCCGAATTCGCTAAATGATGCGAATTGCGTCGAATGCGGCACCCGTCTGCTTCTTGTCGTTTTTCCGAATTCGCTTCAATACGACACAAATCAGACGCCTTCGTACTACGAGGATCATTTGCTTGAACGGGTTTCGATACTTGAACTCAGACAGGCGCAGATGTCCGAGGCGCTTCAGGGCGCGGTAGAGATCCTTCGCGAACAGACCCAGATCCTGAAGGATGAACGCGATCTGATCAAGGATCTTTACGGCATCGTCGGGATGATGAATCGGAAGGAAACGCGGACGATCGGAGAAAGTTCTGAACCGGATCCCGAAAATCCTACGACACTGCCGGACGGACCGATTGCGGATGACCTGGAGATTCAGAACATAATCGCCGGTCACGGAGCTGGGAATTCGGAAGTGTTGGCCAAGCTGATCAGCGATGGCCGGCGATTATTGAGCGAAGGCAATGAGCGCCAGGGACTGCAGATGCTTGAGCGGGCGAGGCTGCTTTCGCCGCGCAACCCGGCGCTGCTGATCTACTTTGCGCTGCAGCTTTTTCTCGCTGATAGATTTTCGAGATCGGCCGAACTCGCCGACCAGGCGCTTGTACTCGCGCCGGACGATCGCGGTGCGCTTCTCCTCTCCGGCGTCGGGCACGGCGAATTGGGCAATCTTGAAAAGGCAAAGCGCCATTTGAGTCTGCTCGTTAACGACGAAAGTTCGAGCACCTTGGTCAACTTTGCCTGGGGAATGTTTTCGGCTCTCGAAGCAAATTGGACGGAAAGCATCGCGGCCTTCAAACAGTGCGGTTCCGCCCCTGAGATTGAATATCTGATCGGTTGCGCGTACTTTCAGCTGCGGCGTTATCAAAAGGCGCTCCGTCATCTGGAAGCGGTCGTCGCGGCAGACCCGGACTACGCGGACGCCTGGTTCGTGCAGAGTCTGATCTTCAAAGAGCTGGGAGACCTCGAAAATGAAGGCAAGGCGTTCGAGAGGGCGTCGAAAGCGAATGATCCTGCTTCGCAGTGTCACGAGTTTCTGAAGCGCCGTAAGCCGAGCCCTTCCGAAGCTGCGCTCCCTTTTCGCCATCTTCTTAATCGGAAGAACGCCGTGTTGTCCGGCGGCTCGACCCGAATCCGACGGTTTTTCCGGGACCTCGTGAAGGGCTCGCTCGGAACCGGATGATCCCCGAAACAAACCGATGAAATCGAAAGACAAAATTATCGTTGCGCTTGATGTCGAAAGCGGACGTGAGGCGAAATCGATAATAAACGAACTTGACGGTCATGTCGGAGCTTTCAAGGTCGGACTTCAGTTGTTCACCGCCGAAGGCGCGCCGTTCGTGAGGGACACAGTTGAGAGAGGCGTCAAGCTGTTCCTGGACCTGAAGTTCCACGATATTCCGAACACGGTCGCATCGGCGTCGATCGAAGTTGCCCGGCTCGGCGTTTGGATGTTCAACCTGCACTCGCTCGGCGGCGGCGAAATGATGCGGCGAGCGGCGGGCGAGGTCGCGAATTTTTGCGATCGCAGGCAGCTTCGGCGTCCATTGATGATCGCCGTAACGGTTCTCACGAGCTCGTCTCAGACAACCCTTTCCGAGATCGGCATAGACCGCGATTTGGCCTTCGAAGTTGCCAGTTTATCAAGACTTACGGCAGAATGTGGTTTGGACGGAGTGGTCGCGTCGCCGCATGAGGCAGGGATCGTCAAAAAGGAGATCGGGCCGGAGTTTATGGTCGTAACCCCGGGAATTCGACCGGATCAGGCACGGACAGAGGCGGAAAAGGGAACTTTCGACGATCAAAAGCGTGTGACGACACCGGCGTCCGCGACACGGGCGGGGTCTGACTTCCTGGTTATCGGCCGGCCGATACTGACTGCCCCGGACCGGCTCGAGGCGGTTCACCAGATCGTTAATGAGATCGACAAAGCGAATGAGAATTTTGAGAAAACAGTTTAAGATCGGATCGTTTTTCGGTCGCGAGACGTCGCAAATTCGCCGTGTTGCAGGATTTACGGCGATATTTACGTTGATTCTCATCGCTGTTTCGCGGATCGGCCTCGTCGCCGGCGCGCAGGAGTCGGGCGGTTTTCGGGACGGTGAGAAACTGACCTACTCCGTCAGTTACGACCGCTTCAAAAATGCGGGCTTCGCCGAGATCCAGGTTGTTTCACGCGGAAAACTCAAAGGCCGCGATGCGGTTGAATTGAGGTCAAGGATCAAGACGAATGAAGTGGTTGCGGCCGCTTTTTATATGGTTGACGAGGCACGCACGGTTTTCGCGGACCCGGATTCGGGGCTTCCGCTCTGGGTTCAAGTGACAAATAATCTGGGAGTCGTTCCGGAGCGAACGGTTCGCGACGGCCTCGACGAACAAAACGCTGAATTCGACATGCTTTCGCTGATGTTCCGCATTCGACGCTCCGGGGGAAGCGGAAATTTCAGGTTGTTCGAAAAAGGACGTGCTTACGAGGTGGCGGTTCAATCGTCCTCTGCCGAGACCGTAAAGACGGACGCCGGCGATTTCGAAACGGATGTTTCGGTCGTTCAAAGCGAATTCCTAAGCGAACTTGGATTATCGGATCTTCGCATCAACTTTACGCGTGATGAACAAAAGCTGCCCGTGCTGATACGATTTCAGGCGGGACGCGGTGAATTCCGTGCGTCGTTGGCGGCATACGAAACCGCGCCCGAGCCGGCGGCGTCACCGACGCCAACGCCGACAAGATCACCAGTCGTTTCGCCGACGGCCACTCCCAAACGGACACCGTTGCCGTATGTCAACAACGAGCCGCTGGATTCCGAACTTCCGTTTGTGCTCGGCGAGGCGCTTGAATTCAAGATCGCCTCCAACGGGCAGGATGCGGGCAATCTCTTGTTTGAAGCCAAGGAACGAAAGCAGATCACTGCGAACGGACGATTGCGCGACAGTTTGCTGCTCTCGGCGTCGGTCACGGGAACTCCGGCCGGTTCGTCGCTGATGCGCGTCGGGGATTCTATCAAGACCTGGGTCAGCCCCGACGACCTCCAACCGTTTCAGGTTGAGTCAAAGGTCGACGGCGGTCTGGCATTCTTCAATCAGAACCTGAAGTTTGATCAGGATCGCGGAACCGCGACCGCCGAAGCGAATCGTGTGATTCAGATCCCGGTGAACACTCACTCGCTCGTCTCGTTGTTTTACGCGATCCGGTCGTTCAATCTGCGGCCAAGCAAAAGTTCGACGAACCCCGTCAACGACACGAGGGTGGCGGTGCTGCTCGGCGATCAGTTTTATGTTTTTATGCTTCGGCCGGCCGACGCGCAGGCGATCACGCTCGGCGGCGAGAAAGTGTCGGCGCAAATGATCTCGGTTTTCACCGGGAATCCGCAGTTCGACGCGATGAACATACGTCTTTGGCTGAGCAATGACCGCCGCCGCACTCCGCTCCGTTTTGCCGTCGGAGCCTATCAGGCGGATCTCATCTCGCAACGGGTCGCGACGCCGGACTAAGTCAGGGCTTTTTGGCTTATTCTAATTGAAATTCACTTTCATCTGATTTACACTTTGAATGTGAATCGACGGACGCGTTGACTGTTAACATCAGGAAAGGCGTCCGCTTTTAACCCAAATTGCGCAATAGGGGAATTTTGCCCGCGAATTTCCGCGAATCCGAGCGAATGGAAATCTGGTCCAAAGCGCTGCGAAAGAGGCGGGGTTTTGAAATGGGGCCAAGGGCCAAAGTGTTGAAAAGCGTTTTGCCCGTGCGGGCTACTCTACCGGAAATTACCGGGCAATTTTTCCATTGCGGAATCCGGGTTTAAGGTGAACAGTGAAAATGGTGCTTTCTGATCTGCAAATAGGTTCGGTGGCGACAGTCGTCCGAGTAAATGGGGAAAGCGTTGTCTCCAAAAGACTTATGGAGATGGGCGTGGTTCCCGGAGTGACCGTGCGGGTCGTCAAGACGGCGCCGTTCGGGGATCCGATCCAGATCAGGGTGCGGGGCTATAGTCTTGCGATAAGGCGAAATGAGGCGGAAACGATCGAAGTCGCGGAATGAGAAAATCCGAAAATAGCGGACGCACGAAAGAGATCGTTATTGCCCTGGCAGGGAATCCGAACGCCGGCAAGACGACTCTTTTCAACGCGCTTACAGGGCTTCGGCAGAAGGTCGCGAATTATCCGGGTGTCACGGTCGAGCGCAAGGAAGGGCATTGGGCGGTCGGCGATCATAATGCTCTGCTGATCGATCTGCCGGGACTATACAGCATCGACGCAACGTCTCTCGATGAACAGATCGCGAGGGATGTCGTGACCGGCGGCGACGGTTCCGCGCCGCCCGATGCGGTCGTGGCCGTTGTCGATTCCACAAACCTCGAACGAAATCTCTATCTCGTAACGCAGCTAATCGAACTTAACGTGCCGGTCGTGGTCGCGCTGACGATGATCGATCAATTCGAACATCAGAAACACGAAATCGATACTGAAAAATTCGCACGGCTTTTGAGCGTTCCGGCGGTCGCGATCGATGCCAAGACGGGACGCGGGATCGATCGGCTCGCGGAATGTGTCGCACAGGCCGTCGACGCTCCGCACGCTGTACCGGAACAACTTCGATTCAGCGATGACGCGTCCCAAAACAGCCGCATCTTCTCGCGTTATAACTTCATTTCCGAAGTCGTTCAGGAGTCGGTCAAGCATAAGGACCTGGAAGCGCACAATTTTTCTGAAAAAGTGGATCGCGTCCTCACGCACCGACTTTTTGGACTTCTGATACTTGTCGGCGTCCTGCTGCTCGTTTTTCAGACCATTTTTTCCTGGGCGAATGTCCCGATGGACCTGCTTGAGAAAGGATTCGGCGCGCTTGGCGACCTAACGCGCGCGAGTCTTCCCGAAGGAATCCTGACCGATCTGATCGTTGACGGAGTAATCGCCGGCGTCGGCGGCGTTCTCGTGTTTCTTCCGCAAATTCTGCTTTTGTTTCTTTTCATATCGATCCTCGAAGATTCGGGTTATATGGCGCGGGCGGCGTTTCTGCTCGACAAACTGATGTCGCGCGTCGGGCTTCACGGCAAGGCGTTCCTTCCCCTGATGAGCAGTTTTGCGTGTGCGATTCCGGGAATTATGGCGACGCGGACGATCGAGAATCCAAAAGACCGGCTGGCGACGATCCTGATCGCGCCGTTTATGAGTTGTTCGGCGCGGCTTCCGGTTTACACGTTGATGATCGCTGCCTTCTTCACGGGGCAAACGGTCTTTGGTTTCATTTCGCTCGGCGCGGTTTTGATGCTCGCGATGTACTCGCTCGGGATCTTCGCCGCGATGATCGTCGCCGTGATCCTCAAGGCGACGCTGCTGAAGACTTCTTCGCCGCCGCCGTTCGTGATGGAACTTCCGCCGTACAGACTGCCTAACGTGCGCAACGTCCTTCAAAATATGTTCCTTCGCGCGTGGCTGTTCCTAAAACGCGCCGGGACCGTCATTCTGGCGATCTCGATCGTTCTCTGGGCGCTGATGTACTTTCCGAAGACGACTCCGCCGGCCATTGACGACGCCCCGGCGAAGGTTGAAAGCGCGGAATCCTATCAGCTCAAGCACAGCTACGCGGGAACCCTCGGTCACGCCATCGAGCCGTTGATCAGACCGCTCGGATTCGACTGGAAGATCGGTGTCGGGCTAATCGCCAGTTTCGCCGCCCGCGAAGTGCTGGTTTCGACGCTAAGCATCGTTTACAACGCCGGCAAGGACGCGAACGAAGAATCGCCGACGCTGGTCGCGGCGATCCGCGACGCCAAGGGCGACGACGGCGCGCCGATCTGGACGCCGCTGACGGCACTCACGCTGATGGTCTTTTTTGTTCTGGCGATGCAGTGCATGTCAACGGTGGCGATCGTCCGGCGTGAAACAAACTCCTGGGCCTGGACGGGTTTTATGGTCTTATATATGACGGGACTGGCATATTTTGCCGCGTTCGTGACATACCAGGGTGGAAAACTTCTCGGATTCTGAATATGACTGCCCAAAACATCATTGCCGCATTGATCGTGATTGCCGCCGTCGGGTACATCGTCGTCACCGTGCGGCGCCAGATCCGGTCGTCCCGGCAGAAGTCGGGCTGCGGGTCTGATTGCAATTGCGGAAAATAAGACTTTTGGTGCGGTTCCGATTCCAAGGACCGGAATCTCTCCGGCTTGACGTCGATCGAACTCTGCAATAACGTATTTCAAAAGTTTTTCATTTTTTTTTAGCCAAAATAATCAATGACGATTCAAACAGACCGTGAGGTTTTCGGAGGCCATTTGCTTGTCATCGGCGGTGCCGAAGACAAGTATAACGAGCGCCGTATCCTCAGAAAATTTCTGGAACTGGCGGGCGGTGAAGAGGCCAGCATTCTCATCGTACCGGTTGCGTCCGATTACCCGGAATTCGCCGCCGACGTCTACACTCAGGCGTTTCGGCATCTCGGAGTGTCGAGCCCGCGCGTGCTGCGCGTTACGTCGCGCCAGGACGCTTTTCAGGCGGACGCCGAAGATCTTCTGAACGGCGTGACCGGAGTCTTCATTTCCGGCGGCGATCAGATGCGTCTGACGTCGATCCTCGGCGGGACAAAGTTTGCCAAGAAACTGCGGCAGCTGGTTCGCGAGACCGACATCGTCCTCGCCGGGACGAGCGCCGGCGCGGCCGGGATGTCGACGTCGATGATCGTCCGCGGCGAGTCCTCGTCGCACCCGCAAAAGAACTCGGTTCGACTTTCGCCGGGACTCGGATTCCTGAAAAACATCATTATCGATCAGCATTTTTCAGAACGCGGACGGATGAGTCGGCTGCTCACGGCCGTCTCTTACAATCCTTACAATCTCGGCGTCGGGATCGACGAGAATACGGCGATAATTCTAGACCGGAAAGGTAATCTGGAAGTTTTCGGCGAGGGAACGGTGACGATCGTCGACGGGTCCGAGATCAGTTTCAACGAGATCGCCGAAGTCGAGGACCACCGTCCCTTCGCCGTCTGCGGGGCGCAGATCCACATCCTCCGCGACGGTTTGAAATACGACTATCTCGGGCGCAAACTCCTGCCCGTCGAAAGCGAGTTCCTGCTGCCGGATATTCGCTGATTTTCGATTTTCGATTTGCGATTTGCGATTTTTGGGCTTCGGGGTTAAAACGTTCTTACGAGATTTAATCCAACGCACAGGAAACGGCCGAAAATGCATTTTGGCGGAGTTAAACCGATTTTCCCTATCAGAAATTATCCGTGTTCATCTGTGTAAGAAACCGACTTGCTCGTAGAATTTCGAATTGGGAAGTTTGAAAAACCCAAAGTGTTTTACCCAGGCAAACTGGACAGCCGACGCCGATCGATTTTGAAGTCCCCGCGGCTTGCCGCCCGGATGTGCGGAAAGGCTCAGCCTTTGCGGTCACGTTCCCGAGTTCCGGCGGCTGTGCCGCAAACAAAAGATCGGCGGCACAGCCGCCTGAACAGAACAGAGCTTTACGGAAAGGCAAGCCTTTCCGCACATCCGGGCGGCAAGCCGCATTAGGTTGCGGAAATCGCAGGTCTCGGGAAATAGAAATCGCAAATCCCAAATCGCAAATTGCAAATCCTATGGAAATTCTCGAAATCAGAACACTCCGCGGTCCTAACTACTGGAGCGGGTACTGGAAACAGCTCATCATAATGCGCCTCGACATCGGCGAGTACGAGGACCGGCCGTCGAACAAGATCCGCGGGTTCTACCGGCGGATGAACGAGGTGATGCCGACGCTCTACTCGCACGGCTGCAGCTACGGTGAGGACGGCGGATTTCTGAAACGCGTCAAACGCGGCACGTGGGCCGGCCACATCATCGAGCATCTCGCGCTTGAGCTGCAGACGCTCGCCGGAATGGACGTCGGTTACGGACGCACCCGCGAGACCAGTGAACGCGGGATCTACAACGTCGTTTTCGCATACTACGAGGAAGAGGTCGGCCGCTACGCCGCGCGCGCCGCCGTTCGGATGTTTCTCGACCTGGCGGAAGGGAAGAAGGCGGTCGCTGACCTGCAGGCCGAACTCGCGCGCGAGGTGCAGGAAATGCGCGAGATCCGCGAAGAGGTCCGGTTCGGGCCGTCGACCGGCTCGATCGTCGAGGAAGCGGAAAGCCGCGATATTCCTTACATTCGCCTGAACGACCAGTCGCTTGTCCAGCTCGGCTTCGGCGTCTATCAAAAGCGAATTCAGGCGACGACGACCTCGCAGACGAATATGATCTCGGTCGACATCGCCGGCGACAAGGCCGCGACCAAGAAACTGCTCGGCGATATGGGAGTTCCGGTGCCGCGCGGTTACGAGATCCGCGAAGAGGATGACCTCGAGCGCACCGTCGAACGCGTCGGGTTTCCGGTCGTTATCAAACCGCTCGACGGCAATCACGGTAAAGGCGCGACGGTCGGCATCGACAACCTCGACGACGCGCGGATCGCATTTGCCAAAGCGAAGGAATACTCGCGCTGGATCATTGTCGAGAAACAGCTCGTCGGCAACGATTTCCGCGCGCTCGTCGTCAACAACCGCCTCATCGCGGTCGCCGAACGCGTGCCGGCGAACGTCGTCGGCGACGGGAAATCGACGATTCAGGAACTGATCGACAAAACCAACGAGGATCCGCGCCGCGGCTACGGCCACGAGAACGTCCTCACGCAGATCACGATCGATCAGCAGACCGAACGCCTCATCAAGGCAAAGAAATATACGCTTGAGACCGTTCTGCCGAAAGACGAGGTCCTTTATCTCAAAACGACCGCGAATATCTCGACCGGCGGCACGGCGATCGACCGCACGGACGAGGTCCATCCCGAGAATGTCTTTCTTTTCGAACGCATCGCGCGCATCATCGGACTCGACATCGCCGGCATCGACATCATCGCGACGAACGTCGCCGAGCCGCTGAGCGAGAGCGGCGGCGGCATCATCGAGGTCAATGCCGCGCCCGGATTCCGTATGCATCTCGCGCCGAGCGAGGGCATCGGCCGCAATGTAGCCGAACACGTCGTCGATATGCTCTTCCCGCCGGGAACGCCTTCGCGCATTCCGATCTTTTCGATCACCGGAACCAACGGCAAGACGACGACGACGCGCTTGATCGCTCATATCCTCAGAAACGGCGGCAAAAACGTCGGATTCACGACGACCGACGGGACATACATCGGCAACAATCAGATCGTCACGGGCGACAACACCGGACCGGTTTCGGCGCAGCTCGTGCTGCGCGATCCGACCGTCGAGGTGGCGGTTCTCGAAACGGCGCGCGGCGGGATCATTCGCGCCGGACTCGGGTTCGATCATTGTGACATCGGCGTCGTGACCAACGTTGCGGCGGATCATTTGGGCCTCAAGGACGTCAATACGCTCGAGGATCTGGCGCGCGTCAAATCGGTTGTCCCGCGCTCGGTCAACAAAAAGGGATTCGCGGTTCTGAATGCCGAAGACAAGCTCGTCTACGAGATGAAGGAACTGGTCGACGGAAATCTCGTCTATTTTTCGATGGACGAGAATCATCCGAACATCCAGCGTCAGGCACGCCGCGGCCGCGTCTCGTGCGTTTACGAGAACGGGTACGTGACGATCCTCAAGGGAAAATGGAAGGTCCGGATCGAGAAGGCGTTGAATATTCCTTTGACGTACGGCGGACGCGCGGAGTTTATGGTGCAGAACGTTTTGGCGGCGACGCTCGCGTGTTTTGTCCACGGCGTGTCGCTCGAAGACATACGCGTCGGCCTGACGACGTTCACCCCGTCGCTCGCGCAGACGCCGGGACGTCTGAATTTCATCGAGATCGGCGACTTTACGGTGCTGATGGACTTTGCGCATAATCCCGCGGGATTTGCGGGCTTGCGGGATTTCATCAACAAGCTGAACTTCAAGCACAAGACCGGAATCCTCTCGGGCGTCGGCGACCGCCGCGACGAGGACATCCGCGAAATGGGCAAACTCGCCGGTCAAACGTTCGACAAGATCATCATCCGCCGCGGCGATTATCTCCGCGGCCGAACCGAGAAAGAGGTTCTTGCCTTGCTGCAAAAGGGAATCAAAGCCGCAAAGACAAACCCGGTCGTCGAGATCGTCTCGGAATCCAAAGAGGCGATCTACCACGCCTTCAAGAAAGCCAAAAAAGGCGAACTCGTGTCGATTCTCGCCGATTCGGTGGACAAGGACATCGAGATCGTCAAGCAATACCGCGACGAACTGCTGGGATAATCGGCCACACGTAATCATTCAGCGGTCGCGGTCGCGCAAAGCGGCCGAACTCCCTCAACGATCGCCATCGATGACGGCGCCCGATGATTTGGTCCAGTCGCGAAAACTGTCGGCACGAACGGGATAATCTTTGAAATGACCTTGTTCGTATCGAATTGCAAAAGCCAGGAAGCACCCAGTACCTTCCGAAAGAAGCGATCGCTCGAAATCCCGCTTTCTTCAGTTCCGTCGACGCAACCCTTCAAAGGCATCCTTGACATTCGCGCGAAACGGGCGTAGAACCGTAGAAAAAGGCAACGTCGGTTATTTTCACTTGTTCTGAAGTTTGTAGTTTAGAGAGCAAATGCTCCTTTTTCACGGGAGACCGAGTGCGATATCATCGAAATAACGAAACCCTCGCGGACGAAAACCGTCCGATCCCAGTCGAGCAGTCGAGCAGTCGAGCAGTCGAGCAGTCGAGCAGTCGAGCAGTCGAGCAGTCGAGCAGTCGAGCAGTCGAGCAGTCGAGCAGTCGAGCAGTCGAGCAGTCGAGCAGTCGAGCAGTCGAGCAGTCGAG
>JBGSWK010000063.1:0-38322 GCA_041752475.1 Pyrinomonadaceae bacterium | reverse complement strand
AGTGGACAGTGGACAGTGGACAGTGGACAGTGGACAGTGGACAGTGGACAGTGGACAGTGGACAGTGGACAGGAAGAATGTTTGATTTGGTCGATTACTGTCAAGTGCGGACAACCAATCACTGACCACCGACCACTGACCACTGTCCACTGACCACTGTCCACCGACCACTGGCCACCGACCACTGTCCACTGTCCACTGTCCACCGACCACTGTCCACCGACCACTGACCACTGCTCACTTCTTCGAATAGCTGTTGTAAACGATCTCGATCCAGGCGTCGGTTTTGATGAATCCCGAACCGGCTTCTTTGAACTTTTCGGGAAGACCCGCTTTTTTGATCTCGTCCAGCGTCTTCTTTTTCTTCATTTCGGCCTTCACTATGTCCGAAGTTTCGATCAGCATCTGGTGGAACGCTTTGAGGTCGTCGAGCGTCGCGAGCGGTCCGTGACCCGGAATCAGCTTGGCGTCGGCCGGAATCCGCTTGATCAGCATCGCGATGTTGTTGATCAGACCTTGGACGGACCCGCCGTTCTCGAGATCGACAAACGGAAAGCGGCCGACGAAAAAGTCGTCGCCGAGATGAACGACGTTCGATTTAACGAAGAAGATCACCGAATCGCCGTCGGTGTGGCCGTTCGGATAATAAACGGCTTTCACTTCCTCGCCGCCGAAATGGATCGACATCGACTCGGTATAGGTCAGCATCGGAAGCGCGAACTCCGGATAAGGAACCGTTTTCTGCCCGAAGACGGTGTTGACCTGCGACAGCCGCTGGCGCACGTTTTTGTGCGCAACGATGATCGAATCCTTGCCGAAGAACTGGTTGCCCTCGGTATGGTCGCCGTGCCAGTGCGTATTGAAAATGAATCGCGGCATCGCCGATCCGAGATCCTTCAACGCATCGCGCAGTTTCTCACTGACAACCTTGTAATCGTCGTCGATGATCAGGATACCTTCAGGCGCGACGAGCGCCCCGATGTTGCCGCCGCGGCCCTGCAGCATATAAATGTTCCCGGCGACCTTTGCCGTTTTGACGGTCACTTCCTGCTGGTTCCCAAAATGACTGTTGTCGCCGTGCGCAAATACGCTCGCCGACAGGAACGCAGCGGCCAAAAACAATGTCAGAATTCTTTTCATTTACACCTTCCTTGATTTTTGATTTTCGAGAATCATAACAAACTTTGCCGATCCAGACCTGTCCGCCGCGCGAAATCCTTTGTTTTTCGTTTCTCAGAAGTACCTTCCGGTGAGGAACGGATTCGAGGCGCGTTCGCGGCCGATGGTCGTCTCGCGCCCGTGGCCGGAATAAACAACAAAGTCGTCGCCGAGCGGAAGGATCCGGTTGTTGATCGAATCCATCAACTGCTCATACGAGCCGCCGGGAAGATCGGTACGTCCGATCGATCCCTCGAACAAACAGTCGCCGACAAAGACCTTGCGTTCGGTTTCCTCCGCAAAAACGACGTGCCCGCGCGTGTGGCCGGGACAGTGAATCACCTTGAAACTCAGCTCGCCGACCCGGTAGATCTCGCCATCGGTCCAGTTTCGAGTCACTTTCGGCGGGTCATCATAATCCATTCCCAGCGCCTTCAACTGGTGCGGCGGCAATCCCATTCCGATCGGCTGCTGCGGAAGCGAGTAATAGAGCGGCTCGTCGTCTTTGTGCAGCAGAATTTCCGCCTCCGGAAACTCGCGGGCAAGAGCGGATGTTCCGCCGACGTGGTCGAGATGTCCGTGAGTCAGCGTGATCGCCTGAAGCGTCAGGCTGTTCGCGCGAAGATAGTCGACCAGTTCGGGCGATTCAGCTCCCGGATCGACGCAGACCGCGATCCGCGAAGTATCGCAGACGATGAGACGGGTGTTTTGCTGAAACGGAGAAAGGACGAATTTTTCGACGATCATAAGTCTCCAAGTTTATCGAGATAGCCGTCGACGTCAAAGTCGTGGGCACGACGCGCGTCGATCACGAATTTGATCGCTTCGCGATACGTTTCGGCGGTCGGCATTCCATTGAAGCACGGGGTCTCTATCTCGCTCAGACTGAGATAGCTGATCAGGACGCTGAGCAGCATCCAAAATAGCGTCACTTCCGGCGTGCCGATCGGATTGTGGCGAACGATCGTCTCGCGGTCGGTGTAGATACCGTCGCAAATTCTCGCAAACTCGGCTTCCGTGATCCTCGTCATTGATCCAATTAAATCACACTTGGTACCTCGGATTTGAATGAAAACAGGACAGTCCGCAAAACGTTTGTCACACTTCAATACATACCTGACGCGCCTGAGGAATCGGCGCAAACCCCGGGAAAGACCTTCTAACTTATTGTCTTATCTATATTTACAGATATTTATCGATAAATTGCACATTCTGGCACGTGCGTTGCATTTAGGGAAAGCGCATCGGAAGTTCATTTTAGCTGAACGGACACGGGCAGGTGGTAAGTTCCATAACGAGGTTCCCGGGGCAAGAAAGTAAATTAGTTGGTCGATTTGATAGCAGCGTGTTGATCGGTTGACGGATTTGCGGTTCTTGCTTCAGGAAAGAAAGGGTCGGCTTAGTTTAATCTTTGGTTGGGGGAGTAAAGATTTAAGCCGACCTTTTCATTCTTTTGAATTTCCGACCCCTCTCGTCCCCCGGTTTGGTTTCCTTCGTGTCAAGTCATCCAGCCACGAGCCAATCCAAAATCTAAAATCAAAAATCCAAAATCTGCTCATACATCAAATAATGTGACCGCTCCATCCCGAGTTTCTCGTAAACTTGCTGTGCGACGAAGTTCTCCCGTTCGACATAAAGCCGGAATCCGGAAACATCGCCGCGTTCGGCGGCCAGCTGCTTAACGAACAGGTACATACTTCCGTAGAGGCCGCGTCCGCGGTATTCCGGACGAATGTAGACGCTTTGAATCCACCAGAACCAACGGTCCCGCCAGTCGCTCCATTCAAACGTGACCATCAAACCACCGACGATCCGGCCATCGTCTTCGACCACGACATAGAACCCCTTTTCCGAATCATGGAAAACGGACTCGACGCCGCTTGCGAGGATTTGCGGATCGAGGAACTTGCCTTCGGTTTCAAGCGCCATCGCTTGGTTGAACTCGACCATCGCGGCGGCTTCCGTACGTTTTGCCAATCGAATGTTCATAAGATTTCGGCGACGAATTCGCTCCGTTTACAACTCTAAATCCTTTTCCGGCCGGAAACAAAATAATCTTGCGTTTTTGGCGGGAAAAGAGTTATATTTAGGTGCATTCAAGTAATTTAGCGGTTTGAAAGGTTTTTAGAGTCCATTGCGGAGCGGTAAAAATGCTTTTAACCAAAGTGCGGCGCCGTAGCGGACTCCTAACAAGAAAGGGAGGTGACGGAAGGTTATGTATGCCCTATTAGCTCTGGTATCAGCTTTAATTGCGGCAGGTTCGTTCTACTATTTTCAGGCCAAAGACGGAGGAATGATGTTCCTTTTACTCGGACTCGTCTTTTTGATCCTGACAGCGGTTTTTGGTGTGATTTTTTTGTCGAGCCGAGTTAATAAAACGGACGATATTCATATCACTGAATAGCGAAACCTGACGCGTTTTCGTTTTTTTTGGAAACTTGAGACTCTGAGATTGGCTTTGATCTCGAAGGCGGTGGAGTTGTGTTCTGCCGCCTTAGTTTTTTTGCGGTCCGGCGTCACAGAGACTCCTGAAGTATCTGCGATATCTTCCAGATCATCAGACTCCCTTCGTTGTCGGTCGCGTAATGAACGACCGGCATATCATCGACTGTTATTGCCATCACTATCCTCCCGCGGCGCGTATAGGCTATCCCGACGTCGCTTCGCAGACGATCGAGCGTTCCTGATTTTGAAGCGATCGGGACCGTATCGAGCGCGTTCCGTCCGATTCCGTCCTTGTATTGCTGCCGGCGCAGAATGTCCAACATTCCTTTCGATGCTTCTGGACTGACCAATTTCCCGTTCTCAAGCATCTCAAGCAAACCGACCATCTCCTTCGGCGTCGTCATCCCGAGTCCGAAATTCCTGATTACCGGGTCGGTCGCGACCTTGCTGTCCTTATCCGTTCCGAACACCCGCCGGATCGACTTTGTATTCGGAAAACCGAGAGACTCCATTCGCTTGTTGACAGCATCGCTTGTGACTCTTTCGAGCACGAGGTTGGTTGCCGTGTTGTCCGAAACCACGATCATCAGGTTGAGCGCCGTTCGGAGGTCGATCTTGGTGTTGTCCGAGAACTCGCTGAGCACCCCGGAACCGCCGACCTTTTTCTCCTTCGTGAGAAGGATCTCGTCCGACCAGCCGAGTTTGCCCTCGGCAACCTGAAAGAAAGTCTCGATCATTATCGCGAGCTTGATCGTGCTCGCCGTCCGGACACGCTCGTCGCCCCGAAGCGAATACGTTTTCCCGGTGTCGAGATTTTTCGCGTAAACCGAAACTCGGCCGCGAAATCCGCGAAGCGCTTCGCTGACGCTTCCGTCAGTTGAAACGCTTTGACCTGTCGCCGCAAGCGGCATCAACGCAAGAAGAACGAGAATCAATCTTTTCATAACTACCTCGTGGCGGCGATCCGCCTGCGCATCAAAAAGTAAAACACGATTCCGAACACGATCCCGCCCCCGACCATCGCAAGCTGCCGCAGATCGGTGTCAGGATCGGATAGGGTCGCCGCGATGACGGTCAACGCGAAACTCATCGGCGCGACCGTGATCAGGATCAGGACGGGCCAGCCGCCGCCGATCTTGAATGGCCGCGGAAGATCCGGTTCCCGGACGCGCAAAACCATCAGCGCGACGAATTCGAGGAACAGTTCCGCGGAGTAGAACAGAATGTTTATGACGACCAGATTGCCGAACGGGAGCGCCGCAAAAAGCGCCGCGATCACGCAGCAGACGACAAGCGCGTTCGTCGGGACCCCGGTTTCGGGATCCGTTTTGGCGAAGAACTTCGGATACCAGCCGTCGGCCGCCATCGCAAACGGCAAACGGGACGCGTAAAGAACCTGCGAGTTGAACAGGCTCCACGCGGATACGAGCGCGGCGACGCCAAGCAAAGTCCCGAGACCGATTCCGCCGAGCGACTCCGCGAGAGCCGGAAATCCGGCCGTTTCATTCCACACGGCGGCATCGGTCGAAACGCCGACCAGCGCGAACACCGGGAAGAAGTAGACCGCAACGGAAAGTCCGACCGCGGTGAATAAACCGCGCGGGTAGTTCCTGGACGCATCGTTGACCTCGGCCGCGTAGGTTGAGACATTGTCGTAACCGGAAAAATTCCACATCACCGTCGAGAGTCCGACCGCCAACAATCCGAGCGAAAATTCGCCCGAAAAGCCCGCGCGCACGGCGGCGACGGATCGGACGATGCCGCCGTTCTCCGACGCGAATCCAAAGTACGTCAAGAGCGCGAACGGGACGACAATGATCATCAGGTTGAAGGTCGAATTCAACCCGACTGCGCGTGCTCCGCGCCAGTTGAGCGCGAGCGCCAATAAGATCAGCAGACCGGCCGTTCCCCAACGCAGTAAGAACGTCTGCCACGACAGGTTTCCGGATTCATCGGGCCGCAGGAAAGGAACGAAGAACGCCAGGTAGTTGACGAAAAGAACCGGGAAAATGGCCATGTTCACGGCCGTGTAGAGACTCGTCCACCAGCCCTCCTGGAAACCCCAGAAATCCCCGAGCGCGCGTTTGACGCAAACGTAGTAGCCGCCCTCGACGGGCATCGACCCGGAAAGTTCCGAAACCATCAGCGCGATCGGAATGCTCCACATCAGCGGCGTCAGAAGTATCAGGGCAATGCCCCACCCGGCGCCGAGTTTCCCGATCAGGGACTCGATTCCGAACGCGCCGCCGCAGACGGTGAAGAAGATCACACAGGTCAGAGACACGTAGTTTAGTTTGCGCTCGGGTTTGAATTCAATCTGCCGCTCCGGTGTTGCGGCCTCGTCAAAAGTCGTCGTCGTTTCGATGGCGATAACCTCGATCTTATGAATCTACTGGCTTACGGACAGACGATTATAGTTCGAAACAGCCGAATTCAAAAAAGGTCCGCCGCTTTGCGATATGCGGGTTTTGCGCGGTTCGGTGGGCAGGATTTCCCAAAATAATCGCGAATAACGCCGACAACCGGCGCCAGCCGCGCATTTCGGACGTTTTCCATCGGAACGTCTCTTGCGTGTTTTATTGTTACAACACAGCAGATATGGGAGGACAAGACAATGAACATCAGAACATTACGATCAATTATGTTTGTGGTTTTCGGCGTATTGTTGTTCGGTCAGATTCAAGAGGTCCTCGCGCAAAAGGGTAACTCTTGAGCCCCCTTTTCAAGGTTCAAGTCCGACTCTATACATCGAAAAAGGTATCTTTCAGTACGGTGACGACGTTTTGATCCGCGGCACGAATTTCGAACCGTTCGAAGCTGTTTCGCTGACGATCAGACGCGCAGACGTGGAACCCTTCCGCTTCATCAACGCAGGAACCGCCGCCGAATGGGTGGCGATCGCTGACGAAAAAGGCCGAATCGAAACGACCTGGCTGGTCAATTATCCCGGGACGCGATTCGTTGCCGAAGCGACAAGCGGTCTTTCAAAATACAAGACCAGCGCGGACTTTGCGATTCTCGCCGGATCAGCGAATCTCGATCAGTGCCGCAACGGTCCGCTCGACTCACCGGCCGATTGTATCGGATCCAACTGGGTAAACGGCAACCTCAACGCCAGTCAGGCGCATTACGTCGAAGGTGAATCGGTTCCCTATCGGATGCGGATGGCAGACCTGACGCTCGCGCCGCACAATTTAACGATCGAATTTGACTCGACGGAGTCGGCAAGACACGCGATTGATTACCTGACCACTTTTGATCGGACCGAATTAACGGCCGACCCGTGTTCCGATATCACCGGCTGCAATCCCGCGGTATTCAGCACAATTCCGATCCCGCTCGATCCCGAGGTGACGAAAGGGCCGGACGGCGTCCTCGGAACCGGCGACGATGTGACCCAAATTCCGGGAGACTTCGTCCTCTACGGAGGCACGATCACATCGGTGTCCGCATACACGTTGGACGGAACGTATGCCGGTTCGAGCAAGACCCGGATCACCATCAGCTTTACGGCATCGGTCGCGAATCCCGTGCTTGCCTGGGGCGGTCATATCGCGACTCGTCAGGATTGGGGAGCAAACAACTCAGCGATCGCGATCAACGGATCGCCGTACCATATGAGGCTTTACGATCTTGACGGTTCCGGCGGGAACCAGGACCGTTCGCTGCAAAGCGCTGCGGTGTATTATCCGGGACGGATCACCATAATCAAGGACGCGCAGCCCGACACGGCGCTGCCGTTCGGGTTTACGGCGGTCGGCCCCTCGGTGTTCAACTTCACGATCGACGATGACGGTGACAATACCAACACTTATTCGAACACGCAGATCTTTGACGGAATAACCAACTTCGGTTCGGGCCACACGGTGACCGTTACCGAAGACCCGTCAAGCGGCTATTGGTATCTGACGCAGATCAGCTGCACCAGCGACCCGAACGGCGGATCGGGAACGAACAACAACTCGATCTCGTTACCGGCGCAGCAGGTAGAGATCTTTCTGGAAGAGGGAGAGTACGTAACCTGTACTTTCGTCAACGCCGTGGTCACCGCCGCGTCGATATCTGTCTCCGGCAGGTTGGTCGATAATGCCGGACGCGGAATTCCAAACGCCGCCGTTGTGATGACGCCGGTGTATGGGGGAGAACTGAGATTCGCCAGAACGGGCTCTTTTGGCTATTACAGGTTCGACGACGTACCGGCCGGTGATGACTGCGTCATCTCGGTCTACGCCAAGGGCTACACGTTCAGCAACCCTTCGGTAATGATTACTCCGATGGAGGATATGTCGAACATCGACTTTACGGCGTTGCCGTTTTGAGAATAGGTTTCAAGATTCCAAGGGTTCGGAATTCCAAGATTCGGTTGATCTGGAATCTTAATTTTTGAATCCTTGGAATCTTGAATTTTGACTCCATCAAGACGTATGGTCGAGAATTATACGCCAGCCTTCCTTGAACGTGCGGAACGTCAAGGTGAACATTCCCGTCGGTTTATCGTTGTCGCGGACAAGCGTAAAACGGCCGAGGACGACCGCTGATCGTTTCGAAAGAACCGTTACCTGCAATTCGGTGAAGCTGAGAACGCCCATCTTGGCTCGCGTATTGTAGCCTCGCTTGTAACGCTCCAGCGTCGGTGTCCAGCCCTTGGTCACCGAATCGCCCGAAACAAACGTCATCTCCGGCGAATTCCAGTATCCTCTCATAAAACCGTCGATGTCACCTCGGTTCCACGCCGTCGCCTGATCATCGATGACCCTCAGGATATCGGCCCTGGTCTTTTCGTCGCGCGACTGTGCCGAGACCGTCGTTATGAACGCCAGCGCAAAAATCAGAGTAACAATCGTAGTTTTCATCTTCCTCCGACGCGGGGCCGCCCGAAGGCGGTACTCCGAACTCTTAAAATCTCAACTGTTCCAGGCGACCTGACTCTTGAGCCGCATAATTGAGCGCCCCTTTCCGAGAACCTCGAACACGGAGATCATCGACGGGCCGACCGCGACGCCGGAAAGCAACGCCCGCGCGCCATTCATGATAACTCCGAGTTTCGCGCCTTTTTCTTCTGCGAATGCACTGACCATCGCGTAAAGCGGATCATGCGTGAAATCGTCAAGCGACTCGAATCGCTCCGCAAGTTCCGGGAGCCAGGTCTTGAGATCCGGGAACTTCTTCAGGTTCTTCTCGACCGCCGCCGGATCGAAATCAAAGTCCTCGCTGAAATAGGCCCGCCCCTGCGATGAAAAGTCTTTGAGCGTGAAAAACCGCGCGCGTATCAGATCGACCGTTGTCTCGAACCATTCGCGATCCTCATCGTCGTATTCGTCACGCCAAAGTTTCGCGGATCTAAGTTCGCTTTTGACAAACGGCAGAAGTTCGCCGAGCGGCATCGTCCGAATGTACTCGGCGTTCATCCAGATCGCTTTGTCGTCGGTCCAGCGACGCGGGTTGTTCGAATCAAAGTTGAACGTCGCGTTCGATTGGTGGATGCGCTCGAGGGAAAACTTTTCAACGAGTTCGTCGAGACTGTAGATCTCCTGCTCCTCACCGGCGGACCATCCCAAAAGCGCGAGAAAATTACGAAACGCCGCGGCCAGGAATCCGGCGTCGCGGTACGTTGTCATCGACACGATCTCGCCGTGGATACGCTTCGAGAGCTTTTTCCCGCCGGGCGCGAGGATCAACGGCAAATGCGCAAAACGGGGCGGTTTCACTCCAAGAGCCTCGTAGATCAGAATCTGCTTGTGCGTGTTGGTAAGATGATCCTGACCTCGGATGACGTCCGTGATTCCCATTTCGATGTCGTCGCAAACGACCGCAAGGTTATAGAGCGGATGACTGTCGGACCGCAGCAAGACAAGGTCTTCAATCTCATTGTAGTCGCGTTCGAGCGGACCGTAAACCGCGTCTTCGAACGACGTTTTGCCGTCGTGCGGCACCTTCAAACGGACCGCAAAGGGTTCGCCCGCCGCCGCGCGCGCATCGGACATTTCCTTTGACAACTCGCGATATTCGTTGTCGCGCATCGATTTGACGCCCTGATTGGCGCGCGCGCGTTCGACGATCGCTTCTTTTATGTTCCTATCGCCCGGATCGGCCTTTGGCGTGAAATCGCGGTAGGCCTTGCCTTCTTCCAACAACTTCAACGCCGCGGCCCGATGTTTCGGCGCGTTGTTCGACTGATAAACGATCTCTTCATCCGGCGCGAATCCGAGCCACGCAAGGCCTTGAAGAATCGACTGCGTTGACTCGTCGGTCGAGCGCGCAATGTCGGTATCCTCGATACGCAGCAAAAACTTGCCGCCGACGTGACGGGCATAAAGGTAATTGAACAGTGCCGTGCGCGCCGATCCGATGTGCAGATATCCGGTCGGTGACGGCGCAAATCTAACTCTTGTAATCATATAAAGTAAATCAATCTCTAAGCTTTTCCCCGAGTTTGGCCGGCGCCTTACAGCGGTATGCGATCCGTAGTGCGTGTTCGAAAACAGCGGGCCGGACGCGGTCGATCTCAAAATGAGTTGCGCCTTTGGCGCCCCAACCCCCCGGAACCGGCCTGATCGCATCGCCGTCGATGAACAACGATTGCTCAACCGGTGTAAGCGAGATCATAACGAGGCGCTTTTCGACATCCATCGTCGCGAAGATCTTTTTTCTGATCCTGAAAGACGTCAGGTGAAAATGCGGCAACTCGACCGCCTCTTCGAAGGCGAGCGCAAGTTCGCGAACTCTATCCGGGGTCAAGCTCATTAACATTCAAGATCCAATACTCAAGATTCAAGGTTCAAGGTTCAAGATTCAAGGTTCAAGATTCAAGGTTCAAGGTTTAAGGTTCAGGACCAAAAGTTCGAGGAGTTTGGCGGACTTGTGATCCGCAGCATCTGGAATCCCGAATCTGATTCTTGATTCTTGATTCTGATTCGTGATCCTTGAATCTGAATCTTGAACCTTGAACCTTGAATCTTGAACCTTGAACCTCGAATCTTCAATCTTGAATCTTGAACTTTGAATCATTGAACCCCGACCTCGACCGTTCCGCGGCCGCAAAAACACAAATAGCTATCAAAACCCAAGTTTGATAGCCAATCAATCCAAAATCCAAAATCGCCGATCCAAAATGAAAATGGCGGAGACAACAGGATTCGAACCTGTGAAGGGCTTTTGACCCTTAACGATTTAGCAAACCGCCGCTTTCAGCCGCTCAGCCATGTCTCCGCACAAAGCGTTCAAAGCAACTACTAATTCTAGTCGCTCAGCAAACTTTGTCAAGCCACATCGCATCTCAACAGTCACTGGCAAAGCGTCTTGCTTGACACATTTGCATTTACCGCAGAAAATATGCAGGTGTCCGAAGATGGTACCTGTCAGCTTTGTGCCTTTATTGGTACCGCGACTCTGAAACTCAGGCTCCCCTGTCGCTTGTTTTGAGGAGAATTTTCCCGATGAAATTGTTCGTTGCCCCTAAATTTTCTCTGAAGAAAAAGGTCGTAGCCGCCTTGAGTATCATCGCGGCGTTTTTTGTCCTGTCTTTTGAGACGCGCGCCAACACCAACGGCTCGAACCGCGGCGGACTTGGCGTTATCAAAGGATTCGTCAAGGACCAGTCGGGGAATCCGATTGAAGACGCGTATGTAATGATTTCGGCAGCCGGGACCTCGCGCCTCGTAAAACAGGTTCGCTCCGCGGCTAACGGCAGTTTCCTCGCAAAGGTTTTGCCGGGAACTTATAAACTTCTCGCAGTTGCGCAGGGATTCAATCCGATCACTCTGGCGGAAATCGAGGTCAGCCGTTCGGACGAGTTCGTTTACAAGTTCAATCTGGAGCGCGCGGGCAAGGGCAACACGTTGCCCGAAAAGAAAATTGACCGAAACTCGTCGAAATGGAGCATTCGTTCTTCGGCGATTCGAAATTCGGTCTATCAGAACACCGAGAGCGAAGATCCGGCCGCGGAAACGGCGGTCGCCGATGCTGAGACCGACAGGGACGAACAGCCGACCGATCTTAAATCTCAAACCGTAATCGAGACTTTTGGGGCGACACGCGACGGCCGCTCGTTTGCAGGAGCGAATTTTGCCACGCTTGTACCGCTCAACGAGGATTCAGAATTGGTCCTGGCCGGACAAATGACGACCGGACCGACCTCGCCTCAACGTTTTGAGGCGCGTTACACCTTCCGTCCGAATGATTCGCATCAACTGCGGCTAAATGGCGGCATCGCGAAACTAGGTTCGGTCGAGATCGAGAATCAACAAAAACAGCTCGGGCAGATTTCGCTGCAGGCCACGGACGAATGGCGCGTCAAAAAGGGCGTTATTTTGGTTCTGGGTTTTGATTATTCGCGATTTCTTGGTGCCGGCGACGACTATTCCGTCAGTCCGCGACTGGGGCTGCAGTACGACATCAATTCGCGAACTCGGTTCCGAACCGCATATACAACGCAAAACGACGACCGCACTTGGACGAAAGCAATCGAACTCGAGGGTTCGACGGTGCTTTTCCGAGACCCGGTTTCGGTCAATGATGTCGTCATCGAAAACGATCGGCCGCGGATGAACCGCTCAAGCCGTTTTGAATTCGGCATTGAACGCATTCTGGACGCGAACTCGACCATTGAAGGCAATGTCTTCTTCGACCTGACCAACAGCCGCGGCGTCGGCTTGATGAACGTGCCGTTCGAGTTTACGGGCGGCGAGGACACGGCGTTTGTCAGCAATCAGCAGGGACGCGCGAACGGGGTTCGTGTAGTTTACTCGCGGCGGCTGAACGGGCTGTTCAGCACGTCGGCCGGTTATTCCTTTGGCAATGGTCAGAGACTTTCCGCGAAGGCGATCTCGTCCCCGGCAAACGCTTTTGAGGACGCTCTGTTTCAGACGTTCTTCGGCCAGTTTGACGCATCGCTTAAGTCAGGAACCCAAGTAAAAACGGTCTTCCGGCTATCGTCGCAGGCAACGGTTTTCGCAATCGATCCTTTCCAGGGCCGAATGATGATCTACGATCCCGGCTTGAGCGTTTTGGTGACGCAGTCGCTTCCCACGCTCGGCCTTCCGATTCGGGCCCAGGCAATACTCGACGCCAGAAACCTTTTTGATTTTCAAACCGGAATAAACGGCGAGGAAGGAAGTTTGAAATTGTCCTCGCAAAAACGGGTAGTGAGCGGCGGGATCTTGGTCAGATTCTAGAAATTGACCGCAGAACTTCATCGCAAGACAGAATCCAAAGTCCGGTAGTTTCAGACTTTGGATTTTTTTGTTTCCGAAAACTTGGATGAGTGAGCAAAAAACTGAATGGCCGAAGCGATTGAAGCAAGCTGAATTAGGCGAAATCGTCGAATTTCTTGGGGATTTGTAACGACGTCGGTCAAGTTGACCTTGGAACAGGTTTTGCGTGTAAATCTGTTCGGAAATCTGCCTCTTCGCGTAATGACGGGAAAAGTTCTCACAAGTTGGAGTCTGGTTTGGCTGCTCGCCACGGTCTTGCTGATCGCCGGCGGGGCGCTCAATCTTTCCCAGCGTGCGATACAGCAACTTCCTCCGGTCGACGGCGTCGATTGGCAGTTGCGATCTGACGGCGGGATTTACGCCGATGTCGTGCGGTCCGGATATGCCGCCTCGCGTGCAGGAATTTCGGTCGGCGACCGCCTGATCGGGATTGGGGTCGATGGCAGCAAGACTCAGGAATTAACCGCTCCGGCAGACGTTCAGATGTTTCTTGAGGCCGCGGGCGTCGGCGGCGACCTGACATATTTTTACCAGCGTCCTTCCTACTCGTTCGCGAATAATTTCTACTACGCTGACCTGAAAAACATCGACAGCGTCCCGCGCTGGACCGCGTCCACGATCTGTGTCGGATTCGTCGGTCTGATCTGGCTCGGTGTCGGCATTTTCGTCCTTTTCAAACAGGGCAGCCGTTCCCCGTTTGTGCTGCATTTCGCGACTGTCTGTCTCGCCGCGTTTGTCTTTCACGTATACAAACAACTTGGTTTCGGAGAGGATTTCGATCTCGCCGTCAAACTGCTCGATAACATCGCATTTGCGTTCTTTGTCCCGCTGTTTGTCCATTTCTGCTTGCGGTATCCGGTTCGAAGCGACGTCTTTCTCGAGAACTCGCGTTGGCGAACGATCGGACTTTATGTGCCGGCGTCGTTGATCTCGGTTTCGATGGTCGCCATTTCGGTGCTTCCGCAGCTTTTCCCGCAGTCGTCGCTGGCGGCGGCTTTTGCGTTTTTGGACACGCGGTTCGAGATCGTCAACGGGCTCGACAACCTCAACCTCTACCACTTCGTACTCGGGACGACGGCCGGCGCGTTGGTTCTCATCCGGCGCTTTATCCGCAATCACCAAACGGTCGTTCGGCAACGACTCAAATGGGCGATGTGGGGAACGATCGCGGCGGTCATTCCGGTGCTTGTCTTTCAGATCGCAAGGCGGTTTGTCGCTATTCCCGAAGACAGCTATGCGACGGCGATGACGACGCTTCCGCTCGCGCTGATCCCGCTCAGTTTCGGTCATTCCGTCGTCCGTTACCGGCTGATGGACGTCGACGTCGTCGTCCGCCGCGCGCTCGTTTACGCGATCACGACGGTCGCGATCGCGATGATGATCGGCACCGTTGCGCTCGGATTGGTCTTCCTGGCCGTCGGCGACAACCTTTCGACGACCGAGATTTCGCTCCGTGCCCTGATCGCGATCATCGCGATGGCGGGCATCGTGCTTCTGAGCGAGCCGCTGAAGAACTTTTTGCAGGAACGCGCCGACCGTTTCTTCTACGGCGAACGCTATGATCTTCGAAGAGGACTGCTCGATTTCGGCCGGACGCTTTCGGCGACTACCGCGCTCGACCCGCTGCTGAACGCCCTTACCGAACGTCTCCGTCAAGTGCTCGACGTCGAGAAGGTCGCAGTGTTTGTTGAAGACGAAAACGAGACCGGTCAATACCGGCTGGCGAAATCGATCGGAATCGGCGAGTACAAGATCCCTGCGGATTTCCGCCAGATGATCCGTCAGAAAAGCGCGCAAAAAGGTATCGTTCGTGCCGATGAACTCGATCTGATGGAGATCGAAACGACCGGGAGCAACGGACACAACGGCGGCATCGTGCGTCAGGAACTCCATTACTTCGTCCCATGCGTCGCCCGCGGCAAGATGGTCGCCGTCATCGGTCTCGGACGCGGCTCCGACGGATCGCTGCTTTCGTCTGAGGACATCGACATCCTGCAAACCGTTTCGGGATACATCGCCGTTGCCATCGAAAATTCGCTGCTTTATCAGGAGCAGGAAAAGCGCGCCGAAGAGTTGGCGCTGCTTAAGGAATTTAACGAGTCGATCGTCGAGTCGGTCAACGTCGGCCTTCTCGCGGTCGACGATTCCGGTCGCATTACCCGCTGCAATTCGACGTTTGAGGAGATGCTCGGACTCAAACGCGAAGAAGCGCTTGGCAAACGCGTCGAAGAGATCTTCGACCACGGATTCGTTTCTAACCTTGAGAACATACTCGGCAGTTCGCGATGGCACCTGACCGAGATTCGACACGCTTACAAGATGCAAACGACGTCGGCAAAAGGAAAATCGCTGATCCTGAACGTCGCGGTTGCGCCGCTCCGTTCCGTTTCGCACAGCCAGTCCGGCGGGATCGTCGTTTTCGAAAACGTTACGTCACGCGTCAAGCTTGAAGAAACCCTGCAGCAAAGTGAGAAACTCTCCTCGATCGGCCTGCTCGCGGCGGGCGTCGCGCACGAGGTCAACACTCCGCTGACCGGAGTTTCGAGCTACACGCAGATGCTCCTCGGGATGATTCCAGAGACCGACCCGAAGCACGCGCTTCTCAAGAAGGTCCAAAAGCAGACTGAGCGCGCCTCGAACATCGCCAGCAACCTGCTCAATTTTTCCCGTACCGGCGGATCAGCCGATTTTGCCGAACTGGGAATCAATAAGCTGCTCGACGACACCCTCCAACTGCTTGAACCGCAGATGCGAAAATCCAAGATCGAGGTCGTCCGCGAATATACGGACGGTTTGCCGGAAGTATTCGGCAACGCCGGCAAACTGCAGCAAGTTTTCACAAACCTGATCCTTAACGCCCGCGACGCAATGTTCGACGGCGGACGGATCACGCTCAGAACATCGATCGAGAACGACGGGGAAATCGTGATCGTCGTTTCCGACACCGGAGACGGAATCGCGCCCGAAAACCTTAAAAAGATCTACGATCCGTTTTTCACCACGAAAGGCGTCGGCAGCGGCACCGGTCTCGGTCTCGCCGTTTCCTACGGCATCGTTCAGGAACACTCCGGAACCATCGAGGCGTACAGTGAAATCGGCAGCGGCACAACTTTCCGCCTGACGTTTCCTGTCGGCGCACAAAAACTGCAAAGAGCGGTCAGCTGAAGAACTGAGGTGCAAGGCCATTGACCGTCCCGGTAACAGAATCCGCAGATCTTGTCTCGCTCAACGGTACGTTGAAAGCAGTAGACGACGCCAGACTCTCCGCAATCTCAAACGCCGCGATGTACGGCAAAGGAGTTTTCACGACCATCGCGGTCGCTGAAGGAAAACCGGTTCTCTGGGACAAACATCTTCAAAGGCTCTCCGATCATTCGTCGCGACTTGGAATTCGTTTTGACGACGGTTCGCCGATTCTTGACGCGCTCCGCCAGCTTCTCGCCGCGAACGGACTGACTCGCGGTCGGGCGCGTGTGACGCTGTTCGACGCATCGCCCGGCCGGCTCTGGTCGTCGGATCCGCGCGCCGAAACCTTTTTTTTGATTACGGCCGCCGCCCCCCGCGAGCTTCCGGCGAGCTTAAAGATCAGCCTTTCACGATTCGCGGTTAACTCGCGGTCGCCGATGGCCGGGATCAAATCCTGCAACTATCTCGAAAACTTGCTCGTCCTCGAAGACGCAAACAATCGGGGGTTCAATGAAACGATCCGGCTCAACGAACGCGGCGAGATCACGTCCGCCGCGATGGCGAACATCTTTTGGATCACGAACGGGACGATATTCACGCCGGCGCCGGAAACCGGATGCCTCGCCGGCACGACGCGCGAGTTTGTGTTGGAGAATTTCGAAGTAAACGAAGTTTGCAGCGGAATCGACGAGCTTGAAAACGCCGACAACATCTTCCTGACATCTGCCGGCATCGGCATCCGCCGTGCATTCGCCGGCATGGACCGCGAAGCGCCCGTTCCGATCCTCGACGAAATCATCGCCGTCTATCGACAACTTGAAGCGGGTTTTCGATGACGCCAAACGCAGCCCGGATTGCGGCAATCGCCGGCTAAAACTGAATCCAATCCGTCGGTCGGCTGTGATACGAGACGCTGATCTTGGTTGACGATCTGAACAGCGCCGGACGCATCTGAATGGCACTTTCGGCCATCAGACGCGCGAGATGCGGTTCGTTGGCGCGCTGCGAAAGATGCGCGAGGACGATCTCCTCGGCGCCGCCGTCGTAGTCGTTCGTCAGCCAATCCGAAAGATCTTCGTTTGAAAGATGTCCGTTTCGTCCGGCTATCCGTTGTTTCAGGTCCCAAGTGTAGACCGGACAGGTCTTGAGCATATCGCGGCTGTGGTTCGATTCGATGACGATCGCGTTGCAGCCGCTGAGCTTTTGCTTGATCAGCGTCGTGATGCAGCCGAAATCCATCAGAGTCGCGACGCGGACGCCGTCCTTCTTCGCAACGAAGCCGAAGTTGTCCGCGGCGTCGTGCGGAACACTGAACGGTTCGAAGTCGATGTCGCCGATCCTGAATTCGCGGCTCGATTCAATCCGCTCCGTGCGGTTGCGAAGCGCGTCGCGGCGTTTCGCGCCCTCGCTGTCGCCATTTTGAATTCCTTTGCGGGTCGCAAAATACGCCTCTTCGGTCTCGCCGGAAATGAACACGGGACAATTGACCGATTTCAACAGAACGCGCAAGCCGCCGGCGTGATCGCTGTGCTCGTGCGTTACAAGGATCGCGTCGAGATCGGCCGGATCTTCGCCGACAGCGACGAACCGTTCGAGGATCTGCTTCGCGCTCATTCCGGCGTCAACGAGCACGCGCGTGCTTTCGGTGCTGATGAGCACCGCGTTTCCTGTCGATCCGCTTCCGAGGACGGTGATTTTCATTGGTTCTGAGTTCCGCCTTCAGGCGGCCGCTTGGTTCAGTCCTGGTACTTCTTCCGCAACGCCTTGCCGACGACGCGCGTGATGATCCCGTCCGGGACGAGCGTTCCGAGAACCGAGCCGACATAGTTGGCGAAACCGGAAACAACGAGCGGCTTGCCTCTTTTGACTGCCTTGAGCGCCGTCTCGACGACCTCATCGGACGTCTGCATTCCTTTCACCTTCATCGGCTCGGTGATCTTGGCGTTACTGAAAAAGTCGGTCTCGGTCGCTCCGGGACAGAGCGTCAGAATCTTCACGCCAAAGGGCCGGTTCTCTTCGGCAATCGCCTGCGTGAACGATGTCACAAACGCCTTGGTTGCCGCGTACGTCGCGAAGAAAGGCAGCGGCTGGAAACTCGCGGCCGACGAAACATTGATGACGACGCCGGACTTCCGCTCGCGCATCGCCGGCAAATAATGATGCGTCAACGCGATCAGCGCCGAAATGTTGAGTTCGATCATATTCAGCTCGCGTTCCAGATCGAGCTTTACAAAATCGCCCATCGAGCCGAATCCGGCGTTGTTGATCAGCCAGTCGATCTCGTATCCGAGCTTCTCGGTTTCTTCGAAAAGTTTCTTGCCGGCGTCGGTCGAAGTCAGATCGAGCGCGATGTAGTGGACGGTAACGCCGTGAACGAGCATCAGTTCGTCGCTCAGTTTATGAAGCCGGTCCTCGGAACGCGCGACCAGCACGAGGTTATGTTTTTCGCGCGCGAGGCGTCGCGCGAAGGCTTCGCCGATTCCGCCCGACGCGCCGGTAATGAGTGTAAATCGCATAGGATCTCAATTCATCGATCGGGGGCACCGGATCAAAACCGTGACTCAAAGCTGTCGGATTCCGGAACCGAGTAAAGCGAGTGATAGACAGAACCCGCGATAGCCGCGACGATAACCAATGTTCCCAGAAGTCGGATGATCCCTGCAACCGTCGGAGTCGAATTTATCAGGCCGAGCGTCGTCAGCAGGTAATTCCAATCGTGAAAACTCCCCTCGCTGCCCGTGAACCCGCTCGTCAGGACGAGCTGCATCTTGACGGCGTCGTTCGCGTAAATGAAGACGTTGATCAGACTTTGGCCGAGCCAGAACAGAACGACCGATGCCGAGTAGAATTTTCGGTTCCAGACGAAGTATCCGACGAACACCGCCGGCATCATCAGCTGGAACAGCGACCCGCCGGCGACCATCATAAATTCGCCGAGCGGGCGGAAAAGCAAATGGCCCGTTTCGTGGATCGGCAGATCGACGTAATCGAGAAAGCTCCCTTCCATCGGGGTTAACGCGACCCAGATGAAATAGAGGCCGAGAATTCCCGCGAATACAAGTTTAGGATAGCTGATCGTCATTTCATTCGACTCGAGAACTCATCCTTCGTGATTGCGTATGAGACGAGTTCCATCCCGTAATTGTGCCTCGATCCTTCGAACTTCATCCCGCATTTTTCCATAATTCGCCACGACCCGATGTTTTCCTTCTTGGCAACCGCGACGATTCTATCAAGCCCGATCGTCTCAAAGCCGTATTTCAGCCAGCCCTCGGCACATTCGAATCCCAACCCGCGCCCCCAGAACTCTTCGAGCATACCGTAGCCCACTTCTATCTCGCCCGAGTCTTCAAGCGGCTGCAGACCGCTCCAGCCGATATTCTCGCCGGTTTCTTTGAGGATCATCGCGCACATACCGAGTCCGTTCCGATGATTGTCGATGCTGAACTTGAGCCGCTTTTCGACAAACTCCGGTGTTTGGAGCTCGAGACCGCCGATGTATCGCGCGACTTCCGGAACCGTTCGCTGCGCGATGAGAACCGGCAGGTCGTCGAGGGTGTATTTGCGAAAATGGATTCTATCGGTTTCGATCATTGCCAACACTATCGGTCCGACACCCGGTCACGACCGATAAACTCCTCCCGCGTGATAGTGTAATGCACCAATTCCGAATCGTAGAACTGCCCGAGATAATCGAAACGCATCCCGATCTTTTCCATGACGCTGCGCGAACCGAGATTTTCTTCGCGCGCGACGGCGACGATCTTCTTCAATCCCAACTCGCTGAAGCCGTATCGAAGAAACCCTTCGGCTGCCTCCGATGCAAAACCGCGACGCCAAAATTTCGGCGAGATCGCGTAGCCGACCTCGATCTCGTCGGTTTCGATCAATTTCCAAAGTCCGCACCAACCGGCGAATTCTCCCGTCTCGCGGACGATCACGCCGCAGAATCCGATTCCGCTCGATTCCCAACGGGAAGATACGAGCTCGATCCATTTTGCCGTCTCGGAACGTTTCTGCGGCTCGCGGATGTAGCGCATCACGTCGATGTTCGACCGCATCGCGTAGATCGCGTCGAGATCGTCGTCGTTCAACTTTCGAAGTATCAGCCTTTCGGTTTCGAGCATATCGGAACAGACAAGGTCATTATATTTGGCGGGTTACGCGGAAGGCAATCTTCTTATGGCGCCTGCTTATGGTTCGAAATTAAAAACGAGTACTCCTGTCACCTTGACAGGAACTCCCGAAAGCATTGTTTTGGGGAACTTGGCACCCCTTGCCGCAGCGACCGCCGCGGCACGGAGCAACGGATGACCACTGACCGCCTCGGCTGATTCGACGTTGCCTTCCTCGTCTACACGCACTGCGACATTGACGGCGCCGGATGCTTTGACGGCCCGGGCAGCGGCGGGATACGCCGGTTTCGGCAATACCGTTGCTTTGCCGTTAAGAACACCTCCGGAGATAACGCTTGGGACAGGGCGGTTCGGCGCTTGCGAACTGTCGGTCAGCACGGGCGCTCGATCCGGCAGCGGCGCCGCTTTTATTTGGCGCATCATTCCGGGAACGGGTGCGCCGGGCACAAGCCAAATTTCGGTCGATTCCAGAAACTTCCCGCTCCGAACGCGGATGTACGACGACTTAAGCCGATTGCGGGGAATCCCATATTCTTCAAGTATGTCAGCCAAGGTCTTGACGCCGGCCCGGTATTTGGCGGTCGAGGTTTCCCTGATCTTCGCCTCTGCGGTCATCGAAGGGTTGGCCTTTAGGTATTTGGCGATCATCCCGAAATCATAGCCGTCGCAGCCCGCGAGGCCACCGGCCGCCGTCGAACCGACCTTTATCGGCTTTGTCAGATCGGAAAGATCATCGCTCCACTCCGCTCTCGCGATCGGCGGACCTTCGACGCCGACCGGAATCAGCCAGATCTCGGTTTTTACCTCAGAACCGGCTTCGCCCCGAACGAGCGGAACGCGTTCGAAATCGAATAGCCGGGTCGCCAGATAACGTTTGATCATCGATTCACGAAAAACACCGCTTAGCCGGTCTGACCGATCGCCGTAGGTTACGATCGCCCCACCCTCGTTCGGATTGTTCGCGAGTTCGATCAAGAGTCCGTCGAGTTCCGCCTGGATCAACTCGCAGTTCGCCGTTGGCCCCAAAACGGTGAAGAGTCTGGCCTGCGTCTGCGCGACCGCGGCCGATGAAAGCAACACGAGAAGCGTTAAGATCGATAAAATACTCGAGTGAATTACCATGATTTTCGTACGTCAGGAGTGAATCTTCTAACAAAACAGTCGCCGCTCAGTAAGTTCGAACATGCGATTATATCCGAAAAAATGTGGATAATGAAAGCTTTTTGCGGCCAGAGACGAGGCACAAGACGACCGAATCGATCGTCGCGCAGCCCGACTGAAGGTAGAACTCCCAGCTAAAATGAGTGAATCAGCAAGCCGTCCCGCGAACTGCTCGCGCCGCCTGTCATCGTATTCGTCGATCGAGCAACAGCCGACGACGCTTGTCTGGATCTGCTAACCCATCCGGAGTTGCAAAACGTAGAAACAGGGCTCGCTCTCGGCGTTCAACGCTCCGTCCGCCCGCAATCTTGAAAAAATTCCGGAAGAAAATCGACGCCGCGTTCGTCTTAACCTGTTAGAGAAGTTATAAGTAAGGAAGTTCGGGCGGATGGCCGCTAACGTTACGAGGGTGTTATGAACAAAACTCCATTTCTACTGTTCTTGTTTTTTGTCGCGTTCGCCGCCATAGAATGCAGCGCCCAGCGCGATGCGCTGCAGCAATCCGGAAACTTCATCGCCGCCGCCGGCCAATTGCAGATCGGCCGCGCGGCGCATTCGGCGACGACCCTGCCAAACGGCAAAGTACTTGTTGCGGGCGGATTCGGCGATGACCGCAAAAGCATCGACCGCGCGGAGATCTTTGATCCGACGTCGAACAAGTTCGTTGACGGCGGCCGGATGCGGACCGCGCGTTCGAGTCACACCGCGACGTTGCTTCGCGACGGGCGAGTGCTGATTGCCGGCGGATATGACGGCGATTACCTCGATTCGGCGGAAATTTTCGATTCCGCGGCAGGGAAATTCAAATCCGTTGGGAAAATGACGACGGCGCGGAGCGATCATACGGCAGTGATGCTTGCGGATGGCAAGATTCTGCTCGCCGGCGGCGTCGGAACCGGTTGGACGTTTCTCGCCGATGCCGAGATCTTTGATCCCGCGACCGACACCTTTTCGAAGACCGGAAGTATGAATCTCGTCCGCGAATCCCACACCGCGACACTGCTGAACGATGGAAGAGTTCTGATCACGGGCGGCCATCGCGACCGTCGTTCCGCGATCGTCATCTACGCCGAAGCCGAGATCTATGATCCGCGGACCGGAAAGTTCTCGACGATCGAAAAAATGGGCGTCCGTCGCCACAAGCACGATGCGGTGCTGCTCGGCGACGGGCGCGTGCTGATCGTCGGCGGATCCGACGAGCGCGATTCCCGGGGCGCCTACTCTTCGGTCGAGGCGTTCGATCCGGCGATGTCGAAGTTTACGCCGGTCGGCGAAATGAACCGGGCGCGTTACAAGCTTCAAGGCACATCGATCAGGCTTGGGGACGGCCGCGTTCTGATCGCCGGCGGGTCGAACCAGGCGGAAATGTACGATCCGGGGTCGAATAGATTCGCGCTGATTCCCGGGGAATTGGGCTCCGCGCGCCTCTTCTCGACCGCCGTCAGGCTTTCGGACGGCCGCTTATTGATCGCCGGCGGATACGACGAGCGGACCCGTGTCAGCCGCGACGCCCGAATGTATCAACCGCCGTCGCTTTCGGCCGGCGGCACCGGCGATCCGGCAACCGATCGTTTCGCGAGAGGAAGCCGCAGCCGTCTTGGGCGACGATTCGGAATGCTGAACTAGCTCGAATTGAACCAGATGGAGAACCCCGCTCGGATGATCGAAGCCAATAAAGACAAAGTCTTGCTTGCCGAATTGAAGCACGGCGATCGCGAGGCCTTCGAGGCTCTTTATGATCGTCACCAGCGGCGCGTTTTCTCGATTGCGGTGAACTTTTTCGGAGGCGATTCCGAGCGTGCGAGCGACGTTTTGCAGCAGGTTTTTTTGAAGTTGTTTCGAGGCTCGGTCGAATTTCGCGGCGATGCCGAATTCTCGACCTGGCTTTACCGCGTAACGGTCAACGCCTGTATCGACGAACGCCGCAAGCTTAGTCGATTCTTCGGTCTCGGCGAGTATTTCGGGTTGACGGACAAACGGACCAGGCAAGATGACCGCTTCCAACAACGGCAGGTTTCGGAGCAGGTGCAAAGAGCCATCGCGACACTCAAGCCGAAGTACCGTTTGCCCGTCGTTTTGAAATATACCGAGGGTTTAAGCTATCAGCAGATCGCCGATGTTCTCGAGATCTCGATCGGAACCGTGTCGTCGCGAATGAACCGCGGACACGCTTTGCTCGCAAAAAAGCTGGGGCACCTTCGTTCCGATCCGGACCGGTATTGAGCGAAGAGGGACGAAAATGAGGCGCCGCACCCTTAAAAACAGGACTCGTAAGGATGGATACACTGCATTACAGGGAAAAATTGTCCGGATTCGCTAATCACGAACTCGCGTCGGAAGAACGAAAGATCGTCGGCGAGCATCTCCTCGTCTGTGCAGAATGCCGAAACGAACATGACGAGATCAAATTCGCGTCCGATCTCGCCTCCCGGCTCGAACAAACCGACGCGCCGCCCGAGATTTGGGAACATATCACCGCCGCTCTCGACAAGCATCGCCGCTTTCCGCAGCCGAACATTCTCTCGTCGGCGTTCGCTTTAGTTGCCCTGATTGCGATCGCCGGAGCCGCGGCGGCGATCTATCTCGGCACGCGTCCAACTGAAGTCGTCAGTCAACCGGCCGGCTGGAATGTCGAAACGCTTGCCGGCGAAACTTCTGTCGGACGGCGGCTTGTGGTCGGCCAAACGCTCGAAACCGACGCCGGATCGCGAGCCCGGCTTCAGGTCGCGAACATCGGAAATGTCGAGGTCGCGCCAAATTCGCGCGTGACACTTGTCGGCACCGGTTCGGACCAGCACCGCCTTTCGCTCGAACGCGGCCGTCTGTCGGCCCGCATCCTGGCGCCGCCGCGCCTGTTTATCGTCGACACACCGTCGGCCGCCGCGGTCGATCTCGGCTGCTCCTACACTCTCGAAGTCGACGACAACGGCGACTCGAATCTGCACGTGACATCGGGCTACGTCGCGCTTGAGCGCGAAGGGCGC
Organism: Pyrinomonadaceae bacterium; assembly: GCA_041752475.1. Classification (GTDB taxonomy): domain Bacteria; phylum Acidobacteriota; class Blastocatellia; order Pyrinomonadales; family Pyrinomonadaceae; genus JAFDVJ01. The sequence goes on along the minus strand of JBGSWK010000063.1, from coordinate 14,040 downwards.
GATGTCATTGTTCCTGCGGGCGCGATGGCAATAACAAAGAAAGGCAAAGGTCTCGGGACACCGTTCGCCGACGACGCTTCGGACGAATTCCGGAAGCTTCTTTACGCAATCGACTTCGATAACGGCGGACGCGCTGCGTTGAACCGGTTGATCGCAAAGTCGCGAAAGGACGACTCGATCTCGCTCTGGCACCTTCTCCGAAGCGTTCCCGAAGAAGACCGCGAGGTCGTCTTCGACGCGCTCGCGCGGTTCGTCAAACTGCCCCGCGAAACGACCCGTGACGGACTCCTCAATTTGAACAAAGAGATGCTCGACGCTTGGTGGTACGAAGTGAAGATCGTCTGGTTCTCAAGTTAGGCACGGAGTTCCGTTTGGAGTTCCGCCTTCGGACGGCTTACGCCGATAGCCGCCTGAAGGCGGAACTCCAAACGCACTAGAAGCTATGGATCAGCAAGCCGTCGCGGAGCTTCGGCTCGAACCAGGTTGATTTCGGCGGCATGACCTGATCTTCGTCGGAGACTTGGAGCAGCTGCTCGACGGTCGTCGGGAACATCGAAAAGGCGACCTTCCAGGCTCCGGAGTCGACCAGACGTTCGAGCTCTTCAGTGCCGCGGATACCGCCGACGAAGTCGATGCGCTTGTCGGTTCGAACATCGTCAATGCCGAGTACCGGGCTCAGGACAAAATTCTCGAGACGGCTCACATCGAGCGACTCGATCACGCTCGGCGCGATCAAATAGTCGACGTTGAACCTCATCTTTCGCCAACTGCCGTCAAGATAAACGCAGATCTCACCCGGATTCTGCGGGACCGGATCATCGGTCTCAACGATCACGAATCCCGATTCTGCGGTCTTTTGCAGAAACCGGTCGGACGTCAAACCGTTCAGATCCTTGACGACGCGGTTGTATGCGAGAATCTTCAACTGCTCCGCGGGGAACAGTGCGGCGATCACGTAGTTGTATTCCTCGTCGCCGGATTGCCCGGGGTTCGCATCGCGCATCGCGGCCCGCGCCCGCGAACTGCTCGCGGCGCGATGATGCCCATCGGCGATATAGATCGCCGGAACCTCTTCGAATGCCTTGACTATGGCTTCGGTCGAAGCGACTTTCCAAAGCGTGTTGCGGATGGAATTCTTGTTGACGTCCGCGGCCGAGAAATCGAAAAGCGGCGCGGTCTTCGTCACCTCGGCGATGAGCGAGTTCAGTTCGTCGGTCCCGCGATAGCAGAGGAAGATCAGACCGGTCTGCGCTTCAAGCTCGATCATATGACGTGTCCTGTCGTTTTCTTTGTCCGGGCGCGTTTTCTCGTGCTTCTTGATCCTTCCGTCGTCGTATTCGTCGATCGAGCAACAGGCGACGACGCTTGTCTGGATCTGCTCACCCATCTGGAGTTGGTAAACGTAGATACATGCTTCGCTCTCGGCGTTCAACACACCGTCGGCCCGCAGCCGCTCGAAATTCTCCTTCGCCTTCGCGTAAACCTCGTCCGAATACGGATTCGTGCCGTCGGGAAGGTCGATCTCCGAACGCGAAACGTGAAGAAAACTTAACGGATTAGAGCCCGCGATCGCCCGCGCTTCGGCGGTGTTGAGAACATCGTAGGGAACGCTCGAAACGTCTTTTGCATTGTCTGCGTCGGGGCGCAGTGCGCGGAACGGTTTTACCTTTGCCATAATTCTATTTGTTCGAATTTGAATTCGAGTTCGATCGCGATTCGTTGACGACGTCCGATACAAGTTTCTCGCGGGCTTCGTTGGCTTTCTTCAATATCGCCTCGACCTGTTTGTCGCGCGCCAGTTTCCAGGCGCCGTCTTCGCGCACGAACGGGTAAACCAGATCGAACTGCCCGGTCGAATCGTCGCGAACCTCGACCGTCGCGGCGTCGCCTTCGATCTTCTCGTTCCTCGTCACGGGAAGCGCCGCGATCCTGATCCTGGTCTCCTCGCGCAGAACATCGTCGACCGTTTTGTTTTGCGCCCTTGCGTTGGACTCGATAAAAGCGATCGAGCCCTTCGACAAGAGCCGTTTCATCCCGGCAACATCGCCGTTCTGCTGCGCCGCGACGTACGCCTTCAGCGCCTCGGTCGGACCGGTCGCGCGCTGTTCCTGCGAGCAACCGGCAACCATCAGCGCAACCGCCAAAAGCATCATTCGAAAAAATCCAAAATCAAAATTCACAAATCCCAAATTCCTACGGTTGTTTTCCCTCGTTGATGATCCGGTCGAGCTCTTCCTGGCTCTTTTGAGAATCAAGCTCGATCTGGTTTGCGAATCCCTTTTTGTCGATCTTCCAAATCCCGTCTTCGAGTATAAAATTGACCGTGTTCCAGACTCCAACCGAATCTTCCATCTCGATCGACGCTTTTCCTTCCTCGTCTTCGCGGACGTTGCGGTATTTCACCGACGTCTGTGAGTCCGTAAAGAGAGTTTCGCGGGTAACGATGTCGTCAACCGTGACTTTCTGGGCTTTTGCCTCCTGCTCCGCCATCTTCAGAGACTCCTGCGACAAAAGAAGTTTCATCTGTGTCGTGTCTTTCTTTTTGATGGCTCGCGTGTATGCCTGAAGTGTCTCGAGCGGCGTCAGCTTTTTGGCCGGCGCTGAGCAACCGGCGGCAAGCAAGATTGCGATGAATATAAGAATAAAACGCATTGTTTGAATATAGATTTCTTAAATCGCTATACTGAAAAAACTGAATTATAACTCAAAAGCGCGGGGAGCGAAAAAACCGATGGAAAGAAGAAAACTCGAAAAAGATGAATTGGGCGAACTGATTGCCGCCCTTGACGGTTGGAATCTGACCGGCGACTTTCTCAACAAGCGTTTCACCTTTGCGAATTTCGCCGAAAGCCTGGCGTTCGTAAACGTTGTCGGCGATGTCGCCGAGCGCCACGATCATCACCCCGACATCACTTTCGGCTGGGGCTACGCCGAGATCAACCTGACCACCCATGACCGCGGCGGCGTATCGGATTTCGACTTCGCCGTCGCAACCGAGATCGAACACATTCTCGCGGCTCCGCCCGCGTAAACGCATCCGCCCGACGGCGCGGATTCAGCCCGGTGATTTTGCCCAGGTCACGCTGAGCCGTCTCTTTCGGCCAAAGGTGCACGGCGACACGTCATTCTCATCCCGAATTTCGGCCGCAATGTCATCAACGGTTTGAGCTCTACTTTTTGCTCGGGGACAAGATCGAGTTTCCACTTGCGCGCGATCGAGGCGATCAGCAAGACGCCCTCGGTCCAGGCAAACTGTTCGCCGATGCAGCGCCGGATTCCGCCGCCGAACGGATAATAAATGAACTTGTTCGACGCTTCCTTGATCGAAATTTTATCCCACCTGTCGGGCTCGAACCGTTCGGCATCGTCCCAAAAACGCGGATCGCGATGCGCGACGTACGGCGACAGCAAAATCAACGAGTCCTTTGGAATGTGAAAGCCTCCGAATTCGTGTTCTTCGGTCGCGAGCCGCCCGATCGCCCACGCCGGCGGATAAAGCCGCATCGCCTCGGCGAGAACGTTTTCCGTGTACTTCAAGTTCGGGTAATCGTCCATCGAAGGCGCCCGGCCGCCCAAAACCCGGTCGAGTTCTTCGCGGAGTTTTGCCCCGGCATCGGGGTTTTGCGACAGCAGATACCAGGTAAAGGTGAGCGCATTCGCGGTCGTTTCGTGGCCCGCAAGAAAGAGAGTCAACGCCTCGTCGCGGACCTGTTCGTCGGTCATCCGTCCGCCGTCGTCCTCGTCCTGCGCAAGCAGCAGCATCGAGAGCAGGTCGCCTTTGTCTTCACCCGAATTCCGGCGTTCGTCGATGATCCCGTAAATGATGTTGTCGAGCGTTTCCTTCGCCTTCCGAAACCGCCGCGCCTGCGGAAACGGGAGTTTCTCGAGCAGTTCGGAAAACGGAAGAAGCAGGTAATTGAAGAGATTGATGAGATCGGTCATCGCTTGGCCGATCTCGTCGGCGTCGTCCTCGACATCCGCGTTGAACAGCGTCTTGGCGACGATCTGCAGCGTCAGGCGCATCATCTCGTGGTCGATGTCGCGAGTTTCGCCGTCGCGCCAACCGTCGGACATTTTCTCGGAGTATTCGATCATCGAACGGGCGTAGTCGGCGATGCGCTGCCGATGAAAGGCGGGCTGGATCATTCGCCGCTGCCGCAAATGAAACTCCTTTTCGGCGGTCAGAAGGCCTTCGCCGAGCAGACGCTTGGCCCGCTGAAGCGCGCGGCCTTTGACGAATTTAGCGGCGTGAACCACGAGCAGGTCGCGAACGAGATCGGGATGGTTGAGGAAGAACGCGCGCTGGCCGCCCATTCGAAACGTCGTCACGTCGCCGAGAGCGGCGAGATTTGTCAGGAAACCGGTCGGGCGCCGGCGAAACTGCAGAAAATGCCCGCCCAAGAATCCGGCGGGAACGGTCGGCGGCGTCTGTTTCGGCACTGAACTCATATGCGAATCTTAGCACGTGATCGGCTGGTCTTGTTTGGCTCTTTTGTCCCGTTTGGCGTCGCGGCCGGAACGCTTCGGGTGCCGGCTAAAGCTCCGCCTTAGAATTTTCAGATCAAAACTGGTATTTTTAAGAAATATGACTGAAGCAAAGACCAAGAAGATCAAACCGGACATCCGGGCGATCACGCGCCTTGTGCCGCCAAGCGGAAACCTCGTTCAGGGTCAGTCGGAACTGCCGATCGATCCGCAACTCGCACGCGAAGCGGCCGAGATCATCGCCGCCGGCCGCAACCATTACGGCGGGAGCGAGGGCAACGCCGACCTTCGCCGCGCAGTTGCCGAAAAGATTGCCAAATACAACGGGATCACTGTGGACGTTGATGCCAGCCCGCTTCAAGTGATGATCACGAACGGCGGAACCGGCGCGCTGATCGGCATCGCGATGAGCTATCTGCGCGGAAACTCGGCACTCGTTTTCGAGCCCTACTATCCCTATCATCGCCGCATTCTCGAGGAATTCGGCGGGAAGACCGAAACATTCGAACTCGAACCGGACCTCAGCTTTGACAAGGACGAACTGCTGTCACGCTGCCGCGATCTCAAGGAACGCGCTTATTTTCCGCTTCGCGCGATCATCGTTTGCTCGCCGGCCAACCCGACGGGCAAGGTAATGTCGCGTGACGAACTCGAAGCGGTCGCGGCCGTTGCTCAGGAACTCGACCTGATGGTCATTTCGGACGAGGTTTACGAACATTACGTCTCGGATGCCCACCCGCATATTCCGATCGCGAGCCTGCCTGGAATGTGGGAACGCACGATCACCGTCAATTCGTTTTCGAAGTCGTGGAACATCTCCGGTTGGCGGCTCGGTTACTGTTACGGCGAGGGCAGTTTGATCCAGCGCGTGAACAACGCGGCGAACGTGGTCTACGTTTGCCCGGCAACCCCTTTGCAGGCGGCGCTATCTAAGGTTCTGATGGCTGATGCCGACTATTACGGCCGGTTGCGCGCGAAATTCGAACAGAAGCGCGAATTCGTTGCGGGAGCGCTGACCGAACTCGGGTTTAAGATCTATGACTCGGGCTCGTCATTTTATCTCTGGACGCGCATACCGGAACAGTATTCTGACGCACTGGAGTTTAACGAGATGCTGATGGAAAAGGCCGGAGTCGGGATCGTTCCCGGCAGCGCGTTCGCGGATTCGGACACGTGGGATGCGTTCGCCCGCGTCTGCATCGCGCGCGAGGATTCGATCCTCGAAGGCGCGATGGATAAACTTCGATCCGTTTTGTAAGAGTAACGCGTTTACGCGTGACGCCGTTGACGTACGACGAGGTTGAGATCACGCGTGAAGACGTGACTCTGGCGATTATGCTTGGTTTTGTTTTCAGAATTTTTGGATACTTTCTCGGCTTCTCGGCTTTGGGGCTCGGCGGCCTTTACGGTTACGTGTCGTTTCAAACCGGCGTTCCGGCGGGCGATAAGGAGTTCTTCAAGACCCAACCGCGACGTCCGCTCGTCGTCGCGCATCGCGGCGGCGGCGGTCAGTTTCCGGAAAGCACGCTGTACGCATTCCAGGAATCCGCAAAACTCGGTGTCGATATCCTCGAACTCGACGTTCACGAGACCAGCGACGGCGCGCTCGTCGTCCTGCACGACGGAAAGGTTGACCGAACGACCGACGGAACGGGCGAGATCCGGGCGATGACGCTTGAAGAGGCGCGGAAACTCGACGCAGCGTTCGATTTTTCAACCGACGGCGGCTCGACCTTCCCGATGCGCGGCAAAGGGATAAAGATACCGACCCTCGAAGACGTCTTCACATCGCTTACGGACAAACGATTCAACATCGAGATGAAGCCCGAGTCGGAAACGATCCCGGGCGCGCTCTGTTCGCTCCTTCGCGCACACGGCCTGGCAGCGCGAGCGATCGTGGCTTCTGCAAGCCGCACCAATCTCGATAATTTCCGGACTATCTGCCCGGAAGTAGCGACATCGGGAAGTTTTTCGGAAGTGACCAAGTTTCTTGTTTATCAAAAGAGCGGGCTCGGCGGATCTTACACTCCGGCAATGAACGCCATCCAAACGCCGGTGAAACTGCGGAGTTTCGATTTTATTACGGCTGACTACATCGAAAAAGCGCACAGGCTCAATCTTCAGATCCACGTCTGGACGATCAACGATCCCGATGAAATGAAACGGCTGATCGACCTCGGTGTCGACGGAATTATGACGGATTATCCTGAAAGGCTTCTCACATTGCTGCAATCCACACGATAATCCCGCTGATATCAGCTAAAACCCATCCGCTATCACCTGTGCCGGAAAACCGACGCATATCAGCTAAAACCTATCCGCTATCACCTATTCCGAAGAATACCAGTCAGCCGATTAAACCCGAATTACCAAATGGCGGTACATTCGGCGGATTGGCGCACGGCGTGCCGCAGAAACACGGACTAAGTTAAATCCTTTTGCATCAAGCAGTTTAAGTTGTGTTTCTTGAGAGTTTTTTCACCTTGAATCAGGCACCTGAAATTGTGTTTCTTGAGAGTTTATTCACCACAGAGAACACACGCTTTGGACCAGATTTCCATTCGCGCGGATTCGCGGAAATTCGCGGGCAAAATTTCCCTATTGCGCAATTTGGGTTAAATTCTCTTTCAGAAACTTTCGAATCGCCCGGTAGGCCTTCAAACTGTCCTTCTTCGAAAAATCCCCGTGATCACCGCCTTTGACCGTGAACAGTTCGTTCGGAACGCCTGAATCCTTCAAGAGTCTGTGTAGTCGGACCGCGTGATCATATGGCACGAGCGGGTCTTTGTCGCCGTGGACGCTGATGATCGGCGGCAATCCCGCGCGGACGTACGAGATCGGCGAAACGCGTTTGATCAGATCCGAATCGCCGAACCGATCGGCACCGATCCAGTTTGAAGCGAACTCGGTCTTGTTCCTCCCCGTGAGCAGATCTCCGACGTCGGTTATGCCGAACCAATTTACGACCGCCGCCACCTTCACCGGTTTGCCGGGGCAGTTCTTGTCAAAAGCAGCCTCGGTCGCTGCCATTCCGGTCATCAGTGCGAGGTGGCCGCCCGCCGACTGACCGCTGACGACGATCTTTTCCGTATCGAACGAGTATTTATCGGCATTGTCGAAGACCCAGCGCAGCGCGCAGCGGCAATCCTCGACCGCCGCCGGCGCGCGCGCGGCACCGGTCAAACGGTATTCGACATTGACGACGTTCCAGCCCATTTCGAGCCACGGCAGAACACGCAGCGAGTAGCTCTCTTTCGATCCGCCGCGCCAGCCGCCGCCGTGTATCCAGACGAGCGTCGGGAGTTTCACCGGGTTCTTGACCTTCGGACGATACACGTCGAGTTTCAGGTCCGTGCCGTCGACCTTCAGATACGTAATGTTCGGTTCGATAAACCCGTAGTCGACGAAGACTCCGACCGTCCATTCTGCCGGTTTCGACATCTGCGGAAGGCCGTCTCCGGCCGCGAATATGATCAGTAAACAAGCGGTTATCAGGTTTCTCAGCATTTTTAACGCTCCGCCGATAATGTTACATTAGTAGGTGAAATTTATATTCGAAATCGTTCAGAACAAGGACCAAAACATATGAAAAAGTTATCGATTCTGTTGCTGCTTTTCAGTTTTTTGCTCAACGTTCCGCTGACGCGCGCGGACGAGGGAATGTGGACCTTCGACAACCCGCCGCTCACCCAATGGAAGGAGCGTTACAACTTTGAGCCGTCGTCGGAATGGCTCGATATGATCCGGCTCGCCTGCGTCCGCCTGAATGACGGCGGTTCCGCGAGTTTCGTCTCGCCGGACGGTTTGCTGATCACGAACCAGCACGTTGCCAGTGGCCAGATCACGAAGCTCTCGACCAAGGAACGCGATCTCATCAAAACCGGGTTTTACGCGCGGACACAGGCCGAAGAATTGAAAACGCCGGATATGGAGGCGAACGTTCTGGTGTCGATGGAGAACGTCACCGAACGCGTCCAGAGCGCGGTCAAAATGGGCGCGACGGACAATGTCGCCTCCGAGCAGCGAAAGGAGGCGATCGCCGCGATCGAAAAGGAATCGACCGACAAGACGGGTCTTCGCAGCGATGTTATCTCGCTCTACAGCGGCGGCGAATACTGGCTGTACCGGTTCAAGAAGTACACCGACGTCCGGCTCGTGTTTGCGCCGGAGGAACAGATCGCCTTTTTCGGCGGCGATTACGACAACTTCACGTTCCCGCGTTACAACCTGGATATTACTTTCCTGAGAGTTTACGAAGACGGCAAGCCGGCGAAAACGCCGAACTATTTCAAATGGTCCGAAACCGGTCCGAACGATCTCGACTTTGTCATCGCTGCCGGCAATCCGGGATCGACCGCTCGGCTTCTGACCGTCGCGCAACTCAAGTACCAGCGCGATGTCGGCAATCCGCTTCTGAAAAAGATCTGGGAGCTGCGCCGCGATATTCTCGAAAAGTATGCCAAACGGGGCGACGAGCAAAAACGCCAGGCGACGGGCGGGCTTCGTTCGTTCAACAACTCGCTGAAGCGTTTGACGGGCCAGCAGGAAGGGCTGACCAATCCGCGAATGTTCGGCAAAAAGGAAAAGGAAGAAAAGGACCTCAAGGCCGGGCTCGCCAAGAAACCCGAATTGATGCGTACGTACGAGCCGGCATGGACACAAATTCAGGCGGCATACGCGAAATTGCCGGCAATGGCCAACCGCCTTTCCTTTTCGAGCCTGACGCCGTCGCGGCTCGGTTCGATCGCGTCGCAGATCGTCCGTTACAGCGACGAGATAGGCAAACCGAGCGATAAACGTTACGACGAGTTTCGCGACGCGCGTCTGGAGGGTTTCCGCCGCAACCTGCTTTCGCCGGCACCGATCTACCCTGAACTTGAAGAAGCGACACTGACGGCGTGGCTCGAGGAAGCAGTCAAGACCCTCGGCCCGAACGATCCGTTCATCAAGGCCGCGATCGGCGAGGCAGAGGTTTCGGAGGTCGTCAAGCGCGCCGTCAATGAAACGAAACTGAAAGATCCGGCCGCGAGAAATGCGCTGCTCGACGGCGGCAAGGCGGCCGTCGATGCTTCGACCGACCCGATGGTCACGCTCGCGCGGCGTGTCGAACCGGTCATCCGCCAACTCCGCACCTGGAACGAGGAAACGATCCAGAACGTCGAAGCGCGCAACGGCGAGATGATCGCCAAGGCGCGGTTCGCGGTCTACGGCCGGACGATCCCGCCTGACGCGAACTTCAACCTGCGGATCACTTACGGACGCGTCAAGGGTTATGACGAGGACACGACACTGGTGCCGTTCAAGACGACGTATTACGGTCTTTTCGACCGCGCGGCGAGTTTCGCGGAGCAGCCGCCGTTCGATCTTCCGGAACGCTGGCGCGGTGCGGCGTCGAAAGTGAATCTTTCGACACCGTTCAATTTCGTCTATTCAGCCGATACGATCGGCGGGATGTCGGGTTCGCCGATCATCAACCGCAACGCCGAGTTCGTCGGCATAAACTTCGACAGCAACGTCCAGAAGCTCTCGAACCGTTACTGGTACATCGAGGAAGAAGAAGGCTCGCGCGCTGTCGGCGTCCATAGCGCCGGAATTCTAGAGGCGCTGCGAAAAATGTACGACGCGGAAAATTTGGCAAACGAACTGACCCGAAAATGATATTATTTTCGTTTAACGTAACAGGGTTGAACCATTCGATTGTAAATAAAGGAGACTATGAAAAGTAAAACAATTATTCTCGTCGCGTTCTGCGCGTTTTTGACGATTATGTCGGCCTGCAGTTTTACGACTGCCAAGCTCGCGAAAATCGATTTTGGAAAGAATGAAAAAGCAACGCCGTCGACGACGACGTTCGATGTTGGCGACAAGGTATTCATCGTCAGCGAAGTGACGGGGGCGCTTGGCAAGCACAAAATGAAGTTTGACATCGCTTTTGAGGCGCCGGCGGGACAGAAGGTCACGAGCCCGCCGTTTTCGAAAGAAGTCGACTTCGACGGCAGCGTCTCACCGTATTTTATGCTTCCGGTCACACAGCCCGGAACCTACAAGGTAGACGTCACGCTTTCTGACGAAGGCGGTAAACAGATCGACAAAAAGTCGGGCAGTTTTACGGTGAAGGGCGCGCCCGCGGCGACACCGGACGCTTCGGTCAAATCGGACGCTGACGGTACCAAGGATGCGGACACCGACAAGGACAGCGACGAGAAGAAGGAAGACAAATAGACAGACGAAGCAATTCGTTTTCAAATTGGCCGGATGATGATGATCGTCCGGCCTTGTCGATTTTGGATTGCGGATTTCGGATTTCGGATTGATTCCAGATTCATGGTTCAATCGTTTTGCCCACGAGTGTTTTTCTCACCCGTTCGAAAATGATAAATTAATCCGTTGAATTCGCAGCTCCGGTTCCCCCGAATCGTTCTCGCGATGCGAATCCAAAATCCAAAATCAGAAATCCAAAATCGAAATGCATTATCACTTGATCGGAATTTGCGGGACGGCGATGGCGTCGCTCGCGGGAATGCTGCAGGCGCGCGGCCACAAGGTCACGGGCTCGGACCAGAACGTCTATCCGCCGATGTCAACGCAACTGGCGGAGCTCGGCATTGAGATAATGCAGGGTTACAAGGCCGAAAACGCTGATGTCCCGCGCGACGTAACCATCGTCGGCAACACCATTATGCGCGGCAATCCCGAAATCGAAGAGGTCCTCAACCGGAAGATGGAATACCGCTCGCAGGCAGAGACGGTTCGTGAGGAGTTCATCCGGGGCCGGCGTTCGCTGGTTGTCGCGGGCACGCACGGAAAAACGACAACGACGAGCATCGCGACCTGGGTCTGCGAAGTCGGCGGACTCGACCCGACGTTCCTCGTCGGCGGCGTCGTCCAGAATTTCGGTCAGAGTTTTCGCGTTACGAACGGTGATTATTTCGTCATCGAGGGCGATGAGTACGACACGGCATTCTTCGACAAGAAGCCGAAATTTATGTCGTATCTTCCTGAGATCGCGATCGTCAACAACATCGAGTTCGATCACGCCGACATTTACAAGGACATCGACGCCATCAAGTGGCAGTTCTCGCGCCTGATGAACCTCGTTCCGGGAAACGGACGCCTCATCGCCGGCGTTGATTCACCCGTCGTCCGTGAGGTGCTCGATCAGATGAAGGGCAAATTGTTCACCAACGTCGAGACTTTCGGGCTTGCGGAAGATGCTAAATGGCGGGCCGGCGATATCGAGTTTGCCAACGACCGAACCAAGTTCAGCATTTACTGCGATGGCGCGCATTGGGGCGATTTCACGACCCGCCTCATCGGCGAGTTCAACGTCCGAAACTGCCTGGCGGTGATCATCGCGGCGGATGCCTGGGGAATCTCAAGGGCCAAGATTCAGGAGGCGTTCGACACGTTCAAGTCGGTCAAGCGCCGGATGGAGATCCGCGGCGTCGAGCGCGGCGTGACGGTGATCGATGACTTTGCGCATCATCCGACGGCGGTCGACGAGACGCTCAAGGCGCTTCGCCAACGCTATTCATCCGACCGTTTGATCGCGATCTTCGAACCGCGCTCGCGCTCGTCTCGGCTGTCGGTGTTTGAAGATCAATACAAACAAGCTTTTTCTCACGCGGACCGTGTGATAATCGCCGGCGTTTTCAATCCCGAAGACGCCAAAACGTATGGCGACGTTCTCGATGTCAATCGTCTCGTCGGTGAGATCGCGGAATCCGGCACACCGGCGATGACGCTCCCGGACGCGGACGCGATCGTCGCACATCTCGCGCCCGATCTCCACGAAGGCGACGTCGTCGCGATCATGTCGAACGGAGGATTCGGCGGAATCCACGAGAAGATGCTTGACGCATTGAGAAATTAGTTCGGGTTCGAGAACAAATCGTGGTGATTTTCACGGAGCCAGATTATTACCAACTCGAAGTATTGACTCGTCTTTTCGATGATCTCGAGCGTTTCGCTTCTGGTTACAACGTCTGAACCATCGCAATCGACGTGGTTTCGCTTTCGCCGACAGGTATCGAAGTAATCGCAAAGCAATTCAACTTCACGGGTTGTGACCGCGGACTTCACGACCTCAAAAGCGTGAAAATGGGCACTTTGTCCCTTCGCCGGCAAATATCCGCTTGCGGCCAATATGACTTTTGAAAGCTGAAGCGCGGCATTGTACGCGGTCGCAAAACGCCTGTCGTCTGACGTTGCCTCGATACGAGCGTCGTTCAGATCGCGAACGACAAGCCTCAATAAACCGGCAATCTCGTTTTGGCTGGTAGTATGCGGTCTAATCCAACCGTTTGCCGCAAAATCTTGCAAGTTCAGTTTCATCACCAACTAAGAAAATCTTGGGACCTTCGAGCATCGAGACCACAAAATGGTTATCCTCAGCCAATTTGAATTTGAATTCAGAAGGCTGATAACATTTCACATTAATGTCACGTTGAAACCGATTTTCCAACGGCCGAATCACCGGAACCAAATCAGACAACCCGATTTCTCCGATGATAATGATGTCGACGTCGCTTGTCGGCCGGTCGTCTCGACGGGCGACCGAGCCGTATACAAATGCGAAATTCAAGCGGTGTTTGAAATCTTCAAAAGCCTTCGTCAGTTGGTCAATCAACCCAACGGACCGCTCAATCAAAAGCCGGAGCGGTTCGAACAAAGGCGAGTCAACCGCTGCCCGAAAGAAAAGACGCCCACCGTCACGTTTTGATTCGAGGATACCGCTCGCCGACATTGCCTGGAGTTCCCGCTGAAGGCTCGAAGGGCCTTTTCCGGCAAACGATGCAAGCTCACTTAAATACCACCAACGCTCCGGCTGCCCATAGGTCGCTTCGAGAATTGATTGTTTGATCGGAGAGATCAGCGAGTCGATAGGGCGATACTTACGCATATTGCGTAAATCGTGTCAAGGAATCTCTTCACCACAATTCGCGCAAGGACGGAACACCCGCACGGGTCCAGAAACCGAGGGCCGGCAATTTTCATTATTCGCAATAATTTGAAGCGAATACTATTGCATAAAAGATACGAAACGTTCATACTTACACCTGTTTTTGCTCTCAGAGTATCTCGGTTGATGCGTCCGTTCATGTTAGACAAAGCGACAGTTTAGGTTCGGTTGGAGAGTTTGGATAGAGTTCTTGAAGCAGTCTAGAGGTTTTGACGAGCCGGGCGAGTCGCATTGTAACGAATTCGATTTCCTTCAATTGCCCCGCTTAACGCTTCAAAATAGATAAAAATTCAGAGGATAAATGAGTACAAAACTTTACGTTGGAAACTTGTCGTTTCGCGTGTCGGACGATGATCTGTTGGAACATTTTTCACAGGCCGGATCGGTTGAGTCGGCGAACGTAGTTCAGGATCGTGAAACTGGCCGCTCGCGCGGATTCGGATTCGTCGAAATGGCGTCGGAAGACGATGCGAACAATGCGATCGCACAGTTCAACGGACAGGAATACGACGGACGCAATATGGTCGTTAACGAAGCGCGCCCGCGTGAAAACGGCGGCGGCGGTAATCGCGGCGGCGGCGGACGTGGCGGCT
>JBGSWK010000062.1:0-11638 GCA_041752475.1 Pyrinomonadaceae bacterium | reverse complement strand
CAAACCCACGGCTAAACTCACCATGCCGCTGACGCGGCCGGCGGCGATGTTTCACCCAGTGTCCGTCGAACGGCGCGCCGAAGAAACACGAATTGTATCAATCCCTTTGTTTCAGTCACTTGAAAATGTGTTTCTTGAGAGAACGCCCTTGAAACTTTTCGCTGCGGGGAAAACGATTTCGGCAAGTTCACGGAGGCGATGAATCTGCGTGTCGCGGAGTATTTCGACACGTTGATCTGCGACGAAATTTCACTCCCGACATAGACTCCTGATTAGTCAACTGTTCGATCGATTCCGTGATCGGGTCGCTGAAACATTTTGAAAACCAAAGCTGCTCTGAAATTTGAAATTTGAGATATTTGAGATCTGCGATACCGGCCAGTTTTTTCGTGCGATGATTCGAAAAACATTCACTCGCGATCGCGGTTTATTCCAAATTGGGTAATCGGAAAATTTCGCCCGCGAATTTCCGCGAATCCGCGCGAATGGAAATCTGGTCCAAAGCGCTACGAAAGAAGCGGGGTTTTGAAATCGGGCCACGGGCCAAAGTGTTGAAAAGCGGTTTGCCCGTGCGGGTTCGGATAGAATCTTAATCGCGCGGATTCGCGGAAATTCGCGGGCAATCTTTCCATTGCCGAATCCGGGTCTATCTTTCGCGGGTCTGAAGCAACGGTATCTTCAGTTCAGGATCGAAAACCGGTTTACCCGGCCGGGCATCGAAATCAAAAGAAAAGCTCTGCTGCTTGCGGTCGATCTTCAACGTCTCGATCCGCCGTTGCTTACCGACCGGGAATTCAACGTCCACAGAAAACTCGAACGGCTCCGGCGACATTTCGTCGAAGATCTGGATCTGCTCGATATCCAGAGTCAGCTTCTTCGCGTTCTGATCGTACTTTCGTTCAAAACGCAGAATCGGATGGCGCGCGCCGTAAACCCACTGTTCGAAAAACCGGTCGAGGTTCCGGCCCGAAACCTCCCCAAAAACGCTCTTGAGATCCGTCGTTTCGACGTTTTTCCATTTGAATCGCTTGAGATATAGACGGACCGACTTCCAAAACACCTCGTCGCCGACGAATTCCCGAAGCGTGTGAAGAACGGCTCCGCCTTTCTGATATGTCACCGCGTCGAATATCGAGTCGTCGGGTTTGGCAAGCTGATTGAAAAGTCCCCGCTTACGTTTGAGCCGTGCGTTTTCGGCAAAATACTCGTCCGCATCGTCTCTGATCTTGCGCAGATAATCCGACCGGCCGTATTTTCTTTCCCTGTAGGCAGCTTCCATGAACGTCGCGAAGCTCTCGTTGAGCCACAGTTCCGCCCAGTTTCGGCAAGTTACCAGGTTACCGAACCAGGAATGCGCCAGTTCGTGCGACACGAGGTCTTCGACAAGGTTCTTGCCGAAAGGCTGATCGATGAGAAAGATGTCTTCGTCGGAAAAGGTCGTTGCCGTAATGTTTTCCATTCCGCCGAAATTGAATTTCGCGACCACCGTTTGATCGTATTTGCCGTACGGATAATCGATCCCGGTCAGTTCCTCGAAGATACGGATCATTTCTGCCGTTTGCGCGAACGCTTTGCGCGCAGTTTCTTCCTTTCCGGGATAGACGTAGTAATTGAGCGGGATGTCCTTGTATATGTCCGAAACCTTGCTGTAGTTGCCGACGACGAATGAAGTCAGATAGACGGAATGCGGCTGCGGCATCTTGAAATGATAGGTCTTCGTCTTGCCGGATTCGGTTGTCCCGACCAAGAGGCCGTTGGCGATCGCGGTCTCGTCACGTTCGACGGTTATAAACTGTTCGGAAGTCGCCTTGTCGTCGGGGAAGTCGTACGAGGGAATCCAGTAACGCGCCTCTTCGGGCTCGCCCTGCGTCCAGATCTCGGCATCACGGGGAGGCTTTCTCGGCTCGCGCTGAGCGTCGACAAAGTAGATCCCTTTTGCCGGGGTCGCCGAATACTTGAAACGGACACGGATCCTCTCGCCCTTGCGATGGGTGCGGTCCAGTGTGACGATGACCGAATTCGGAGTTGTCCGGTATTCGAGCCGCGTGCCTTCCGGATCCAGCTCGACGGATTCGAAGCGAAGCCCGACGGCGTCGAGCTCGAGCGTTTTGAATCCGTCGCTCAGCGGCCGAAAGGTAACCGTCGTATCTCCGAAAACGACCTTTTTCCGCCGGTCAAAACTCGTCCGGATCGTGTAATTTTCGACATCGATGGTGCGGACCCGGTTGAAATCGGGTCTTGGGACCTGCGCTCGCGGTGCCGTTGCGAACAGCGCCAGAAGCGAGAACAGGATGATCCCGACACGGGCGATCCGCTGAAAATCTCTCATATTTCTCAAAAAACGGCGCGCATCCGACTCAATATCTGACGGACGCGCGCCGATTTATTTCGGGACGTGCCTAGCGGAGCTGTTCTTCGAACCACCCGAGAACTGTCTTGTGCCAAAACTCGGAATTTTGCGGCTTCAGGATCCAATGTCCTTCATCCGGAAAAACAACGAGTTTCGACGGTACGTTCTTTAGCTGCAGTGCGGTGAACAGTTGGTAGGACTGATCGACCGGAACGCGATAATCCAGCTCGCCCGCCGTGACCAGCGTCGGAGTCTTGAAGTTCGCGGCGAAACGGTGCGGCGACCAACGGTCGTAGTTTACCCGGTTCTGCCACGGCATTCCCTTGAACTCCCAGTTGACGAACCAGAGTTCTTCCGTCGCGCCGGCCATGCTCTCCAGATTGTAAACCCCCGCGTGCGAGACGAACGCCTTGAACTTGAACCGCCGGTCCGTGTTGTGGCCGAGCAGCCAGTCAACCATATATCCGCCGTAACTCGCGCCCGCGGCGCCGATTCGGGTCTTGTCGACATACGGTCGTTTAATGACGTCTGCGACGCCGTTCATAATGTCGATGTACGCTTTTCCGCCCCAATCGCCGGAAATCTCGTCGACAAACTTCTGACCGTAGCCCGTTGATCCGCGCGGGTTCGGCATGAATACCACATAGCCGGCGTTCGCGTAGATCTGCGGATTCCAGCGGTAGCCCCAGTTATCGTTCCAGGCGCCCTGCGGACCGCCGTGGATCAGGACGATCAGTGGATAGGATCTGGAGGCGTCGAAGTCTTTCGGCTTGACGATCCAGCCGTGCACCTTTGCTCCGAGGGCACCGACCCATTCCGTCTCCTCAGCTTTCATCAGCCCGAGGTCAATGTTGGCGTTGCTCAGATTCGACATCTCGCCGCCTCCGGCAGAGATCCGGTAAACATCCGCCGGACGCGTCATCGAACTCGAAAGCGCGATGAAAGAACGGCCGTCGTTCGCGACGGAAAGTCCGGTAAAATAGCCGTCGCCGCGGACCAACTTGACGTGGGTCGCGATCTTTTGCCGAAAATTCGGTTCGAGCGGAACGCTGTAGATCGGTTCCTTGCCGCGCGTGCCGGCCGTAAAATAGACGGTTTTGCCGTCCGGCGAGAGAGCGACTCCGTCGGCCTGCTCGTCGAAACCGGTGGTCAATTCACGCGTTTCGCCCGAAGCGCGGTCGTAACGCATGATCCGCCAGCGGTCGGCCTCGAACCCTTCGCGCGCCTGCGAACGGAAAAGTATGTACTTGCCGTCCGGAGTGTACATCGGCGAGACGTCGTAACCGCGGTTCTTGACAGTAATGTTTTTGACGCTGCCGTCGGCCCATTGCATCTTGGCGGATTTGCGTGAATAGGACGGGAGAGTCAGTAGATAGATGTCGCTGTTCGTCGAGATCGCCTCGATCTTGTCAGGATTCCGGAGAACGGCGATCTCCTCCGAATTCGGCGAGAACGCGTAGTCGTCGCCGGTTGACGCGGCGTACGGCGGCGAGTCAAAGTCGCCGGGAGTCAGATCGTCGGCAGCCCCACCGCTGCTCGGAACCACGAATACGTGCGTCCGTTTGCGGTCGCGCCATTCGACCCAGTGCCGATAGAGCAGACGGTCCGTGACGACCGCCTTTACCTTGCTGTTCGCGACGCGCTCGTCTTCGGCGGCATTGCATTTGTCATCCGCGCATTCCGGATAAACCTCCGACGAAAAGGCGATCCATTTTCCGTCGGGCGACCAAACAGGGCCGCCCGCGCCGGTCGAAATTTTCGTGATCTGCTTCTTGTCGTCGCCATCCGGGTCCATTGTCCAGATCTGTCCGCCGGTCGTAAAAGCGATCTTCTTCCCGTCCGGCGACCAGCGCGGGCCGGAGCTCGATTTGTCGCCCTTTGTGATCTGGCGGGGTGTACCGCCATCCACGGAAACGGTATAGATATGAGTCAGGGACTTGTTTGCCGTCTTGTCGACGTCGCCGATCGTGAACGCAACCGTCCGGCCGTCCGGCGAGAGCTGCGGATCGCCGACCCGCCGCTGTTTGATCATCGTGTCGAAATTGAATGCCTGCGCGCTGATGCTGAAAACGCAAAACGCGACCATCGCAACGAAAATTAATGTTCTTTTCATATTCACTTTCCCAGTAGATCTGATTTGAAATTGCCAGTTTGATTATCGCACAGACGCTCGCCGAGTCGCGAGCGGTCGCGCGCCGCCGGCAGGTGCGGGAACCGTCCGGACTGTTTTGGAAGTCGCGGGTTCTCCGATATTATGGTCCGTATGAAAATCAACGCCTTTTTGCTGATCATTATTTTAGCGATGCAGGGCTTTGCCCAACAATCTTCGCCGACGCCGGCGATCTACTCTGACGCAGCTTTGTCGGATATTTTGTCGGTTCAGCGTGCCTCGCTCGACAGCGATTACGCCTACCAGCGGACAGCGTATCTGACGAACAACATCGGACCGCGTCTGACGGGCAGCGCGCAAGCCGAGCGCGCGGTGCAATACGTCGCCGACGAGATGCGCAAACTCGGTTTGACGGTGACGCTCCAGAAACTAACCGTACCGCATTGGGTGCGGGGCGAGGAAAAAGGCGAACTGGTCGAATTCGAAGGTATGGCGCCGGGTTCGACGCAGAGGATCGTGCTGACAACGCTCGGCGGGAGCGTTGCGACGGCGGAAACCGGTTTGACTGCGGAGGTTGTCGTCGTTCGTGACTACGACGAGCTCGCAAAACTCGGCCGCGCCGGAGTCGAGGGCAAAATAGTGCTCTTCAACGTCAAGTTCGACAAAGGTCTGGCGGACCGAAACCAAGCGGGCGCAGCTTACGGTCAAGTCACCGCCTATCGCGGCGGCGGCGCGATTGCCGCTGCAAAGCTTGGTGCGGTCGCTGTTCTCGTAAGGGCCGCCGGCGGTTCGCAGAACCGCGTTCCGCACACGGGCGCGATGCGCTATGACGATAAAGTGACCAAGATTCCGGCGGCATCCGTGCCGTACGAAGACGCCGAGACCATCGCGTATCTCGCCGGAACGGGAAAGGTCAGGATGCACTTGCTGCTGACGCCGAAATCGCTTCCGGAAACGACGAGCTACAACGTTCTAGCGGACTACAAGGGAAGTGAAAAGCCTGACGAGATCGTCGTCGTCGGCGGTCATCTCGATTCGTGGGATCTCGGTACCGGCGCGCTGGACGACGCGGTCGGCGTCGCGATGGCGATGCAGGTCCCGTACGTCTTGCAGCAACTCAAGCTTCGTCCGAAGCGAACGATCAGAGTCGTCGCATTTATGAACGAGGAAAACGGTTTCGTGGGCGCTGACACGTACGCGAAGGAAGCCGACATCGCGAAACACTTCGCAGCGATCGAGGGCGATCTCGGGGCTTCGCATCCGCTCGGGTTCATCTTCTCCGGAAAAAATGAGGCGATGCCGTTTCTGACCCCGCTGGCGAAGATCCTCAACTCTCAGGGTTCGGGACTGATCGACCGCCAGCCGAGCGCGAGTTCGGATATCAGCACGCTGACCGCAAAGGGTGTTCCGTCGTTCGGGCCCTGGTTCGATACGCGGACATACTTCAACTATCACCACACGCCGGCCGATACCTTTGACAAGGTCAATCCGAAAGAACTTGCGGAGAATTGTTCGGTAATGGCGGTCTTGGCATACGCGCTCGCCGACCTCGATCAGGAACTGCCGAGATAGTTCCTGATCCCGCGCTTGTATGAGATTTCGGCCGCGATCGCGTTCGACGTGTACAATGCCCGACGGACGGGATCGCGGTCGTTTGCAAGACGCTTTTGCGAATGGTAGGTTAACACTATGAACAGACCGCCGCCGTATTTTCCGCAAAATCAGCTTTCGCCGCCCGATGAAAACAGATACCGCAAATTCAAATTTGTAGTCGCCGGACTGATCCTCGGGCTGATTTTGGTTCTTGCAGCAGCCGGCGCCGGAATCTACTATTTGATCCGTTGGCTGATCGGGTAAACATCTTCCGGCAGTCCAGGTTCTTGGAAACGGAGCGGATCGGCCGATCAGTAAAAAGATCTAGCTCGGTCATCTGATGCCGCGCCGCCGAGGCTTTTCGCTTGCACTTCGCCGATCCCTCTCTTGAGTTTATCAACCACATAGGCACAGAGAACACATAGATGTCTGAGGATTTGATTCCGAATTCCGCAATGGCGGTCCATTCGGCAGAAATGGCGAACGGCGTGCCGAAGAAAGACGAGCTAAGTTAGATTCTGCTTCTTGAGAGTTTCTTCTGATGCCGCGCCGCCGAGGCTTTTGTTTGCACTTCAAAAATACCCCGCCGATCCCTGTCACTTTTGACATATATTCTCCTTCTGAGTCTTTTCACCACATAGGCACAGAGAACACATAGATGCGTCTATGAGATTTGATCGCGAATTACGAAATGACGGTCCATTCGGCAGATTGGTGAACGGTGTGCCGACGAAACACGGGCTAAGTCAAATCGGTTTGCGTCGAAGCTCGCAATTGGGTCGATCTTTCCGTTGAAACCAAATTCAGCAAGACGGCGATTTGTGACTTTTCGAGATGATCTATCAACGTTCAAGGTCAAACTTCGCGCCTTTGCGTCTTTGCGGGAACACCGGCACTTTGCGTTTGCGGGGGCTCCTGTTCCCGCAACGACGCGAAGGCGCAAAGTGTGGAATTTGATTCACACAATTGCCAGTCGGCGATCGGCTCGATGTGATCCCGTATTACGCAATAGGTACGATTTGCCCTCGAATCACGCTAAAAGACATTAATTTCCAGTACGTTTTCGCGTGTTTCGCGTGTTTCGGGGGAAAAGAGATTCTCAATTGCGTATTCTGGATTTATCTCGCAACTCTGGTCGAAACCAGAATCGCCACTCATTGCCAGTTCTTCAAGTGGAACACAAAAACGGGACCGGCTTTCGTGCCGATCCCGTTTTTGTTCCAAACCGCCGTTCGCTATTGCCCGGTGATCAATCCCTGCTTCTTCTCGTTCGCTCTTTTTCCTTCAAGCGCAAGTTGTTTTGCGCGCGGCATCAACTCGATGGCACGAAGTAACTGATTGTCAAACTCGTTGAATACCTGGAACGAAGTGGTCGAACCGTAAGCGGCGGTAACAAGTTCCGCGCGGATCGAACGATAGATGAACTCACGCTCCTTATCGACCAGCGCCGGCGATATCCTGTACTTCTCGTACGCCATCTTCTTGAAAGCCCGGAACAGGGTATCCGTGACGACGAAATCCTTCGCCGCTATGTCGTAATCGAATTTGATCGGGCGGTCCACCTTCCAGGTCTCGAACCCGGTAACCTTTCCGTATGCCAGGTCAAATGAGAACGACAATACTGGATTGACGAGTTTCTGCTGAACGCGGACACTCTCGTCGGAAAGGGTCTTCGGTTTGACCACTTCGTCGGGCAGGATTCCGCCGCCGCCGTAAACGAGGCGCCCCGAGTCTGTCTTGCGTTCCTCGCCCTTCGGGACTTCCGTCGGCTTTTCGTCGCGAAATGTTCCGCCGTTCGTGTAATAGTTGTAGAGATTTCCGTCGGAATAATCGCGCTGGATAAGCCGTCCGGACGGAGTTTCATATTTGGCGATCGTCAGAAGCAGCATCGAACCGTACTCGATCTGAAACGGATTTTGAACCAGTCCCTTGCCGAAGGTGTTTTCACCGACGATCAGGGCCCGGTCGTGATCCTGAAGCGCGCCCGCCAAAATTTCAGACGCCGAGGCCGAATTTCGATTTACCAACAGCACGACGGTCGAATCATCGGGATTCGGATTCGTCGACGGATACGAATCGGCGGTTCCTTCGAAACGACCCTTTTGAGTAAAGATCGTTTGACCCTTGGACAAAAAGGTATTGGCGATAAAATATGCCTGGTTGACCAAACCACCGCCGTTGTTCCGCAGATCAAGCACCAACTGCGTCATTCCGAGCGATTTCAAATCCTGCATCCCTTGCCGAAACTCATTGAACGTCGTTTGATTGAAACCGCCCGACATATTCATATAACCGACCCCCGGTCGAATCATATAGGCTTCGGAGATCGACGGCTGCGATACGGCGTCGCGAACGATCTCAACGGTTTCGCGCTTGCTCGTGCCGTATTTTTCCACGATCATTTTCGCCATTGTTCCGCGCGGTCCGCGAAGAAAATTGCGAACTTCGAAAAACGGTTTACCGAGCATCGACACGCCGTTGACCTCAACGATCTTGTCACCGTAACGAAGTCCCGCGCGATGCGCCGGCGCGCCGTCGAACGTCGCCTTGATGAACGTTCCGACAATCTTGCCGTCAGGTCCGGTCAGATCGCCGATCGTCGCGCCGATCCCGAAGTAACGTGAACTCTGATCGGTCCGGAACTGTTCGAACTCTTTGGCGTCGAAGTAGTTCGAGTGCGGATCAAGCGTGTGGAGCATCGAGTCGATCGTCGCTTTGAATACCTCGTTATAATCGAGTGATTTCCCGTCAACGTGGTTCGCTTCGATGATCGAAAGCGCCTCGGAAACCTCGGACTCTATGTTCTCAACCGTTATCGGCTTCACGCTCTTGACGGTGGTCTTCGGATCATCGACCGGCCGCGGATTGACCTTGGAAACCGCGCCGGTTTGGGCAAAAGCACTTGAAATTGCAAAGAATACGAGTATGAAGACACTATGCAAAGCCGAATTTTTTTTCACTACAAAAATCTCCTGAAGTTAGCCTGACAAATACAAAAGATGGCAAAAAATGATAACATCTGTTGGAGGAAAAAGCGATAAAAAGAGTTGCACGCGCGATGCCGCAAGCGAACATCTTTTTTAGTCACAGTCGCGATATCCGATCTGCGTTTTATCGATTTTGACGGACTTCGAGCCGTTGCCGATCGCTAAAAAACGACCCGAACGCATGTCCCATTTGCTCGAAGTCACGAATCTCCAGACCCATTTTCCAACCCGCGCCGGACTGGTGCGCGCGGTCAACGATGTCAGTTTTCACATCGGCGAGGGCGAACTGCTTGGGCTCGTCGGCGAGTCCGGCTGCGGCAAGTCGATCATGGCCCTGTCCGTGATGCGCCTCATTTCGCCGCCGGGAAAGATCGTCGCCGGTTCGATCAAGTTCAAAGGCGAAGAACTGACGAATGCCACCGACGAGCGCATGCGCGAAATTCGCGGCAATGACATCGCGATGATCTTTCAGGATCCGATGACGTCGTTGAACCCCGTCTATACAGTTGGCGAACAGATCGCCGAAGCGCTTCGGTTGCACCGGAATCTCAACAAAAAGGACGCGTGGGACGCTGCGGTCGAAGCGATGAAGGAGGTTTCGATTCCGTCGCCGGAACGGCGCGTTTCGGATTATCCGCATCAGCTATCGGGAGGAATGAGGCAGCGTGTAATGATCGCGATGGCGCTCGCCTGCGACCCGGAACTGCTTATCGCGGACGAGCCGACGACGGCGCTTGACGTGACGATACAGGCGCAGATCCTCGAACTCCTGCACGGTCTTCGTCAATCTCGAAAGCTCGCCGTCCTGTTGATCACCCACGATCTCGGCGTCGTCGCCGAGGTTGCGGACCGTGTCTCGGTGATGTACACCGGGAAGATCGTCGAGGAGTCGGGTGTGGAAGAGATCTTTGAAAATCCCAAGCATCCGTATACGCAGGGGCTTCTGCGCTCGGTCCCGAAACTCAGTGCCGACCATCTTGAGAAGGTCGAGCGTCTGCAGACGATCGACGGCACGGTTCCGAGCCCGACGAGCCTGCCCGACGGCTGTCATTTCGCGCCGCGCTGCGCATTTCGAAAGGACGAGTGCACGAAGGGCGAAATTCCGTTGTTCAGGCTGCAGAACGATGCCGGAGTGCGCTGCGTCTTGTACAATATCAGGCCGAGAGTTTGAGATCGCCGGTCCGTGGCGAATTCTGCGACGGCCCGCGTCCGCCGACTCGTTTCCGCGACGGCCAACTCTGTGGGTTAGTTTTTGGGGGGAATCGGGCACGAAACAATTAGCAACGATGCAGGAAAGCTCAAATAAAACTCAAAAGCGGGAACTCGTGAGGGTCGAAGACCTAGTCAAACATTTTCCGGTCGAAGACTCGGACGACGTCGTGCGCGCGGTCGACGGTGTTTCATTCGACATCTTGGCTGGCGAGACGCTCGGACTCGTCGGTGAATCCGGGTGCGGAAAATCGACCGTCGGACGTTGTCTGCTTCGTCTCCACGAACCGACGAGCGGGGAAATCTTTTTTGAGGGAGACAGCATAACGCATCTGCCCCACGACCGAATGCAGGCGTTGCGGCGCGAGATGCAGATCATTTTTCAAGATCCGTACGCCAGCTTGAACCCCCGATTATCGATCTTTTCGATCGTCTCGGAACCGCTGACGATCCACCGGATCGGAAACAAGAACGACCGCAAGGAAAGAGTTGCGGATCTTCTGCGTAAGGTCGGGCTCGATCCGGATTATATGCGTCGTTATCCGCACGAATTCTCCGGAGGTCAGCGGCAGCGCATCGGCATCGCTCGGGCGCTCGCGCTGAATCCGAAACTGATCATCGCCGACGAGCCGGTCTCCGCACTCGATGTCTCGATCCAATCGCAGATCCTGAACCTCCTCAAAGACCTTCAGCGCGACCTCGGGCTGACCATGGTTTTCATTTCCCACGATCTCGGGGTGGTGCACTCCATCGCCGACCGGATCGCGGTCATGTACAAGGGAAAAATCGTCGAACTCGGCACGGCGGATGAGGTCTTCCACTCGCCCAAAGACGCTTATACCAAGCGCCTGCTCGCCTCGATCCCGATGCTGCGCGAGGCTTGAAGCTGCGTAGCTTTTGACTGCGGTGAGGATCACCGCTTTTGTTTTCTTTGGCGGGATAACCGGGGGGAAAGCGAATCGGGGGGTCGGCGGAATCGTGGGGTGAACGAAAGCGGCGATGCCAGCCGCAGTCAAAAGCGCTTCGCGCAAAAAAGACCGCCCCGTTCCGGAGAGCGTGGCGGCTGAAGATCACGGGACTTCCGTTTTCCGGCTCAGGAGCCGGAGACAGGTGTCAGGGTGAATTCCTTGATGGAGAAACCTTTCGGATTCACGTCTGTCTGGTGCGAGAAGTGGAGGACATTTTTGCCCTTCTGCAGTTCGACCTGCACGGGGGTGGTCTTGTCCCACATGCCGATGGTGTATGGCAGCTCGATTTTGACCGGTTCCTTGGCTCCGTTTGCGGTGACCAGCAGGTTCTGCTTCCAGCTCGGGGTCACGACCTTCGCGGTGAGCGCATACTTTCCTGCCGCCGGGGCGTCGAAGGTGTATTCGAAATCCTTCGCGCCGC
>JBGSWK010000061.1:0-128790 GCA_041752475.1 Pyrinomonadaceae bacterium | reverse complement strand
CAATGCGAGGTCCGTGGGTTGAAACCCACGGCTAAATTCAAGGCATCGCTACGCGATTCGGATTTGGCCGGCGACTCACGGTATCGCTACGTGATTCGGATGGACGGATCGTCGAACCCCGGCAATCCAAAATCCGAAATCCGAAATCCAAAATCCAATTGGGTGTTGCCCTGTTTCGAGATGCGCCCGATGCGCGGCGCGTGTCCGCCCGTCTGCTTGATCCGCTGCCAGCGGCGGCGAGAACGGTCGCGCCGACCGCCCAGCTCTCAAGATACACATTTTCAAGTGACTGAAACAAAGGGATTTGTACAGTTCGTGTTTCTTCGGCGCGCCGTTCGGCATCAGCCCGATTGGACGGCTATTGCGCAATTCGGGTTAAACCGACAAAAAATCAGGCTGTCGTAAAATATTCGTTGTTGATGCGTGAGGAGTCTCATCGTGAACGGGCTCGAGAGGCTCGTGACCAATATAAACAAACCAGATAAAAAGTGCGATTATGACCGCCGTCATTACTAAGGCAACGCCGGTGACAACCCAGAAAATTGGGGTTTCATGAATATGCGGACTGTGTTCCATAAAATTTTTCCTCTCAAAGCTCTCACCTTAAGTTCTACTCGCGTCATTTTTGCTTGACTGAATCGGTGTCTGCAGAAATATCTCATTTTCAGCGGCGGTTTCCATATCACCGGCATTTTCCGTCAGCGAAGCGCTCACCGAATCCGGGTTTGAACCGAAAGGCCCTCATTTGCTTTGGTTTGAAGACCGATCGGAGCCTCAGGTATTGTCAAAGCAACAATTTCCTTTTCCGGTGATTTGACTGCTTGCATCCAATTAATCAACTTACCCGGCTCGTAGTTGCTCTGTTGTGACACCATCGAATTCTTCGGCAATCGTTTCCGCATCATGCTTTGTGGCTCTGACAACGCCGTCCCTGTGGTGCGGCGGCGAATAGATCGTATAGAGCTTTAGGTCAGCCGAGTCGGAAACGTTGATGATGTTGTGTTTTGCTCCGGTCGGAACCACTACAGCATCGCCATCGTTGAGTTCATATTCGCTGCCATCGATGACGCATTTTCCATGCCCCTTTTCGACACGAAAGAACTGATCGTTGCCCTCGTGAATCTCAATGCCGATCTCCTCCATCGGAAGCAGGCTCATGAGAACGAGTTGGCTGTGTTTGGACGTGTAAAGGACGCGCCGAAAGTCTGTATTGGCGACAGCCTCTTTTTCTATGTTTGACTTAAATCCCTTCATATTTCCTCGTTGATATTTTCTAAGCATTGACCGAATTAACTTCGGTCTCGGAATATCCGGTAACGATTCCCATCGGTTCGTTAAACTGGATAAGTGTTGTTGTTCCGTCTGATTCCCCGATCTTCGCGATATCGCCGTGACTTCGGGAAACTGAACCGAGTTCCAGGCTCATTACCGTTCACCTTGTTGTGTATTCATTGATATCGCTGTCAAGGTGTTAAGCGCCATCACCCTTTGCCTTTTTTGTCGCTCTTGCCGCGGTCATTTGGTTTAGTTGGTTTTTGCTCTTTCTTTTTGCCGTTCTTTTGTTTGACCGGATCGTCGGATCTCTTGTCCACGGACCGTTTCACCTTGTCGTCAGGCTTCTTGTCGACGGACCGTTCAACTTTGTCGTCACGCTTCTCGTCGGCCCGCTTTTCGGGCTTTGTTGAAGGATCGTTTCTTTCAACTTTATCGACGAAATCCGGTCTTTTTGGATTGGACTTTCTAAACTCCTTTTGTTCTTTGCTGGGTTTTGCAAGCTTGGCAAAGATTCTATTGGTCGACCTATTCTGGTAAGAAGATTTTATTTTGATCATCGTGATCGAAGGGGTATTCGTTCGGATGAAGATCGGCTGGGGATAATACTCCTGAATTCGAGTCCGGTAAACCGGCGTTTCGATAACGCGGTAGACATTGTAATTATTAGGGTAATTGTCGTAATAGTAAGGTGATCGATAGTATTCAGAACGGTCACCGAACGCCCAGCTGACAATGTTTAAGCTCTTGTCCAGCCAATTGGCTTCGTAGTAATAATTGTCGCCGTACAGTTGTTCGTTGCCGGTCAGCAAAATTCTGGCTCCCCGATTATCACTGCGGTCACGGTCAAAGAATATTCTCGCTATCTCCTGAATGTCGTCGGCACCGAATCTGTCGAAGAGCGTAAAGCCGCGTTGATTGCTGTCACGGTCTTCGTATTCCGCAACGCTGATATAGTCAACGTATCCGTCTCCGTTCAGATCGAGATTATTCACGCGGTTGTCGGTATTGAGGAGGTATTCGAAATTCTCGGCGCTGTTGGATTTTTCCAGCAATACGCCGACAGCGTTTAGATCCAGATTGTCTCGCGCATAGATGCCGCCGGTGTCGGCATAGATGTCATCTTCCGCGATCACATCCGGTTGGGGCGTGGTGAGAGCCGTTTCATCCGACAGGGGCGAATTGCAAGCCATTATGAATAAGGTTGTTATGATGATCGTCGTTGTTAATTTGATACTTCGCATGATTTTCCTCTTGTTCTGTCTCGTTGATGAACTAATTGATGGGCTCCGGGCCCGCCGCACCGCTCAAAAAGGAACCGATCAGGAGATCGCCGTGTCGGGCAAAAGTCCCCACGATAAGATCTTGTTGTCAGAAATGGTCCTTTCATTTCCCCTATTTTCCTCGCGCTCAAAGATCCAGTGAGCAACCGCATTCGCGGTCTTCTGATTGATGATGGCCGGGGCTTTTACAGCCTTTATGTCCCGAGCCGCAACCGGTGCTTTTTCTTCGACGTCTCTTCGCTTGATAACTCGGATCGCTCGTTCTTTCATAGTGATCTGTTTCCGTCTGATTGCGTTCGGCAATATCCTAGCGACGCAATCCGCGCCCCGTGGCCAACCGATAGATCACCAAAACCGCTATTGCGCCGACAATTGAAGAGACAAAACTCGGCAGGTTGCTGCCGATGTTATCGAACGAACTGATCATCGGATACCCGAAGAAATATCTGCCCATAAATCCGCCGACAACCGCTCCGAGAATTCCGAGAATTGTCGTCAAGACCACGCCGCCGCCGTCACTGCCCGGCAGAATCATCTTTGCCAGGTAGCCTGCCAAAAACCCTAAAATTAACCAAATAAGTAAAGAAATCATCTTATTCTCCTTTTTCTCTGATAAACCTTTATTACACAGACGTTTAAGCTGAGCAGCCGTCCGCTATATCCCTACACCGTCGTTTTCCGGTGAACAAAAATTCTCAGCAGACCGTTGATCGCCAGATGAACCAAAATGTAAATAACAATGGCGACAACGATCGGTAGCACCAGTGTAAAGCCGCCCTCAACCGACAGACTGCGGACGATTCCCTTAAATGGGGCGTAAAAAGGATCAGTTATGTCCTTGATCAGTTGGACAAATGCGGAACTGTTGTTGGCTGCGAATAACGCTAACATCAAGCGAATCGCCAAAAGTCCGTAGATCAGATAAAAAATGTAATCCACGATTTGCGAAACTCTTGCAATAAACCTTCCGCGTTCGACCTCTCCGCCGGTGTGAACTACTTCGTCAACTGCTTTTTGACGCATGCCGCCGGCAAGGTTTTCAATATGCTGAGCCGCTTCCGGTGTCGGATGCTGAGCATCGGCAGCGATCTCTCCACCGATCTCGGCTTTTACGTCCGACTTGATCGCTTCGTAATTCTCCGCTCGCTGTGATTCATCGCGGGCTAGTTTGTTGTCAATCATTTATTTCTCCTTTTATGAATCATTGATCCACACTTATCCGACAAAATGCTTCTCTGGCCGATGCCGGATTCGATCACCATCGTTACCTACCCGCCGTTCAATTCGTAATTTGCCCGACATCCTCGACTAAATCGCGGCGGTGATTCAATGATCGAGACAACCGACCTTTGTCCCTGGAATTTGGTTGTTTGCGCGTGTTCGCTAAAGGCGACCTTTGAAGGCGCTCAACTTCATTCAGTGGACAAAGGCTTAACTTCGATTTGATCAGACTATCTATCCTTTGTCTGTGTGTTGCCACACAGTGATCTAGCGCGGCAGCGATCTAAATGCATCCTCAGGTCGAACCGAAAACTCAGTTGAATTCTCGGGCGACTTCAGCCGAACACGATGCTCTGGCGGCACTTGGGAAATCGATACAACCAACAAAAGTGGATTCCGGCGAAGACTTGCAAGACGATGCTCAAAGGAAAAGGCCGTCTCCCATTTCTTTCGCCCTCGGATCAAGATCATCCTCGGATGAGGATTCGTCTCGTTCGGGCTATTGGCATTTATCTTTCGCGTATTTTGCAGGCGGAACGCACGTCGAACATCGACGACTTTGCAGTCAGCGTCGCATCGCTAACGCGTAATCTCGGTCACGCTCTTCGCCAGCCTACGTTGACTATTTTTCGAATTTGCCTTCAAATGGCGTGAGGAGAAAAAGCACTATGAAGCTAAATTCGATTTTGAAATCGCTCATTATCAACAGTTTTGCCGTTCTGCTGATCATTGGAATGTCTAATTCGGCGGTTTTTTCGCAAACGCGGATTCGTTTTGCGCGCGGTAAGTCTTCGGCGACGGTTTCCGGCAACTTGGCTGCCCAAGCAAGGCGCAGTTATGTCGTCGGAGCATCGCGAGGTCAGACAATGACCGTGAGCGTCAGTTCGGGCAACGGCGAAGTTTGGGTCGATATCGGCGGAAACGAATTGGGCACCGGCGATACGATCGAACTGAGGTCGACCGACGATTACATCATCACCGTTCACAACGACGGTTATTCAACGGGATTCTCGCTGTACGTTTCGATTCGCTAGTTTATTTTGGCTCCCGCAGAAACAAAATCCTGTTCTAAATGGCTACGCTTAAGTGGTCCCCATTGTCCAGACACGAAACTGCCTTATTTAAGGTGGATCGCTGCCGGGGTTTTGTAGCGCAGTGTGGCCGCGTTCGTGGTTGTAGAACCGGAAGTAATCATCCAGGCCGGTTCTGACCTCCTGAACGCTCTCGGTAGTCTTTCAAATAAATGTCCTCGTATTTGACCGTTCTCCACAGTCTTTCCACAAAGATGCAAGTTGAACGCCCGTCCGCGCCCGTCCATGCTTATCGCCACCGGCGAGCATTTCGGTGAACGCTTCGCTCGTGAATTGCCTGCCCTGAACGGTATTGGTGATCTCGGCCGTTCCTGTAAGAGCGACGACTGTTTTACCGATCCGATCACCAAGATCGGAGATCTGGTCCGGGCAAGCTTCATGGTCGGTAGCCCAACCTAATTATTCGATCTGGGCCAGTTTCTAAATGCTCAAATTTTTCCATTCGCTCGTGGAATTTTTCGCGGTTTTGTTGGCTTCGGACCAACGATCCCGGTACTTTTCGTCTAATTCGGCTGTTTCGCCTCACTTGGTTTACGATTGGCATGTGGCATAGGCTTTGCATTGTTTTCTTTAGACTTTGTTAATTCTGACGGAGTCGTTTACTCTTGAACGAGGTACGATATGGGCACTCGCATAATACTTGTTGACGATCATCGGATACTGCTCGATGCGATCAGGAAGCTTGTTGAACCTGAGTTTGAAGTTGTTGGTGCGTTTGAGGAGGCTTGGAGCGTTTACGCATTTCCATCCTTTCGATATCTCCGTCGCGTGTGCCCGTCGTATCGTGAAACAAAACTACTGAATGTGGATACGGCATGTCGATTCCGGCTTCATCGAGGGCGAGTTTGATGCCGGTCGTTACGCGGTCGCTGGTCAGGCGAACATCGGAGTTTTGAGACTTTGTCCAAAACAATACCTTCAAATCGACCGATGAGGGGGCAAGCGCGACGACGTCAACGGATGGTTCTGGATCGTCCAACACGCCTTCCGTCTTTTCCAACACAGCAATTATCGCCGAACGCGCTTTTTCAATCGAGTCGGGATAACCGATACCTACGACGAGGCTCGCGCGGCGACGGTCGAAAGCGGTGCGAACCAGGACGGCGTTGGTGTAAATGTCGCCATTCGGTATGACGGCTCGTTCGCCGTCATGTGTTTTTATCGTGGTCGAACGGACATTGATCTCCTCGACCGTTCCGTCAAACTCGCGAAACTTTATCTGATCGCCAACGATAAACGGTTTACGCCAAAGGATCAAAATTCCGGCGAAGAAATTCTGCAAGATGTCCTTAAACGCGAAACCGACGGCAACTGATGTGATGCCGAAACCGGCTACGAGATCCCCCGGATTAAAGCCCGGAAAAATAACTACCGCGGCGACAAAAACCCCAAGAATTATAAATAATACCAAAGCTAGTCTGCCCAAAAGTTTGGCAAGCGTGACATCGAGTCTGGTTTTTGCTCCCGTCGCGTGTATGATGCTTCGCACACTGCTTCCGAAAAGCCAAAACAAAACGAAAACTATCAGCGCGATAACGAGATACGGCAGACGCTCAAGAAGCCCGCTAATGATATTATTCAACGTTTGCCAGACGATCCCGACCGACGAATCACTGCTTATCTGTATCAATAAAAGCCGTTCCATCATTCCCCTCTTACTCCGAGCCAGACACCGTCATCGAACTCGGTCTAATGATTTCCCATAGACAGGCTCTATTCAGTTTTTCCAGATTCATTCCGGTTCTCGTAACTATCGTTTTCCACGACTGGAGTTAGCAGACGTAGAGTGAGAAAAGCGATCACGCTCAGAACGACGGCGACCTCTTCGCGGCCGAAAGCGACGGCGGCACCGATCGCGCCCGTCGTCCAGATGCTCGACGCCGTCGCCAGTCCGCGCACGTTTGCTCCTTCCTTCAATATCGCACCGCCGCCGATAGAGCCGATGCCTCTGAGCAGTCCCTGTACGAGACGAGCCTGCGTTTCCGCGGATGCTCCCGTCCCATCTCTTGCTATTAAAATAAAACCGCACGCTCCGATAGCGACTATCGGAAAGGTTCTGAGGCCCAGGCTGCGTTCCGATCGTGACCGTTCCCAACCGATCGGAACTGCCAAAAGAAACGCCCAACGCGCAGAAAATCTACGAGCGATTGTTTCAAGTCGAATGAAAATGCTTCCAATAAAAAATCCATCGGTAATTCACCACCTTTCAGATTATCGGCTCGAAAACTATTCTCGTATCTACCGTCAGCATTCCCCGCGACCCGTCGGCTCCAAGCCCGAAAATCCGGGGAAAACGAATGAGCCATTCACGTTCTACGGTTGAATCGATCTCGATAAGAGCCAAAGCTACCGCTATCGCGGTAATCATTAGTCCGGGTGTAAACCACAGGCTCGCCCGAAGGTTTGACCAAAATTGTCTCAGCTTATTCAACATAGACGAACTTGAATTTCTATCTGCCTCCTGCACTTCGGTTTACGGCCTGAATCTCGCTTCGGAGTTGAGCGATCTCATCTCGAAGACTACGAATGTCTTCCGCACCGGCGATTTCAGATTCCTTACTTTCTGCGTCGCGGCCGACAAAAAATGTCGCGAGAGTCGCCGTCACATAACCGAAAATGGCGAAGCCGTAGAGTGCCAGAAGAAAACAAAGAATCCGACCTTCGACGGTTTTCGGGAAATAGTTCGAGCCTATGGAAGTCAAAAGCATCGCGGTCCACCATAATGCTTCGCCGTAGGAATGTATGCCTTCGGGAACTTCGTTTTCAAACGCGAGCATTCCCGCTGCCCCGCTTAAAACTACGATCACCGACAGCGCAACGACATAGCCGAAACCGCGCCGACCGAAACTTGCTGCCAATGACCTCATTCCGCGATTGAGCGAAGTGATGAACCGCACGAGCCGCAAACCACGCACCGCACGAGCCGCCTGCAAAAGCCGAAACACGCGAAAAACACGAAATACGCGCAGAGCCGGAACTAACAAAGAAACTGCCGTCAACCAGTTTGATTTCAGATAATTGGTCTTATCCGGTGCAAGCGTAAATTTGAGGGCGAAATCCAAAATGAAAATTATCCAGATGGCTGCGCCAAGCAATTCTAGTGCGGGCGGCAGATCCCAGATGAATTCATAAATGAGCAGCGCGAGCCAGGCAAAGCCCAAAATCATCATTGGCGTTTCAAGCCAGTCTTCGAGCTGCCCGACCAAACTTTGCCTTTCTTCCCTTAATTGCTGTTTAACTACATCGTTTTTAATTTCCATTCTGCTGTTATCAAAAACACTGTTTTTTGAAATTTCATAAAAAAGGTGATCTTTTGACCACCTTTCAGGCATTTTAATTACTTAAATAAATCAACCTAAACGGTGACTAAATTATTTTTGTATCACATTCGAGTTACTCATATTCGAGTTAGCGGTATTCGTGTTATTCGTTAGGTGGTCCCCATTGTCCAGACACGAAAACGCCTTATTTAAGGTGGATCGCCGCCGGGGTTTTGTAGCCCAGTGGCTGATGGACGCGTTCGTGATTGTAGAACCGGAAATAAGCATCCAAGCCGGTTCTGACCTCCGGAACGCTCTCGGTCGTCTTTCAAATAAATATCTTCGTATTTGACCGTTCTCCACAATCTTTCAACTAGATGCAAGTCGAGCGCCCGTCCGCGCCCGTCCATGCTAATCACCACTTCCGTATCAGTCAGCATTCCGGTGAACGCTTCGCTCGTGGATTGGCTGCCCTGATCCTCGGTTGAAGATCTCGGGCGTCCCTTGCGCCAGAGCCCGTTCAAGTCCGCTGACGCAAAACTCGGCATCGAGGCTCACCGACAGTTCCCAGGCGATAACAAGCCGGCTGAACCAGTCGAGTACCGCCATCAGGTAAACGAGTCCTCCGCGTAGCCTGATGTATGTGATGTCGGTACTCCGTACCTGGTTTGAACGGTCGATGATCCTGTTCCGCAAACGGATAGATCCTGTGGTCCGGCGCCGGTGCCGATAATTGCGGTCCGGGATAGATCGCTTCGAGCCCCATCGTCCTCATTAAACGTATGACACGCTTGCGGTTAACTTCGAATCCCTGTTCTCTGAGAACGTTCGTCATCCGCCGCGTCCCGTAAAAAGGCGTCCGCGTGTAGTCGAGCCGGTTCATCAGTTCAAGGTCAAAGACCGATATCCCCTTCGGCCTGGAGTTGTGCGTGCTCCGCGATACCCCAACAATTCGCTCTGGCGACTCATGCTGATCAAAGGATTTTCAGGTTCGGCGAAGCCCCTCACATCCTCACCCCGAGTGACCCACTTTTTTTTCATCCAGTCCAGTTCAACTTCTCGTGAGGCGATCTGCTGATAAAGCCGGTTGCGAAGCTCCTCCTCGTCACGCGCGTCGCGCGCCCGCCGGTCAGCGAATACGCCAGGCAGCTCTTCCTGTGCCTGCTTCTTCCAGAGGCTGACGAGGTTCGGATGAACGTCGTACCGCGAAGCGATCTCGTTGATCGTTTCCTGTCCCTTGATGGCCGCGATCGCGACCCGCGCCTTGAACTCCGCGCTGTATGATTTCCGCTGTTTCGGCATATACTTTCTCCAGTTTGCCGACAGCGATTTTACACCTTATTCAGTTGTCCGAAAATTGGGGTCCATTATAGAGTTCGTGTCAAAATACTTCGGACGGTCATAATGCTCGTACAACCTGTTTTCGTATTCACGATCGACTACTTTAGTTGGATCATATTCAGGAGCGTTCTTGATTTTTTCTCTCGTAAGGTCAACGTAGAGTTTTGACTCGCCCCAGCTAACACGCTCAATCCACTGCGGAGCGACCACGACCTTCTTCCCCGGCCACCAGTTTACGGTATCAACCACCATGTAACGGATGGCCCAGCTCGCATCGTCAATGATGAAGTCTTCGACGTGCCCGATGTCGCCATCAGTCGCTTCAATGTAATAACCGACAACCTCGTTCGTGCTCCGCAAGTTAGGGTCGCCTTCTTGCTCTTCTGAACGAGCTGCCGCTGGCGTCGCGCCACTCGAAGCGTAGCCTGTAGCCACTCCGACTCTATCGGGATATTCGAGCCCGCTTGACGGGACAGTCATCCCAAGCGGGTATGCCGCTCCTGCTCCCCACAGACCGCCGCCATACCAGTAGGGTACGTAGCCGTAGTATTGGAAGTATTCAGACTCCCGCTGCCGAGAGACGGGTTTGTCGGTTTCGATGTCGGGGCTGTCATTTATTTGCTTCTTTGTGAGGGACACATTGAGCACATCCGCTGTCCGGTCGGTGTCGCCGAGCGCAATGGGCGAGATAAGCACATGCCTGCCCGGGAGCCAGTTGCCGGTGTCAACAACAAGATATCGGACCGTCCAGGTCTCGTCGTCAAAAAAGATTTGATCCACGCTGCCGATGTCGCCATCAGTCGCATGAATGCTGCGGCCTTTCAAATTGTTTATGCTTTGTAACATTATCTCCTCCTGCAAGTTTTATCTGTTGAAATTGTCCACTATTTTTTTCCGCGTAGCTGGCCACCCGGACGCTAGCCGCTCTGATATGGCGCCAACCAGTACTTGAGACCACTAAACCGCACAAGGGAGAGCTTATCGGCGGTAAAGTCGTAAACGCCGACATCGGTCAGCCTGCCGCTGCCCGCCATATTTGTATTTGCCATTGCTTGATTGGCATTTCTATTCGCCATCGGTTGGTTATTATCTGCGGTTGTATCTGCTTTTCCCATACCGGCTTGAAAAGCGACGGACTGGGCAATCAAGATCGGTTTGGCGCTATATGTGACTACTAGATCGCGATCGAGACCAGCGGTTTTGGACCTTCCCCGGTTTTGATCACGTGTTGGAGTTAAACTCCAACACGTGATCAATGACTCAATGGGTCAGACGATCTATCGCCGTCTGCTATACCAGAAACCGCCCCCGCCGAATAAGAGTACCAGTACGACTATAATAATAATTAGCGTTGTTGTGTCCATTTCCATTTTCTCCTTTTGTTTCGTTTAGGTGTCATTCGATCGGTCCATTCCTGTCTCCAGCGAACCCGAGTCGAAAATCATGCGGAATCATTCCCGATGATCAACCCACATAATGATGTAAGCTGCATGAATCCGATATTACAACGTATCTGTATTGTCACACCGTGCGTTTCCGCACAGATACAGGGCTCGTCGATCGTATCCACACTCACAAATTGATCCGTAACGCTTACGGGCAACGGGGTGAATTTATTACGTCGCGTTTCGACACCTATCGTATAAGTCTGACCAACCTGAAGGCCGCCGAACCGGTAAGCACCGAGTCCATTTGAAATGATCGAGCGGGTTCGAACGGTTAAGTGGAAAAGTGAGATCAAGTGGAAAGGGAAGTGAAAATGAGGGCAGCGAATCGATCCGGGGCGGCCTGCAGCCACAAACCAGAGAAATAGGTTCTAGCCAGAGGGGAAACACTGCATTTCCATATGAGGGACGCCATTTACATCTTGTCCCAACACGACCACTATGAAGTAGCGGTTATGAACCGATCAATTAAAGTGGCCGCCCTTCGATCCCGGTTCGGCGCTGAGTTTTGGAGCATCGGCGTTTTCCGGCAAATGGTCGGTGATCCCTTGAATTCCGGCGCTGCGTGCGCAGCTCGCGCAGCAGAAATATTTTTGCTCTGCCTCTATTCCGTGGCCAATTATCCGGCACCCGCAGTGGGTGCAGGTCGGCGCAAGTTTGTGTATCGCACATTCGAAACTGTCGAACACGTGAACATTACCTGCCATTGCGACTTCAAACGATAGATAGTAATCATTCCCGCAGACCTCGCATTTTGCCATAACTTCTCTCCTATTTCATTTTTGCCTTTATTGCATTGATCGCATCCAGGTGCTTTTTGATCACAGACAGCGTCTTGGCAGCAAAAGCCTTGACCTCAGGATCGCTGCTGTTATCAGCCTGTTTCTGAAACGCGGCGACGTCCGCTTCGTGGTCCTCGGCCATCGCGTCCACATAGGCTTTGTCAAAATCAGCACCGGACAACCCTTTCAGTTTGTCGTAAGTCTTTTGGTGTGGGCCAATGTCAGACGGAAGCGTCACCTTTTTGCCGTCCGCTATCTTCTTTAGCTCAGCATTTGCCGTTGTATGATCGCCGACCATCATCTGGCCAAATTTTTTGACCTCAGGGTCATGCCCATTCTTTACTGCGAGCTGGCCCAATTCGACCTCGGCCTTGCCCCCCTGGGCCGCCTCTTTCATAAAGTCCGCCGGACTGTCCGTCGTTGCATTGTTGATCGCATTTCCAACAGTATTAGCTACTTTCTCGACAGTGTTTACGGTGGTGTTCACCGCATTACCAGCTGTATTCGCGAGGCGGTTCGTATTAACACTAACATTGGCGCCGTCCCCGCACGCCAGGAGCAAGATTGAAGAGCCAATAGCTAAAATTGAGAAGAAAGTCAGTCGTTTCATGATCTAGTCCTCCACCCAAAAAAATCCTTTCAGATTAAGATTCTATGATACGGAGAACGATTTTAATGTGCGGCGCAATACATTTGCCGAAGATTTACCGCCAGAGCACCCTGCCTGATCCTGATCCCGGTTTTGCCTGTTTAATTTTTGCTTTTTGAATTGGGTCCGCTCCCGTGGCTTCGCCAACTGATGAGCGGCGGGTCTCGGACCCACCGTAAAGGTGATCTTTTGCCCTGCGGCTATGCCGCCGAAAACTGATTGCTGGATCAAACCGGGAAAAAAGAATGACGGCAAAGGCATCTTGCCATCGCCAAAAAAGGTATCCTAGCCACGGACCTGATGAAGATCAAAAAGAACCAAGAGTTGATCCATAACAAATAAATCGGAGAGGCTTCCGCCATCTATCGCAGAGTCGAAGGCATGGCACCGGGCTTTTACTATTCGGAAATTTTGCGATTGAGGCGTAATAGACATTTGTAATGTTGTTTTTTTTCGCGTCCATTCGTGGACGAAAAAGCCGCCTGTTATAATTCGATTATCGGGTGAAGCGGAAGCGGGCTCTGCTGGAGAGCAACCTGCCGAGGAAGAACCTGATCCAGCGACGGTGGGCGTCGAATGACAAACTGAAACCCCTTCCGGACTCGGAACGCTTTCTAAAACCCGGTCTGACTTTCGAGGAGCTCGACAAAATCGCTTACAATATCACCGAGAACGAAGCCGCGGAAAGGATGAACAAAGCAAGAAACCTGCTTTTTGAAAAATTCAATGAACAGGAAAACCACACTTTCAGAAGAACGGTCCGTTAACCGTCATCTCAGTATCATTTCTGGATTGGAATAGACTTGGCATCAGCGGACTGAAGCGCTATAAACTGGACGGCGAATATACGGCAAATGATATTGACTCGAAATTTCGTCCAAAGTCTAAAACAAACGTGAACGAATATAAGTCTTTTTCCGAAAAGAATGAATCGAGAAGAACCTAAAACTCCGGTTAAAGATCAAGCGAAAGAAGCGGTTCGGAAGGCGAGTCCGTGGTTGATTTGGCTCGGTCGGTTCGGTTATGCCGCAAAAGGAATTATTTTTGTAATCGTCGGAGTTTTAGCGGCATATTCGGCAGTTGGCGCAGGCGCGGCAAATGACGGAACGACAAGCGCGATGAGGCACATCGAGGAATTGCCGTTCGGACAATTTTTACTAATCGTCGTGGCAATCGGACTTGTTTGCTACGCTCTCTGGCTAAGTATTCAGGCGTTTATGGATACGGAAAACGAAGGCGTGGATGCCAAAGGTTTAATGGTTCGCGGAATTTATGCGGTAATCGGCTTGATTTATCTCGGACTGGCTTTTTCCGCCTTGAAAATCATATTCGACGTGCAAGGAAATGGAAGTTCATCGCAAAGCTGGACGGCGTGGCTGCTCGCGCGGCCTTTCGGTCAATGGCTCGTCGCACTTGTCGGAATTATCATTATTGCCGACGGATGTTATCAATTTTATCAGGCTTACACCGCAAAATTCCGCGAAAAACTGCTGTTAGGAAAAATGAGCGACACCGAAAAAACTTGGGCGATCTATATCGGCAGAATCGGTTTTGCGGCAAACGGCTTTGCTTTCAGTCTCATCGGTTGGTTTCTGCTGCTTGCAGCTTATAATTCAGATTCGGGCGAAACTCGCGGACTCGGCGGAGTATTGAAGTCGCTTGAACAGCAGCCATACGGTGCGTGGCTGCTCGGTTTTGCCGCCGTCGGTTTTGTATGTTACGGACTTTTTATGTTCGTGCTGGCAAAGTATCGCCGGATGATTATTGATTAGTTTGCTGTCGGGAAATCAACAAGCGGTTGAAATTATGGAATCAAACGAATCACCTTTTCGCGGACGATTTCGTTTTCTTCCTTCATACCAAAATTCGTCAACTAGATTTCCGCTTTACGACTGCCTGAGCTTATCGCTCCGGCTTCGATGTAAATATGCCTGATGTCGGGATATTGCCGGCGGATACTCTTTTCGAGACGGTCAACCGTGTTTTCCACTTCCGCTGCCGACAATGTTTTATCAAACTCAATGTCCACCGTCAGCAAAATCGTGTGCGGACCAAAATACATAGTTAGTGGATTGATAACTTTTTTGACTCCAATTTCCGACTCCGCTAATTTCGTTGACAACGCGTTTCAAAAACAATTGAATAGTTGGATTTTATCAAATAAATCAATAACTTACGCCGTGTGTGGAGGGTTTCAACGATTCAATTCTATCTTCTTCTGGTCAACTTTTGGTAACGTATTGGTAACGGGGTTCGATCTCAGCCATTTGCTAAATGGTGTAATCATCCGAGGTTTCAAAAAACTTATCTAATTCTAAGATTCCAAAATAAGACTATCACCGCACCTCGTTTACTCAGAACACCGTTTGCTCCAAAAGCCGTGTCAAAAAACGAAGTAAATTTGACTCTGGGCACAAATAAACCAGTTAATTCGGTACAGACAGCCTCACAAAAGCCACGACAGTTTGGCCCGCAACGCTCTTGGCGCGGCCGATCGATTCTCGGACACAAATACTGGTACTTAGCTTGATTGTACAGCGGTCGCTCATGCGCGTTTCTTGCGCTTTTGAGCAAAACGCAGCCGCAATGTTTATAATCTCCAGCATGGAACAGCAATCTCTACCTCGTCCGCCACTTGAACTGCTTGATCTTGCGACTGGCTATCAGCGCTCGAAAACACTTTTCGCGCTGGTTGAGTTCGGCTTACCGACACTACTCGCACGGCGTTCTTTACCGCTCGAAGACATAGCCCGCGAGTTACAGATTCATCCGCTTGCGACCGACCGGTTCTTGAATGCGTGCATCGCACTGAATCTCCTTCAACGCGATGGTGAAAAATTCTGCAACAGCTCACTTTCCGAGACATTTTTGGTGCAAGGACGGCCGACCTATCTCGGCGATCTATTTCTACAATACGACCAGACTTCTTACTCGCTGTGGACGGACCTCGTGCCAAAGCTCCGTGCATGGCAACCCGGTTCGACCGACGATGAGATGCCGCAGAAGTCGGGGCAGAACGAAGCGTATGTGGGGGCACAACATAACTTCTCACTTTTAATCGGACGTGCGCTCGGCGAGGCTTTCGACTTTTCGCAGTACCGAAAGATGCTCGATCTGGGAGCGGGAACGGGCGCAATGTCGATCGCCATCTGCGAACTATACGAGGAGCTCCGCGCATCGATCTTCGACCTTCCGGCGATTTCCCACGTTGCCCGCAAATTTGTGCGCGAAAGTTTGCTTTTAGAGCGTATCGAAGTCAGTGCCGGAAATTTCAAAGAAGATAAACTGCCTGCGGGTTTCGACGTTGTGCTGCTCGCCAATCTGCTATCCGCCGATAGCGAGGAAACTAATCGAGAGCTTCTGCATAAACTGTATGAACTCCTACCCGAGGGCGGCGCTTGCATCCTCAGCGGCTGGATTCTGGATGACAACCGAACAGGCCCTCTCATTCCCGTGCTCTTTTGCATGGAAGACATCATTTGGCAGGCACCAGACGTGGAGCGTTCCGCCGCAACTTACCTGAAATGGCTCAATGAGGCAGGATTTGTTGAAATCAAGCGCGAGATGTATAGCCCGCCAACGAGTATGATCGTCGGGTGGAAGCGTACGGGGCAGAAGAGATGACTTATCACCCCGATCTTTTCCTTGCGACGACTTATTCAGCAGGCCAAAAGGACTTGAATCAGCGACCCAGCGAACGTCCCAGGCAATCTTAAGAAGGGAGTTCAGTTCTATCGCCAAAGGTGCGAGATTAGATAGTTGCAACGCCTTCAGGTAAGATTCGAATTTGCGACCCTTCGGTTATATTTCGAGGTCGAGGGAATTGAGAAGCTAACAGACATCGAACCATTGAGCAGAAAGGGGAAATTCGTTGTATCGAACAAGAGGATCAAATTCGCCGAATCGAACTTGTTTAACTCGTTTGATAAGCGAGGTGAAACTGCGGATAGAAATGCTTAAAATGAGAGACGGACACCCCGATGGCGCCCGTCTCTCGTTGATTTAATTGGCTCCGCAGGTAAGACTCGCGCCTTACAACCCTTCCGTTAACAGTCGCTCAATTCTTGTAACATTCGTTAACAAACGAAAGTTCATAAGTGCCAATAACCTTTTGTTGCCCCTATATTTAAGGCCGTTTTCCTTCGTTACTTGGAACATACGGTAACACAGATTAACAACCCAGTCATAGATAACGTTCTAGATAACTGATTCAACCCCGTTCGCGTTCGAATTAGGGCTCGTCTATCATATCCACCCTCACAAATTGATCCGTAACGCTTACGGGCACGGCCGCAATGCATGCTGTGCGTCCTCTCATGGGTGTCAATGGCGTTATCGACACTATCAAGATCAGATCTGAAATCGAAGACGCGGCTGAAACAAAGATCATCGAGAACGCGATAAAACGTAATTGGAATATCAACGACAAGAATATCAGGGTCGAGGCGACCGGCCATACAGCAATTCTTTCGGGAAATGTACCTTCGTTCTATCAAAGGGACGAGGCCGTGCGAACCACTTGGGACGCTCCGGGCGTCTGGGCCGCGGACAACAATTTGGTTGTCAACTAAGGTCACTGATCGATCTGTAGGTTGATGAAGAAGCGGTCGCTTCAAAGGGCGGCCGCGTTGTTTGTGAAAGGGCGAGAAGGCCTAGGCAAGATGACTGGAAACGTTGCCCAGGAAAGGGACCTGTGTGGCAACGCACAGACAAGGGCCAAATAGTTTGATCAACTTAGAAATAAGTCCCTTGGTCGCTCAATCAAGTAGAATTCCGTTCGAATGCCGTATTCAGCTAGCGATCGCAAGAGAGAAAGGTATTAACAATAGAGAAATGAATTTCACGGACAAGATTAAGGCAAGGCTGCGAAATTGCACACCGAGATCGGCATGGGCAGTTGGACATTGTCGCCGATGGGCGTCATTTTGGGACTAGTCGCGTGGAGTCTGGTTGCGGGAATTTTTGCCTGGCTCATGGCTACCATCTACAACCGATTATTAAAGAGCTGAGTGAGACCGGCAAATGCCGGTTCCGTCGGTGGGCGATATTGCATTCGTGATGGAATTCTTGTGGCCCGCCAAGGGGTGAAGTGTTAGTTATGGAGCGCCGTAAATTCATACAGTCTGCGTTAGTGGGCACAGCAGTATTAGGTTCGTCGGGCGCGGGAATTTTGTTTAGCAGCTGCACGCCGCGACCGGCGGTGGCGAATCCGGATTTCATGCCGGACGTCGAACTGGTTTTGACCGCGGCACCTGACGAAGTAGTTGTGCAGCCTGGCCGGCCGACGCCGGTATGGCGATTCACGGGCCAACTCGTCAAAGGACCGCCAGACACGCTGCAGCCGATTGCGGGTTCCTACCTTGGGCCGGTCATTCGCTTGCGGCGCGGCCAAAAAGTTCGCATTCGGTTTGCCAACAAACTCACCGAACCATCGATCGTCCACTGGCACGGCATGGACGTGCCGGAGAACGCTGACGGCCATCCGCGGCTTGCGGTCGGCGCCGGTAAAGAGTATGTGTACGAGTTCGAAGTAGTAAACCGGGCGGGCACATATTGGTATCATCCGCATCCACATATGCGGACTGGCACACAGGTCTACCAGGGCTTGGCTGGGATGCTCATCGTTCGGGACGATGAAGAGGACGCTCTGACTCTACCATCAGGCGAGAACGAACTCATCTGCGTACTCCAGGATCGAACATTCGACGGACAAAATCAGCTCATCTTTCATGGCGGAAGCATGATGGAGATGATGAACGGCTTTCTGGGCGACCGGGTCATGGTGAACGGCAAGCCGCAGCCGACGACGGAGGTGGACTCAGCGTGGCAACGAGTTCGCCTGTTGAACGGCTCGAACGCACGGATCTACAAGCTGGCGTGGAGCAATGACGTAAAAATGGTCGTGATCGGCGGCGACGGCGGGCTCCTGGAGCGTCCCGTAACTCAGCAGGTCCTAACTCTGGCACCTGCCCAACGCGCGGACATTTTGTTAGATCTGACTGCCATTCCTGCGGCTACCGAAATTCACCTTGAAAGCCAAGGATACCCCGAAGCCGCGGCCGGCTCGGTTGGGATGGGCGGAATGGGTGGAATGAGAGGTGGCGGAATGCGGGGCGGCAGTTCAAATACTCCGAACGGAGCTCCGCTTCGCGTGATGACTTTGCGAGCACGCGCTCGAAAAAGGCCGGCCTTTCGCGTACCTGAGCGACTCTCTACTTTCGATGCTTCGTGGTCGCCAAGCGGTGACATTTCCACGAGACGCATTCCTCTATCCCTTCAAATGATGGAATGGTCGATCGGCGGGCGAACATTTGGAATGACCGATGTCGCCTCGGATGAGACCATTGCGGCCGGATCGACACATTTTTGGGAGTTCGCAAACTTGGGAAACGGAATGGGCATGCAGGCGGCCCATCCGATACACATTCACGGCCGTCAATTTCGTGTGGTCGATCGGAAAGGCCCGGGCACAACGAACGCTCTTAGTGCGGGTATCGTCGATGCCGGTTGGCGGGACACCGTCCTGGTTCTGCCGGGCGAGACCGTACGCGTGCAGGTAACATTTACGCGTCATCCAGGTCTTTACCTCTACCATTGCCACATTCTTGAACATGAGGATATGGGGATGATGCGGAACTTCCGCGTCACATAGCCGCGAAAGATCTTGACGAGGATAAAAATGAAAACAGAGCAAGTTAAACAAATTGAGTATGGATATAGCCGAACAGTTGACACGGCATTTGATGAGACGGTCGAACTTACCCGTGAGGCTCTTAAAAAGGAAGGGTTTGGA
Source organism: Pyrinomonadaceae bacterium (assembly GCA_041752475.1). GTDB lineage: Bacteria > Acidobacteriota > Blastocatellia > Pyrinomonadales > Pyrinomonadaceae > JAFDVJ01. Next base: position 109,653 of record JBGSWK010000061.1, on the reverse strand, counting down.
GTGCTTTCCGAGATCCGTCTGGATGAAAAACTAAAGGAAAAACTTGGCGTGGATTTTCGCCGATATGTGATCCTCGGAGCGTGTAATCCGCCGCTTGCCTATAAATCACTCCAAGAGGATATCAATATCGGTCTGCTTCTGCCGTGCAACGTCATTGTCTATGAGGCGGATGACAAGAATTTGGCAGTGGTTGCAACGATCGACGCAAAAGCGATGCTGTCGGTCATCGGGGAAAACGCGGCGATGGATGAAGTGGCAAATGAAGTCAACGAACGACTTCGACGCTCTATCGAGCAAATTTGATTTGAATGAGAATCAACTGGTTTTATGGATGAACGGGAGAATAATGTTATGAACGAATCGAATAAGACAGGCCTAATTATAGCGTTTGTGGTTGTCGTCGTACTTTTTCTGATATTCGGCGGCGGGATGATGACCGGCTGGAACGGCGGCGGAATGATGGGCGGCGGCCGGATGATGGGCGATGGGAATATCGGTCAGGGAGGCTTTGGCGGCTACGGTTGGATGTGGATACCAACTCTGATCACCCTCGGCGTCGGCCTATTTCTCGGTTGGGCGATCTTTGGTAAGAAAAGGTGAACCGGATCAAAAGTAAAGGACCAAATCTGTAAGGAGAAAAAAAATGAGTTGTTGTAGTGATGTAATGAAACCAATCGAAGCGGCTTCGTGCTGTACGCCGCAGGAAACGGCGGCACATGCCGCCCAGGCGATGAAACATTCAGGCTGCGGGTGCGCACCCGTGGTCGAGGATAAAGAAAATCTAAAATTTGTCGGCGTCGTCACCGAGCGCGACATCTCTCACCATGTGGCGGCTGAGGACGTGAAAGCTTCTGAGGTAAGCGTTGAAAAGATCATGCGGCCCGCATCGTCTTGCTGCGGAGCGGATGATTCTCTCGATGAAGCAGCGAGCAAACTGGATGAACATCAGGCAACGAGCCTGCCGGTTGTGGATAAAGCAGGCAGTTGCTGCGGTACCGTTAGCGGACACCAGATTCGATAGATTTAGGAAAATCGGGTTGTCCGACGAGCGGGGAATCCACCCCGATGGCGAAACAATGGCGGCTGACAAACCGGAACTTCTGACGCCAAATGCAGATCTATCAGAAGGCCCGATCGCTTGTCGATCTGAAAGAACAAAGCCGCCTTTTTGCCGGGTAGGACCTTTTCGACCATCGGGGCATATTTGAGCCTCAATTTGCCATCGACTCTTCGTGGCTGACCGATCTCTTGTTCAGGCTTGCGCGGAAGATTACCATTTGGATCATAAATGGTATGAAAAGAATGGGTGCGTGTGTAGCCCAGCCGTAATGGTAGAAAGAACCTTTTAGTGCCTGAATGTGTGCAACAAAAAAGGGCACCAAATTGGTGCCCCTAACTTGTTGATTTAATTGGCTCCGCAGGTAAGACTCGAACTTACAACCCTTCGGTTAACAGCCGAATGCTCTGCCATTGAGCTACTGCGGAATATCCGTCCGAAGACGAATGCTTAGATTATTTATTTTGGATTATCTTGTCAAGGGGAGTAGACGGTAGACGGTAGACGGTAGACGCGGCTATCTGTCCATCTCGCTACCCGTCTACCTACCGTCTACCCGTCTACAGTCTACCGTCTTGAGGCGCTTCTCGGTTATAATCTCACTTTCTTTGATCATGCAACACGAACTTATCCTGATCCTCGATTTTGGTTCGCAATATACCCAACTGATCGCGCGGAGGGTGCGCGAACAGGGTGTTTACTGCGAGATCGTCCCGTTTTTCTACCCGCTCGAGAAGATCGTCGAACGTGCCCCGCGCGGGGTGATTCTGTCGGGCGGGCCGAATTCCGTTTACGAAGTGGACGCCCCGTGCGTTGCGCCGGAGTTTTATGACTCAATCTCGGTTCCGGTCTTGGGAATCTGCTACGGAATGCAGCTATTGGCGAAGGATCTCGCGGGCGAGGTTTCGCCGTCGGACAAACGCGAATACGGTCACGCGCGGATGCGCATCACCGACAGCGGGAGCGCCCTGTTCAGAGGACTGCCGGACGAGATCGACGTCTGGATGAGCCACGGCGATCACGTCACGGCGCTTCCCGAAGGATTCAGGCAGACGGCGACGACCGGCGATGTCGTGACGGCGATAGAGAACGATGCGCGACGGATCTTCGCCGTCCAGTTTCATCCGGAAGTGGCGCACACGCCGCTCGGCAAAGACCTTCTTCGCAATTATCTGTTCGACATTTGCGGCTGCCGCGGCGATTGGACGTCGAAACAGTTTATCGCCGAAGAGATCGAAAAGATCCGCTCGACGGTTGGCGATGAAGAAAAAGTAATTTGCGGACTCAGCGGCGGCGTCGATTCGACGGTGGCGGCGGTTCTTGTGCACGAGGCGATCGGTGCGCGGCAAACCTGCATCTTCGTCAATAACGGCCTGCTCCGCGCCGATGAATTCGAAACGACGCTCAAGCTGTACAAGGAGAAGCTTCATTTGAACGTCGTCGGCGTCGATGCCTCTGAGGATTTTTACAGCGTTTTGAAGGATGTCGTTGATCCCGAACTCAAGCGAAAGGCGATCGGCGCGAAGTTTATCGACGTTTTCGATGCCGAAGCGCACAAGGTCGGCGGCGCCGGCTGGTTGGTGCAGGGAACTCTCTATCCGGACGTGATCGAGTCGGTCAGCCTGCGCGGAACGAGTGTGACGATCAAATCGCACCACAACGTCGGCGGACTGCCGGAGAAGATGAAGATGAAACTCATCGAGCCGCTGCGCGAACTTTTCAAGGACGAGGTGCGCTTGATCGGACGCGACCTCGGGATTCCGGAAGAGATTCTCGAACGCCATCCGTTCCCGGGGCCGGGGCTCGGCGTCCGGATCCTTGGCGATGTCACGCCGGAAAAGGTCGAATTGCTTCAAAAGGCGGATAAGATCTATATCGAAGAACTGCATAATTTCGGCATCTACGGCGATGTATGGCAGGCATTCGCGGTCTTGCTGCCGATCCAGTCGGTAGGCGTGATGGGAGACTTTCGTACGTACGAAAAGACGATCGCGCTCCGCGCCGTGACCTCGACGGACGGGATGACCGCCGACTGGGCGCGTCTGCCGCACGATTTTCTGCAAAGGGTCTCGTCGCGGATCACGTCCGAGATTCGCGGCATCAACCGCGTCGTTTACGACATTTCATCGAAGCCGCCGTCGACGATCGAATGGGAATAGTTTGGAGCTAGTTCGGAGTTCCGCCTTTAGGCGGCCCTACTTCAGCACAGGCCGACTTAGACTAAACCGAACGCGCCTGAAGGCGGAACTCCGAACGCCGCCTGAAGGCGGAACTCCGAACGGTCAATAGATATCCCATTTACTCCCGTAGTCGAGAATCGGATATTTTCGCCAAATCTCCAGTGCGCTTTCGATTCCCATTTCGCGCAAATAATCGTTCGCGTTAGACCAATGCCAGTCTTGCCATCGGTCGCAATATCCATGATGGACCGCATTGTTCAGGACATAGTTCAAAGAAGCAAAATAATGCCGTTCGGATTTCATTTTGCGTTCAAAGCAATTGTGCCAGACCTTACGACCGCGAGCATCCTCTTCGTTATTCCAAGTGTACGACGTCCGCCCGTGCAGCAGTCCTAATTCCTTTCGAAGCGCTTTGATTGCCTTGGTCTTCAGCAGAATATGGTAATGATTCGGCAAAACGCACCACGCATGGATTGCTGTCGACAAATCCTGACAGACACGGAGTAGCGACGCTTCAAAATCCGTCATCCGACGCGCGGAGCTACCGATAACATGTCGATGTTCATAACAGGCCGCGGTTATCAGAAACTGTTTTTCATAATCGACGTCAAAGTGCGGGGGAGAGTGTTTTGGGAACTTCCTCAAACGACGGTATTCAAGCGCATCTCTACGCTGAGCGTCCGTCATTTGACGCCAAAGGTACATATTTTGAGCCATAAGCGTGAGTCACTTTAGTTTGAGAAACGGTTGAGTAATAAGAATACGGCCCGGCGAATGGGCCTGCATCTAAATCGAAATCTGGATGAGTAACTTGATTATATTGAATTTTTTCGAAATTGGAAGCCGCCTGAAGGCGGAACTCCAAACGCCGCCTGAAGGCGGAACTCCAAGCTGGAACTCCGAACGCTTGCTTATTTCCTCTTATTAGTCCAAACTTGACAGTGACAATTTCCTTCTCTCTTTCATCAACGGTGGCTCGTCCCTTTTGGAAAGATTTCAGCGGTGACGTTTTGGATAGTTCGAGGGCAGGTTCGTTACACAACAGCTAGAAGAAATTCTTGAGCGTTCAAACGCAAACAGTCACAACCGTTTCACTGCAGCACGCGTTCGTCAGACACTTCTATTATCTACCGAAACAGACGATTTCGGGAGCTTTTGAGCTCTTTGCCGCGAGAACGGCGGAAAATCGCGAATCGGACAGGAATCTAAAAGGATAGTTACAATTAAATGAGTTTTGAGAATCTCGGCTTGCACGCCTCGCTTTTGGCGAACTGCAAGTCGCTCGGCTATGTTGAGCCGACACCCATCCAGCTTCAGGCGATTCCGCTTGCACTGAAGAACCTTGACATTATCGCCTGCGCGGAAACAGGCACCGGAAAGACAGCAGCGTTTCTGCTCCCAATCTTCCAACAATTGATCGAAAAGAGAGCGAAGGGAACTTCGGTCCTCGTACTCGCGCCGACGCGCGAACTCGCCAATCAGATCGAGCAGGCTTGCATCGATCTCGCGCCGAAGCAAATTCGCTGCGCGTGCCTGATCGGCGGCGCAGCCTATCGCAAACAGGAGATCGCTCTCCGCCGCGGCGCGGAGATCGTGGTTGCCACGCCGGGTCGCTTGATCGACTTTATGGAGCGCGGCGAAGTTGAATTCTCGCGTTTGACGCATCTCGTCCTCGACGAAGCCGACCGAATGCTCGATATGGGATTTCTCCCGACCATCAAACGCATCGTCAAAACGTTGCCGGTGGACCGCCAAACGCTTTTCTTCTCGGCGACGATGTCGATGGAGATCGAAAAGATCGCCCATTCGATGATGAAGGAACCGGAGTTTATCGAGGTCAGCCCGCGCGGAACGGTGACCCACCTGGTCGAACAAACCGTTTATCCGGTCGCGGCCCATTCGAAAATGGTTCTGCTGCTCGACTTGCTGGAACGCGAAAAATTCGAACGAGTGCTTGTGTTCACCCGCACGAAACGCGGTGCCGACCGGCTCGCGCACGTGCTTGAGAAACGTGAACACAGATCGAACCGAATTCACGGCGACCGTTCGCAGTCGCAGCGCGAAGCCGCGCTTAGGAGCTTTAAGTCGGGTCACACCCGAGTCCTCGTGGCGACCGACGTTGCGGCCCGCGGCATCGACATCGATTCCGTTTCGCACGTCATCAACTACGACATTCCCGAGGCGCCGGAGGATTACGTCCATCGCATCGGAAGAACCGGACGTGCCGGAAAGACCGGACGCGCGATAACGCTTGTGACCGCCGGCGAAGAGCACACGATGCGGGCCATCGAGAAATTGACCGGCCAACGGGTCGAACGTGTCTTGTTGCCTGACTTTGGCGGCCAGATTCATGCGGCACCGCGTGCGGCCGAAACTTCGGCACCGCGCCAGCGCAGTTTTCGGTCATTTCGACCGCGTCGCGGACGTTAATTAGGAGGACCATTATGAAGAAGACTTATGAAGCCGGAACGACGATTCCGATGCCGTGTTCGGTTTGCGATTCGGAACAGGATCACTTAATTCGAACAGTTACCAAACAAAAGGCCATCACGAAGGCCGACTGCGTCGTCTGCGAAACGTCGAGCACGTTCCGACAGGGCGTGAAGACGTCGGTTTCGATGACCAAATCGAAGAGTGTCTCACCTTACGACCGGACGCGGCGGTATCGCCGCGGTCAGGTGATGATGCATTCCGTATTCGGACTCGGCGAAGTAACGTCGGTGATCGACACGCAGAAGATCGACGTTCTTTTCGGCGATTGCACGCGGCGTCTGATCCACGAACAGTCAAAGTAGGTTCGTCCTAACAACCATTCTCTGAGCAACGCTTGTCGCTCAGAGCTAAATGATCGAAGCGCGGCTCGGTAATCCCGGGTCGCGCTTTTGTTCGCTGAACGGTCAACTTCTTTCGTCTGTTTTCTGCTACAATTCGATTTTTATTATGAAATTCGGACTCATCGCCGGAAACGGAAGATTCCCGTTTCTTGTTGCCGAAGGCGCAAGGCGCGCCGGCGCATCGCTGGCTGTCGTCGCGATTCGCGAAGAAACGGACAAGAGCATTGAGGATGTCGCGGACAAGGTCGTCTGGGTCGGGATCGGACAACTCGGCAAGATGATCTCGTTCTTCAAGAAGGAAGGCGTGTCGAAGGCGATGATGGCCGGTCAGGTCAAGCACGTCCAGATATTTTCGGGCGCCTTGCCCGATCTGCGGATGATCCGGATGCTCTGGAATCTGCCGCAGCGGAACACCGACGCGCTGATCGGCGGCGTCGCCGATGAAATGGGCCGCGAGGGAATCGAGCTCATCGACTCGACCTATTTCATTCAGGATCAACTCGCCGCCGAGGGCGTTCTCACAAAACGAAAGCCGAACGAAACCGAGCGCGGGAATATCGAATACGGCCTGCGTATAGCCAATGAGATCGCACGGCTCGATCTCGGCCAGACGATCGTCGTCCGCGCGAAGGCATGCGTCGCGGTCGAGGCGATGGAAGGCACCGATGCCGTCATTCGACGTGCCGGGGAACTTGCAAAAGGAAAACTGACCGTCGTGAAGGTTGCCAAGCCGAATCAGGATATGCGGTTCGATGTCCCCGTGGTCGGAGTTCCTACAGTCAGGACAATGATCGACGCCGGGGCGACCTGCCTTTGCCTGACGCCCGGCAAGACGCTTATCTTCGACCGCGACGAGATGGTCAAGCTTGCCGACGATAACAAGATCTGCATTATCGGGGCGATCGGTCCCGCGTGAAACATTCCGCGTTTTCGGGCGTAAATAGTCTGTTGGTTTTCATACATCAAACATCAAATTTCGGAGAAAACATGAAGAAAAATTTACTAAGCTTATTTTTGGCTTTGACTTTCCTTGTTCCGTCCGCCGCGTTTGCGCAGACGGCGGTGAAGATCACGCCGAATGAAAAGAAACTGGCCGACGCGATTACGGCGGCGCAGCTGAAGGATTATCTGTACTACGTCGCGTCTGACGAAATGGAAGGCCGCGACACTCCGTCGAGGGGTCTTGACTTGACGGCGAAGTTCATCGGAATGATGCTCTCGCGCTGGGGCTTCAAGCCGGCCGGCGACGACGGTACGTTCTTTCAAAAGATCGCGCTCAAACGCGAAGCGGTAGATGCGGCGTCGACCGTTTTGAGCGTCGGCGACACGAAGTTCGTTTACGGCGAGGATTTCTTCCGTCTCGGCGGCGAAGGAACGGCTGACGGCCAGATCGTTTTCGGCCGCGATGGGTGGATGGTGAAATCGAAGAATTACGACGCGTTTGCCGGTGTCGACGTCAAGGACAAGATCGTCGTTCTGTACACGAAAGGATTTCCGGGCCAGGCATCGCTGACACCGCGGCCCGAAGGCGTCACGCCGGCCGATCTGCAGGGAACGAAAGGCACCGACTGGGCGGACCCGGTTACCTACGCAACGATGAGCGGCGCAAAAGGCATCGTTCTCGTGGCATCGCCGCAACTGATGGGAGCTTGGGATCAGGTCAAAGGTTTCTTTTCGCGCGGCAGTATGTATCCTGAAAAACTTCGGGCCGGAAACGGTTCGACGACATCGCTGCCGGTGATGCTGGTCTCGCAAAAGGTGGGAGATTCGATCTTTGCCGGCGAGTCAGCCGACAACATGTCCGCCAGCGCCTTTGCAATCAAAAAGCCGGGCAAACTGAGCGCCGTTGCGAAGAACGAGATGCTGATGACGCAAAACGTCGTTGCGATCTGGGAAGGTTCCGATCCGGTTCTCAAGAACGAAATGGTTGCGATCGGCGCTCATTATGACCACGTCGGCGTCAACCCGAATGCCCGCGGCGACGATAAGATCTATAACGGAGCCGATGACGACGGCTCGGGCACGGTCGCCGTGCTTTCAATCGCCGAAGCGCTCGCGAAGGCGCCTGCGAGTCCGAAGCGGTCGGTCCTTTTCGTCTGGCACGCGGGCGAAGAAAAAGGTCTTTGGGGAAGCGAGTATTTCAACAAGTTTCCGACCGTCGACATCAAGAAAGTTGTGGCGCAGCTCAACATCGATATGATCGGACGCAGCAAGCCGGTCGGCGATACTGACAAGCGAAACGCGGAATTGTCGGGCGGCGACGAGATCTACGTGATCGGTTCGGAGATGATGAGTTCGGCGCTCGGCGCGGTCACAAAGGGCACCAACGACGCCTATCTGAAACTGAATTACAATTACCGTTACGACGATCCGAAAGATCCGAATCGCTTCTTTTTCCGGTCGGACCACTTTAATTATGCGGTCAACGGGATTCCGGTCGTTTTCTGGTTCGACGGCGTTCATCAGGACTACCATCAGCCCGGCGATCATCCGGACAAGATCGACTATGCGAAGATGGAAAAAGTCGCACGCACGATCTTCCTGACGCTTTGGGAACTGACGGATATGAAGGAACGTCCGAAAGTCGACAAACAACTTCCGCCGGAACTGACCCAGCGATAGCGTGAAAAGGGGAAAGCGTTAGAAAAAGCCGTTTGGCGATCTAACTTTTCCCCTTTCCCCTTTCCCCTTTTCACTTTTTAACTTTCAACCGCCGGTATGCTTCGGATTTTGACAGTCCGAATTCTTTTGCGGCTTTCTTGAGCGCCGCCTTCTGATCCAAGCCGTCGTTTTCAAGTTCGGCAACGCGGTCCGGCAGTGACATTCGGTCGGATTCTTCAAGCTCGTCAGATTGGGCAGCGCGGTCGATGATCAATACGATTTCGCCTTTAACATCAGCCGTCGAGAACCTTTCTTCCAATTCGCGAAGAGTTCCGCTGACGATCTCTTCATGCATTTTCGTCAGTTCGCGGGCGATCGCCGCGCGACGGTTTCCCAAAACCTCGAGACACGCGCCGAGCGCTTTGCCGATCCGGTGCGGAGTCTCATAAAAGACCAGCGTCGCCGGAATCGGTTTAACTTCTTCAAGCCGTTTCAATCTTTCAGATTGTTTGGCCGGCAAAAATCCGCCGAAAAATATCGAATCGGTCGCGAGCCCCGATGCGACGAGCGCGCTGACGAACGCCACGGGTCCCGGAATCGGGACGACGCGGGCACCGGAAGCGCGGGCGAGTTCGACGATGCGAAATCCGGGATCGCAGATTCCCGGCGTTCCCGCGTCGCTGACGATCGCCACCGATCGGCCGTTTTCGAGTTCCGCGATCAACTGCGACGCGCGTTCGTGCTCGTTGTGTTCGTGATAGCTGACGAGCCGGTTTTTGATGCCGTAGTGGTTGAGCAGTTTCAGCGTATGACGCGTATCCTCGCACGCGACGACATCGACCGACCGGAGCGTTTCGAGCGCTCGGGACGTGATGTCCTGCAGGTTGCCGATCGGCGTCGCAACGAGATACAAGGTTCCGGCCATAGCTCAAAGAGTAAGTCGAAAAGGGGTAAATGGAAAGTCTGGTTTGTTTTGTGATTCCGGATTCTGTGGATTCAGGATTCAGGATTCAGGATTCAAGATTCAAGATTCAAGGTTCAAGATTCAAGATTCAAGATTCAAGATTCAAGGTTCAAGGTTCAAGATTCAAGATTCAAGATTCAAGGTTCAAGGTTCAAGGTTCAAGGTTCAAGGGATTTCAGGGATTTCAGGGGATTCCGGGGATTCCAGGTGGGTGTTTCAGGGATTCCAGGGTTCCGGGGATTTTAGGGATCCAGAGATTCCAACGAATTCGGAGGTTTTGCCCACGGGTGGATGCAGATGGAATGAAATTGAGTTGGATACTTCCAACACCTCCAACAAGAAATTTCCGGCGTCCATTCGCGAAAGAAGAGTGTCCTGTGAAGGTCGACACAAAATCGACCGATTCTTGCTTTGTGGCCTCCGCGAACTTTACGTGAGATCCCGCAAAGTTCGCCAAGATCGCCACGAATCCAAAATCCAAAATCCAAAAACGCGAGACTCCGTGGACTTTGCGAGAGATTCCGCGCAAAGTTCGCCAAAATCGCAACGAATCCAAAATCCAAAATCGCGAGACTCCGCGGACTTCTCGCGCAAAGTTCGCCAAGATCGCAACGAATCGCAAATCGGAAGATATGAAAAACTTCCGCAGTCCCCCCCCCAAGCGAACGCCGCAGCCTACGCTGATTTACTTGCAGTCCTTGCGGCTTGCCGCCCGGATGTGCGGAAAGGCTCGGCCTTTCCGGAAGAGGCTGCTCGATCCACGCGGCTGCGCCGCCGATCTCGGGCGTGCGGCATAGCCGCAGGGACGCGGGAACGTTGAACCCAAATTACGCAATAGGGAAATTTTGCCCGCGAATCTTCGCGAATCCGCGCGAATGGAAATCTGATCCAAAGCGCAGCGAAAGAAGCGGGGTTTTGAAATTGGGCCGCCGGACGGGCCAAAGTGCTGAAAAGCGGTTTGTTCGTGCGGTTTCGGATAGAATCTTATTCGCGCGGATTCGCGGAAATTCGCGGGCGAACTTTTCTTTGCGTAATCCGGGCTGAACGGAAAAGCCAAGCTTTTCCGCACATCCGGGCGGCAAGCCGCCTTGAGTAGCGCAAATCGCGGGTCTCGGGAATTGGAAATCGCAAATATCGCAAATCGCAAATCCCCAATCCCAAATTCAAAAAGCCCGGGATTTTCATCTCGGGCTTTTCGTCTGAGCACGGCTCGATTAGTTTCGGAAGGGCTGGTTTTTCCGAGCCGCCCTCAAGTAATTAGAAGGGCCACGGGAAACGGTTCCTCCAATCGGTGTTGCCGCGCGTGTTGCGGTTGTTGCGATTGTTCCCGTACGCGTTCTCGAGCGTGCTCAGATCCTGACGGATCCGGCTCCAGTCTCCCTGAATGTTTGAATTCAGGCGCGAGCGGCTGAGTGCGCGGTCGAGCTGTCGTCCAAGGTTGATCACGCGGTATGCCTCGTTCTGCGAGCGGTTGTAGTCGCGCCGGTTGTCGTAGACGTCATCAAGGTTGTCCGCGGCGTTCTTGAAGCTTTGTGCCAGCTGGTTCAGCTGATCTTCGCGGCGTCGATCGTCATAACGGCTGCGATCGAGTTCGCGGTCGAGCCGTCGGGCAAATTCCTTGCTGCGGTTCTTCAGATTCTTTATCGTCGACTGAAGATTACGGTTGTAGCCGCTGTTGTTGCGATAGTCATCGTTGTTACGGTCCCGGTCACGCGATTGAGCCGAAGCGAGCGTCGGCAGTCCGAGAACGAGCATCGAAAAAGCGAAAAGGGTAATTAGTTTCTTAAGTCGGTTCATATCAGTTTCTCCTTTCAGTTATTTTTGCGGCAATGCTCAATCGTTAACCTTGTCGGCAAGACTGCTTTTGCCTCCGCTTACCTTTCTGCAAAGCGTGTGCCAGAGCCGGGATGTTGAAACTAAAGAACCAGTAAATTAAGTAAATACAACTAGTTATGAAAGCAGGCGAGGTTAGGGTGAACGATTTCGGTCAAACGACTTCGTAACCGCATATTCCAAATGGTCAGTCGTTTTCCAAGTCGGCGGAATAGAAAAAGGCGGCCCGAGGACCGCCGTGATGATTTCATCAGGAGTTTACCTATGGAGCTAATTCCCAAGCGCCTTCGACGCGTTGAGACGGCCTCCGCTGGCGACCTTACCGGTAAGCGAATCGATCTTGTCGACGGATTTAAGAATTCGGTCTCGTAGTTTCTCGACCGTTAGATTCGGTTCAAGCGCGAGCACAAGCGCGGCCGTCCCGGAAACGTAAGGCGTCGCCATCGACGTTCCGGATGCTTCACGATAATCGTCATTGAGCCAGGTCGAAAGAATCTCGCGACCGGGCGCCGCAACGTGAACGGTCTTCGCTCCGTAATTTGAGAAACCGGCAAGCGCGTCGTTCCGGTCCAGCGCCGCGACGCTGATGACATTCGGAAGATCGTAGTTCGAAGGATAATGCGGGCGCTGATCGTTGTCGGTGCTGCTGTTGCCGGCGGCCGCGACAAAGAGAATTCCGGCCTCGCCCGCAGCGCGGATGGAGTCTTCGAGCGCCTTCGAGTATTGAGTCGATCCCCAGCTTGCGCTGATGACCCGAATGTTCACGCCGTTCCGCTTGCGGTCTACCGCATAGTTGATCGCTTCGATCGCGTCTTTCGTCGTTCCGAAGCCGCCGCGTCCGAGGAACTTGAGCGGCATTATCTCGACCTTCCAATTTATGCCCGAAATTCCTTCTTCGTTGTTGCCCTCGGCGCCGATGATGCCGGCGCAATGAGTTCCGTGACCGTTCTCGTCCATCGGATCATTCTGATTGTCGGCGGCGTTGAAGCCGCGGCTGTCGTTGACCAATCCGAGTTCGTCGTCCTTGTATTGCGGCAACGTATCGGGTCGGAACCACATATTCGGCGCAAGATCCGTGTGCGTGTAGTCGACGCCCGTGTCGAGAACTGCGATCACAACTTTTTCGCTTCCGGTCGTCTTGGCCCAAGCCTTCAAAGCGGACAGATCCGCATCGGCCTTTCCGCCGTCCTGACCGGAATTCTTCAGCGCCCACTGCTCGCTGAAATACGGATCGTTCGGCGTCTTGCCGTCCGTCGGTTCCGTCGGGTCGGCCTCGACGACCGGTTTGGCGGATTCATTCGGCTCAAGCGAGATTCGCAGGTTCGGTTCGGCGTAAACAACGCGGTCGCTCATTTCCGCGTACTGGGCGGCGACTTTGGCGGCATCAGCGTTATCCAGATCGTCAATGGCGAACAAGCCGCTGACCGATTCGATCGAATCTTCGACGCGGTCATTGTTTTTGGCCGCAAGTTGGCGGACATCGTCAAGAGTGACTCCGGGGCGGAATCGAACCAGAACCTCGGGTTCACGCTCGTCGTTCGAGCGCTTGACCGCGATCGGTTTCGACTGCTTCTTGTGCTCCGAACGCGATACCGTATCGGCCGGCATCGACGCCTGCCATCGACGGATCTGCCCCCAAACGGCGGCCATCGTGATGAGCACAACGGCGATGCATAAATGTATCCAAATGTTATTCCGATTCATTGTTTTTACTCCAAACAACTTCAGGCCGCGAAATTGACCGTACGCCGACGGCCGTCATCGTGACCCGCAATTAATCAATAACGAAATTCTTTCCGCTGAATCCAACCAGCCGCAAATGAAATTTGTCCGCGCGATATTCGTAAGATCTGCTACCGGCCGAGAGCTTGATGATCCAGCCGGTCGAGATCATTTGGGCCGATATCTCACCGCCCACCGACGCCCCGAGCGCCATATCGGGAAAATCGGACTTTGTCACGGACGCGGTTTGAATGTCATCTTCCCGAACACCGAGCCGTCGCGACAAGTCCGCCCTAGCCTTCTGAACTGCAGTTTCTTCATTAAGTCGCATCTTTTTTTCGTAAGCCGGAAATAACGTTAGTATCGCGCTTTCGAAGGTGATTAGTCAACGGATTTTGCCGTCGTTTCGGAATTGCAGCCCTTCGTTTACTCCGTTCCCCTTAGGTAAATACTTTATTTATCTGTCTTTAGTTCCAAAGAAAATTCCCGCTCGGCTTGCGCGGGAAACGACAATTAAATATAATTTTCTTTACTATCAGAGGGCGTCGCTGATGTGAGGCGCGCTGCTAACACCCCTATCAGAGATTAGTAACATAAAACACGCATAGACAAAGGCCGTCATTTTGACGGCCTTTTTTGCATTTTGTTGCCGGCGGATAAACGGAAGATCTCGACCAGTGCGGGGACGATGAAAACCGCACAGGCGACCCCGAGGATGAGACCGGTGAGGAATCTCGACGAAAACGTATTGCTCCAGATTCCAAAGATCGTCAGCGACCAGTCGATGCCGATCGGGATCATCGCACCGAAAAGCCAGAACCTCGGAAACGGCTCGATGACGTCCACCGGGCGGATCAGCGGATAGGCGACGAAACCCGCCAGCAGACCGAAATAGACGCCGAAACAACGCGAGCAAACGCCGAACTTGTGTTCCAGCAAGTAGAAAGACCGGTCGGGCATCTGATGGCAAATGAACGAAAATCCCTTGTACAGCCCGGCCCCCAAAGCACTGAACCCGATCGCTTCCGAGACCGGCGCAAGCAGAATCAGTCCGACCCATACGAGCGCCACGACAAACGCTCCCGTCCAAACCTTCCACGCTTGCCGGCGGAAGAATTCGGCGAGTTCAACTCCGATGTAATTATCGTTCGACTGGTTCAAATCGGATAGATACAAAATGACCCAGAATCACGCGAATCAGAGTCATTCATAAGCAAGTCTGTCGATAACCGCAAATTACGCGGCTGAAAATAGTCGGCCCGAAGGCGGAGCCCGAAACTAAAACCGAATGACCGCGTCCGGACCGCCTTCGACGTGAACCGTGTCGACGAAACGTATATGGCGCGAGTCCGTCGTCATCACAACCGAATGGGTGCGCTTGCCCGCGCCGAAAAATCTGACGCCGCGCAAGAGAGCGCCGTCGGTTACTCCGGTAGCGGCAAAGATGATCTTCTTGCCGGGTGCGAGATCGTTCGTGTCGTAGATCTTGTTCGGATCGGAGATTCCCATCGATTTGAGGCGTTCCATCACTTCCTCTGCCGGCGGAACTTTTGACTTGTCGACGCCGAGACGTTCCGGATCCCACACGAGCTTCGCCTGGATCTCACCGTTGAGGCATTTCATCGCCGCGGCGGTGATAACTCCTTCGGGCGCGCCGCCGATCCCCATCAGCGCGTGAATATTCGTTCCCGCGACCGCCGCCGAGATGCCGGCCGAGAGATCGCCGTCCGAGATCAGCCGAATCCGGGCTCCCGAAGAACGGACATCCTGCACGAGTTGCCGATGGCGCGGCCGGTCAAGACAAATGACCGTCAGATCGTCAACTTCGCGGCCGAGCCGGCGGGCGATGTTTTTGAGGTTCTCGAGGACCGGGGCCTCGATATCGACCGCGCCGCGGCAACTCGGACCGACGACGATCTTGTCCATATAGATATCCGGAGCGTTGAGCAGACCGCCACGCTCGGCGGCCGCCAGAACGGCAATCGCGTTGTTCGCGCCGAGGGCACAGAGATTCGTGCCCTCAAGCGGATCGACGGCGATGTCAACTTCGGGGAATTCGGCACGTGCCTCTTCAGAGAACATCCCGCCGCCGACCTCTTCGCCGATGTAGAGCATCGGCGCTTCGTCGCGTTCGCCCTCGCCGATGACGATCCGGCCCTTCATCGGTACCGAGTCCATCACGTTGCGCATCGCTTCGACCGCGACGTGGTCGCTGTGTTTGCGGTCGCC
This sequence comes from Pyrinomonadaceae bacterium, assembly GCA_041752475.1. Taxonomy (GTDB): domain Bacteria; phylum Acidobacteriota; class Blastocatellia; order Pyrinomonadales; family Pyrinomonadaceae; genus JAFDVJ01. The sequence goes on along the minus strand of JBGSWK010000061.1, from coordinate 94,233 downwards.
CTGCCCCATCGTCCGCGCTGATTCGATCGCCGCGGCTTCCGTTACTCTCAAGAAATCGAGTGCCAACTCGCGTTCAGCTTTGAGCTTTGTCATATATAAAAATCCTTAAAATATGCTGTAAATGTGTGTTTATAACGATGGCATTGTAACACTTGTGCGTCGCGATTTGACAACTAACGCTCAGGATATTACGGTTTTATTTTGGTTTTGAGGAGAAACCGGAGGAGACTTTTCACAAAGATGACATACGTTGTAACCGAACCTTGTGTTGACTGCAAATATACGGACTGCGCCGCGGTTTGTCCGGTCGAAGCGTTCCACGAACTGCCGGATAAGTTGTTGATCAATCCCGACGCCTGCATTGATTGCGACGCCTGTCTGCCAGAGTGTCCGGTTGAAGCGATTTTCTCCGATATGTCGATTCCCGAAGAGTATATGGGTTGGCTTGAAAAGAACGCCGAAGCGGAAAATTATCCGATCATCAGCACGAAACAACCCGCGCTTTACGGTTCGAGCTGCAAAGGCCAACCGGAATGATCGGTCAAAATTGAGGTTCTTGTCTGAAGGCAGTCGGGAGGCTGCCTTTTATTTTTGCCGTAAATGTTGTGTCTAACCGAGTTTTTGCAGTAAAATTCAAACGCGGCGTTCTGCGGTCGCGACATTCAATCCGAAACAAGCAACCCAAATCCCTCCGGTCGCTTTCCCTGATTTTGGGGAATCGTTCGGGCTTTAGGCCTATAACCACTTACTACCGCCAATGTTTGCAAACGAAAAAGTCGAAAAGGAAACGCGACGTCCGCTGACCGTTTTGGTGCTCTTTGGCACGCGGCCTGAGGCGATCAAACTCGCGCCGATCATTCACGAGCTTCGCGGCTGCTCGTTTGAAACCGTCGTTGTTTCATCAAGTCAGCACCGCGAATTGCTGAAGCCGTTTCTGAAACTGCTCGACATCGAGACCGACTTCGACCTCGGGGTGATGCGCAAGAATCAGAATCCGAACGAGGTCATTTCGCGCGTTCTCGCCAAGATCGATAAGGTGCTCGCCGAGCGGCGGCCGGATCTGATCCTGGTGCAGGGCGACACGACGACAACGCTCGCCGGCGCGCTGGCGGGCTTTAACCGGCAGATACCGGTCGGCCACGTCGAGGCGGGACTTCGCAGCGGCAATCTGCACAGCCCTTTTCCCGAAGAGATGAACCGGCGGGTAGTGTCGCAGATCGCGACATTCCACTTCGCGGCAACCGAGAAGAATCGGAGCAATCTGCTTGCCGAGGGCATCGCCAGCGACCGTATCTTTGTGACCGGGAATCCGGTCGTCGATTCGCTCATACAGATCCTGAAGCGTGCAACGCCGAGCCGGGCGATCTTGAACCTGATCGAGGCCACCGCGGGCACCAAACGCATCTTGCTCACGACCCACCGCCGTGAGAGTTTCGGCGAGACAATGGGCGGCAACCTTCGGGTTTTGCGTGACTTCGTCAAAAAGCGAAGCGACGTCAGTCTTTTCTTTCCGGTCCACCCGAACCCGAATGTCAGGTCGGTCGCGGATGAGATCCTCGCCGGCGTCGATCGGATTCATCTGATCGATCCGCTCGACTACATTGACTTCATTTCGCTGATGAAGTCAGCCTGGCTGATCGTTTCAGACTCGGGCGGAGTCCAGGAAGAGGCGCCGAGCCTCGGCAAGCCGTTGCTGGTTCTCCGCGAGAACACGGAGCGCCCGGAAGCGGTACATTCCGGGATCGCAAAGCTCGTCGGCGGCGACCCGAAGCGTCTCAGGCAGATGCTCGACGAGAATTACGCGATCGACACTTGGACAAAATCGGTCGGTGAGATCGCAAATCCTTTTGGCGACGGTACTGCGGCGAAGAAGATCGTCAGGATCGTAGAACGAAAGATGACGGCAAGCGCGCGCGGCTGAGATCGACTGTTTCGAGATGATTGAGAATGTCCCCGAAAAGAAGAACCTGCTCACCGTTCTGGTGGAGGACTATTTTCATGTCGGCGCATTTGAAAATCTCATCCAGCAGCAGAATTGGGGAAATTTCGAGCCACGCTACGAACGCAATACGCTGAAAACGCTGGATCTGCTGGATGAGCTGGAAACTCGGGCGACGTTTTTCGTTCTCGGTTGGATCGCGGAGCGCAACCCGAAACTCGTGCGCGAGATCGCGTCGCGCGGACACGAGGTCGCGAGCCGCGGATTCTATCACCGCAGCCTCAAGAACCTCACCAACGACGAATTCCGCGAAGACCTTCGCAAGACCAACCTCGCTCTCGAAAATGCCGCCGGCCACAAAGTAATCGGATATCGGGCGGCCGAAAAGCTCAGTTACGGCAAAGACTCCAGGATCTTTGACGTCCTCGCCGAAGAGGGATTCGCGTACGACGCTTCGTTTCTTCCGACACGCCGCGACAGCGAAAGCCAACGGTTCACGCACCAGATCCATTCCGGCGGCCGTGCCGTTTGGGAGTTTCCATATTCGACCGCAAAGGTCGGGTTCGGTCTGCTGCCGATCGCCGGCGGCAACTATTTCCGGCAGATCCCTTACACCTTGATGCGTTATGCGGTTCGCGATTGGACCGAACGCCGCGATCATCCGTTCGTGATGTATTTTCACGTCTGGGAACTCGACGCCGAACAGCCGCGGATCTCGGCGGCGTCGACATATAATCGCGTCCGGCATTATCGAAAACTCGATAAGATGGAGTGGATCATCAAAGAGAACCTCCGCAAATACCGTTTCACGACCGCCGCGGACTACCTCGGTCTCGAACCCGAAAAAGTTGCGTCGCAAAGCCCTCCCGAATCCGTCGAATCGATCCAAATACGGACCTCGAAATCCCGGAACGCGATTCCGGTCACGATCGTCGTGCCGTGCTTCAACGAAGAATCGGCGTTGCCGTATCTGGCAAACACCCTGCGGAGCGTCCAGTCCGAACTGATCAAGTCGGAGTACGCACCGAACTTTCTTTTTGTCGACGACGGGAGTACCGATCGCACGGTTGGGAAGTTAAACGACCTATTCGGCGACTGGGAAAACGTGCGGGTCGTGTGTCACGAAAAGAATCAGGGTGTGGCCGCGGGAATTATGACGGGACTCGCCGCCGCCGGGACCGAGATAGTCTGCTCGATGGATTGCGACTGCACCTACGATCCCCACGAACTTGTCCGGATGATCCCGCTGCTCACCGATGATGTCGACCTCGTCACGGCCTCTCCGTACCATCGCGCGGGCGGCGTGCGGAACGTTCCCGAATGGCGTCTTTTCCTTTCAAAAGGCGCTTCGTGGCTGTATCGACGGACACTGCGTTCGAAACTCGACACATACACGAGCTGTTTTCGGGTCTACAGGCGCTCGTCGGTGGTTGATCTCCCGATCAGGGAAAACGGGTTCCTCGGCGTGGCGGAGATGCTCGGACGGCTTGATCTCGAAGGCGGGAAGATCGTCGAATACCCGGCGGTACTTGAGGTCAGGCTTTTCGGATTCTCGAAAATGAAAACGGCCCGGACGATCGTCGGTCACCTCGGGCTCTTGGCACGACTCGCTAAAATACGCGTCAGTTCGCGGAAAACCCCTATAAACGGACCGGCCATCAAAGAAATTTCCGACGGTTCCGTGAAATCTCGAATGAAATAAACCTTTAACAAATCAGTACCATTACTTATCCCAAGGATTTTTGTTTTTATGATGCCTGCAACAGAAAAAGAGACAATCAAACTGCCGTCCGACCAGGACATTTCCGGCCGGACTTTCGGACCCGAAGAGATCGCCGCGATCACCGAGGTTCTCGAGTCCGGCGTGCTCATAACCACCAAAGGGAAGTTCGGCAAGATGCTTGAAACGGCCTTCGCCGAGAAGATCGGCGCGAAGTTCGCGTATGCCTGCAATTCGGGCTCCGCCGCGGTTCACGTCGCGATCGCCGCGATCAATCCGAATCCGGGCGACGAGATCGTGACGACTTCCGTCACCGATATGGGTGCGCTGACGCCGATCGTTTTTCAAGGCGCGATCCCGGTTTTCGCCGACGTCGATCCGAAAACTCTGAACGTCACCGCGGAAACGATCGAACGCGTGCTGAGCGAACGCACGAAGGCGATCATCGTCACGCATTTGTTCGGTAATCCCTGCGAAATGGACGCGATCATGGAACTCGCGAATGCACGCGGTATTCCCGTTATCGAAGATACGGCGCAGTCGTTTCTGGCGACCGTGAACGGCAAGAACGTCGGTACGATCGGTGCGATCGGCGCGTTCTCGTTCCAGCAGGGCAAGCAGATGACTACCGGTGAAGGCGGGATCGTCGTGACCGACGACGAAGCGCTCGCGCGGCGTATGTTTCTTTTCATCAACAAGGCGTGGGGATACGGCGACGCCAATCCGGATCATTATTTTGCTTCGCTCAACTATCGGATGACCGAACTTCAGGCGGCCGTCGCGTATGAACAGCTTAAAAAGCTTGACTACTCCGTCTCCCAGCGTCAGAAGATGGCGGCCTTGCTCGACGAGAAGATCGCGGACATCGACGGGATCGAGTCGTACAAACCGGCCGAAAACGCGACGATGACGTATTGGAAATTCTGTCTGCGGGTGGACGACGCCAAGATCGAGGACGGTTCGGTCGGACTCGCGAAGGCGCTGAAGGTCTATGACGTCGCGTCGGCACCGCGCTATGTCGTGAAGCCGGCGTACAAATGCCAGGTTTTCCGCGAACAGAACACGTTCGGCGACAGTCATTATCCGTTCAATCTCGCGCGCCCCGAAGCGGTCGACTATAACGACGACAACTTTCGGGGAACGATCAAAGGATTGCACGACGTGCTCGTCCTGCCGATCAACGAAAAATACGAGGAAAGCCACATCGAATTCCTCGCGAATTCGATCCGCGAAGCGGTTGAAGCCGTACGAAAATAGAACCCGCGAAGCTCGCCAAAGGCATTTGACGAAGTCGATTCGAACGTGACTCGTCGGGTCCTACACGAGCAAAAATGACTTATGGAAAAGCTAAACTTTGGTTTGATCGGTGCCGGCGGAATCGCGCAGGCTTACGCGCAGGCGTTTGCGCAAAGCGCGTGCTGTCAATTAGTTGCAGTTGCGGATGTGCGCGAGGAAGCGGCTCGGGCGTTGGCGGAAATTGCCGGCGGGAAGGCCTACGGCGATTACAGGTCGCTGGCGGAAAGCGAAACTCTGGATGCGGTGATCGTCGCGACGCCGCCGAGTTCGCACCCGGAGATCGCGTGTTACTTTATGGAACGCGGAACGCCGGTTCTTTGCGAGAAGCCGCTTTGCCTGACCGTCGCCGAGGCCGAAACGATGATCGCGACGGCCGAGAAAATGGACGTTCTCTTCACGATGGCGTCGAAGTTTCGCTATTGTGACGATGTCATCAAAGCGAAGGGAATCGTCGCGTCCGGAATTCTGGGTGACGTCGTTCAGTTCGAAAACGCGTTCACGGCGAAAGTCGATATGTCGAAACGCTGGAACTCCGATGCGGAAGTGTCGGGGGGCGGCGTACTCATCGACAACGGCACTCACTCGGTCGATATCGTCCGTTATTTCCTCGGGCCGATCGACGAGGTCCTTGCCGTCGATGCCGGCGGAACGCAAGGCCTGAAGGTCGACGAAAACGTCAAAATGTTCGCGAAAACCGCAAACGGCGTGATCGCGAGCATCGACCTGACGTGGGGAATCAACAAGGAACTGCCGTATTTCATCAGCATTTACGGCACAAACGGAACGCTCCATATCGGCTGGCGTGAATCGAAATACAAACTTCATTCATCGCCCGACTGGTCCGTTTTCGGAACAGGTTACGATAAGGTCGCATCGTTCAGGGGCAAGATCGAGAATTTCTCGAAAGCGCTCCGCGGCAAAGAGGAACTGCTCATCAAGCCGGCCGCCGCGCTCGCTTCGGTACAGGTCATTGACGCCGCCTACAAGTCGCTCCGGCAGAATCTGTGGCAACCCGTGATCGAGCGAAACAGCGTCGTGGCGAAATGATTTCGGATCGGGGATTTCTGATTTCGGATTTTTCGAATTCCGGATCCCAATCCTCGATCCCAAAATCCCAAATCGGGAGTTTTGAAAAACCGACCTGAAGAAAACAGATCGCGTTTCCTCCACAGATGAACACAGATTGCCGGGATGGAGCGGATTCGTTTCACTCAAGTGAGACAGAGAGGACCTCTGGAAACGCTGATCTAGAAACATCAGCTTCGATCCGATTTATCAGAGTTTATCTGTGTCAGAAACGGCGCCGGGCCGCCGTTGAGCAGGTTTCCGGCGACTCGAGGTTTTTGGTCGGAACCTGAAAACTTGAATATCAGGAATTTGGAATCCCAAATAACAAATGTCTATCCGAGTTCACCCAACTGCAATCATCGAAGAAAACGTCAAGATCGGCGAGGGCACGAGCGTCTGGGACAACGTCCATATTCGCCACGGCGCGGCGATCGGCGACGAATGCATCGTCGGCGAAAAATCCTACATCGCCTACGACGTGAAGATCGGCAACCGCGTCAAGATCAACGCGATGGTCTATATCTGCGCTGAGGTCACGATCGAAGACGGGGTGATGATCTCGGCGTCGACGACGTTCACAAATGACCGGTTTCCGCGCGCCACCTTCCCGGATCTCAAAACCTTGCGGCCTTCGGAACCCGATGAGCACACGCTGAAAACCCTCGTCCGCGAGGGCGCGACGATCGGTGCCGGTTGCACGATCGGCAACGATCTCGAGATCGGACGCTGGTCGATGGTTGGAATGGGATCGCTGGTGACGCGGTCGGTTCCCGATTTTCATCTCGTTATCGGCAGCCCGGCGCGCTCGATCGGCGCGGTCTGCAAATGCGGTCAGCTGTTTCACAAGTTCGGCGGCGCGGACGACCGCCTTGAAAAACAATGCGAATGCGGACTCGGGTATCTGATCGACGGCACGACGGTGCGGGTAAAGAGTTGACTGAGGCAAACCGCAAGATGGCGCGAAAAATTGAAAGCTGATAGTTCGGGCGCGACTATCAGCTTTCAACTATCAGATAAGAGCTATTTCGAAAACGTCGAATTTGATGATCGATCCGAAATCCCAAGTCTTAAATCACCAATCCAAGATCGCGATCGTCGGTTCGGGATTTCTCGGGCTGACGCTCGCGTTGCGTTTGTCCGAAGCCGGGCATCGGGTGACCGTCTTCGAATCGGCGCCGGAGATCGGCGGTCTCGCGAGCGCGTGGCGGATCGGCGGTGTCGTCTGGGACCGGCACTATCACGTAACCCTTTTGTCCGATCTCTTTACTCGGAAGATCGTGGATGAGATCGGGCTCGGCGGCGAGTTTGAATGGGTCGAAACCAAAACCGGTTTCTACACCGACGGCGAGCTCTATTCGATGTCCAATACTCTTGAGTTCCTGAGGTTTCCGCCGCTCGGACTTGCCGGCAAAATGCGCCTCGGCGGGACGATCTTTTTCGCCTCGCGCGTCAAAGATTGGCGGGCGCTTGAAAAGGTCAGCGTGGAGGAATGGCTGACGCGTCTTTCGGGCCGCAAGACGTTTAACAAGATCTGGCGGCCGCTGCTGAAAGCAAAGCTCGGCGCGGCGTACAAAGAAACCAGCGCCGCGTTCATTTGGGCGACGATCCAGCGGATGTACGCCGCCCGCAATTCGGGATTGAAAAAGGAGATGTTCGGCTATGTCCGCGGCGGTTACGCGCGCGTGCTGGAAAGTTTTTCCGAAGTCCTGCGCGAACGCGGAGTCGAGATCAGGCTCGACGCGAAGATCTCGGAAGTGAAAAGAGTCGAACGCAGTAAATGGCAAGTGAGAACTTCAAATCCGCAATCGCAAATGCCAAATCAGAAATTCGATTGCCTGATCCTTACCTGTTCGTCAAATGTGGCCGCGCAGATCGTCCCGGAACTCACGGATACTGAAAAATCGAAACTGCGCGGCGTCAGATATCAGGGGATCGTTTGCGCATCCGTTTTGTTGAAAAAGTCGCTTTCACCGTACTATGTGACCAACATTACCGACGAGACACCGTTCACCGGGATCATCGAGATGTCGGCGCTCGTCGATAAACGGGAATTCGGCGGAAACGCTCTCGTTTATCTGCCGAAATACGTTGCTCCTGACGATGAATTGTTCGACCGTTCGGACGAAGAGATCGAGGCGGCATTCGTCGCGGCGCTGGAAAAAATGTATCCGGCGTTTGCGCGCACGGACGTTTTGGAATTCAAGGTCTCGCGCGTTCGGCAGGTCTTTCCGCTGCCGGTTCTGAATTATTCGGAGACGCTGCCGCCGGTAACGACGTCGCTCGACGGACTGTTCATATTGAATTCGTCGCAGATCACGAACGGAACGCTGAACGTGAACGAGACGATCCAGCTCGCGGAAAAGTTCTGTTCGGAGTTCCGCCTTCAGGCGGCGAAGGTTTGAGAAGATGATCGCAAGTCTAAGTCTGGACCTTGATAACAAATGGTCCTATATGAAAACTCACGGCGACGCCGGATGGGAATCTTTCCCGTCTTATCTCGACGTCTGCGTTCCGCGCGTGCTCGAGCTTTTGAAGCAGAGAGAATTGAAGATCACATTTTTCATTGTCGGACAGGACGCGGCGCTCGACAAGAACCGCGAAGCGTTGGCACAGATCTCCGCCGCCGGGCACGAGATCGGAAACCATAGTTTTCGTCACGAACCCTGGCTGCATCTTTATTCGAAAGAAGAGCTGGTCGAGGAATTTGAAAAGACCGAGAACGCGCTGGAAGAATCCACGGGCGAGCGTCCGAAAGGGTTTCGCGGCCCCGGTTACAGTCTTTCGCCAACCGTTCTCGACGTTCTTGCCGAGCGCGGTTACGAATACGATTGTTCGACGCTCCCGACCTACATCGCGCCGCTCGCACGTGCCTATTACTTCTTCAAATCGCCCGAAATGTCGGACGAGGAAAAAGAAAAGCGCAAGAAGCTTTTCGGAAAGTTCGCAGACGGATTTCAGAGTCTGAAGCCGTATTCCTGGAGGGTCGGCGACCGTTCGATAACGGAGATTCCGGTGACGACGATGCCGCTCGTCAAAACTCCGATCCACGCGAGTTACGTCATTTATCTTTCGACATTCTCAAGGCTCGCGGCACGCGCCTATTGGAAAACGGCGCTCGCGATGTGCCGGGCGACCGGAACGGAACCGAGTTTGCTGCTGCACCCGCTTGATTTTCTTTCGGGCGAAGACGCGCCTGAACTCAAGTTTTTCCCGGCGATGGATCTGCCGCTCGAAAAGAAACTCGACTTCGTCAGCGAGATTCTCGACGAGTTTGAGAATCAATTCACCGTGGTCACGATGCGAGAGCACGCGAAGGCAGCGTCGGAACGACAACTGAGGGTCAGGTTTCCGGGAAGTTGATCCCGGCCATTGGAGGCATATGAAACCAGCAGGGACGCTTCAACTAGAGCAAGAAACGGGCTCGTCATCGACGATTCGGGGCCTGTTGGTCGAACTGCGTCCGTTGGAATGGTCAAAGAACCTGCTTGTGTTCTCGGGGCTCATTTTTTCACGTTCGCTGACCGATCCGCACAACATCGCGATCAGTTTGGCGGGTTTCGTGCTCTTCTGCTGCGCGAGCAGCGGCGTATATCTTTTCAACGATCTTTGCGACATCAACGCGGACCGTGAACATCCGATCAAGAAACACCGTCCGCTCGCCTCGGGCGTACTGAGCGTTAACCTCGCACGGTCAGTGATGATGGTTCTGTTCGCGGCCGCGACGGTCGGAGCGCTTTGGCTGAGTCACGGGTTTGCGGTGATCATCGGCGTCTATCTCGCGACGTGTCTGGCTTATTCGCTGAAGCTGAAGGACATCGTCATTCTCGACGTGATCCTGATCGCTACCGGTTTTGTTCTTCGGGCAATCTCAGGGGCCGTCATCATCAACGTCGAGGTCTCGGAGTGGCTGGTACTCTGCACGTCGATGGTCGCGCTGCTGGTCGGTTTCGGCAAGCGCCGTCACGAACTTGTTCTCCTCGCCGAAACTGCCGAAAGTCACCGCCGGGCACTGAGCGACTACTCGGTCGAGTTTCTCGATTCGATAATGAACATCTGCGCCGGCGCGGCAGTACTGACTTATGCGCTCTACACCCGCGCCGATGAGACTGTCGAACGCGTCGGGTCGCGCGCGATGTTGCTGACGATTCCGTTCGTCGTTTACGGTGTCTTTCGCTATCTTTTCCTGATCCACAAGCGCGAAGCGGGCGGCGATCCGGTCCAGATTCTGATTCGCGACCGTCCGACGCTTTTGAATCTCGTGCTTTGGATCGTTACTGCCGGACTCGTCATATATCTTCCGAAACTGCTGTGAATCGTTGGCTCAAGTATATTCTGATCGCGATTTTCGTGGCCGGCGCGGTGGTTCGGCTCGCGGATGTTTTCCGCCCGATCGACCGGGCATCCTGGCGTGAATCGGACGTCGGCGCGGTCGCCCGTAACTTTGCGAACGAGTCGATGAACATCTTCTATCCGCGGATCGACTGGCGGGGAACTTCGCCGGGCTTCGTCGAGATGGAGTTTCCGCTTTACCCGTATATCATCGCACTGACGTACAAGACTTTTGGGGTCAACGACGTTTTCGGTCGCGTTTGGGCATTCGGATTTTCGTTGCTCACTTTGTTTCTGTTCTTCAAACTCGCCCGCGAATATCTCGAGGGGCCGGGACTCATCGCCGCGTTTGCGTTCTTTGCGTTCAATCCGCTGATCGTCGAATTCTCGACCTCGATCCAGCCGGAAGGGCTGATGAATCTCTTCTATATCGCGAGCGTGCTCTATTTCGTGCGATGGATCGAAAACGACCGGATATGGGATTTCATACGGGCGGCCGTCTTCACGTCACTGGCGCTGCTTGCCAAGATGACCGCCGGGCACGTCGGGATATTATTCGCGGTCTTGCTTTTTGGCAAGTTCGGCGTTGGCGCTTTCGGGCGCGTCCGGGTCGGGATCTTCGCGGCGGTTGGGCTGATTCCGGTATTGAGTTGGCATATGCATGCGAAGGGGCTTTGGGAAACCTACGGGAACTCGCTCGGGGTTTCGAACGAATACCACTGGGCCGGTCCGGACCTGTTTACCAATCCTTATTTTGTAAAGGGAATCGCCGCCTCCGAGTTCCTTTACGTTTGGTCGGCCGCCGGCTTGATCGTCGGCCTCTTCGCGGTGGTTCGCGCGGTACGCGAGCGCGCCGTACGCGACGCGCTTGTCTGGCTCGGCGCCTGTCTTGCGTTCTACTTCATCGCGGCGCGGACGGCGGCGGACGATTGGGCGGCCTACTATCATGTTTTTTCCGTCGCTCCGGCGGCGCTCCTGTTCGGTGCCGGAATCCGCGAGATCATGCTCTTTGCGAAAGGTTTTGCCGACCGGTTCAGTGCGAACACCGGCGTTGGGAATCTGCTGAAGCTCGCCGCGATCACCACTCTGACGGGATTCTCTCTGCTAGTGTTCGCGGTCGATGCGCGACAGATACGCGCCCGGATTCTCGAAAACCGCTTGACCGACGAAAGCTATGTTTGCGCTCTGAAACTGAAACCGCGACTGACCGAGCCGGGTCCGATCCTCGTATCGGGGGATCGATGTTTCGATGCAGACGGTTACCAGGTTGCCTACAATGCCTCGTTTATGTTCTATTGGCTCGACCGCAAGGGTTTCAATGTTTGCGTCGAAGACCAGTCCGTCGCTAAGGTCCGGGCAATCGCCGGCGAGGGTGCGAGGTATTTCGTCGCCCAAAACAGCTATATGAAGCAGAAACCCGGACTTGAAGACGAGCTGCGGTTCGAATTTCCGGTCGTCGCCGAATGCGGCGAATTCACCGTTTTTGACCTTAGAAAGTGAGCGTACGAAATCAAGACTGTCCGCTTTGCGGTTCCGATTCGAAGGTCGTCTTTGAGGCGAAGGGATTTTCCGTGCTCGACTGTCTCGCGTGCGGCCATCGTTTTGCGGAAGTTGCCGCCGGTGAGCAGCACGTCGCCGAGGTTTACGGCGACGAGTATTTTAGCGGCGGCGGCGCAGGCTACTCGGACTATCTGGCCGAAGGCGAGATGCTCAACCTGCGGGGCCGGATGTATGCCGAAAAGCTCGCGAAAATTCTTCCTGACAAAGGCCGGTTGCTCGATGTCGGCGCCGCCGCCGGATTCATTCTGCGCGGGTTCGTAGATTCAGGGTGGCAGGGAACCGGACTTGAGCCGAATGCCGAAATGGCCAAATTCGGGGCAAAGGCGCTCGGACTTCATATTCGACGCGGTTCGCTCGAAACGTTTGAAACGAAAGACAAGTTCGATGTCGTTTCGATGATCCAGGTCGCGGCGCATTTTTACGATCCGCGCGCGGCCTTCGAACGGGCGCGCGATCTGCTGTCGGACGGCGGAATTCTGCTGATCGAAACCTGGAACCGCGATTCCGTGTCGGCCCGTGTCTTCGGCAAAAACTGGCACGAATACAGCCCGCCGAGCGTTTTGCAGTTCTTTTCCGAAAAAGGCCTGACGGCGTTTCTCCAAGGCATCGGATTCGAAAAGGTCGCCGGCGGCCGTCCCTCGAAGAAGATCTCCGGAGCCCACGCGCGCTCGCTTTTGAAATACCGGATCGGTGACAGTTTTCTTTTGAAAATGATCCCCGAAAAGATAAATTTCCCGTATCCGAGCGAAGATCTGTTTTGGGCAGCCTACAGACGTTCGCCAGGCGGACGCGAAACTGCGGAGGGATCTTGAACGTTGAAACGCCGAAAAACCGACTGCAGCGTTTCGGCATCCACGGGATCGTTGTCCTGCATCTGCTGATCGCATTGCCGCTGGCGTATCTCCTGAACATTTGGGCCGACGAGGCTTCGACGCTTCACACGACCGAACACGGACTCGGATTCGCGATCCGTCATGCGCTCGCGGACGAAAAACAGGCGCCGCTGTATTTTTGGATTCTCAGCCTCTGGCGCGAATTGAGCGGATCGATCCTGTTTGCACGTTTGTTTTCAGTCATTTGCGCGGCGGTCGCGATCCGCCTGTTCTTCGGCGTCGCCCGCCGGTTTTTCTCCGAGCGCGCTGCTTTGTTCGTCACGCTGCTTTTTGCGCTTCATCCGTTCCTGATCTGGGCGAGTGTCGAGGTCCGGGTTTATTCGCTCGTGATTCTGATTTCGCTGTTGCTTTTGCGGCTGTGGTTTGCGACCTATTTCGAGAGCACCGAACGTCAAATACCTCGAAGGCCGACGTTGATCTTTCTCGCCGTTTCGGCGGTCGCGCTTTACACGAACTATTACCTCGGATTTCTCCTCGCCGGAATGTTTGCCGCGTTGATCGCGACCCGAAAATGGCGAGCCGCGGCGGCCTATTTTTTTAATATGGTCGCGGCCGCAGTGTGTTTCGCGCCGTTGATCTGGGCCGTCCGGTCGCAGTTCGCGGCGAACACGGTCGCGTTTCAGACCGAACGCAGCCTCGTCACCGGGGTGCAGTTGCTTTGGAACACGTTTCTGACCTTCATCATTCCGACCGAGATCTATCCGCTCGACCAGATCACGACCGTTTCTCTCGTTCGGGTGTGGTTCGTGCGCGTCGCGGTTCTGGTCATCGTCGCGGCTCTGATCCGCAAACGGCGGGAAGTTTTTGACGACCGGATTCGGGCCTTCATCGCGATCGTCGCGACCGTCGGGGCGTTCTTTCTCGCGTCGTATCTGGTCCTCGGCGAAGTTTATGTCGCCATCCGCCACGCGTCGGTTTTGTTCGCGCCGCTGCTGCTTCTCGCAGCGGCGGTAATCGCCCGAATTTTGCCGGCGAGGATCTGGCCGGCGATTTTGGTTATATATCTCGGGCTGTTTGCGTATTCGCTGACGATGCTTTATCCAAACGTCGCGAAACGCGGCGACTGGGCGCGGGTCGGCGCATTTCTCGAACGGAACGAGCGGCCGGGACAGCCGATCCTCGTCTTCACTACCTTCGACGCATTGGCGCTGCCGTATCATTACAAAGGCGTCAACAAGATTCTTCCCGACGAGAAATTTTATGACTGGGAGATCGAGGCACCCGCGGGTACGCCGGAGGCCTGGCGACGTCAAACCGAATTCATCCTGTCGAGAATCCCGGCGGACGCCAACGAGATCTGGCTGCTCACGAACGAAAAATGCGATGTCGGTGAATCGTGCCGTCCATTGGAGAATTTCATCGAACAGAATTACACTATTGAACAAGAACGCAGTTTTTATCTCGAGAAGATTCGATTGCTGAGGAAGAAAAATGATCGAAACGACTGACCCGAATGCGATGAACAAGACGGCGGTCCGTTGCGCGGAATGCGACCGCGAGATGGACCATTACAACACGTTCATCGGTCCGACGAACGAAGCCCGCACCGTTTGCTGGGAATGCCTGATGCGCGAAGAAAAGGGATTTTTCGCGAAGCGTGATTTTCACAGAACCTCGCGCCGCGGCGTGATACCCCGTTGAATTTCTGATTCGCGATTTGTGATTTCGGATTTGAACCCTCTGAAATGATAAGAACGATCACCGAATATCCCGAGCAGGTTTTGGCAGAGGTTGGAAAACCGGTCGAGAAGTTTGATGACGAACTGGCGGCGTTGTGCGCCGATATGTTCGAGACGATGTACGAAGCGGAGGGCGTCGGGCTTGCGGCGCCGCAGATCGGACTCAATCTGCGGCTCTTTGTGATGGATTGCGACGGCATCAAACTCGTCGCGGCGAATCCGGAGATCGTCGAAACCGACGGCGAGCAGTCGGGCCAGGAAGGATGTCTTTCGGTCGGCAAGGTCCCGGCGGTCGTCGTCCGTCCGATGAAGGTCAAACTCCGCGCCCAGGACGTGAAAGGCGAATGGTTCGAGCGCGAGGCCGAGGGCTACGCCGCCCGCGCGTTTATGCACGAGACCGACCATTGCAACGGCAAGCTCTTCATCGACCACCTGCCCAAGATGCGCCGCGACATGATCGTCAAGAGCTTCAGGAAGCGACGGTCGTGGTGAACCCGCGAAAGTAACGCGTTCACGCGCGGCCGAGCTCGATCACCCCGAGATACGGGCTCTCATCCGACAGCTCAAATTCCCTGACAAATCCTTCCGAACCGCCGTTCCCGGTCAGGCGATATCCTTTGCTGTCCGGCTCCAGTCCGTCGATCATGAATTCGCCGAAGGTATCGGTCGTCGCGCGTCCGATCTCGCTGCCGTCCTTTTCCAAAACGACCTCAACCCCGGCGGCGCATTCTTCGATGCCATCGACCGAATGGACGACCGATCCCCCGACGAAACACTTATCGATCAAGTTCAGGTTTTTGTAGTAAACGCGCGGCCGGGTCTCAAGTTCCGGTTTCAGGACCTCAAGACGCTCTTCGACCGCGATGCGGCGCATCTCTTCGTCCTCGACCTTTATCGTCCGGAAAACGTCCATCGGACACGCCTGTTCGAGCCGGGTTCGGTCCCATCCTTCGTCCAGCAGGTGCGCGTCGAACGGCCACGCTTGCGGGATATCTTTTTCGTCGTTCCACGAGATCGCGCCGTACGGGCACGCGTCCGCGATCTGCCGCTGGCCTTTTGACTTTGCCGGGTCGATGATGACGATCCCGTCCGAACGCTTGCGCACCGCGCCGTCGCGGGCCGCCTCGACGCACGGAGCGTCGTCGCAGTGGTTGCACATTACCGGCAGGAATCGCGCCTGAACGATGGGGTATGTGCCGCGTTCCTTGCGGCGGATATCGACCCAGTTGTCGCCCTGCGCGGGCTGCGCCGACGAAACGCCGGGAAAATCGTTGCCGACGTATTCGTCCTTGACCGCCAGAAAGCAAAGCCGGCAATTGTCGCAGCGCTCAACGTCGATGATCAGGTTCCACTTCTTCGCCATACTAGTCCTCCAACGGCTGCCACGTATCGACGCCGGTCCATTTCTCGACCTGGATCAGCACCGCGTTCGGCTTGATCCCGTGCCCCTTTTTCGTGATCGATCCCTTTGGATTGAGCATATTCACGCAGCCCCCGAGATCGGTCGACCGGCCCGGTTCGCCGACCGGATGATACTTGGCCGAACCTGAATAGGCGCCGACGATGCCCGGCCGAAGCCGTTCCGTGACCTGGGCGGCGCACACGACCGAGGCGCGCCGGTTCCAAAGCCGGATCAGATCGTCATCCTTGATTCCGCGTTCGTCCGCGTCCTGTTTGCTCATCCGCGCGACCAGATAATATCGCCCGTCCTTCAAAACGCGGTGTTCCCGGATGTCGTTGAGGCTGCTTCCCTCGTCGTCGCCCATCACGTGATAGGCATAGCGCGTATGGGCCGTCTGCAGTTTGAGCGGGAAGCCGGCGAGTTCGGGATTGCGCGACGGGTCCTCGTACGACGGCATATAGCGGTTAAGCGGCGGACGGTCGGGATCGTCGATCTTTTTGAGCGATTCGGCGACGAACTCGAATTTCCCCGACGAAGTCTGCAAACCGCCGAGATAGTCGCCGACATAGTCCGAAGGGAGCGGATACGGCTCGGGCGTGTCCTTTTTGCGGCCCTCGTAGAACCAGCGGTTCGCCGTCGGCGCGCGCGCCGTTTCGGGATCCGGGGGAACGACGTAATAGCCTTTTTTCAAGAATTGCCGCCAAGACATGTGTTTCGCAAGATCGGATGAGTTGAACACGCGCTTGCACCAATCGAGTTCCGACGTTCCGCCCTCAGAGTAAACCGCTCCGAGCCCGAGTTTCTCCGAAACCGCGAGGAAGATCTCGTAATCGGATTTCGATTCGCCGAGCGGTTCGATGCACTTGTGCTGCAGAGAGATGACGCGGTGATTGTTCATCGAGTACATATGGTGCACGTAACCGGCGCCGACGTTGTACCACTCGCCGATGTCCCATTTCTCGAAGATCGTACAGGCCGGTAGGATGATGTCCGAAAATGGCGTTTCGCCCTCTTTCCAGACCGATTGGTTGACGATGAACTTCAGGCTTTCGTGCTGATAGGCACGCGCCCAGCGGTTTCCGCCGACCATCGTGCCGAAAAGCTGGCTGCCGTACTTGTAAAGCATCTCGACGCGGGCGTGGCCGGGCGACGGGTAAAAGAACGGGAAGAACTGGCCCTGGACCGACGAGACGTCGGTAAGATATCCCTGCGCTTTTCCCTCCGTGATCGCTTCCGGGAACCAGATCCGCGGGATCGACTGGCGCACGGTGCTCATCGTCACGATGTGCGGCATACGCTGGTAGTTGTTGGCCGAATTGGCGCTGAACGCGAGGTCGCCCGAGAAACTGCCCTCGCCGTAGCCCGGGAAGTAGAAATTGAAATCGAGCGGTGCCCCGAACTGGAGATTGCCGAAGTTGACGCCCGGGCGGCCCCAGCCCTGCATCGCGGCGAGGATCGTCATCATCCGCGCCCATTGCATTCCGGTCGCGGTGCGGCCCGCGCCGCCGACGCCGCAGCCCCAGCTCCCGGCGCCGAGATACGTCTTCTTCGAGCCCCACTCGCGCGCCAGTGCGCGGACATCGCGTGCCGGAATCCCGGTCTCGGCTTCCTGCCACTCGGGCGTTTTCGGGACGCCGTCGCTTTCGCCGAGGATATAATCTTTCCACTCGTCGAATCCGGTCGTTCGGTTCGTGACGAAATCCTTGTCGTAAAGACCTTCGGTGATCCAGACGTGGCAGATCGCCTGCGCCAGCGCCGGATCGGTTCCGGGCCGCGGCGCGATCCATTTTCCGCCGACGTGCGCTGCCGTGTGGTTCAGATACGGATCGATGTGAACCATTTTGATGCCGAGATCTTTCGCCCACTCGCGTCGTTGAGCGCCCTCGTAACCGTAGGTCGTGTCCGGATCGCTCGACCAGAAGACGATCATTTCGGCTTCTTTCAGACAGTCCTCGACAGTTCCGTAAAACTCGGGGCAGCCGAGCCGCAAACTGTTGCCCCAGTGATGCATCGCGCCCCAAAACCAGCCCTCCCAGCTATCGGGGCTGTGCATCAGTTTCGTCACGCCGATCAGGTTCCAGAAGCGGTTGAAGGCGCTCAGATAATGCCCGAGATTGCCCCATTGATGATGCGAGCCGTGATCGACGGCAATCGCGCCGGGCCCGACGGCCTTCGCGCGTTTGATCTCGCTCGCGACGATGTCGAGGGCTTCGTCCCAGCTGATTCGTTCAAATTCGGATTTTCCCCGATTCTGCGGATTGCGCTCGCCGTTCGGATCGAAGTCGACCCGTTTCATCGGGTAGAGCAGGCGGCCCTTCGAGTAGACCATCGACTTCTGGCACATCGCGTGCGCCGCCACGGTCGCCCGGCGCGGCGGCGTGAATGTCTTGCCGCGCGCGTTGATCGACCAGGATTCGGCATCCTCGTCGCTGAAATCCATCGGTGTCGTGCGAAGGATCTTGCCATCCTTGACGTAAACGAAGATCGGCCCGCCGTTCGTGCCGCTCGTGTAACGCGTGACGCCGTTGCCGACATCGGTGCCGTATTTCCAGGTGATCGATTCGAGCCGGGCCACCGTTCGCAGGAACCATACGGCCAACTCGTCAGGGCCGTGAAGCACGATCTTGAAATTCTTTGCGGCGTCGATGCGCTCAAGAAGGTCGAAAGGCGGCGTGAGAAAGCTCTTTGCAATTGCCTTGTTCTTGAAGTCTACGGTGATGTCCGGACGTTCGTGAATGCCGCGGCCGGAGGTTATGTGGCCGTTGTCCAATTTGATCCAGCGACCCTCGGGCTTGTCCCGCAAACGGAATTGCGCGACGAGATTCCTTTCCTTCAAGCGATTGGCGTATTCGGGATAAACGCGCGAAGCGACGCGCATTGCCTGCGGAATGCCCCACAACAAGATCGAGAGATTCATATCAACCTCCAAACATCGACGCCCGGAAAGCGTCGGCAGAAAGAACTGACGCGGCCGGTCAGGCCGCCGATTGCGCCCCGTTGCCGCCGGCCATCCAGAGCCGGCCGAGGCATTTGCGAAGCGCCCCGAGCAACACCCGTCGCTCGGCGGAATCGAGATCGGTGAAGAGTTCGCGGTTGGCACGTTGCCGGGCTTCCTCGAGAGCGTCGATGATCCGGCGGCCTTCGTCGGTTAAGAACAGCCGTTTGCGACGGCGGTCGCCGGCTTCCTCTTCCTGCCGCACCAGACCTCGTTTCAGGAGTTGCGAAACGAGAACGCTGATGCTGGCGCGGGACACGCCCCTGGCAAGCGCGATCTCCGAGCCCATAACGCCGGCACCGTTGGATCTTTCAGGCAAATGCGCCGGGAGAGGGAAGTTCGGGTCGCCCGCGATCTGGAGCAGAATAAGCCACTGCTGGGTTGTCAGCGCCGCGCCGGACGCGACTTCTTCGCCGAGTTTGCTCAGTTGGTTGGCCAGATCGAAAAACGTCAGAACCAATGTTTCCTCGACCGACGCGCCGTTTTGCAGGGTCAACTCCATTAGTTAAACACATTAATCATTAAAGTAGTTAATTGTCAAGGATCGGGTAGACGAACGCAGGTGTGTGACCTGACTCCAATTCGGGAAATTTGAAAAACGTTCGGGGATTCTCGCATTCGAGCCGGGGCGAGTCCGTACCATCTGCGGTAGAGACTGCATCAAAACTCGCGATCGCGGCTTTGCTTTCTGTCTTCTTAACTGCCGTCTTGTTAATTGCCGTCTTGTTAATTGCCACTAGCTTTAGCTAGTGGACCATGCAGCAATAGAATCCCGGCTTTAGCCGAATAATGGCGCGGGTTCGGCTAAAGCCGGGATCATTTATTGCCTTGAAAGCTAGTGGCAATTAACAAGACCGAACTGCAAATCACAATTTCGATGATCAGCGTGTCGATTCGGGATCGAATTACGCTGCCGCTTCGCGGTGCGAGGTCCTGATCGCGAACATCATCGCCGAGGCGGCGATCGAGACCGACGCGCTGACGATAAACGCCGTTTCCGCGCCGAACCAGGTCCAGAGGGCACCGAAAAACAGCGATGCCGGGAAGACAGTGATCGAAATCGCGAGGTTATAGAATCCGTACGCGGTGCCGCGTTTGTCGGGTGAATCGACAAGATCCGCGACGAGCGCCTTTTCGACGCCCTCGGTCAATCCGAAATAGGCTCCGTAAACTATGAAAAGCGCCCACGCCTGCCACGGCGCGTTCACAAAAGCGAAGCCCGCGTATACCAGCGCGTAGATCGTCCAGCCGGTCACGATCAGCGATTTCCGGCCGAATTTGTCCGACAGTTCGCCGCCGATCAACGAGAAGACGACCTTGCTGAAATGGAGCGCCATCCACAAAAGCGGCAGCACGGCGACGGCGACGCCCGATTGTTCGGCCCGCAAAAGCAGAAAAGCGTCGGTCGAATTCGAAAGCGTGAAAAGCGCGATGACGAATAGAAAACGTTTGAAGTTCCCGTCAAACTCCTTGAGCGAAAGGCGGATCTTGTTGTTCGAACTGACGTCCGCCGGCTTCGGCTCTTCCTTGACGAAAAACGCGATGACGAACAGTCCGAGAATCACCGGCGCCGACGCGAACAGAAAGACCTGGCTATAGTCGTGCGCGGAAGGCTGGCTCGGGTTGTCCGCGAGCAAAAACAGTAGAACCGAGGCGCAGATCGGACCGAAAACCGCGCCAAGATGATCCGCCGCGCGATTGAAACCGAAGGCGAAACCGCGTATTTCAGGCGCGACCGACCCGGCGATCAAAGCGTCGCGCGGCGCACCGCGGATCCCTTTGCCGACGCGGTCGGTCAGCCGCACGAACAAAACCTGCGGCCAGCTCGTCGCGAATGCGAGCAGCGGCCGAACGATGCCGGCGAGCGAGTAGCCGAGGAAAACCGGCAGCTTGCGCGAATTGAACTTGTCGGAAAAATAACCGGAAAACAGCTTGAGGAAAGCGGCGACCGACTCGGCGAACCCTTCGATGACGCCGATCGCGAACGGCGACGCGCCGAGCGTCAGCGCCAGAAACGCGGGCAGCAGCGGATAGATGATCTCGCTCGAAGTGTCGTTGAAGAGGCTGACGAGGCTCAGCGCGATGACGTTGCCCGAAAGTCTCTGATAACGAGCTAAGAATTTTCGGAGCCGATTCATCATCGTATGATCAGCGCGGCGAACGCGTCGTGGCGGGTTTTGTCGGTGACGATTTTCCGCCGGACCCGAAAAACAGCAGGGCGGTGCCGCCAACCAGGGCGATCAGCAGGATGACGGCGACGATCACCATCCGAAACGCCATCTTCACCGTCTTTTTGAGCATTTTGAACGCAATGAACGCCGCTCCCGCGACGACCAAAAAAAAGACGACGCCGGCGATGATTCCGGTCGTTCCAATTTGAAGAAGCAATATCATAAGAGTCTCCGGGCGAATAAAGAATCCGCGTCAAGCCATCGCCTACTCCGAACGCCCGAACGTTTGCTCGCGGTCCTTCGTCGCGCGCTCGATCTGGTCGAGATCTTCATCGGTCAGCGTCGCTTCCTGTGTCGGAATGGCGAATTCTTCGTCAGCCCAAGCCCCGAAGTCGAGCAGCTTGCAGCGTTCGGTGCAAAACGGACGGAATTCGTTGCCTTCGTACTCGACACGTTTCCCGCAGGTTGGACAGGTCACAATCGGCATAGTTTGAAATTGAAAGATTAACACATTCTGCGCTGATTTCGCCCTTGACTCGATCCGGACGCGACGCAGAAAGAGGTCGAAGACCTCAAACACCGGCCCACCCAGGTGAACGATAAACCGGCCGATGTCGGCGGTACCAATGATCCGATCCCGCGCGTCGTCGAAAGGATAGACCCGAATTACGGATTGGAAAGCCGTTTGCCCCCGAAAAACGCGAAAAACGCGAAAGATGTTATTTTGCGGCCGGTTTTCGTGTATTTCGCGTGTTTCGCGGGAAAGAAATTTCCAACGCGCAATCTGGGATAGATCAATGAAAAGGATCATCACCGAAGAAGAACCCGCCATGGCAAATATCGCAAACGGCAACAATTCCGAACTGCCGGATGCGGCTTTCCGCGCCGATATGGCGGGCCGCCCTGATATTGCGGCTTGCCGCCCGGATGTGCGGAAAGGCTCGGCCTTTCCGGTGGCCCCAATTGCCAACGCGGCTGCGCCGCCAATCGCCGATGTGCGGCATTGCCGACGTTCCGGTCCCCGGCGACTACGACGGGAAGACCGATTTCTCGATCTTTCGGACGCCATCGAACAGTATCTTTCCCTGCTTTGATCGCACAGAAAGCTGTTGATACTTTCCCGCAATGGTGCAATCATAAAAAGCTTGGCGCTGATTCGCATCTAAACCGAACAAAATCTGCGCAAGAAGCGTAAATGGCAACGGAGTTTTTATCAGAGGACGACGAAAATGACGGATTACAAGGAACGCTTTGAACGTTGGCAACGCGAAGCCAAAGAGCGGTTTGAAGAGATCGACAAACAGATCGGCCTGACCGACAAGATCGGTGAGGGCGCGAAGATCGTTTCGGACACCGCGCAGAAGGGCGCGGAAGTTCTGAAAGACGGTGCGCAGAAGATCAAGGCCGAAGCCGAAAAATCGGATGTCGGAAAGCAGGCGGTAAATGCGGCCGAAACCGCGTACAAAGCTGCCGGAGACACTGCGAAAAAGGTCTATGACGCGAGCGAACCGCTGCGCGACGCGGCCGAGGACGCCGGCGGGAAGGCCGCGGATGCGGTCAAGGAAGCCGGAAAAAAAGCCGGTGAGGCCGTGAGCTATGCGGGAGAAAAGGCCGGCGATGTGATTGGCGAAACCTACAAAACCGTCAACAAGACCGCCGAATCCGCGTCGCGCGCGTTCAATGTCGGGGCGAGCTGGTCACGAACGTTCGATTCGGCGTGGAAGACGCTTCAGCAAACCGCGGATTGGATCTCGGAAAAACCGCTTCAGGCGGCGACGACCGGCGTTTCGGTCGCAGTCGGCGCCGGGCTCGGCGTCGTGTTTACCGGAATCAGCTCGCATTGGCTTTTCAACTCGGCGATCCCGACGTGGGCGGTCAAGAAGCTCGGCGAACAGTTCAACGAATATCTCAACACGCAGCAGCAGTTGATCGACAATGGCGAGCTTTCCGAAGCCGAGGCCGAACGGATCACTTTCGAAAGATCGATCGTCAAATCGGTCGGCGCGCCGCTTCTCGGAGCGTTCTCGTTTGCGTCCGGCGCGGTGATGATGACGAACATCCTGAATCCGAAGACGATCACCGGCGCGCCGATCGACTGGCTCATCGGCGGCAATCCGATCCTCGAAGGCGTTTGGTTCTTTGGTAACGGAACGGTCTGCTTCAAAACCAGTTACGACTTTTTTATGATCGCTCTCGAAGATCACGAAGACGTCCAGAAGATCGTCAAGGAAGTAAAAGGACTGCTCCCGCAGGTCACATAGTCGTCTGATATCCGAACGCAGCGTGTGTAACACGCGTAACATTGTGCGAAAGCTTTAGTTACGCGTGTTACACACGCTCCGTTCCGGTGTGCCGCCCACCACGTTTCGCTCCGCTTCACGTGGTGCTACCGTTCTCCCGCGTGTTACACACGCTCAAGATCCCAATCGTGATCTCTTAAATCAGAGAGGCCCGCGAATTCCCGCGAAATTGCGCGAATTCAGCAAAGGTGTCTCAAACCAATCAGCGAAAACTGGCGAAGATTCGCGGGCAAGAATCCGGTGGCGGTTGTCATTGACCCAAGTCGGAAATGCCTGACCGCGAATTCCCGCGAATTCAGGAAAGGTGTCTGAAACCAATCAGCGAAAATTGGCGAAGATCCGCGGCTCGCGATCCGGTTCAACGGGTGAACTTCCGCAATCAGATGGTTAACGTTTACCAGTAAAAAGCGTAAACGCCGCCGCCGATGGCCGTATTCTGCCTGATTGCCCGATACTTCGCGCTTCGTGCACTGGAACGCCGATTGCAGACTTGTCTGGTGAAATCATCCAGGGAGGTTATGGAAATGGAACACGGAAGACATATCAAATCAGCCTTTGAATTACTGATTTTGGGGGCATTTTTCCTTTTGGCGACCGCCGTCTCGGGCGTCGCGCAGGATTCGAAACGCAAGATCGAAACACAAAACAACGACGTGACGTTGCTGGTGACGGCGATGCCGCACAATGATCGCACCCGCGCGATCGCGGACCGGCTTCAGGCGTCCGATTTTTCGGTTCTCGAAGACAAGCGAGTGCAAAAGATCGTCTCGGTGAAGAAGTCCGATGCGGAGCCCGTTATTTTCGCATTGCTTATCCAGGACGACCTCGTCCTCAGAGTCAACAACGAATTTGACGAGATCAGAGACTTCATCCGCGGGTTGCCCGAGGGGTCGCGCGTGATGGTCGGCTACATCACATCCGGCAGTTTGCGCGTCCGTCAGGCATTCACAGCCGACAAAAATGCGGCGGCGGAGTCGTTGCGGATATTGACGAGCAGCGATCTGGCGACTCCGTTTAGCCCTTACCTGCACGCGGTCGACGGACTCAAGCTTTTTGACAATCAACCGCAGGGAAGGCGGATGATGCTGATGATCTCCGACGGTTTGGACAACTCCAACGGATTCCGGCGTGGAAGCCCGTACTATTCGGTGTATCTTGACCAGGCGGTCAGCGAAGCTCAGCGTCGCGGCGTCGCGGTCTATACCATTTACGCCCCTTCGACCGGCTGGACCGGAACGAGCCGTCTGGCCGCGAACTACGGGCAGGGATCACTGTTTCGTCTCTCAGATGAAACCGGCGGCGAGGCGTTCTTTTCGGGAATGGACTTTGTGACATTCAACCCATATTTCAAGGAGTATAATGAACTTCTGAACAACCAGTGGATCATTACTTATACCAGCAACAACGTCGGCAAAGGATTCCGGCGGGTTGAGGTGACAACGGACTTTGATATTCCGCTGAATCACACCAACGGTTACCAAGTACGTTAGTCGAGGCAGGTCAAATATGGAATCAACAGGAAGCTACGCGCGTGAGATCGAAAACTTCACATATGGAATGCGCCGGCGTCTCGGGGTCTCGTTGCCCGAGGCTCTTGAACGAACGAGGGCCGCTTTGGCCTCCGAGGGGTTCGGCGTTTTGTTCGAGATCGATATGAAGCAAAAGTTCGAGGAAAAACTCGGAGTCGATTTCGGTGAGTATCGGATCATCGGCGCCTGCAATCCGAAGCTGGCGTACGGCGCGATACAGGAAGAGCTCGATCTCGGTCTCTTGCTGCCGTGCAACCTGGCAGTTTACGAGGCGCCGACGGGAATGTTCGTGGCCGCGATAAACGCGGAGAAGATGATGTCGGTCGTGGGAAACGATCGAATCAGTGGGGTCGCCGCCGAAGTTAGCGATATCTTGCGGCGCGTGATCGAGAAGATCTAGTTGATCGACGGGCAGGCGCGCCAGTTTTGAAATCGGCGTCTGCCCGCCTCAAATTTGCCGCAGCGGCGACGATCCTCTGGATCGGTCGCCCGGGAAAGTGCGCGGCAAAACGACAAGGTGGCCGACGGGCCTGCCCTCGGATCGTTGGCCGGGAGGTATCAAAATGAATAAATTTGTGAAATCAATGATTGCATTTACAGCCGTTTCGTTGTTGATCTTCATCGGGGCATACGGCACGTTGGGGCAGGTCAGGGGACAAACCCAAAAGCCGACACCGCGGCAGACGCCGCCGAAGACGGGAGACCGGGACCAGCAAAGGGACAAGGATCGCGACGGGGATGCTGACCGTGATCAGGACCGTGATCGCGACCAAGATCGCGACCGCGACCGGATCACTTTAACGGATCAGGATCGGACATTGCTTCGAGGCGAAATGATGAAGAACACCGACCACAATATGTCGGTCGGCTATCAACGGAATATGCTCAATTTTACCGAGCAACTCCGCCAGCGCCTTGAACAGGGTGATCCGGGAAACCGCGACTTCGTAAACGGAGCGGTTTCGGAGATCAAACGTAACTTCAAGGAGATGGAACAGCACCATAATCGTCAAATGAATCAAGTCTCAAATGAGAATCGTGAACGGATGAGGATCATGATGCAGGAGCGGGAGGAGATTCACAATCGAATCAGAAACACGATCAAGATGCTTGAAAACGGGGCGAAGAACCGTAACATCGACCGTCCGGCGATGCTGAGGCATACCCAAGAACTGGAGCGTCAGCTTCGTGAAATGGAGCAGACCCGAAACGAGAACCGGACCGGCTCATAACCGCTGTTCGGATCACGGAAGCGGCCGGCTGGGGATTTGGTCCCCAACCGGCCGAGTTTTTTTCAAACGGCGATCATTTCTTGCGAGTCGCCGTGAACGGGATCAGACCGAACGGGCTATCGAGCGTTCCTTTCATCGCATCGCCATCGACCGTGCCGGACATCTTGAGGTCGATGGTCTGGCCCTGAGACTCGAACTGCGCCGTGCCGTCAAAGCTCTTGCCGCTAACCTTGCCCTTGTTCACTTTGCCTCCGCCGATCATCGACGACATCGTCCCGTCAAAGTCGCTACCGGTCTGCTTTAGCTCCATTTGGATTTCAATAGCCTGGCCGTCCGGAGTGTTGGCATTCATCGTCCAGTTGCCGGTCACATCGACCTCAGCCTTGGCGTTCGGATCGGCCTTTGCCGGCATTGTCACCGTATTGACATCGACCGTGATCTCCTTCAGACGCTGAACCGTTTCGGGACTCCCGCCTTCCTGATAGCGCCCGCCGAGGTGTTTGGCGAGAAATTTCTCGACGGATATCAGCATCGCCATATTGTTTACCGGGCGCTGAAATCCGTGGCCTTCGTCCGGCGCGAGGATGTATTCGACCGGATACTTTCGCTCGCGAAGCGCGATAACGATCTGGTCGGCTTCGGTCTTCTTGACGCGCGGATCGTTCGCGCCCTGAACGACCATCAGCGGCGTCTTGATCTTGCCGACATGGTTCAGCGGCGACTGTCGCTCGAGTTGGGCCTTGCCTTCAGGCGTGCTCGGATCGCCCATCCGTTCGTGGAAGATCTTGCGCGCGGCCTCCCAGTATGGCGGGATCGATCCGAGAAGCGTGTTTAGATTCGAAGGCGCGACGATCGCGACCGCCGCGGCGTAGGTGTCCGGCGTGAACGTGACTCCGGCGAGCGTCGCGTAGCCTCCGTAGCTCCCGCCCATGATTCCGACGCGCTTGCCGTCGACGATCCCCTGCGAGACGAGATGCTTGACGCCCCAGGTGATGTCGTCCTGCATCAGATCGCCCCACTGTTTGTTTCCCGAGTTGAGAAACTTCTTGCCGAAGCCGGTCGAAGCGCGGAAGTTCGGCTGCAGGACCGCATAACCGCGGTTCGCAAGAAACTGCGCGTAGCCGTTGAATCCCCAAGAATCACGCGCCCACGGTCCGCCGTGCGGGAACACGATCAGCGGCAGATTCTTGGCTTCGAGCCCTTTTGGAAGCGTCAGGTAAGCCGGTATTTCAAGGCCGTCCGACGACTTGTAGCGAATCGGTTTCATCTCGGACATCGCCTCGCGGGGGATCTTTTCACGCACCTGGTAAAGCGTCGTCAATCCTCCGGTCTTGCGATCGAAGAGCCAAACCGTTCCGGGATCGGTGTCGCTGTATGAAACGACGATCCATTTCTGCTCGTCCTTGGTTGCCGATTGGAAGTTCAGCTCGCGCTCGCCGAGGCTTTTTTTGACCTTGTTGTAGTCTTTTTCGAAGTTCTTGTCCTTGAAGTAAACGCGGGTCTTGTCGTCTTCGTAACTGGTGAAGAGCAATTCGTTGGTGATCCCCGAAAATGCCGCGCCGCCAAAATCGACGCGCGCCAACGGGTCCTGTTCGACGAGTTCTTCCTTCATTGTCGCCGGATCTAAAAGGACGAGTTGCGTCAGATCGCGGTCGCCCTTGTTGGTCTGCATATAAACGCGCTTGTTGTCCTTATGAAACTGAACCGGCGAGCATGATTCGCGCCAGTCGCAGGAGTAGATCTTCGTCGAGGCACCGTCGGCGTCGAGACGGATGATCTCGGTATCGCCGTTTTCCGCCGAGCGGACCGCGAGCCGGATCTTATCGGCGTTGTCGAAGATAAAGCCCTGCAGACGGTCGGTATTCTTGCGGATCAGCGTCTTCTGACCGGTTGAGATCGAGATCTTGTACAGGTCGTGCCACGCCGGGTCGCGGTCGTTGATTCCGACATAGATCGCATCCGGTTCCGAACGCGGGACTCCCTGGATGAACGCGCGGACGTTCTTGCCTTCGGTGATGTTTCGCGCCGCCGGCTTTTCTTCAGCTGGATTGACCGCATAAACGTTGAAGTTCTCGTCGCCGTCGTTGTCCTTGACGAAGAGTATGAACTTGCCGTCCTGGCTCCAGAAATAGTTCGGGATCGGACGTTTCGTTTCAAACGTCACCGCGTGAGCCGCCGAAAACGGTTCGCCGATGCCTTTGACAAAGATATTGCGGACGCCGTTGAGCGGTTTGATAAAAGAAATGAACTTGCCGTCCGGCGAAAGCTGCGAAGCAGCGATCTCCGGGTTGCCGAAAAAAAGTTCGCGGTCAATAATCGCCGGCTGCTGCGCCGTCGCCGTCGCGACCGTGCCGAACAGCAAGGTCAAGTAAAACAGGTACTTAAGCATATGTTCTCCAGAATTTTGTCTACTGTTGCCGTTTCTATCTACGGTAAGAAGGGCCAAATGGTTCAGCAAAGTTACCTGATCTGAATCGGAAACGGCGTGAAACTCAAAATGAAGATAAGCAAAGTGATGACGGCGACGAGAATTCGCGTACGGTCGAGCGGTGCGTCGTCGAGCGGGGCCGGATGCTTGAGCTTGAGCATGACTCCAAGGAGGACGGCAAAAAGAATCCCGCTCGGACTGTTGTAAAAATAGAGTCCCGTTCCGGCGAGCACGATCATCACAAGAAACGCGACGCGTCCCGTCCAGAAGTGAAACCGTTCGCCGAAAACCGCATAGATCGCATGGCCGCCGTCGAGCTGCCCTGACGGAATAAGATTCAGGGCGGTTACCAGCAGTCCGAGCCAGGCCGCCGAGTAAAACGGATTCGGCAGCATCGGAATTTCAAAGTTTATGTTGTTTACGGAAGCGAAAAAGTGAAACAGCAGCGGGTCGGCAAAGACGAGCGTTCCTTCGGGAAGGCTCGCCGGAACCTCGCCGCCGACCTGCTCGAACGTCGCAAACGCGGCGATCGCGACCGGGATCAGCGCGATGAAACCGGCGATCGGTCCGGCGACTCCGATGTCGAAAGTGGCACGCCGTGAAGGCAGCGGCGACAGTATCTTGATAAACGCTCCGAACGTGCCCGCCGGTCCGATCAGCGGCGGCGTCGGAATGAAGAACGGAAGCGTTGCATCGACGCCATAGATCCGGCAGGCGATGTAATGCCCCAGTTCGTGCGACGTCAAAATGAACAGCAGCGAAAGGGTAAACTTTAGGCCGTATGCGAGCACGACCGGTTCGGTCAGAAGCAGTTTGACCGTGTCACCGATCATCAGCGCGTAATAGACCGGCAGGTTCAAAAGAAACGCAGTCTCCGAAAGATTCGGATCGAGGTTCGCAAATACAGGCAAAAATCCGAATGGCTGCAGCACGCTGGCCACGAGGATCGTGCAGAAAGTGACGACGAAGAATGCGAGGTGCTTGATGTACGCTCGGCGCGTCGGCCGAAGCGCCCGGCGCCGGTACTGAAAATCGGTGAACTCAAGATCAGACATCAAAAAAAAGAAAAATCGTAAATCGCAAACGAAATCTTAGCATCTTGCGATTTACGACACACAAACGGTAACGATCAAATTTCTTGGATCTCGACTATTTCTTCGTCACGGCTTTTGCCTGAAGTTCCTTCCCAGGCTTGAACCTGATCGTCTTGCCGGAGGGAATCGGAACCTCTTTGCCGGTTCGCGGATTACGACCAACGCCGCGTTTGCGGGCCTTGACGACGAAGACGCCAAAACCGCGGAGTTCGATGCGCTTTCCCTCGGCCAATGCGTCTTTCATCGCGTTGAAGAGTGAATCAACGACCTGCTCCGCTTTTTGTTTCGGGACACCGGTTTTGTCGGCTACGCAATTGACAATGTCAAGTTTGATCATAATCGCCTCCTTTTTATCGAAAATGTTGAGAGGTTTGGTTTTATCGATTTCCTCGATAATAAATCCGGTTGATGCTTCTGTCAATGATTTTTTATCGCGCAGTGACGCTAAATCCAATAAAATGCGATTTTACGATGATTTTGCCGGAATTATCTTGAAAAACCCGAAATTCATCGCAAGTCGCGGAATTCGAAATAACGGGCAAGCACCGCATCGGGATTTTCAAGGTGGGGAAAATGGCCGGTGTTTCCGAGTTCGACAATGTCGGTCTCCATCGGCACAACCTCGCGGAAGCGCTCGACGAGGTGTCTGCCCGAAACCGGATCGGCGAGGCCGTTGATAAACCGAAACGGCACGCCGATGCTCAAAAGAGGCTCGACCCAGCGCTGTCGGAATCGGGCGCGTTCGGTCATATAGCGGATCAGGAGATGTGCGACTTTTTTGCCGCCGCCGCTTTTGAACCCCTCAAGGTGTTCCGTAAGCTCGGCGTCCGTCGGCTGCGTTTCCGGCCCGAAAACCGATGCCAGGCTTGATTTGAACCGGCGGTCGGTGAGCAGTTTTGCAAAGAGAAATCCGATCGGACTGATGAGGATCTTTTGGGCGAGGATCGGGCGGTGCGTTTCCGGAAAGAGAGCACCGTTCATAAAACAGATCGATTCGATCGCGAATTCGAGCCGACCCTCACCGCGCCGTGCGAGCAACTCTTGCGTGATCGTGTTCCCGTAGTCGTGCGCGAGAATATGGATGCGTTTGACGCCTAACCGATCGATGACAGATTCCAGAATGTCCACCTGCCGAAACGTCGTGTACTCGAAATCAAGCGGCTTCGATGAGAACCCGTAGCCAATCATATCGAACGCCAATAGCGAGTAGCGCTCCGCCAGCGCCGGCCAGATCTTGTGATAGTCGAACGACGAGGTCGGAAAGCCGTGAAGGCACAGAACGACCTCATCGCCACCGCCGCTCCGGCGATAGAAGACCCGCCGGCCGTCTATGTCCAGAAAACTTCCTTCACCTTTCCACGTTCGAAGGTCCATCCCCAAAAATTCTCCCGGTCCGAGTTTGCCGCCCTACGGATTATGATACGTTATAAGTCAGAAACCAATGAATCCATTTAAGGTCGAACAAATTGATCATATCCACGTCTACGTTTCCGAACGCTATCAGGCTGCCGAGTGGTATCAGCGCGTTTTGGGATTGGAGATCGTCAAGGAACACGAAGATTGGGCTGTCGCCGGAGGTCCGCTGACGATTTCTAGCGACGGCGGAAGTACGTCGGTTGCGCTGTTTGACCGAACGTATAACGTCAAGAACCGCTCAACGATCGCATACCGCGTTTCAGGCGAAGGTTTTCTGGAGTTTCTGGGCCGGCTCACCGAGTTGAGAGTGAAAAACGACTACCAGGTCAACGTTACCCAGAACGACGTGGTTGATCACGATTCCTCGTTTTCCGTCTATTTCAATGATCCCGATCAGAATCCGATCGAGATAACTTCGTACGACTACGAATTCATAAAAGCCAAGCTAAGCTGACTTCTGACGATCGGGAGCTTTCGACGCATGGTCTTGTTCATTTTTGGGCCCGATTCTATGCTAGAATCCAAGCCAAACGAATTCACGTAAGGACAAGAAAGCGAATGTTAAGAGGCAGAGAGAGTTCAAACATCGAAGACCAGCGCGGGGTAGGTGGACGCGGGATCGCGTTGGGCGGCGGCGGTTTAGGGATCATCGTCGTTATCATTCTGGCCGTCGTCTGCGGTGTCGATCCTAGGCAATTGATTGAAAACATGCCTCAACAGACCGAGGTGCAACAGCCGCAATCGCAGCCGCAGAATCCGCAGCGCGAGGACGACCAGCGCAAATTCCTGGCATCTGTTCTCGGCAGCACCGAAGACGTTTGGCGCAAGATCTTGCCCGCACAGGCCGGGCGTCAGTATCGCGACCCTAAACTCGTTCTTTTCTCGGGACAGACTTCCTCTGCCTGCGGCTATGCGAGTTCGGCGATGGGGCCTTTTTATTGTCCGGGCGATCAAAAGCTTTACCTCGACTTCGCGTTTTTCAACGAACTGAAGCGAGAGTTCAAGGCGCCGGGCGATTTCGCGCAAGCCTACGTCATCGCGCACGAGGTCGGACATCACGTTCAGAATCTTGTCGGAACAATGAACCGCACCAACGGTCGGCAAGATCTTTCGGTGGCGCTCGAACTTCAGGCGGACTGCTACGCCGGTGTTTGGGCTTACTACGCGAACAAACAGGGATTGGTTGAGGCCGGCGATTACGAAGAGGCGATCCGCGCCGCGGCGGCGGTCGGCGACGATGCGATCCAGAAGCGTACGCAGGGCTACGTCGTTCCGGAATCTTTCACCCACGGTTCCTCGCGCCAGCGCATCGAGTGGTTCGGCAAAGGCGTCCAGTCGGGCGATATGCGCCAATGCAACACATTTCGTTAACGGCCTTTTCGCGAGGCCGGTCGACGAACGCAAAGATGAGGCTGTCTGAAAAGTCTTCTCAGCGTGCTTAGCATGCGCAAGGACGATAGCACCACGTTTCGCTTCGCTTCACGTGGTGCTATCGTCCTTGCGCGTGTTACACACGCTGAAGATCCTGATCTTGATCTCTAAACAATAAAGGTCACTGACTTTTCATAAGAGCCTCACTGTTTGTCTAACCCAAATGCACTAGAGAATTGCTTTCCCGCGAAACACGCAAAATACACGGAAACGTGCCGGAGATTAACATCTTTAGCGTATTTCGCTTATTTCGCGGGCAACCAGCGTTCTCTCAAGAAACACAATTTCAAGTGCCTGATGCACCTGATTTAGCTTAGCCCGTGTTTCTTCGGCACACTGCGCTCCAATCTGCCGAATGGACCGCAATTGCCTGATCCCGGATAAAATCTCTTAGAAATCTATGTGTTCTCTGTGCCTATGTGGTGAATAAACTCTCAAGAAACACAATTTCAAGTGCCTGATGCCGAGGGATTTAACCCAAATTGCGCAATGGGGAGAGTTTACCCGCGAATTTCCGCGAATCCGCGCGAATGGAAATCTGGTCCAAAGCGCTGCGAGAGAAGCGGGGTTTTGAAAT
Organism: Pyrinomonadaceae bacterium; assembly: GCA_041752475.1. GTDB lineage: Bacteria > Acidobacteriota > Blastocatellia > Pyrinomonadales > Pyrinomonadaceae > JAFDVJ01. The sequence goes on along the minus strand of JBGSWK010000061.1, from coordinate 61,174 downwards.
CGGGCCACGGCCCAGAGTGTTGAAAAGCGTTTTGCCCGCGCGGGTTCGGATAGAATCTTACTCGCGCGGATTCGCGGAAATTCGCGGGCAATCTTTCCATTGCGGAAACCGGGTTTAACCAAGCCCGAGTTGATTCGGCACGCCGTGCTCCGATCTGCCGAATGGACCGCAATTGCCTGATCCTGGATAAAATCTCTTAGAAATCTATGTGTTCTCTGTGCCTATGTGGTGAATAAACTCTCAAGAAACACAATTCAAGCGCCTGATGCAAAGAGAGTTAACTTAGCCCGTTTTTGTTCGGCACGCCGTCCGATGATCTGCCGAACGGCCCGCCTTTTCGTAATTCGTGTTCAATCGATGATCTTCAAATTCCTGAGAATAGCCCGCGTAACGTCCTTGCGCTTCGGTGCCTCTGCGTCGGACTTGATATCGAGTTCCGTTGCGAAAAAGTAAACATCGTCGCCGCGTTCGACATAGCCGACCCACCAGCCGACCTGCGGCGTGTAAGCGTCAGACCATCCGGTTTTCGCGCGGAGCGTGTAGGTCGCGGTTTTTTCCTCGATCATCAAATCCTTGACGACGCCGATAACCTGCGGCGAGAAGGGCAGACGGTTGCGATGCAGATCGACGAGAAATTCGATCTGCCGTCGCGGCGTAATGCGCAGGTCGCCTTTGACCCAATACGCGTCGCCGAATCCCTCGGTACTGCGGTTGCCGTACTGCGCGGCGTCGTAGTAACGCTGAATCGATTCTTTCGTCATTCGGCGCGAGACTTCGAGATAGAACCAGACGGCGGAAGTCTTGAATGCCGAGCGAAGATCATGATCGCGGTTCCAGGCTTCGATCGGGCGGACCGTCCCGTCCCATTTCAGCGTTTCGTTTTCGTCTCTTATCGCGCCGGAATCGAGGAATATCAGCGAATGTATGATCTTCGAGGTCGATGCCGGAATGAACTCCGTTTCAAAACGTTCTCGATCGAAAATAGCGTAGCTGTTGCGATTCAGATCGTAAATATAAGTTCCGCCCGAAACGCCCGCTTCGTCGTAGAACTTTTTCCAGGACTTTTCGACCTTTATTGACGGTGTTTTCGGCTTGCGGTCGAGTGAGCCGGCGTCGTCGAACGAGATGTCGTAGATCGCGTATGAACGCCAGTCCTTGTAATCGTAATGCCACCATTCATCCGAATTGACGGCAAATCCCTCTGCCTCCATCGATTTTCGAAGCAGATCGCGATTTCGCCGTTCTTCTTCGGTCCCTCCTTTGTAACCCGGAGACGCGCGTTCGTCAAAGTCATCAAAATCCGAAGGCATCGGGACGAGTTTGCCCGTCTTGCGGTCGTAAAGGCTCAGATCGACGGCGCATCCGCGATTGTGGCGCGACCCGGTTTTCGGATTGGCGACATACTTTCTCTTGTCCTCGGGCGTCACGTCCCAGAAGAGTTTCGTCACGGACCACGGCCGGTAACCGTCGAAGATCACGAGTCCGAAGCCCTGTTGTTTCAAACGCTTATGGACGCGAACGAGCGCTTCGGCAGCCGGACGCTGAAGAAACGCGCGCGCCTCAGAATAAACCGCTTTGCCGACAAAATTGTCGGTTCGGGCGTATCGGACGTCGAGTTTTATGGTTTTATCGAGTTTGACGAGTTCGAGCAAATCGGCCTCACGCTGTTTCGTCGGGGCGACCTGCGCTGCGACGACAATTGAAAAAAAGAGGATAAGATAAAAGGCCGGACCGGTAAATCGTAGGAATGACTTTTTCATATCGGTATGTTGAAATCAGGACTCGAAAGGTCTATTTTGGATGAGATGAACGAGAAGCCGCAAGGTGAAAGAACCGATGCCGCGACCTGGCTGAGACGTGTCGGGGTGATCGGATTCCTGTTCTTTCTGGTCAAGGGACTGCTCTGGCTGATCGTCCCCGCGCTGATCTACTACTTCTACTGATTTCGGAATTGGGAATTCGGATTTGGGATTTCGGAATTTCGGATTCCAAATTCCAGATCCCACAATCCAGATTCCAGGTTCTAAATCCCAATTCCGAAATCCCAATTCCGAAATCCTCAAGGGTTCTTGACCTCTTCTTCGTCGCCGTCGAGGATCCGAACTTCTGAGCCGTACTTCTGGTAGCCCCGGAAACGAATCAGGTTCCGGGTCTCGAAGACCTGTTTGCTTTCGCGAAACGTCAGACGAATGTCGGAAACCGACGGCAGCAGATAATCGACGTCGCTGATCTTGACCCACTCATAATCAATAATGCGACGTGCGGCCCGGATCGGGAACGTCTCGGGAATCTCGGTCGCGTCGCTTTCGATTCTCAGTGCCCGGAAGTTTTCACGGTCGATCCAGATCTTGCCCTTCATTCCGGTGATCGTCGAATCGGTGATGGTTCCGGCGGCGATCAATGCTTGCTGCGCTTTGTCGCGTTCGATCGAGAAATCAAAGACGACCGCCTTTCTTTCGCGGATCAGATCGGTGTCGGCGACGGTGAACTCGGTCGCGCTTTCGGGCTTGAAGATCTTCGAAAGAACGGTCACAAATTCGCCCGTCGAACTGGTTCCGCCGACTTCCTCGTATGAATTCTTCGACTGCGGATTCGTCTGCAGAACGCCGTTCACCGACAGCACCTTGTATTCTTCGGCGCCGTTGGCGCGATAGCTTACGGCAACCACCAAGCGGTCGAGATTGCGAAAGTTGTTAGTCCCGGCGTAGGCCGCCGAGCGCTGGATCTGCTGTTTGACGACAAAATCCGGCATTTCCTCAAGCGCCAGCAGCGCGGCTTCACGGGCTTTCGCGATGATCTGATCGGTCTCAGCCTTTGAAGGGAGCTTCGCCGCTTCAGGATCTGCTTTGCGCCGCGCGGCTTCTTCCAGCGCGCGTTTGAGTTCGAGGTTGTTGCGGCTCTTGGATGTTGTCAATCCGCGTAGCCCGTCCGTAATCTGAAATCCGATCCCGCGCTGCCGCAATTCGGCTATCAAGTCGTCAACCAAAGCCGGCGATTTCTGTATCTCATAAAGCCGTTTGACGTATTCCGCTTGGGTCAGGGGTTTTTCAGGCGTCGTTTGAGCCGGGGCCGCTCCGATCGCGAACAGTACGATAACTATGAAAATGAAGTGCTTCATTGTTTGGATTCCAAAAGAATAAAGATGCCTGAACAACTATCGCCGTTTGCCGGGCAAAAGAAAAGCGCGAAATCCGGGGGGCGGGGCGGCAACCGACAAGATTCAAGATTCTTAATAATACAGAAGGCAAAGCATCGACTTCTGCGTTTTGATACAGGCTCAACCGCAGATGGTACTGACTCGACCCGAAACCTCGAACCCTGAACCTGAATCCGTTCCGGGAAATAAAAAAGAGCAGAGAACCAATTAGTCCTCCGCTCTTTCCTTTGATCGTTCGGACGAAGCGCGGGATCGGGACGAAATTACCAAATCCCGAATCCTAAATCCCGAATCCTACATCCCGAATCCGAAATCCCGAATCCGAAATCTAATTGACCCACTCTTCTTCGTAGTTCAGTTGCCAATGTCTGGTGACCCAGTTTTCGGCGGCGGTCATTGCGATCTGCTTCCACTTGAGAAGATTCTCCATTATCGAAAGCGCCGCAAGCGGTTGGCTCGGGTCGCGTTCGACGCGGATCACTTCGGCCGGAACCTCGATGATCTCCTCTTCGTTTTCGAAAATGCGCAACTGAATTTCGCTACCGACCGGCGGCAGAACCTCGAGATTCACCAAAGTGCTCGTTTCGCCGACGTTTTCGGTAACGCCCTTGACGCTTACCATTTCTCCGGTTTCTTTATCAACCCAGCTCGCCTGAACCGACAGGTTCGCCACAATACGCTGATTGAACGGAGACCTAAAAGTTGCCTCATTATAATGTAAATTTGCCATAACCTATATCCCCCTTTTTCGAGTGTTAAATTAATCGTCCAAACAAGCCGTCCGATCAATTTCGCGAGTAATCTAAATCATATTTACAAAAAAGTCAAGTATATAAAATTCGCTCAAACCGCTCAATGTGAAATTTCTCACAAATTCTCGACTTTTCTATCGACGAATAGAATTTGGAGTTTCAAAACTTGACATCGTTTTCATAAAATGTTCTCCTAAAATCGCTCAAACCGCTCACGCGGAGAAGCCACTAAGACTATGATATTCGACCACATCAAAGATCAAGCCACGGAAATTCCGCTCTTCAATAATGCCCAAACGGTGCGAAAGGTTGCAGAAGCTCGACTTCCGACGGAGTTCGGCGATTTTCGGATTGCCGGTTATCAATCGCTGACGAGCGCCGAGGAGTTCGTCTGCGTACATAAGGGCGATTTGAACGATAAAATTCCGGCACTTGTGCGGATTCATTCACAGTGTCTCACCGGCGACGTTTTTCATTCGACGAAATGCGACTGCGGCCCGCAACTTCAGCGAGCGATGGAGCTAATCGGGCGCGAAGGCCGCGGAGCGATCGTTTATCAGCATCAGGAAGGCCGCGGAATCGGCATCATAAACAAGATCCGCGCATATGCGCTTCAGGACGAGGGCGCCGACACGATCGAGGCGAACGAGCGTTTGGGACTCGAGGTAGACCTTCGGGAGTACGGACAATGCGTCGAAATTCTTCGGGATCTCGGGCTGCGAAGGGTTCGGGCGCTGTCGAACAACCCGGAAAAGCTGCAGGCGATGCGCATTGGCGGCTTGATCATCGAGGAACGAGTTCCGATCGAGTTCCGGCCTTCCAAGAACACGCTCAAGTATCTGAAGACAAAGAAATTGCAAATGGGGCATTTACTGCAGCTTGTAAGCTAAAGCAACTGGAATTACTCATTTCGGTCCGGAGCAGACGATTGCGGTCTGTTCCGGACTTTTTTTGCGGCAGCGGATGGCTGAAGATCGGCATACGGCAGCAACGGCCGTCGACGATCTCGACCAATCAAGTCGATATCATTTGCGGTAGAGCCTGTGTCAAAAGGCATACGTGGAGGCTGTCTGAAAGGTCTTCTCGGCGTGCGCAGCTTGCGCAAGGACGATAGCACCATGCGTAGCGAAAGCGGAGCGTGGTGTGGTTTGCGATGTCCGAACGGAGCGTATGTAACACGCGTAACATTCTGCAAAAGCGCTAGTTACGCGTGTTACACACGTTCCGTTCCGGCGTGCCGCACACCACGTTTCGCTTCGCTTCACGTGGTGCTATCGTCCCTGCGCGTGTTACACACGCTTAAGATCCTAATCTTGATCTCTAAAAAGTAAAGATCTATCACCGCAGATGGTTCTGACTGTGTCGACGACGGTTTATTTGGCGCGGTTTGGGACTTCTCAGGGTAGCAATTTACGATATGAATCAACTATACTTCCGACGTAAACCATAAGCATCTTTGATTCTTACACAGGCACTGAGGATCGTCATGAAGAAGTTATTCCGTTTCGCTTTCATACTGCTCGTTACGTTTTGCTTGCCCACGCTCATCTCGGGTCGCCCGATGAAATCGGCGATTCCGGCAAACTGGTTGCCAGCCGGGCCAAGACACGCGGCCGGTCTTGCAACTGATCTCGGTTCGCAAATTCGCAAAGTATTGGTGCTGAGCGAAAAGGACGGCATCGTTCTTGCCGGAAATCGCCTGTTTCGGACCCGAAACAACGGAGAGAACTGGTCCGAGATCGCCGTCCCGCTCGGCGAAAACGAATCGATCGGCGGCGTTTTTGCGGATAATGACGGAATCCGAGCCGTCACTGCCGACGTCGGTGCCGGCGAACTGTTTTATCGGTTATTGGCGGATGACGGGGGCTGGCTCGGATTCCCGATCGATCTCAGCCGGATTCACCGTGAAGATGCGCGCTTCGACCGTATCGATTTCGTTTCGGCCGAAACGATCCGTTTAACGCTTGTCACGAGTTCCAATTTCCGAAGAACGGTTGAATACTCGACGCCCGACGGCGGAAATACATGGCGCGCGTCGAACGAAAGTTCAGAAGTAAACTCCGAAACCGTCACATTCGGGTCCTTCGCGAACGGAACGGTCATCGACGAAGCCTCGTTCGGATCGAACGTCTGGCGCGTGACGCAGAACGGACGCTGCGAAGGGTTCAAGACCGGATGCTGGCAGGAAGAAAGACTCTTCCGCGGTCAATCGGACATAACGCCGGCGGCGATCCGTGAACAGACCCGCATCGAAAGAGCGGCTGCCGAGATGGCCGTTCAAAACTCGGTCTTCGCGCAAACGCCCGGCGGAAACACGCGGATCAGCATCAACCGCGGTTTCGATAAATGCACCGCCGCGACGAGCGCTCAGATGCAGACGTGGTGGGACAACTCGTACTTTTTCGACGCCAACATCTATATGTCCGGCCGGAACCGCGGTTGTTCGCAACCTCAGCTTTCGGCCGCGTGGGTGACGGCGGTTTCGGCGCAGGGCTGGGGACTGATTCCAACGGTCGTCGGCTACCAATCGCCGTGTTCGGTAAGCACGACCAGCGTCAAGCATAGTTCCGATCCGGTGACCGCCGAACAGCAGGGCCGCGGCGAGGCCGACATCGCCGTTGCAGACGCGACGAATCTTGGCCTGACGGCGGGTTCGGTCCTTTACTATGATATGGAACGCTACGACGACCTCAGCGGAACCGGCGCTTGTTCGACGCCGACGAAGGCGTTTCTAAAGGGCTGGACCGACCGCATCAAGGAACTCGGGTACAAGTCCGGAGTCTACGGATCGCCGACCAACGCTGTCGGAGACTGGCTGAACATCCCCGAGCCGAGCCGGATGGACGCCGTCTGGCTCGCCCGGTGGGACAACGTGATGTCGGTCTGGACGTATAATTCGCCGTCGCCGGTCGTTCCCGAATCGGCCTGGGGAAATCATCAGCGCATCAAGCAGTGGCAGGCGCCGCATAACGAAACCTGGGGCGGAGTGACGTTCAATATCGACGGCAATATCGCCGACGGCCCGGTTGCTTCGAACGCGATAACGAAGAACCGGCGCGCCGATTTCGACGGCGACGGCAAAAGCGACATCTCGGTCTGGCGTCCGTCGTCCGGTGTCTGGTACGTCACCAACAGTTCGAACGCGACCTACACGATCCAGACATTCGGAATTCCGACCGATCTCATCACCCCCGGCGATTTCGACGGCGACGGAAAAACGGACCTCGCCGTTTGGCGGCCCGAAACCGGTGTCTGGCACTTGTACTCGCGAACGATCTATACGGCCTACCAATTCGGCGCGGCCGGCGACATTCCCGTTCCGGCCGATTACGACGGCGACGGCCGCACGGATCTCGCCGTTTTCCGTCCTTCCACGGGCGTCTGGTACATCAAGAATAGTCTTGATAGTCGCGGGACTCTGTTCACCATCCGGCAGTTTGGATTGACCGGCGATCTGCCGGTTCCCGACGATTACGACGGCGACGGCAAGACGGATCTCGCCGTTTGGCGTCCCGACACCGGCGTTTGGCATTTGTTTCGAAGCGCTGACGGTTACACCGCGATCCAATTCGGCCTGCCGGGCGACAAGCCGGTTCAGGCGGACTTCGACGGCGACGGCAAGGCCGATCTCGGGATATTTCGCGGCGGCGTCTGGTATCTGTATCGAACCCAGACCGGGGTGACATCGCTCCGGTTCGGACTCGCGGACGATGTGCCGGCGGTGGGCGATTTCGACGGCGACGGCCAATACGACGTCTCGGTCTTTCGTCCTTCGACCGGGGTCTGGTATCTGAACCGCAGCCAGGCGGGTTTCGAAGCGACTCAGTTCGGAGTCGCCGGTGACCGCCCCGTCGAAACGGGATATCTGCCGTGACCTCAACGTTGTTCCCGGGTCCGGAGCGAAAAGGCGTTCGGTCTCTTTGATGCAGAATCGTTACCGTCAATTAACTTTGCCGTAACATAGTTCTAACCTGCCGCGGCGATACTTCAAAACTTGCGGAACTCAAGTTGCAACACTTGTCACACGTCAAATTGAGGACGCATGTTCCAAGTCTTGTGATCTTTCCAAGCAGAATAGGTGAACGTGTGTTAATTCAATAATTAGAAGATTTTGACGACAAGCTGGTTGAAGTTTGAGGTGAGTTTGAAATCGATTTTTGGGTCCGAAAATCCAAAAATTAGTATCGAAAAATCCAAATTTCGAGATAGTTTTGTACGTCCGCAGTAAATCAGGCAATTTTGCTCTAAAGAATTTTTCAGTTAACGAGGTTAAATAAAACTAATGACCAAAAACTTTTCATCAAGATTTTTGACCGTGGCTTTATCAATGCTCCTCGGCGCTGTGTCGATCTTCGCACAGTCGCAGGGCAGCACGGGCAGCATCACCGGGGTCGTTTCCGACTCGACGGGTGCGGTTGTCCCCAACGCTACGGTTACCCTGACGAGTCAGGGAACCAATCAAACGCAAACGACCACGACCACCAACGAAGGCGTTTACCGCTTCGTGCTGCTTCAGCCCGGCAAGTACGCGGTCAAAACGAGTGCTTCGAACTTCGCCGAACAGTCGGCCGAGGTCGAAGTTCAGGTTGGCCGCACGACCGATGCGAATTTCACGCTCGGCGCAGGCTCGGTGACGGCGCAGGTCGAAGTGACCGCTGAAGGCGTTCAGGCAACGACCAGCAACTTTGACGCGGTTCAAAACGAAACGTCGATCCAGAACCTGCCGATCAACGGCCGCCGCTTTCAGGACTTCGTCACGCTGACGCCGACCGCACAGGTCGATCCGTCGCGCGGCCAGATCACGCTTTCGGGACAACGCGGCATCAACACAAACGTCAACGTTGACGGCGTCGATTACAATCAGCCGTTCTTTGGCGGTATCCGCGGCGGCGAACGTTCGAACTCGGCGTTCACGATCCCGCAGGAATCGATCCGCGAATTTCAGGTCATCGCAGCCGGTTACTCGGCAGAATTCGGCCGTTCGTCGGGTGGCATCGTCAACGCGGTGACCAAATCGGGCGACAACACGCTCAAGGGCACGTTGTTTTACCTGCTCCGTCCGAAGAAACTCGCAAAGGCCAACAAATACGCCGATGCGCTGAAAGAACAGAGCCTTGGACCCCGCGGTGTCGATGCGACACTCGCGCCGACGCAGCAGCAGTTCGGCGGTTCGATCGGCGGACCCGTCGTCAAGGACAAGTTCTTCTTCTTCGGTTCGTATGAACAGCAGCGTTTCCGCGCACCGCGTCAGGTTCTTTTCGGAACGCTGACCAACATCGATCCGAATACGCTCAACCCCGGTCAGTTGGTGAATTACAACTACTACCGTTCGATCGAGGATCCGTTCACGCAGACCAACGACGCCTACGCCGCGCTCGGCCGTGTCGACTGGAACGTCAATGATTCGAACCGTTTCAACGTTCGTTACAGCTACAGCCGGAACAACGCTCTGAACGCCGTCTCGACCGGTGAAACGGCGCTCGACCCGACAACGTCGCGCTCGTTGACAAACAATGGTACCGAAAAGAACCGCAACAACATCGTCGTTGCGCAACTCGTCAGCAACTTCACGGCCAACGCAGTAAACGAACTTCGTTTCCAGTGGGCGCGCGAAGATCGTCCGCGACTTTCGAACGTCATCGCGCCGAACGTCGACAACTCGATCGGCAGCTTCGGTACGAGAAACTTTATGCCGACGACGCAGTTCGACAAGCGGCTCCAGTTCGCCGACAGTCTGACGGTCATCAGCGGCAACCACTCGTTCAAGTTCGGCGGTGAGTTCAGCAACATTTATGCGGCTCAGACTTTCGGCTTCAACCAGACCGGTGTTTACACGTTCTCGGGTTTGTCGAGCACGACCGGTATTCTCGAGGCCCTGTCGACCAATCAGTCCGCAACGGTCCGTGGCCGGTTCGATGTTACGACTGCTCGCTACCGCAAGCAGATCGGTAACCTCGAGGCGGCTTACACGGTTCGCGAACTTGCGTTTTTCGCACAGGACGCATGGCGCGTTTCGCCGAAGCTGACCCTGAACTACGGTCTTCGCTACGAAAAGCAGTTCAATCCGTCGGCGGAAGCCAACAATTCGCCGGTGATCGATCTGATTCGAAACACCCCGCTTCCGTTGTTCGGCGGCAAAACCATCGATCCGACCCAGATTCCGGACAGTCAGGATGAATGGGGACCGCGCGTCGGTTTGGCTTACGATCCGAGGGGCGACGGCAAAACGGTCGTCCGCGCGTTTGCCGGCGTTTATTACGCCCGCACGCCGTTGCTCGTTCTTGCCGGTCCGTTCAACAACTTCCGCGATCCGGCAGGCGACCTTTCGGTCGAACTCGGACCGGGCGCGTTTGCGGCGACCGGCTTCAGCCAGGCCGCGTTTGACGCGGCAAATCCGCAGTACGTCGCAATTATGGGCGGTACGGGATTCGCTCCGAATACGGTCTTCCGTCAGTTCGCGATTCTCGGGATCAACCTGAATTCCAGCGCGATAGACGCCCTTCCGACGATTTCGACGGCGCAGCTCGGCCAGATCGCGACCGCGATCCGCAATGCCACCACAAACCCGGCCGCGAATTTGGGCGTTTTCCAGAACGCCAACTTCACCGGAATTATGCCGGACTTCAAGAACCCGATGTCCTTCCAGTTCGGCGGCGGAATCGAACGGCAGATCGCCACCGGCGTCATCGTAGGCCTCGATTATTCGCAGGTCAACACCGTTTTCCTGCAGCGTAACCGCGACATCAACTTGCCGAACCCGACCAGCGTCGATCCCGTTTCGGGACGAGTAATCGTCAATCGCAACCTGACCGGTGCGCAGGCTCGTCCGATGACGAGTCTCGGTACGGTCCAGCTTCGCGATTCGTCGGCTCGCTCGCTTTACAAGGCGCTGACGTTCCGGATGAACGCGAACCGCACGTACAACAAGGTTAACATCCGGATGAATATGTTCTACACGCTCTCGAAGAGCTTGTCGGACGACGACAACGAACGCGATGCGGGCGGTGTCCTCTATTCAAACCCGTATGACCTGTCAGGTGAGTACGGTTTGGCGCGCAACGACCGCCGTCACCAGTTTGTCGCGAACCCGATCGTTTTCCTGCCGTACGGCTTCGAGGTTTCGAGCACGATTCGTCTTCGCTCGGGTACGCCGGTCAATTCGACCGTCGGTTCGGATCTCAACGGTGACGGAAACAACACTGAGCGTCCGATCCTCGTTCCGGGATTCGAGATCAAGCGTAACCAGTTCCGCAACCGGAACGTTTACGATATCGACCTCCGTATCCAGAAAGGCTTCAACTTCGGCGAACGCCGTCGCTTGGTCCTGAGCTCGGAGTTCTTCAACGTGTACAACTTCTCGAACATCCGGTTGACGAGTTTCACCTCGACCAACTATTGTGCGAGTTCGAACGCCCGTTGCGGTCTGGACGGCATCACGAACGCGAATTTCCTTCAGGTTCGCGAGCGCCGCGTCGGCAACATCAACGAAGGCAAGATCATCGTTGCCAACAGCCCGGGAAGCCAGGTGTTCCAGATGCAGCTGGGAGCACGCTTCCAGTTCTAACCTTACCCGAAAGGGATTCACACACGGCACGCTTCCACAGTGGAGCGTGCCTTTTTCATTTTGGATTTTGGATTTGCGATTTTGGATTGGTTAATCCCAAATTGCGCAATAGGGAAATTTTGCCCGCGAATTTCCGCGAATCCGCGCAAATGGAAATCTGGTCCAAAGCGCTGCGAAAGAAGCGGGGTTTTGAAATCGGGCCACGGCCCAAAGTGTTGAAAAGCGTTTTGCCCGTGCGGATTCGGATAGAATCTTATTCGCGCGGATTCGCGGAAATTCGCAGGCGATCTTTCCATTGCGGAATCCGGGTTAATCCCGGATTCCGCATTGGAAAAGTTGGTCACTGTCGTCGCTGAAGCCTAATTCGGGCTGAAGACATCGATCAACAATCAACCATTAGCAACTAACGATTAACAAATAGCCATTAACCATTTACAATCGACGAGTCGTGAAGATCCTGCACATTTCATCCGCGAAGACCTTTGGGGGCGGCGAGCGCCACTTGGTCGACCTGTGCCGTGAACTCGTGAATCGCGGCCACGAGGTCCACGTTGTTCTCAGACCGACCTGTGAATGGTCGGAGAAACTCGATTTTCTGCCGCCGGATCGTATACTTCATTCATCCATCCGAAACGCGTTCGGCGTATTCGGCTCGAAACGGATCGCCCGCTATGTAAACGACCGCGGGATCGCAATCGTGCACGCGCACGCGGCGCGCGACTACATTCCGGCGAGCCTCGTTTGCCGGATGGCAAAGAACGTGAAGTTTGTGCTCACCCGGCACGTTCTTTTTGCGATGAAACCGTTTAACCGCATTGCGCTCCGAAACGTCGCACGGGTTATTGCGGTTTCCCCGCCGGTCGCGCAGAATCTCCGCGACATCTTTCCCGTCGATAAGATCGTGACTATTCCGAACGGGATCAAGGTTCCCGATCTCGATGCAGAAACGGCGCGAAAGCGGCGCGAGGCTTTCCGGTTCTTTCACGGGATCCCGTTCGACGTTCCGCTCATCGGAACCGTCGGGGAGCTTAAACCGCTCAAGGGCCAGCACGATTTCATACTGGCGGCGGCAGAGATCGCCAAGACCAACCGCGACGCACGGTTCGTGATCGTCGGCCGCGACAACTCGCTCGGCGGCGAATTCAGGCGCGAACTGAAACGACTTGCAAAAGTATTTGAACTCGGCGACCGAATCCTCTTTCTCGATTGGATCGACGACCTTTCGGAAGTACTCGGAGCGCTCGACCTGTACGTTTCGCCGTCGCATTCCGAGAGCTTCGGACTCGCGATCCTTGAGGCGATGCTTTACGGCGTGCCGGTCGTCGCGACGGAGACCGCCGGCGCGAAGGAACTCGTTGACGACGGGGAAACCGGGTTGCTGGTGCCGGTCGGCGAGGCCGCCAAACTGGCATCGACCGTCGCCCGGTTGCTTGCCGACGGCCCGACTCGGTTGAGATTCGGCGCTGCCGGCAGGAAGGTTGCGGCGGAGAAATTCTCGCTCGAAAAGATGGTCGACGCGACCATCGCACTATATGAAAACTGCTCCGGGTCCGACCGGTAGCCGGAATTATGAACCGGCCAACCGGCGTCCCATTTCAAGACCGAGCGCCTGGAGCGCGTTCGCAGGCCGGATCATCACTTCGAAATCGACGATCTTGCCGTCCGGCCCGAGTTTGATAAGATCGACCCCGCGAAGCGTCAAATCGCCGACCCGCGCTTCGAACTCCAGACACCAATTCCCGTCGCCGATGATCGTACGGACATAGCGGAAGTCCTCGAAGACCTGCGTTACGGTCATCAGGATTTGACTGGTCAACGCCTTTCCATCCTTCGGTTTCCAGACAAAAGGCGAGTGAAACTTTACTTCGTGGGCCAGGATCTCTTCCAGAACCGCCGCGTCGGGGCTATCGACGAACTCGTGCCACCGTTTGAGTGTTTCGTGCATATCCGGATTATCTCGCGCCACGGCCGCCGGCGCAAAAGCGCTGCGGCCGGTTCCCGAAGCGCCAACGGTTTCGCTCGCGGCCCGCAATACGCTAGAATCCAACCAGAGTGAGATTCAAACTGCCAGAAATTCCGCCGCCGAAGCTCATAACTTCGCTCCGAAACTTCAATCTGCTGCCGGCGCTTGTGTTTCTGCCGACACGTCGAAAATGCGACGAGGCAGCGACCGAGGTCGCCGGCGACCGTTCGCAGCGCACGGATCCCGAGAAGGAGGACAAACGCCAAAAGCTTTTTGACGACTTCGCCGCGCAGTTTCCGGAGATCAAATCGCACAAGCATCGCAAGATCCTTCTCCGCGGCGGAGTCGCGGCACATCACGCGGGACATATTCCGGCGTGGAAACTATTGATCGAAAAGATGATGTCGGGCGGGCTTCTGAACGCCATTTTCGCGACTTCGACCGTCGCCGCCGGCGTCGATTTTCCGGCACGGACGGTCGTCATCACCAACGCCGACACCCGCGGCAACGACGGATGGCGCTCGCTCCAGGCATCCGAACTTCAGCAGATGACCGGCCGCGCGGGCCGTCGCGGAAAGGACAACGTCGGATTCGTCGTCCTTGCGCCGGGTCAATTTCAGAATCCGCCGAAGATCGCGCAGTTGCTGAAATCGCCGCCGGACCCGCTGACTAGCCGCTTTCGTGCGACTTATTCGAGTCTGCTGAACCTGCTCGATGCGTTCAAGAGCTTCGGTCAGGTTCGCGAGATCGCCGAGAAAAGCTTTGCGTTTCGCGAGACCGCGCATCAGATCATCCAGCTTGAACGCGCCGTCGAGGCAACCGTCCAAAAAATCCGGAAACGGCTTGAAGGTAACGAATTCGGGATCAGCGTCGATGCCGTGCGCGGGTTCGAGCGGCTGACAAGCGCGAAACTACGGCTTCAGGAGAAGCTTCCGCAAACCCGCGCCGAGGTGCGTCAAATCTGGCTGCGCGAAAACGCAATAGCCGGACGCATCGTAACGCGCGGCCGAAACTCGACGAAGTTCTTTCTTGTCCTGAATGCCTTCGGTGACAAGGTCGTCGCGATGCGTGATGACGGTCAGGGGGCGACGCTCGCGCTCGGGCAGATAGGACGTGTCTATGAGGCCGTTTACGCTCTCGACGAACAATCGCTCGACCGGGCGATCGACGACATCTACCGCGGCAGGAATCCGGCGATCGAAGAACCGCGGCTCGCAGCCGTCAACATCGACTCCGACAAACCCGTAGAATTGATCGATTCGGCGGTCGATCGGTTGATGAAGCGCGATCTCGGCGACGAAGGAAGAGTCGCGGCAAACGAATTGCTTTGGGAACTCTGGAACGAGGCCGGTTTCGTCGAAACGACGAACCGCGATATCGAAACGCTGCGCGGGGAGATCTGGCAGCCGTTCGAGCGACGCGCCCGCGTACTGAATCATTTCGGTTATCTCGATTTCGGCGGCGAATGCGTTACCGATCGCGGCAAATGGCTCGCCGATCTGCGCGTTGACAGGCCGTTGCTCGTTGGCGAGGCGCTCAGCCGCGGGATTTTCGACGGTCTCGACATCAAAACCGCGGCCGCCCTGATGGCTTCGCTCGCGGCCGATTCGGATCGCAACTACGGCGAGATCTATCTGTCGAACCGCGTCCTTGACCTGTTGACCACGTTCGAAGACATCGTGTTCGATGTCTCCAACGCCGAATGGAAGTTCGGTGTCGAACCCGCGCCCGATCTGAACTTTTCCGCCGCCGCCGCCGCCGAATGCTGGGCCGGCGGGATGAATTGGGACGAACTTGTCTTCCGCTCCAAAGCTGAGGAAGGCGATCTGGTCCGTCTGCTGTCCCGCACCGGCGAGGCGTTGCGGCAGGTTGCCCAACTGAGGGAATCAAATCCGGAAGCCGCCGATCTCGCAAAACAGACCGCCGGAGTGATGCTTCGGGAACCGATCAGATAGTCGCCTTTCGGAAACTTCGGTCAATTCAGCGTTTGTTTCAGTTCGTTCCGGCCGGATGGAAACCGATGAAATTCGTTTCAGCAAATCCGAAATTGATCCGCGGCGCGCTGGCGATCGGCGCGGCGTTCGTCTTTCTGTTTTTCGGAGTCATCGTCAAGCTTGGTCGCGACTGGTGGACCGACGAGAATTATTCGCACGGATTGCTCGTACCGTTCGTCATCGGTTTCATAATCTGGTCCGAATGGGACGAGATCAGTAGCTACGGCCGCCGAGGCTCGGCGCTTCTCGGAGTTTCGCTGGTCGCCTTCGCCCTCATATTATTGATCGGGGGAACGCTGGGCGCCGAACTGTTCACGCAGCGGATCGCGATGGTGCTGACGATCGCCGGGCTCGTCGTATGGTTCTTCGGACCTGGCGTCCTGCGTTTATTGACGGTTTCTTTTGCCCTTCTCCTGCTGGCGATCCCGATTCCGCAGATCATTTTCAACAAGATCGCTTTTCCGCTTCAGATCTGGGCGTCGCAAGCCGCCGTTTGGGGGATTCGCCTGTTCGAGGTGCCGACCGTCCGCAAGGGCAACGTCATCGAGATACTCCCGAGCGGCGCGACGCAGGTCATTGCGCTCGAAGTCGTCGAGGCCTGCAGCGGTATCCGCTCGTTGATGACTTTGGTTACGCTCGCGCTGATCCTCGGTTACTTTACGCGCGAGCGCCGCGGCGTTATGTTTCAGAGTTTCGGTGAGACGGTCCGAAGTTTCGATTTCTGGCGGATCGTGTTGCTGATGCTTGCCGCAGTTCCGATCGCCGTCCTGACAAATGCCGCGCGTGTCACGGCGACGGGCGTCCTGACATATCATTTCGGACGGCGAGCGACCGAAAGTACCTGGCACGACGCCTCGGGCTGGCTCGTTTACGTCGTCGCCCTCGCGCTTTTGATCGGTGTGAACGGCGTCCTCAAACGCGTCGGACGGCTTGGTCGTCGGGATTCCTCGCCGGTCGAAAGCCGGGAAAGTCAGTTTCTCGATACGCGATCTCCGCGCGTGCTTGTCGCTGTCGTTGTCCTGATCGCCGCCGGCGTTTTCGTAAATTGGTTTCAGAGCCGGAGTGAAGTTGCGGTCGAACGCCAAACGCTTTCGCAGCTTCCTTTGACGCTCGGCGACTGGCGCCAGAAAGGCGACGAGATTCGTTTCGGCGAAGCGACCGAAAGCGTCCTTCGGGTTTCGGATTACACGATGCGCGAGTATCTGTCGGCCGATGGCCGCTTGGCCAACATTTATGTCGGTTATTATGCTTCACAGAGGTCGGGCGCGACCTACCACAGCCCGCAAAACTGTCTTCCGGGTGCGGGATGGGTTATGAACCGACCCGAGTTGATCGAGATCCCCGTGTCCGGTGGCCGGAGTTTTCGGGCGAACCGTTACATTATCGAAAACGGAGTTTATCGAGAAGTGATGATCTACTGGTATCAGGGCCGTGGACGGGCCGAGGCAAGCGAGTACCTCGACAAGGCCCATACGGTTTGGGACAGCGTTTTGCGGCGCCGCAGCGACGGCGCGATGGTCCGCGTGATGACCTCGGTCGGGAACGACGAGGCCGCCGCCACAACCGCCGCCGTCGATCTCTCAGCGCAGCTTGCCGAACGTTTGGGAGCGTTCGTTCCGGAATAATCCCGAGTTACGCGATAGCGGTCCATTCGGCAGATTGGCGAACGGCGTGCCGAAAAAACAGCGACTAGCTTTAGTCCTTTTGCATATGGCGCTTGAAACTGTGTTTCTTGAGAGATTATGTTGATGCCACGCGCCGGTTTCATGCCTTTTCGCTTACTCTTCAAGAATACTCCGCCGCTCTCTGTCACCTTTGCAATGTGTTTTTCTCCTGAGTTTATTCACCACATAGACACAGAGAACACAGAGATGTTTAGTAGATCTTATCCCGAATTACGCAATGGCGGCCCATTCGGCAGGTTGGCTAACGGCGTGCCGAAGAAACACGGACTAACTTAAATCCTTTTGCATCAGGCACTTGAAATTGTGTTTCTTGAGAGAAAGCTGTTTGCCCGCGAAAAACGCTAAAAGATTTTGTTTTCCGGCCCGTTTTCGGATATTTCGCGCGTTTCGCGGGAAAGAAATTCTCTAATTCATAATCTTGGATAATCGCGGGCACATCCAAGTCTCACGAATTCTGCATGCTGTCATCTGCCCTCACGGTTCCTTTACCTAAGTCGGGCGAAGTTGTGGTATCCTTTGCCCCGTACCCCTAAAGCTTGTTTCGAAGGTTGATTCCGTAATTTGCGAACTAGGATCTTTCTCGTCCTAGGGTCGCATTGGGCGTTCGAAGGGGAAGTTTTTCTGAAATCAGAACCTGATTGCAACTTCTTTCGAATGCCGGCGACAAACACCGGCTTAGCCTTGAAAACTGACATTTCCCGAAATTCCAGCGAGATTGCCCCCTCGTCGGAATTCGGCACAGCGAGCCGAAAGTCAATGCCCGACCGGAAGCCGCCGCTATCGGGAGGGTGTACCTATTAAATGAGATTGAAAGAGTGCCATATTTTCACTTTCCGGTTTTTCGTGCAGACAGCAATTTGTTGTTTGCTCGTTTTTGTCGTCTCCTGCTCCGGTTCAAAGGACAAACATCTAGCCCGCGGCGAAGAGTATCTCCAGAAGCGAAAGTTTCACGAAGCGCTGATGGAATTTCGCACCGCGGCGGAGATTGACCGCAATTCCGCCGAAGCCCAGTGGGGACTTGCGCGCGCTTACGAAAGCCTCGGTCAGTTCAGCGAGACGATCGAATCGCTCCGAAAGACCCAAGAATTGGCGCCTGACAATCTCTCGGCGAAAGTTAAGCTGGGCAACTACTACCTGCTCGTTCAGCCGCCGATGATCGGCGAAACGGAAAAGATCGTCGCGGAGGTTTTCGCAAAAGATCCGAAACACATCGAAGGCCAGATTCTGAGTGCCTCAGTTCTGGCGGCGCAGAACCGTCCGGAGGCAGACGTTATCCAAGTTCTTGACGGCGCGATCGCAATCGAACCGAACCGCACTGAGTCGTATATTTCCAAGGCCCGCTATTATCAGACGATCGAGAAGGCCGGAGAAGCTGAAGAAACCATCAAAAAAGGGATCGCGGCGAATCCGAACACGGCCGTTGGCTATGTCGAATACGGTCGGTTCCTTGATTATGCAAATCGGCAGGCGGACGCCGAATCGCAGTTTCGAAAGGCCGTCGAGACCGAACCGAAAAACATCGACGCCCGCGAGGCCTCCGCCGATTTCTTTACCGCGAACAAACAGTACGACAAAGCGGAGCAGATGTATCGCGAACTCGTGCAGCTTCAGGAGAACAGTCCTGAAAGCCGCATCGCGTTTGCCGAGTTCTATGCTCACATCGGCCGCGATGCCGAAGCGATCGGAATTCTAAATGAGATCATTGCCGCCCAGTCGGAATACGTCCGGGCGCGATACCGCCTCGCCGATCTCTACCTTGATCGCCGCGACAACCAGAGGGTCGCGGAACAGGTCGCCGAGTTGCTGAAGATCAACGATAAGGACAACGAAGCATTGATCTTGCGGTCGCGGCTCGCGCTCGCCGAGAGCCGCAGCGACGATGCCGTCAAGGATCTTGAAACCATCTTGAAAAGTTTGCCGAGTCACAAGGACGCGCTGTTCCTGATGGTTGAAGCGCGACTTGAACTCGGACAGACCGATCAGGCGCGGGCTTTTATCGGCGATCTCGAGAAATATCACCCGAATTATCTCCGGACACGAATGCTGAAGATCCAAGCCGCGTTTTACGACGGCGACGCGGACGGCGCGTTCCGGCTTGCCGACGATCTCTTCCAGAACACGAGCAGAACCGTTGCGACGGGGTCGGCAATGAGCGGCGAGATATCGGAGCTGCGTTTCCGGGCTCTTTCGGCGCGCGGCCTGGCGAATCTTGAGCTCGGCAAACTCGCCGAAGCGAAGTCCGATCTGACCGAAGTTCAAAAAAATGCACCTCGTTCAACGGCGGCGCTGATCAACCTCGCAAAGGTCTCGAATGCTGAACGGAAGTACGACGAAGGTCTCGTCTATTACGAGCGGGCTTTGACGATCGATGGCAACAGCTTCGATGCGCTCAGCGGCGCCGTCGGGGTTCTTACTCGCCAGAAGCGTTTTGCGGACGCTCATTCAAAAGTGGATGCGTCGCTGACCGCAAGCGGCGAAAACCGCGGGATGGCGGCCGCGCTCCAATATCTGAAAGCGGACATCTTCCTCGCCGAAAAGAACGTCGAAGCCGCCGAAGTCGCGCTCAAGCGTTCGATTGAACTCGATGAAGGTTATCTGCCCGCATATTCGTCATATGCGTCGCTTCTCGCAGACCGCAATCAAACGGCGGAAGCCATCGTGCAGTACGGGAAAGTGGTTGAAAAACAAGCATCGCCGGCGATCTATACGTTGATCGGAATGCTCGAGGAAGCGCGCGAAAATTTTGCGGAAGCGGAAAAAAACTATCGAATGGCGCTTAAGCTCGCGCCCGAGTCACCGATCGCAGCGAACAATCTGGCCTGGCTCATCGCCGATCGCGGCCAGGGAAACCTGGACGAGGCGTTGAAGCTCTCGCAGACGATCGTTAACAAGTATTCAAAGACAGCCGGCTACTACGACACGCTTGGATGGGTTTATTTCAAGAAGGGATTGTATTCACCGGCGGTGGAACAGTTCAGAAGGGCAGTTGCGCTCGACGAGGCGGACGCGAAACGTATTGGGAGCGAGGTGAATGCGGCGTACCGTGTTCGGCTCGCGACGGCTCTCGCGTCGGCCGGCGACAAAACCGCTGCGCGCCGCGAGGTCGAAGCCTCGCTGCAGAACGCGAACAGTCTTTCACCGAAGGACGCTCAGGATGCCAAGTCGCTGTTGGCGACGCTTTAACGGAGACCGAAAATGATTTACCTGATGCAGACAACCAACCAGAACCTGATCCTCGGATTTGTCCCCGAGTCGATCGGAATTCTTATCTTCGGAATCGCGCTTGTCGGTCTGACGATCGCGCTTCGCTGGGTTTTCAATAAGGGTGAGGAGAAGTCTGACGAAGGCTCAGGCGCGGCAAAGAGCTAGGAACGGAGAAGATTTGAGATGAGTGTTGAATTTAGACAGCGGACTGCAGGCGAATTCGTCAAAATGCTGAAACGGCGCAAGTGGTTCATTTTGTTGCCCGTGGTCACGATGACGGTGGCGATCGGCTATGTTGTTTACAAACTGCCGAGCGTTTACGAATCGAAGACCCTGCTGACCGTCAAGCCGCCGACAATCTCCGACAATGTCGTTAAACCGCTGACCGACGAGGATCTGTCGCAGCGGTTGCAGACGATCAATCAGGAGGTTCTGTCGCGGTCGTCCCTTGAGCCGATGATTACGAAGTTCGACCTCTTCAAGATCGAGCGAAATAGCGGAATGGACACCGCTCTGATCGTCGACAAGATGCGCAAGAACATCACGATCGACCTCGAAAAGACGAACGACGAGAAACTGGCGGCGTTTCGTCTAAGCTACCGCGACCGCGAACCCAACGCGACGCGAAACGTGACGAGTGAACTGGCTGCAAAATACGTCAACGCACAGGTTTTGGCATCGACGCAAACCGCCGAAAAAACGCGCGAGTTCATTGAGAACGAATTGAAGACCAAAAAGGAGATCCTCGACAATCTCGAAAAGCAGCGTCTCGAGATAATGATGAAGAACGTCGAGACGCTTCCGGAATCGTCGCAGGGACTGATCGCACAGCTCGAGGGACTGCGCAAGCGCGAAGAAACGATCGCCAAGGAAAAAGAGACGATGTCGATGGAAAAAGGACGCGTCAACGATCAAATCTCGGCGAACAACCGGCAGATGCGAGTTTATGACGAATTCGGCGAAAAAGAGACAAAGGAAGTCGCCGAAGCGGCGTCGCGGATCGAGGACACGCCGGCCTACGCGCAGCTCGTTCAGAAACGCGCCGATCTTAAGGGTCAGCTCGACAAGCTGCTGAAAGTCTTCAAGGAAAAGCACCCCGACGTCGTCGGCAAGAAGGACGAGATCGCGCGCATCGACGAAGAGATCGAAAACCTTCGCAAGAATACGGATACGCGGGTTAGGCTCGCGAGCCAGACCAGCAGCCGCAAGGCGGAACTTCAGCGCAAGAACATCGAACTCGAGAATCAGCGATTGCAAAATCAGATCACGCAGATCGAAGGCCAGCTTCGCTTAAAAGATCAGGATCTGGCCCAGAATTCGGTGCTGATCAGTGAACTTGAATCGAAGATAAACACGATCCCGAACGTCAAAGTCGCGCTTGAGGGGATCAGTACGCAGTATCAGTCGGCAAAGCAGTCGTACGACGATCTGTTGAAGAAGAGCAACGACGCGTCGATGCAGGTCAACCGCGAGGAAAACGCACAGGGCGAAACGATTCGCGTGCAGGATCCCGCGAACCTGCCGGAGTCACCGGTGGCGCCGAAACGCGGGTTGCTGACCGGGCTCGGAGCCGCGATCGGTTTGGGGATCGGGCTGTTCCTGGCCGCGATCTGCGAACTGCCGCGGATATTCAAGATCCAGAATATCGAAGACGCGAAGCACTACACGGGACTTCCGGTTCTGGCATCGGTTCCGCCGCTGCTTTCGCACGATGAAAAGGTTTGGCTGATCCGCTCGCGCCGGATTCGTCTCCTCGCCGGAGTGATTCTCGCGATCGGTGCGATTCCGTTGATCGCCTTGATTCTGCAGGCGACAAAGGTTTTCGAAAGAATGGTTAGCTAATTTTTGGGGGATACGTGATCTCGGATTTTTCGACTTCACGGGCAGAACAATTTGAATCGAGAATTTCGGATAGAGATCGAATCGCGTAATCGGCGCGATCCGAAATCGGAAATCACAATTCCGAAATCGTTTGAGGGAATATGTACAAAGAATTTTTTGGATTGGAAGACATACCGTTTACGTTGACGCCGGATCCGCGGTTCATCGTGTTCACGCCGAGTTACAACGAGGTTCTGGCAAGTCTCTACTACGGGCTTGAGAACGCCAAAGGGCTCGTCGTGCTGACCGGCGAGGTCGGCACCGGTAAGACGACCGCGCTTCGCTGGATCCTGCGGAGACTGGATTCGTCGGTGCTCGCGGCGTATGTTTTCAACCCGCGGCTCTCGATCGACGAGTTCTATCATCACGTGACGCAGATGCTCGGCATAAAGGATTGGACGAACAAGGCCGAACTGCTGCAGGTGATGGGCAAGGTTCTCGAAGAGCGCCATCGCCGCGGACTTCGCACCGTTCTGATCATCGACGAGGCCCACGAACTCTCGGACTATGTCCTCGAAGAAATTCGCCTGCTGATGAACTTTGAATCGGACAACGCGAAGCACCTGCAGATCGTTCTGACCGGACAGCCGGAACTTCGTGAGAAGCTCAACCAACCGAACCTGCGACAGCTCAAACAACGCGTTGCTCTTCGCTGCAAGATGCACGCACTGCCGTCGACCGACGAGGTCGAGCGTTACATTACCGAGCGTCTTCTGATCGCCGGCAGCGATCAGCCGAACGTTTTTACGCCGGGCGCGATCGATTTTATCTTCCAGTGTTCCGAGGGAATTCCGCGGCAGATCAACAACCTTTGCGATAACTCGATGCTGGCAGCGTATGCCGCCGGCGAACAGATCATCAGCCGGCACGTTATCGAGGAGGTTGCCGACAACCTCGATCTTTTGCCGCGAAACGACGTTTTGGCGGGAAACGAACAGTCGGCGAATGTCGCCTCAAGCGGACGGGTACTGACCCCGGAAGCGCGCGAGGAATTGTGGAACAACCAGGCGCGCGCCGAGAAGTCGCGGCCGATGTTCAAGACCGAGAAGCCCGCGCCTGTTCCGGCGAATGATGCGACGAAAAGTCGCCCCGTCTTTGACGACCTGGACGACGATATCAGCCTCGAGATCGAAGAGGTCGGCGGATTCTATTGATTTCGGATTTGTGAATTGTGATTGCGGATTTTTGAGGGGTTGAATCATACGCGGCCCCGCACTGAAAAGCTATGAGTATTCTTAAAGCACTGCAGAAGAAACAGGTCGAGCAGACAAATGAAACGCCGGAAACTCCGGCGGTCTCGACGGTCGTTCCGTTTGAGCGCGCCGCGAAGCGCATCACGACGCCACCCGAGATGTTTGCCGACGAGGCCTTTAAGATCGGAACACCAAGCTCGGCGTTCAATGGGCAGATCGAATCGTTGGTTGGGACGGCACTCCCTGAACCGACTTCGATCATTACTGCCGGGGCAACTTTGAACGCTATTGGAACGGCGCGCTCCGCCACTTTGCGTCTACCGGAATTTTCCGTGTGGAACGTTGAGCCGGAGCGCGTCGAACCTCGATTGGTCTCGATCACGCAGCCGCATTCGAACTACTGCGAAGAATACAGAAATCTGCGAACGCAGATTCTCCATAAAAGTCAGCGCCAGAAACTGCAGTCGATCGTCGTCGCGAGCATCAATCCCGGCGAGGGCAAGACCATCACCGCGCTGAATCTGTCTTGGCTCCTGGCACAGACGGACGGCATCAGATGCCTGATCATCGACAGCGACCTGAGAATGCCGTCGCTGACCGACTATTTGGGGATCGAGGCCGACCGCGGACTTTCCGATATTCTCGCCGACCGGGCCGAGCTCGAAGATTCGATCATCAAGCTCAATCCGGCGGGACTTTACCTGCTTCCGGGGGGCGATGCCAGAAACGACGTCGCCGAGCTCATCTCGGGTCCGAAGTTCAAGGAGATTCTCCGCAAGTCGCGTGAGATGTTTGATTTCGTGATCATTGATGCTCCGCCCTTGGCTATTTTTACTGACGCTAACATTCTGATCAATCACGCCGACGGCGCGATGCTCGTCATCCGTGCGGGACGAACGCGTTACGGGACGGTCGAACGGGTGCTTGAATCGGTTCCGCGGGACCGTATGCTCGGAACCGTGTTGAACCATTCCGAGGACGTATTGAACGAAACTCAGTACGGCTATGGGTACTACAAAAGATAGGTTCTGAGTTTCGGCTACGGTACGGCGCCGATCTTGAACACGTCGCCGTCACGCCAACGCCGGACTCACGGCAATAAATGGGTGCAAATAAATTCAGTGCGAGAACGATCGGGTTGCTGTTCGCGGATGCGACGATCATTTACGGCGGCATCATTCTCGCGCTGTATTTGCGTCTGGGAATCTCGGGTTCGGAATACCAGTTGGATGACAACAACGGCTGGCTCAAGATCGCGCTCGCGACCTTTGTCTGCACTCTCTCGCTTTATTTTTACGATCTTTACGATTTCACGGTGATGAACAACCGCCGCGAGCTGATGCTCCGGCTCGTACAGGGGATCGGGATCGCCTGGGCATCGCTCGCATTGCTGTTCTATTTCGCGCCGCCGCTGCTGATCGGCCGCGGCGTTTCGGTGATCTCGGTTCCGCTCGTTCTCGTTCTGCTCCTGAGTTGGCGGATAGTCATTCATTATCTGACCGGGCATCCCGAGATCGGCGAGAAGATCCTCGTGGTCGGCACCGGAAAAACCGCGCGCGATACGGCTGACGCGGTTTGGGAACGACGCGACGCCGGATACCGGATCGTCGGATTCGTTACCGAGAACGGCATCAAGCCGCACTCGAAGATCGCCGATGTCAGCGTGCTCGGCACGACGGACAATCTCGAAGACATCGTCAAGAACGTAAATGTTGACCGGATCGTCATCGCCGTCCGAGAACGCCGCGGGAATTTTCCGACCGACGCGTTGTTGAAAATGAGCCTCGCGGGCGATGTGTCGATCGAGGAATGCACGTCGTTTTTCGAACGGGTGACCGGGCAGGTCCACGTCGATATGCTCCGTCCGTCGTGGCTGATATTCGAGGGCCGCGGCCGCGAAACGCGTTTGACGCGCATGATCCGCCAAATGGTGCATCGCGGAATGGCGTTGGTCGGTCTGATCCTGTCTCTGCCGATCGGTCTCATCACCGCGGCGCTGATCAAACTGGAGTCAAAAGGCCCGGTGTTTTACAAACAGGAACGCGTCGGCGAACACGGCCGGATCTTCAAGGTGATCAAGTTTCGCTCGATGCGGACCGACGCCGAAAAGGACGGCGTGCCGATCTGGGCGACCGCGGCCGACGACCGGACGACGCGGATCGGGCGCATCATTCGCAAGATACGGGTCGATGAGATCCCGCAGTTTTGGAACATCATAAAAGGCGAAATGAGTTTTGTCGGTCCGCGTCCCGAACGGCCGCATTTTGTCGAGCAGTTGGCGAAGGAAATTCCTTTCTACGAACATCGTCACCTGACGGCACCGGGACTAACCGGCTGGGCGCAGATCAAGTATCCGTACGGTGCATCGGTCGAGGATGCGCGGCAGAAACTGCAGTACGATTTGTATTACATCAAGAACCAGAGCCTGGCGCTCGACCTTGTGATCATTTTCGAAACGATCAAAACCGTGCTTTTCCGAAAGGGGAGCAGGTAGGGAATTTTGCGATTTGCGATTTGGGATTGGTGATTTGCGATTTGGGAGTCCTGAGTCGAGTTTTGGTGGGTCTTTGACCTGGAATCCGGAATCTGGAATATCTGGGGTTTGGAATCTTGAATCCTGAATGAGTTGGAGTATGACGATGAAAGCATTAACAGTAATTATCTTGACGCTGCTGGTCGCTGTCGGAATTTTCGCACAGACCGAGAATCCGCAGACGCGTGATCGGACCGTCACGGAGACTGAGTCGAAGGCGCCGACCGAGACGGTCAAGCCGACGCCCGAGCCGACGGTTCCGGTCGCGGACCCGTCGAAGGACGACGCCGAGTTCAATGAGGAAGAAGTCGTCGCATACTACAGCAACTACTTGAAAGAGTACCGGCTCGGTCCGAACGATGTGATCAGCGTCGAGGTCTTCGGCCAGTGTCCCGACTATTGCAAAATGGGGATCACGGTGCCGCCGACGGCTCGCATCTCTTATCCGCTGATCCGCGAAGGCGTGATGGTCGGCGGACGGACGGTCGAACAGGTCGCCGACGAGATCACCAAGAAACTTGACGAGTACATCATCGAACCAAAGGTCACGGTGACGCTCGAAAAAGCGATGTCTGTCCGCTACAGCGTGATGGGCAATGTCGTTTCGCCGGGAGTCCGGGTAATGGACCGCAAGGTTAGTCTGTATGAAGCGGTGATCGAGGCCGGCGGCATTGCGAAAAACGGCGACAAGAAAAAGGTCGCGTTGATTCGTTACGACCAACGCGGAAACCTGAGCCGTCAAGAGGTAAATTTGGCCGAGATCGAAAGCGGCAAGGCACCGATGATCTTCCTGAATCCGGGCGATCAGGTCTTCGTGCCGAAAAGGGGCTTCTCGCTTAACTGGGAAACATTCGGAAAGGTCCTCGGACAGGCCTCGGTCGTCAGACTTCTGTTCGGATCACCATTCTAATTTGGGATTTGTGATTTGGGATTTGGGATTCCCAAATCACAAATCACAAATCCGAAATCGCAAGACTTGCGATCAACCATGCGTCGTCTGTTCATACTGATTTTCGTTCTCTCGTTGTTCCAGACCGCTCCGGCGGCGTGGGTCAAGCAGCGCGTGCCGACGTTCGCGTGGCTTCACGATGTGGCGTTCGTCAGCGCCGACGACGGATTCATCGTTGGAAGCGGCGGGACGTTCCTTGAAACGAATGACGGCGGTTCGACGTGGACCAAACGCACGAACTTTACTGACGATACGCTGAGACAGATCTGGTTCGCCGACGCGTCGAACGGCTGGCTTCTCTGCGAGCGCGATATCTTCAACCGCGGCGCGAACGGTTCGTCGTATATGCTCAAAACCGTGGACGGCGGTAAAACGTGGGATAAGGTTGAATTCACCGGCGGCGGGCGTGATCGCGTTACGAGGTTCTTCTTCAATCAGAAAGGCGTCGGAATAGCGGTCGGCGAAAATGGCGCGATCTATGAATTCAAAGCCGACGGTTCGGTTTGGGAGCGGCAGACGACGTCGATCCGGTACCTTTTGCTTGGCGGAACGTTCAACGACGATCGCAGCGCGACGATGGTCGGCGCGGGTGGGAATGTCTTTTTCAGCGACGACGGCGGCTCGACATGGTTTAACGCGAGCGTTTCCTCGAAACCGGCGGGCAAGCTCAACTCGGTCTTTTTCCTCAACCGCACGACCGGCTGGATCGCCGGGGCAGGCGGCAGCGTCTTTTTTTCGCAGAACGGCGGCAAGTCCTGGCGAGCGCAAAACTCGGGAGTCGCAAACGATCTGACCGATATAGTTTTCGTGAACAGTGCCGAAGGCTATGCCGTCGGCGCCGATGGGACGGTCATCCATACGACGACCGCGGGAAACGTCTGGACCGTCGAGCAAACCGGTCTCAAACACCGGCTTGAACGCATCGCGGTTAACGGCAAGAAAGCATTCGCCGTCGGTTTTGGAGGCACGATTCTCGTCAACGATGCGGCGGACAACAACAGGGCGCAATTGAAGCAATGACCGCGCCGATCGTCAGCGGCCGATTCTGATTTCGGCGTCCCCGGATCGTCGCGGTCGCGGATCGAATCGGGGACGTTCGCGCCTTGACACATCGGACGTTTTTTTCGTACCCTACGAATTCGCCGTTTTTCGAAGCGGCCCGATTTTTGAGAGTAGGGCAGATAAGTTTAGCCGGGATCTCGGGCATGTACGTCAATTGGTAGACAGCCTCCCTTACAAGGAGGAAGTTAGGGGTTCGAGTCCCTTCGTGCCCACCATTTTGATTGTCGATTTGGAATTTGCGATTTCGGATTTTCGCCTGTTCCGTTGTTTGAAAAGTCATTGAATTGGATTTCAATCCGAAATCAGAAATCACAATTCCCAAATCTCTTGCGGAGTCGTAGTTCAGTTGGTTAGAACGCCAGCCTGTCACGTTGGAGGTCGCGGGTTCGAGTCCCGTCGGCTCCGCCATTATCATCAATAAAACCGGGGGTTTTAGAGTCATCGTCAAGGTGACTTTTTTTCATTTTCAGGGTTAGTACCCAAAAATGTACCCTTCAGTTCTTCCTCAAGCTTACCGGCAATCAAATGAGTGGTTTGTTCTTTGAAGCTTGGATAAAAGTGTTTGTATCTCTCAAGCTCATCTGCACGCTGGCCGGCCATCTTTCTGATAATTGCGTCCGCCACTCCTTCCATAAAGAGCATTGTGGTTGCGAAGTGCCTGAAGTCATGGATTCTCAAATCCTCAATTCCCGCAAAATCCTGAACTCGTCTGAGCCGCTCCAATGCCCTGATGTCGATCCGCTCGATCACCTCATTCACCACCCGCACCGGATGTTTCTTCGGCACGAGTTCTTCATAACTCGGCGGCAGTGACATCGGCTGATTCTGCACCTACCTATTAAATACCACCTTCTTCTCTCTCATTCATACATTTTAAGCCCTCCAACCCCTTTTTGCGCCAAAAAAAGAGGCCGCCTTTTCAGACAACCTCTTCTTGTTGAATCACGATCAGATCTGTTGATCTCACCCGCCGCCCTATCTGTACAGTTTTGTAACGTTGGGCCACGGATTGAAGCCCGAATCATTTCCTGTCCGGGTGATGTCCCCGACAATTTCTTCGGATTTCTTTTTGATCGTCACTTTCTTGGTGAACAGATTTATGGTGACTGGCGGCCACCAACCGATCTGTTCGATTGAGTCGAAGCGCGAGTATTGACACTTCAAATACACGGACCACTGGTCTCTGCGGATCTCTTCGCACATGGCTCCGGGCTGCCCCATTCCCAACTTGCCCGCGAACTTAGGATCCTCTGGAGGTTGCCAACGCCACTCCTTGTCATTGGTCATCCTGAATGAACCCGCACCCTTATCCGTCTTGTAGGTTACAGTCGCGACATTTGTCCCGTCCGTCCGAGAAGCGGGTTGCACGTCCGGCGAAATGTTCTTGCACATAGGATGGGCATAGGCATTGATGACCGAAACGATCCCGGTCGGTTCGATCGATGCGATGCTGAGCGCAAATTTGCCGATTCGCCATCCATCGGCTTCGAGGAACGCCGTAAGCTGGTATTGTGCCCACGCGCGCTTCACAAATTTGGCGCCCTTGGGGCCAAACTCGGAATCGATCCTGGCGTTGATCGCGGGAGAAGTATTTGCGGTGAAGTTCCCCTCAAAGTCATCGGTCCATCTATCTACCTCTGTTTGGAGATCTTCGAGAATTCCGATCGCGTAGGTCGTTTTGTCGACCACCTCTGCGGCCTTCTCAACTGCCTTCATCAGGGAAGCCCACTTTGAGGTCGAGCCCATCGCAAGTTTTGCGACGCCGCCAGATGCGGCACTTGCGCCGCTGGTTGCCGCGCTGCTCAGCCCCATCGTCGCAAGGTTGATGATCATATTGATCGGCGCCAGAACCATATCAGATGTGACCTGGGCACAGGTGTCTGCGCTGTCAGCGCATCCTATGCCGCACTCTTTCTTTTGCACGCCGTTACACTGCTGCCAACACACCGGACCGATGCCATTGAACCCTCTCTTGCAGGTCGGATAGCAGAGGAGGCCGTCCCGCTCAAGCCCGCCTGAGCAAGCAAACGGCACGCCTAAGCCGCGGTCTAAAAAGTCCTTGGCGCAGCTGACGCCTATGTCGTTCATTCCGGACGGGCAGACGGGACTGCAGATGTTGCTTCCGATGTTTCGAAAGCCTTCCTTGCACTTGGGATATATAACCGCCCCATCTTGTTCACACTTGCCTTTCCCGTTTGCGGCTTCGCATCTGCCGGTCGGACCCGAGTAGTTTGGCAAGAGAGGATCGCCGGGCGTCCAGGGGAAACCGGGTCGGGTGTATGCCGCCGGCTTTCCGCAAAACAATCCATCATCGCGGAATCCCGCAGGACACGACTTGTAGCAACGGGTCGCCACCCCTCCGTATCCCGGTCTGCAGGGAGTGTAGCAAAGGCCCGCATCCGCCGTTAGTCCGGAACTGCACTGACCGCTGAGCGGCGCTCCGACGCCTCGTCCGATGGTCTTCCTGTAACAGTAGGGAGTCCGTGCATTCGAAACTTCATCGGCGATCCAGGCCATTACTGACTCGAGGTCTTCCGGCGAAAGCGGGCTCTCAAGTTTTTCGGCTTCGGGTACGCTAGCGCTTCTTGTAGTAGCTTGAAGGGGCTTAGTCGCCTTTTCGCTCGCGCTCACCACGTTGCCCAAAGCCGTTTCTGAACCGTTTGCGGCACGGGAAGCTACTTTTTTTGTGAAGAGGTTGATGGTAGCGGTCGTCCGGTTCGAAGGGCAGCTGAGATACACAGACCATTGGTCCCTGTTGGTCTCGTTGCAGGAAGCAACGACCTGACCGGCGGGATCGATCTGCTGCCACGCCTTGTCGGCACCCTTTCTGAAAATCGAATTGCTTCCGCCTGTTCCGAATGTGACCTCGGCGACGTTTGTACCGTCCACCTTTACCGTGTCCGAACGCGTCACGGTGGTAACCACTGGCTCTACTGAGGCGGCGACAGGGGCATTACTGGAACTAGCGATCGGCGCCTTAAGAGTCGACCCCGCATTCCCAATAATGCTTCTTTCTTTCTTGAAAAGGTCCAATACGATTGTCACATTATCGGCACAAGCCAAATATACTGACCATTCGTCTCGGCTCGTCTCGTTGCAGGTTTGTGTAACCTTTCCCCCGCTGACGACCTGCCATGCTTTTCCAGCGGATTGACGATAGACCATTTCAGGGACGAGTGTACCCATTGCGGCAATACGAACTTCGGTGACGTCCATTCCCTTTGCCTGTGCAGAAACGCTGATCTGCAAAAATGATAAAACTAGTAGGGCTGAGCACGTCAGCAAAAATACTCTATGTTTCTTTTTCATCTTTTCTCCTGTTCCTTTGTTCGCTAGCTTCGGATGCTGCGAACTCCGTTGAGCTACCTATTTTTCGCCTGACGCCGCAATTACGGTTGTCGTGGCCGTCTTCGATCGCTGAGCTGCCACGAGCCTAGTCAAAGACGCCTCATCGATCGCCCCCGGTATGATCTGGTCACCAACGATGTATGCGGGCGTTCCATTGATCCCGAGCGAGCCTGCGAGGAGCGAATTTCGCTCAAGTTCTGCGTCGAACTTTGGATCGGCCATATCTTTCAGGAATCTGGCAAGGTCAAGTCCCAGTTTCTTCGCAATTCCACCGACTACCTCGTCGTTTGTGCTCTCCGCCACGAGAAGCTCGTCGTGAAACTGAACATACTTGCCCTGGCGTCCTGCGGCTAGAGCGGCCTTTGCAGCCCTGAATGAGGAAGGCCCGAGAATTGGCAACTCCTTGAAAATGACCTTAACGTTCGGATCATTTCGAACAAGATCCTGTAGTTGCGGCAGGGTACTTTTGCAGTAGCCGCAGTTGTAGTCGAAAAAAACCACGACCGACACGTCACCCGACGAATTTCCACTAACTGGCGTATCCGGATCCAGAAAAATCTCATTGCGGAGTGTTTTTAGAAGATTTGCCGAACGCTCAGTGTTTTCCTTTTCTTCTCGCGCCGCGAGTGCCTGCATTGCATCCCGAATGACTTCCGGGTTACTGAGCAGATAGTCGCGTACGACCTTTTCGATCTTTGCGGTTTCGTTATTGACCTTTGCCGTGGCCGGTAGTGGATCTTGCACATTGACCACCTCCTGCCCATAGTTGCTCTGCACAGCCACCGTTAGGACCATCGCGATTAAGATGGCGAACGCTGTAAATATTGGACTAAAACGTCTTTTCATTGTGATGTTTTTCCTCTCTTTGATCTAAGGGCCCGATCGACCCACGGTGAAATCGAGTTATCGACACCAAGTCATTTGCTTGTGTAGAATGATTTGCCTGTAAATGAGTCTCTCCCTACATACATAAACAAGGTTTTTGTCTGAAAGGGAACATTGCGTCAAGATCAACGCGAATTTAAGCGCGATATTCGTGGTAGAATTGTCACGAAATAAAGAATGAACAAGTTAAACGCTGACGCCCATCAAGTGACGCAGCTCCTGACCCGATGGAGCGCAGGAAGTGAGGTTGCGCTCGACGAATTAATGCCGATCGTCTATGACGAGCTTCGGACGATGGCTAAGCGGTATATGAGCGGCCAGAACCCCGGCCATACGTTTCAGACCACCGAGCTTATCCACGAGGCATATCTGAAACTCGCGGGCGGCGAGAATCAAAACTGGCAGAATCGTGCCCATTTCTTGGGCGTCGCGGCCCTCGCGATGCGCCATATACTGGTCAATTACGCTCTCTCAAAACAATCACAAAAGCGAGGCGGCGATCGGCTGCGGGTCACCGCAGACGATATTTTAGTCGTTTCAATCGAGCGATCGGAAGAGATAGTTGCTCTCGATGAAGCTCTGAAGCGCCTCGAGATGATTGACCAACGAAAAGGCCGCGTTGTGGAACTGCGATACTTTGGCGGCCTAAGTATCGAAGAAACGGCCTCGATCCTCAACGTCTCGCCCCAAACTGTCAAGCGAGACTGGCGCTTTGCTAAATCGTGGCTGATGAGTGAGTTAACAAAACAGTCTTAAGGTTCACACGAAATCCCGGAATCAGCGATAGGGGTCTGTGGAAATAGACGGCACATTTCCTTCACAGATTTAGTTACGGCTTGAAAATTAGGCCGTATGGCAACTATGAAAAATCTGGACAAAATCGAAGGGATCTACCATGCCGCCATCGATCTACCCGACGAAGAGCGTCCGGCATTCCTTAGAGAAGTCTGCGGTGACGACTTCGACTTGAGGAACGAGGTTGAATCCCTTCTCGGTTTTGACGCTAAGGCCCTATCATTTATCGAATCTCCACCGGACGACCTCGCTGCTGCTCTGTTGGCCGACCAGTCGGGCCATGATATTCTTGGCAAACGGATCGATCGGTACCACATCATTTCGCATCTCGGCTCAGGAGGGATGGGAGATGTCTTTTTAGCTGAAGACACAAAACTCTTCCGCAAAGTAGCTCTAAAACTTATCCCCGCACAGTTCGCTTTGAACAGCGAACGTAAATCGCGTTTTGAGCGGGAAGCCAGAACTGTCTCGTCCCTAAACCATCGTAATATCATCACCATCTACGAGATCCAGGAAATCGATGGCGTGAGCTTCATGGCAACCGAGTTTGTAGATGGCGAGACGCTGAGCGAACGTATTGCGGCAGGCCCGATTGCCTGGCAGGACGCCGCCGCGATCGCTTCCCAGATCGCGTCCGCACTAGATGCCGCACACTCTGTCGGGATCATTCATCGTGACATAAAGCCCGCGAATATCATGATCCGGCGCGACGACGAGGTTAAGGTCCTGGACTTTGGCCTCGCGAAACTGATCGCACCCAGTGCCGAAAGCGGAAGTTATGACACGCGCGACCACAACGCCCAAAACCGCGTGATGGGTACGATCCACTACATGTCCCCGGAGCAGGCCCTCGGCGACGAACTCGATGAGCGAACCGACGTATTCAGCCTCGGTGTCGTGCTCTATGAAATGCTGACCGGCAAGCGACCGTTTGTCGGCCCCAGCGACGCGGCGGTGTACAACGCAATAATAAACGCGAATCCCCGCCCCATTCACGATGACAGCCCTGACGTACCTGAAGAATTTGAGGAGATCGTCAGTCTGGCCATGACGAAGGAACGCGACCACCGACGTAGTTCCGCCGGAGACCTTCGAGACACTCTGCTGAATCTCGTTTCCGGGCAACATTTGGGGCTTCCCCGCCGTGCATCCTCCGTGCGATCTGCACCAAGGAAATTGCTGCCCATAATTGCGGCCGCCGCACTAATAGCGGTTCTGTTCGTTGGGTTCGGATCGATGTACCTGAACAGACAGGCCGCAGTCGTACAAAAGGATACGAGCGGAAATTTCAAATTTACCCAACTGACCAGCCAAGGGGGCGAAGAACTTTTCCCGAGTATTTCAGCCGACAGCCAAAGCTTTATCTTTACAAGCCGGGAAAGCGGAAACTGGGATATCTATTTCCAACGCCTTGGCGATGCAAACCCGACCAATCTTACAAAAGATTCATTGGCGAATGACACTCAGGGCGTTTTTTCGCGAGATGGCAATAGTATCGCCTTCCGGTCGGAACGAGACGGTGGAGGGATATTTGTGATGGATGCTGCCGGCAGATCAGTCAGGCGTATATCGAAGCTTGGCTATCATCCGGCTTGGTCACCGGATGGAAACGAGATCGCATACGGTATAGATGATTTCGAAGAACCCGGAAGCCGAACAATAACACCGAGTGAGCTTTGGAGGATCAACATCGTGACCGGCGAGAGGCACTTGGTCACGCGTTCTGACGCCGTTCAGCCGTCATGGTCTCCGAACGGCTTGCGCATAGCCTTTTGGGGTATTAATGCCGCCGGACAGCGCGATGTCTACACCGTTTCGGCAACTGGCGATGTGGTAGTTCCTGTTACAAATGACGGGGCGACGGACTGGAATCCGGTTTGGGCTGCGGACGGAAAGTCGCTCTATTTTCTGAGTGATCGGGACGGAAGTATGAATTTATGGCGGGTTGGGATCGATGAACTCTCAGGCAACACCAGCGGAGAGCCCGAACCGATCAGGATCCCTGCGAAATACAGTAAATTCCTGCGCTTTTCGCCAGACGAAAAAAGCTTCTCATATGTTCAGACCACCAATTACTCAAATTTGTTCCGGATAGCTTTTGCCCCCCGCACCGAGACGGCTGGAAAGCTGCCTGTCGAGATCACCCGCGGGTCAAAAGTATCAACCAACCCCGACATATCCTCGGACGGTCAGTCGCTCGTGTTTGATTCGATCGGCGATAAACAGGAAGACATATTCGTTTCCGCTTCGGACGGAAGCTCGATGCGCCAGATAACCAATGATGTCTATAAAGATCGTGCCCCACGATGGTCGCCGGATGGTAAACGGATATCGGTCTTCTCGGATGCATCTGGAAAGTATGAATGTTGGACCATGCTCGCCGATGGGAGCGAACGTCAACAAATATCGAGCTTTCCAAAAGGCCAATGGTCACAAATAGCGATCTGGTCACCCGATGGGCGACGACTGCTTTGCAATACGTCTTACGGTTATCCGACCATTTACGATCTTGAATCGCGTGAAGCGACACAGATCTTGACGCCACCTGATGCAGACGGTGAAACGAAGCATAGGTTTTTGGCGTTGTCATGGAGTCCGAACGGGGACAAGTTGCTGGGCCACAGGTTGGATTTCGACGGAACCGAACCGACCATCGAGCTTTATGATCTTACGACATCGAGGTCGGAACCCGTCGCTGATTTTGGCTATCGTGTGGCATGGCTTGCCGACAGTAGGCGCTGCATTTTTACTTATCGCGACAAGCTCTTTCTCGCGGACACCGTGACAAAGGAGGTTCGGGAAATATTCTCGATCACCCCGTACCGCTTTCAATCGATCTCAATTTCAAGTGACGATCGCTTGATCTATTACTCGATGCAAAAATCCGAGTCAGACATTTGGATGGCCATCAAAGAATAAACGGACATCCTTATCGTTACTGAGTAAAAGTTGCTTCAACTGTTCGTCCGAAACGATCAGGTCGCAAGGGATACGCTGGGAGAGCAGGCGAGCGGTCACTATCAGACCGGCCCTCATTTTCTTTCCGGCCGATCGTTTGAAATACTCGGACGCAGATCCAAACGGCGTGTCCTTGCTGATCTTGCAGATCCTCGGTGGGCTTTATTTTGCGTTTGCGATGCTCAATTGGACAGCGGGCAAATTTGATCGGAGGCATTTACAGCCGGCCGGTAGCGATCGCGAATTTTACACATTTTATGATCGGTGGTTCGGCATTATCGAAAGAAAGTTGCTTTATCGTTCGAGCCCCGTCGGCTCCGCCATTATCATCAATTAAACCGTGGGTTTTAGAGTCATCGTCAAGATGACTTTTTTCATTTTCAGGGTTAGTACCCAAAAATCTACCCAAAATTCTCCGCATAAACTAGTTGCTGAGTTTTGCTAAGTGCCTGAATTTAGCCTCATATAACCCCCTTTTAACAAGTCGATCACGGCCCTGTCTACACGATTCGCACATCATCACTCCGTTTTCGCTACTAGCCGCACCAATGGGCGATCTGACGAATGTTGATTTTATTGGGTTTGACTAGAGTTGGCCCCCTCAACAATTGCATATTACTTTAAGTCACCCATACCGGACCGATTCGCTCTGCGATGATTAATACGTGACGATCAAAAGGGAAAGCGGGAGTTGCCGGAGATCCGTAAACGCGGGGTTATGTCCAGTTTCGAAGAGCGATCAAACAAGTCGAAAAAATGTCATCGGACAATCCCGTTCAAAATACAATTGGGGTCTTAAAAGAGGCCCTGCCTGCATCAGCATTACGTACGACATCGCACAGACGAACATTTCTGATGGGAGTACGATTCATTAAGTTAAAGAGTTTAGAAGAAATTCAATAACGCATTTCTAAAGATCAAATATGGAGAAAAAACGATGGAAAATCAGGCTACAAGACAAGAACCGGGAATGCTGACCGGGCTATTTAACGATAAGGAAACGTCGGAAAGCGCATACAGATCATTACGCGATCGCGGTTATGCGGATGACGACATCAACGTGATCATGTCGGATGATACGCGGAAGAAATACTATGCTAACGACGACAATTCTGAACTTGGCAGCAAGGCGGCCGAGGGAACCGGAGTTGGCGGTTTGGTCGGTGGTACGCTTGGGGCGATCATCGCGGGCGTCGCGGCTATCGGCACGAATCTGGTTTTGCCGGGTCTTGGTTTGGTTGTTTGGGGGCCGCTGGCAGCGGCGCTAGCCGGTGCAGGAGCCGGCGGCCTGACAGGCGGCCTGGTCGGAGCCCTTGTCGGTTGGGGAATCCCGGAAGATAGGGCCGTAGTTTATGAAAACGGCATTAAAAATGGCGGTACTGTATTGGGCGTGAAGCCGAGATCTATTGAAGACGCCGATGCCCTCGAAAACGACTGGAAGGCGAACCATCGCGGTCAAGAGATCTATCGCTAATCCGCGCGTCGACTTGTGACGGGCTGACCGCTCGGGTTACTCATTGGCTACTGTCTCCGGAGTGGTCAGTCCGTCTATTAGATTAAATAGCAAAGAGGGAAAATATGAAAATAATTC
Source organism: Pyrinomonadaceae bacterium (assembly GCA_041752475.1). Classification (GTDB taxonomy): domain Bacteria; phylum Acidobacteriota; class Blastocatellia; order Pyrinomonadales; family Pyrinomonadaceae; genus JAFDVJ01. The sequence goes on along the minus strand of JBGSWK010000061.1, from coordinate 23,660 downwards.
TATACCTAGCGGCTTCGCTAATGATCGTCGCCGGTTTTATGGGATGCAGCACTACTTCAAACAATGCGAACCTTCGCAATACAAACACGAATACCGGCTATATGGTCAACAACTCAAATATGATGTCACCGATGCCCATGGCTACATCGTCACCTATGGCGACTTCGAACATGAGCAACAACATGACGAATGGCGGCTCTCGCATGAATTCCAATATGAGATCCAATGCGAATTCGGGCATGAAATCAATGCCGGGTCCGAACACAAATATGAAGGCCAACGGAAATCGTAACTAAGGGAGAAAATATATGCTTTGGACAATAGTCTTAATACTTCTGATTCTATGGGCGCTTGGCGTCGGTTTTGGCGGCCTCGGCGCTGGCGGCGGTCTTATACATCTAATAATTGTCGTTGCAGTGATTGTATTTATTCTGCAACTGGTCAGGGGGCGCAGAGCTTAGGTTTAATCTAAACTCTTGCGATGGGGAGACCGGTAACGGTCTCCTTTTTCCCTGTTGCCAACCCCGATTGGATAAAGATAATCGAGTGATACTAGATATAATCGGTTGGGCGAGTTCGCTGATCCTCTTGGCCACGCTTATCAGACAGGTACATAAACAATGGGCCGAGGGTACGGGCGAGGGAATCTCAAAGTGGCTCCTTATCGGTCAACCGGCAGTCTCGATAGGCTTTGTCATGCATAGTTAGTATCGGTACCGAGAAAATATCGTCTTTATTGTCACCAATTCGTTTCTCGCCCTAAACAGCATCCTCGGGGATCATCCTCTATTTTTATTACCGGCGTCGACCACGAAACCGGAGTAACGTGTCTCAATAAACTTGACCACTCCACCTGGTTCCGGTGCGCGTCCTTGATCAGCAACACACCGAAATCCCTTCCGAAATACGTCGTGTCCATCAGGAGGACAACCTTTCCGCATCCCGGCTTCGGTTTCGATCCTGTCGAGCCTTCTCTGAATCGTCGGACTGAACATCCGTGCTTTTCGGCAAGCTGCCGGTAGGGCTGTTTTCCTACCCTGAAATCGCGCCAGAGATCCTCGTTTCTGACCCGCAAACCGCCCTGAAACTGGCGCCCGCACACCATGCAACGGTACCGCTGAACACCCCTTGCAAAGCCGTATTTTTGAACAATTTTCGAGCCGCAATGAAAGCAGTTCTTTATTCATTACCTTTGAAGTACCTCAAAGGCAAGACTATCAGTAAGTTACAGCCATTTTCACCATTACAAATGTCTATTAGCCCTGATTTGTGCCGAAATAGGGCGGCAATCTGTGTGTTATCGCACGGTGAAAAAATACTCACAGGACGATAATGCAAATGAGATTGTTGCGGCGTATATGGTGGATGGGTTGATAGGCAGGAATGATTCCGCACTACCATCAACCAGCGTCGGCGGGATCGTGATGTTCCCGCCAAAAGGCAGCGAAACGATCAGAAAGGAGAAGGCAATGGACACAACGACGCTCATTATTATTATAGTAGTTCTGGTACTTTTATTCGGCGGTGGCGGCTTTTGGTATAGAAGCCGGCGCGGATAGAAGATTCGTCTGGCTCATTGAGTCAAAAGTCGATTACCGGAGTGGGTATTCGTCACGTAAAGAAGAACCGGGAAAGGTATCAAAGCGTCTTCAAAACGTAATTTCGATCCTATCGGAAGCGTGCGAAGTTTCTTTGCTGATCTTGGCCCCGGCTTGATAACGCGTGCGGCCGACGACGTTCATTCCGGTATTCAACCTATTCGGTGACCGAAGGGCCGTTCGGCTATCTGACGCCGTGGACGGCTCTCGTCTCATTTCCGCTGATGGCTGAGTTTGTCTGAATACTCGGCATGACGCTTTCCCCTTACCTGTTTTTCTGGCACGCATCGCATGAGTTTGAGGCTGACCGGGCCGAAGGAAAGAGAACGGTCGAGGAACGTGAAGGCTCAAAAGCCGTCAGGCAGTGTCTTTTTCATGCCGTTCCAAACACTGTAATATCGGGCGCTGGACTCAAGTGATAAACTAACAGCAACAGCGCAAAATTCTAAGGTGTTTTTGGCGTTTAGACGACCACGCTGCCTGAGCGATGAGTTTGCGTTCTTCCAACAGTTGAAAGGACCAGGTGATTTGTCCCTCGCAATGCGGTGGGAGGTTGAAAAATGAAAACCGTTGCGAAATTCGGACGCGTTGAGCGGCAGGGTCTTCTTCGAACCGTCGCGCTTTTGCCGGCGTTCTTTCTGCTGTCGGCCGGATTGGCTTTTGGAGCTACCCGGATTCCCGCATTATGGACGGCCGGCGGCCTTTCGGCCGGCAACGATAGCGCTGGTCAGTCCGCCCGGATGGCCGTGGATCCAGTGGGCAACATCGCCATTGTATCGGGACCGGCGAATGCGCGCGAATTGGCGGTTACTTCGTATACGGGGAACGGAACGCTTCGGTGGCGCCGTACGATTGTTCCGTCGTCGGGAGTTTTCGTCGGAGACTGGGTGGCCGCTGCGCTCAACGGTGATTTCATTGCGGTTGGGCACAACCGAGACTCTCACGGGCGCCCGATCCAAAGCACGATGGTCCGTTACGCCACTGATGGAACTCTGCTTTGGCGAATCGACTTTTCTTCCGGTTTTTTTCCGGTGGTCGGAAAGCTCGTCGTCGATTCCCCAGGCAACGCTTATCTTACCTGGAACGCGGTCGGAAGCGGATTGTTCGTCCAAAAGTACAGCCCGTCGGGGGCGTTGCTCTGGTCGCGGGGAAGTTCGAACGGGGGCGCTTATGCCATCGCGACGTCTCTCGCGCTGAGTCCGGACGAAACCGATGTGATAGCCACCGGGGACATCTCCGGCGGGGCGACATGGATAACGGCTGCATTCGACACCGCGACCGGTGTGCCGAGATGGGAAGTGGCTGCGCCGGAGGGCATTGCAAACCTCGACGTCGTCGTTGACTCCGCTCGCGTTTACGTCACCGGCCAGGGGAATATCGGAACCTCAGGGTTTATGACCGTCATCGCATATGACCGTGCGACGGGGACGCGGTTGTGGCGCTCGGATGTCAACCCGCCGACGTGCTGCGCGTACGGGACACGGATCGCCCTCGCTCCGGACGGCAGCCTGTCGGTTGCCGGCCGAGCTTCTTCGGGGGGATACTTCGACTGGTGGATCGTTTCGCTGAACACAAACGGCAATGTCAGATGGCAGGCGCGCCGCGATGCCGCCATCAGCGGCGACGAGGTCCCGGCCGCCGTTTTCGTTCTGGATGACGGCACCACTGTGGTCTCCGGCACCGGAGGTCCGGTTATTCGGGATATCTTGGGCAATGCCTATATGCAGGGCGTTACCGCCGGGTACGGACCGGACGGGACTCTCCTGTGGGAAGCCTTTTCAAGGCTCCCGACGGTCTGGGCGTCGCCGCTTCCGAATGGCGACGTGTGCGCCACCGGCGGCTACGACGCACTCATTTCGTGCTTTAGGGTCTCAGGCGGAGTGCGAGCGGTGATGACCGCGACTCCGTCGACCGGCACCGCCCCGCTGAGCGTCGCCTTTGACGGCTCAGGATCGACGAGCCCCAACGGGAATTTGGTTTCGTGGGAATGGTCGTTCGGGGACGGCTCGACGGGGACCGGGCAGATGACCGTCCACGAATACTCCGATCCGGGGAACTACGCGGCGTCACTGACGGTCACCGACAACACCGGCGCGACGAGCACGGCAACAGGGACCATCGTTGTAACGCCGCCTCCGCCGGCCGCTCCGTCGGATCTGACGGTTGCGCTTTCCGGAAATTTGGTGATGCTCGGCTGGAGGGATAACTCGTCTAACGAGACACTCTTTTACATCGAACGGTGCGAAGGCCCCGGGTGCTTGAAATTCGCGAATTTCGCAACCCAGGCGGCCAACATCACGAGCTACGTCGACTACTCGGCGATATCCGGCCAAAGTTACAGCTATCGGGTCTGGGCGTACAACCCGGGCGGGTACTCGTCGTACTCAAACATCGCCTCGATTGGGCCGCAGTCACTGCCGGCGGCGCCGTCCCAACTGATCGCCATGCCGACATCTACGAACTCTATCGGCCTGCAGTGGACGAACGGGACGGTCGTCCAAACGGACGTCAAGATCGAGCGCTGCAAGGGAGTTACCTGCAGAACTTTGTCCAAGTGGCGGTCGCGGCGGGAACCGCGACGTCCTTTACGGACACTGGACTTGCCAAGGCAACTGCTTACAGGTATCGGATTCGTGCAAGCAATATGGTCGGAGACTCGCCGTATTCAAACACGGCCAGGGCGACGACCCTCAAAAGGTGACCGATTCCCCGCCAGTTTGATAATTTTATATTTTGGATTTGGGTCGCGAAAGCAATCCAAAATCAGAAATCACAATTCCCAAATCTCTTGCGGAGTCGTAGTTCATTTGGTCAGAAAGCCAACCCGTCACGTTGGAGGTCGCGGGTTCGAGTCCCGTCGGCCCCGCCATTAGTATCAACAAAACCGGCCGTCCGAAAGGGCGGCCTTTTTTCAATTGCATCGAAAAGAATCGGAATCGTTCATCCCGTTCAACCCAAATTACGCAATAGGAAAATCTTCCCGCTAAATACGCGAAAAGACGCGAAAACAGATTTTTGGCGAACCTAACCAAGATCACCGGAACCTCTCGGTCGTGATCTGTTGATGATTTGCCTTTCGCTTCGCCGAACCGTCAAAGTAGCTCGGTGACGATAGGAGCGTTAGCCTCAATAGTTTGATTCCGCGATTTGCCGGAGGCTGATGCCGGGCGTCTGACATTCGAAATGGCAAACGATAAGAAGATCACGCATCAGACAATTGACCGTTTTCGCGTCTTTTCTCGAATTTCGCGGGCAAAACTCTCTATCGCTGAATTTGGGTTCAATCTTCATTTGGCATTCTTTCGAAGGCACGGATCGGGTTTTCAGCTTCGGTCAGCGTCTTTTCGCGGGTGACAATGGCAGCCGCGAGGGTGGCAGCGCTGGGCCGCGCGGAAATTCCGCGAGAGATCGTCATCGCAAGTGCGCAGGTACCAAGCGTCAGGTCTTCAGCGTCATTCGATTTTCAAAAACATCGCTCGAATCAATTCCGGATAAGCACGGTAGTCTTTTTCACCAACTTACGAAAAATGAGGCGCATCGTTCGGGCACGCGAAAAGAGAGTTGTTTATTTTGCGGATCGATTGATCAGGATAACGTCGCTTGTTTTGGCGCCCCGGATGACGGCGAGCTGGCTGCCGTCCGCATTCCAGTTGAAGGAAATGATGATGTCTGACGGAAAGTTCGTCAGTGGTTTGGGATCACCGCCCTCGATAGGTTGTAGCCATATGTTCGGAACGCCGCCCGGGCTGTTGAGGAAGGCGATCGCCTTTCCGTCGCGCGTCCATTTCACGATCCGTTCGTCGACCGTCGATGGAAAGTCGAAACGCTTGACGAGTTTGCCGTCTTCGAGGCTGCTGATGCTGATGCCCCATCGGGATCTTTCATCTATTGACACGAGATTATGATATGCGACGAACTTTCCGTCGGGCGAAACCGAAGGCCGCGAGCCGGTACTCTTGGTAATTCGTATGGCGTCCCCGCCACCGATCGGCATTTTCCAGAGCGTCGGATAATTTCCGCCCGACTGATATACGATCCAGCGGCCGTCCGGCGTGCATTGCGGATAGAACTCGCCGTCGCCGTTGGTTATTCGCGTCAGATTCGATCCGTCCGTTTCAACACGCCAAAGGTTATACTTTCCGTCTCGCTCGGCGGCAAAGACCAATTGCTTTTCATCTGCGGTGACGGCCAGCCCAAGTCTCGCATTTGCGCCGACCGTAAGCTGACGAATACCCGAGCCGTCCGCGTTCATTGTCCAGATGTCAGAACTGCCGCCTGCGTTTGACGTGTACGCTAGCCGGCCATCCGGCAGCCAGATCAGTTCGTTGAGCCAACCAGCCTCCGACATTATCTGTTTTGCGTTCGCCCCGTCTCCGCCCGCCGTCCAGATGTTCGATACCACATGATCCTGGATGACGGCCAATGTTTTTGCGTCCGACGTGAGGCTGAGATTCTCGTAATTGTCCAGGTCCCGCGTAATGCGTGTGGCCGCACCGTCGGGCAGCGAAACGTGCCACAGCTGTTGCGGCCCGGTCGACGTTTCCGAAGCCGTCAAAATGAGTCCGTCCGCTAACCACCGCGGCTGCCCGACCTGCTGCCAATGCGCGTCGGTGAGCTTGCGTTCGACAAGTGTCTCGACATCGACCGCCAGAACAGTCTCATAACGGCCGTTCTCGTTGCTCTGATTTACCGGGAAGGCGATGCTCTTTCCATCGAGTGACCACGCCGGGGCGTACCAGAACATGTTCAGGTAATCGGGATTGCGGCGCGTGACAACCACCGCTTCGTTTGTCCCGTCGGCATTCGCGACCATCAGTCGGGTTTCTTCCTCAAACGTTTTCATGAAGGCGATCCGCGTCCCGTCCGGCGAAAACGTTGGCGGCGCGATGTCGTGCAAGACTTTTACGATCGGTCCGCCCAGCACCGGTACGCGAAACAACTCCGGCTGTCCTTTGTCTCTCGCCAGGGTGAGGTAATAAACGAAATTGCCGTCCGGGGCGAATGTCACCCAGACAAACACGCCCAGTGAAGGGCCCGCAATTCGCGTGTCGTTTGCGACTGCGACCTGGCGTATCCAAAGGCTGTCGCCGTCTGCACCCGCCATAATGTGAGCAACATATCGCCCGTCCGGCGAGATCGCGACGCGTTTTGATCTGCCGGTGGTCGTCATTCGTGTAATGTCCGATCCGAGAAAAGGAACGCTTCGTATCTCGGCGCTCCGGCCTCTCACCGTAAATTCGTAAATACCGAACACGATTCCCGAAAATCCGGCAACCAAAATCAAGAGGAGCAGCGGTGAAAGCCATTTAGCGCGAGTTTGCGGAACGTCCGCAGGCGATGTATCGGCCCCCGGCTCGCGGTGCCAATCGGAAACCGAATAGATATTGCCGGAGCGCTCGACGCTCAAAGGATGGAGCGTTTCGCTCGCCGCATCGACATCTCTAAACGCCAGAAGGTTGCCGCGTCGTTCAACCCGGCGAGAGTTCGAATCTGAAACTTTCGTTTGTCCTTTCAGTGGCTGATAGCGATCTTCGGATGCTTCAATTGCCGCCGAGGGGCCATTTCCGCTTTTCAAAACGCGAACCGCGCCGTTGAAGCGATAACCGCGACGTTTCAAGGTTTCGATATAAGGTCTACCGTCGTTCGTTTCGCCGAGAGTCTTACGCAGAACATGAAGATACTGGGCGAGGTTCGACTCTTCGACGATCGTGTCGGGCCAAATCTTTTGAATCAACTCCTCTTTGCCGATGACCTCGCCATGGTTTTCGGCGAGCGCGATCAGCGTCTCGACGGCTTTGGGTGTGAGCAGAACCTGTTCGCCGCTCCGGTAGAGAAGCTTTGTGGCGGCATCGAGACGAAAATCCTCGAACTCATAAATCCTGTTTTGACTTAAGTTAGTCACATTAAAGTTAAATTCAAGATTCTTTAACGGTAAATCCAAAGACATTCCGGCTGGCCTCGCTCTAAGTTGTATGGCGAGCGGACAGAATGAAAAAGCAACAAGCCGAATCCCTGGAAAGGTAAAGCCATCATAGCGCACGGCCCGGCAAAACAACAATGCAATTTGGCCCGGCCGATCTGTTCGCGCAAGTCGTGCCACCATGACGAACTAAGGAAATCAGTCGAACGTCGCAGAAGAAACAAATTATGCCGTCTGAATTAATCAAAGAAGTTATGACAAAGAAATCCAAGCTTCTAGGTGCTTTGATCTTCACGCTTTTTGGAGTTCTAGTCTGCCTCACTCTATTGTTCAAAGTTTTCGAACGACATGAGGAGCCAAAGGCGTCTTTGGATACGGATGTTTCGTTGTCTCCAATCGAAACGATACCTGCGCCCCAAGTTTCACCAGCGGTGCCCGCGATGGAAACGGTCGAGCCTCCTGCTCGCCCGAAAGTGCGTAATTTGATTCCAAGAGAGAGCCTGATAGCGGCGATCAAACCGTTCAAGCCTGACTCTTTTCTAAATGATGTTGAAAGGTCCGCTGCCCGACGAGATCGTAAATTGCTCAAAGCTGATCGAGAAATTGCGATTGCTAAGGAAGATGAAGAAGAGGAATTGGAAGAGAGGCGCGAGAAAGAGCGGGCGGAATTTGCGGATGAGGCCGCAGAATTTCGCAACCTGCAATTGAGGGACGAAAAACGTGAAGTCCCTCTGGACGGGATGGAAAAGGCGCGGGAACAATTGAAAGCTATGCAGGCCGCGCAGCAGAAACGATCCATCGAGGCAGGGAAACCCGAAGGACTCAGTGTCGCGGGAATCGAGCCGGCGGACTGGGTGTGGCAGGGTCCGGGCAATATCGGCGGACGAGTGCGTTCGATGCTTGTTCATCCAGTTAATACGAATACGATGTGGATAGGCAGTGTCGGGGGCGGGATATGGAAAACGGTAAATGCCGGAACCACCTGGTTTCCCGTAAACGATTTTCTAGCAAATCTCGCGGTATCGACGATGGTGATCGATCCGACAAATCCAAACATTATGTATGCTGGCACGGGCGAAGGTATGGGCAATACTGATGCTCTGCGCGGCGATGGGATCTATAAGTCCACGGATGGAGGCTTCAACTGGAATCAGCTTCCGCAAACCAAGATATCTGATCCTGTCGTTTGCCCGGCCGGTGTGCCTTGTCCTTGGCTATTTGTTAACCGGCTGACAATTTCTCCGGATGGCAGCACCATTCTGGCCGCGACCAATTCCGCCATTCGAAGATCCACCGATGGCGGCGCCACATGGACAAGGGTCACAGATGACGCTGACAAAGTGTTTTATGACGTTGACTTTGCTCCGACAAACTCGCAACTAGCGATAGCGGGAGCTGATGGGTCAGCGGCTTTCACGACGGATGGCGGACAAACGTGGGGGGCATCGGATTTTACCCCGGATATTGCCGCGGGCGAACGCGTCGAGATTGCGTATGCGCCAAGCAGCCCGAATATTATTTATGCTTCGGTAGATCGAAATGGCGGCGAAGTATTTCGAAGTACCGACGGCGGACAAACATTTGCCGTCGTAAATACCGGAACCATGTTTCTCGGCACTCAGGGTTTTTACGCCAATATTATTTGGGTCAATCCGCAGGACCCCGCTTTTGTTATAGTGGGCGGACTCGATCTCTGGCGAAGCACCGACAGCGGACAGAATTTTGCCCAGATCAGCCGTTGGCAAAGTCCGGCTAATGTTTCACCCCATGCCGATCATCATATGATCGTCGCCGCTCCGGGCTTTAATAACACCACAAACAAAAACGTCTATTTCGGCAATGACGGCGGGATATACCGGGCCAGTGACGTTTCAACTGTCGGTCAAACCACGGGCTGGACAAATCTGAACAACGGGCTGGGAATTACTCAATTTTACAGTGCCGCAGCGAATTCGGCTGGGTTGATCATCGGCGGAACGCAGGATAACGGAAACCTCAGATCCGATCCTGTCGGCTTTAGCGGTTGGACGGATTTTACCGGCGGCGATGGCGGTTTTGTCGCTGCGGATCCGACGAACGTCAATTACTTTTACACGGAGTACATCCGGCTGACCATTCAGCGCAGCACTAACGCTGGTGGATCGGCGAGCTTTATTTATTGCGATCCCGTGCCGGCGGCATACGGCCCATGCACCGGCACCGGCATTATGGATGCGGGAAGAGGAAAAGCATTTGCTAACTTCATCGCCCCGTTTATTCTCGATCCGAATGAGCCAAACCGGATGCTCGCCGGCGGTATAAACCTTTGGCGGAGCAATAATATCAAGGCCGCCGGGATTCCAAGCTGGTCGGCCGTTAAATCGCCTGTCGCACCGAGGCCAACTCCGCCACCCGGGCCTGATCCCACGCCGACGCCACTTCCTACGCCTCCGATCAGCGCCATTTCAGTAGCTCAGGCTGGCTCGGATTTTGTCGTTGTCGGGCATAACGACGGGCAAATATATCTTTCGCAGGACGGCACTGCTGCGGTGCCCACATGGAATCGGATCGACAATGGAACCCCTGAGCGCTACCTGACACGTCTTGCAATTGACGAGACGCATTCCCCAAGGTGGATCTATGCCACATTTGGCGGATTTTCAGCTGACAATGTCTATCGTACAGAAGACCTCGGCACCACTTGGACAGATATAACGGGAGCCGGTGTTACTGGACTGCCCGAGGTACCGGTTCGTAGCATTGTGGTCAATCCCGCCAACCCGAATCGGATCTATGTCGGAACCGAGATCGGGATGTTTGCCTCCGAAGATGCGGGCGTGACCTGGTTGCTGCCGCAAGACGGCCCGGCCAACGTCTCGGTGGATGAATTGTTCTTCAATCAGGGCAAACTTGTCGCTGCTACGCATGGCCGCGGCGTTTACAAGATCGCCACCCCGCTTTACGGAGCGCCCAAATGCAGTGAGCCGACCGCAACGTGCACTTGCGCAGGGCAATGGAACTGTGCATGCTCATGGCCAAACGACGCGATACCAACTGCCGCAACCGACGTCGTCGTCTCCTGCCCCATGACTGTTGGAAATGGTGTGGCAAAAAGCCTTCGTGTCAACAGCGATCTAAGGCTAGCGCAGTTCGGCCAACTCAATGTAACGGAAGACATTAATAATTTTGGAATTCTGGCAGCCACTCCAATTACCGGCGGGCTGATAACCGCCCGCAATGTCGTCAACACCGAAAGTGCAACGCTTGCCGTCAAGACCCTTGACGTAACCGGAGATGTCGTCAACGGTGGAATGATGAGCATTAGCGACCTTTTGGAAGCGAGCAGAAACATAAGAACAACCCAGAACAGCACTCTGACGGCCGGGAGAATTTATGCTGGCGGTGATTTCCTTTACTACAGCGCGGATCCATTGGTCCTCAACACCACTCTCCAAGTTGGCGGCAATTTGCATAATGAAGGCAGGATTCAGGGAACATCGATGGGACAGGTCGCCCATTATTCCGGCGGTTTTGTGGCTCAGACGTTTTCCGGGCCGGGCGTTTTGAAATTCAACGGTGCTGGCACCGGAACAAACGTTACACTGGCCAATGATAAGACCTTTGAAGCGGGTAGCTTTTATATCGGAGGACCTCTTAATCTCGGTACCAATTCTATGGCAGTGAGTGACAATACTTCATTTGGTGGAACCGGTTCAGTGACAGGAACCGGCACGATCTACCTCACTCCGCGCACCGGTGTTGATAGTACTTTTTCCTATAACAATGCGAATTTTCTGCCCACGTTGAGAATCCTATCGGGCACTGTCGTGGTGCCAGGCTCACAAAACTTGATCGGTGGGCCGCTAATTATTGATGCGGGAGCTACTCTGGCATTGAACTGGTCGAACCTAACGACAAATAACGACGTGACGGTCAATGGCAGGATCACGACAAAGGGCTCATCATCGGGCTTCCCAACGTTCTATTTTAATGGTACGACGTTTACCAATAACGGCGAGGTCAGCAACCTCGCCGGGCAGTACTTTGTTTTTGGTTTCAATCAAAGTTCGACACCGCGTTCGCAAACGATCGTAGGCACAGGTTCATGGTCACCAACCACTTTGCAACTCGGTGCTTCCGGTGTTACGACTGTCACCCTGATGAATGACATGACGTTCGCAGGAGCCGAGATGCAGGTTCTGGGGACCGGATCGTTCGATATTGGGGCCAACACATTCACGCATTCCGGGTCGCGATTGACCCAAAACACCTCTATTAACGGCACGGGAACGTTCAAGATTCAACCGGTCGGGAGCACATTTACCGTGACGCGGAGCGTTGGCGCGTTCACACCCGGAATGAAGATCGCATCCGGAACTGTTTCGATGGATTCAAGTTTCTTTGTGGGTGGGCCGCTCGTGATAGACAGCGGAGCCACGCTTTCCCTTAATGCGGGTAGTTTTTTTGCAAACGGCGATGTAACCGTTAACGGAACCATCACTGGGCCAAGCACCCGGGTATTTTACGCTCAGGGAAACGCTACGTTTACTAATAACGGCTCGATTACGACAGGCTTGCATCTTGGCCCGTTTAGCGGGACGAACATTGTGACGCAAAGTATCGGCGGAACGGGCACGTGGGGAGCTGCGGGGACCACCATGTATATCATTAAGCGTAACACTGTCACGCTTTTGAACGATGTTACCTTCTCAGGAGGCACGATCTTTGTAGAAGGCCCCGGTGTCCGGATGAACACGGGTGCTTTCACCTTCTCGCTGCCTTGCAATACTATCTGGCAAAGTACGGGAGAGATCTCCGGCAATATACGTCGAACCAATCTCGCGGCGTGTCCCGGAGCCGCGCTAACCTTTGGTAATCCGTTCACGACGATTCAATTTACGTCCGGCACGCCGCCAACGGATATCAGAGTCGCCACTTCATCGGTTCAGCCCGTCGGATTTCCAAATGCCGTCAGCCGCAGCTATCTGATCACGCCCACCGGCGGCAGCGGTTATGCGGCAACTCTTCGGCTCCGATATCTCGATTCAGAATTGAACGGCAATAATGAGTCGACTCTGCAGCTATGGAGAAACGACGGTTCAAGTTGGGCTCCGCAAGGTGCGACATCGCGAGACTCGTTCAACAACTGGGTGGAATTCGCGGGAGTTACTCAATTTTCGCCCTGGGCTATTTCAGGCCTCGCGCCAACGGCCGCCCGTGTCGGGATCAGCGGAAGAGTGGCGACGGCGGAAGGCAGCGGCATCACGAATGTGAGGGTGTCGCTGACAGATCAGAATGGCAATGTCCGCACGGCGGTGACGGGTTCGTTTGGCTATTACCGTTTTGACGAGATCAACGCCGGACAAACGGTGGTCATCAGCGTCGCGTCCAAACGCTATCTATTTGCAAACCCGACGCGGATCTTAAGTGTTGTAGACGATCTGGCGGATATAGATTTTACCGCCGAGCCGCGGTAATCGAAACGGAAAAAGGCAAAGGTACGTTAAAAAATGTAATCGTAGTTTTCATAATAGTTGACTTGTTTGCAGTAACCTCGGCCTCGACTCAGGTTACTCAACGGTCTGGAGTGATAGGTTTGAATTTTATGATTGAACCGCAAAGCGCGTTTACTGCCGTTCAAGTCATCGAGAGCGAACCTTTGAACCCAGATCAAGCAAATAGGGAAATACTGCCCGCGAATCTTCGCGAATCCGCGCGAACGGAAATCTGATAAAGAAGCGGGTTTTTGAAATTGGGCCGCCGGACGGGCCAAAGTGTTGAAAAGCGGTTTGTTCGTGCGGTTTCGGATAGAATCTTATTCGCGCGGATTCGTGGAAATTCGCGGGCGAACTTTCCTTTGCGTAATCCGGGATTAATACTCGAAAAAAAGTCGTCCGTTGGACGGCTTTTTCCTTTTGGCGGCCAATTCTCAGACGGAAAAGAACTTTTTTATGCGTTTTAGTAGATCGCCTTGCGTTGTTTTAACGCGCCGCTTGGCAGCGGCTTCGTTCAGGCCGTCGCGCGCGGCTTCGAGCGATACGCGGCGGTTAGCGAGCACATACGAAATGTCTTCGGCGATCTCCGGACGCTCGCGGATTATCGATTCGAATGATTGCCTGTCGATCCGGTAGCAATCGGTATCAGAGGCCGCGATCACCGTCGCTGAGCGGCGTTCGCCTGTCATCATCGCCATTTCTCCGAAATAATCACCGGCTTTCAGCGTCGCGATCTGTTTGCTCAAACCGGTATCGTCAACCGTGACGCGGACCGTCGCTGTGCCCTTGGCGATGACGTAAAGCCAATGGGCTTCGGCACCTTGGCGAGTGATCGCTTCGCCGCTGACGAACGGGGCGACCCGCAATTGCTCCGCCAGTTCTTTTAGCTCATCATCCGTCAAAGAAGCAAAAAGCTCGACTTTGCGCAGAACCTTCATTCGTTGAGCCACTTCTCGGTCGAGCTTCTCCTGTTTATGCCGCGCATCGTCCTTTGAAATGAAAAGTCCTTGTGCGGGGATCGAAAGCAATATCTCGTCGCGTTTGAGCGCCGCATAGATCCGCGTCCGGACGACTGAATTCGTCGGATCGTCAGGCCCGAGATCGGTGAGCCAGTAACGCACGGCGTAGCTTATGTAGGAGTCCTTGAAATCCATCGCGATGCAGTGGATCATCGGTTCGAGCGCGACATTTTCGATCGGCTCCGCCTGCAGAGCCTCATTCACAGCGGAAATGACGCGATTCGGATCGAACCGAAAGTCGACGTTGAAATAGACCCATTGGCGGTGCTGCCGGGGCGCGTCCCGGCGTTTGCCGAGAATTACGACGGGTCCCTTTATCAGCAGACTGTTTGGAATGACGACCGTATCCCAATTGCGCGTTTCGATCGATGTTTGCCGCCAGCGAATCTCCTTGACGCGCCCCTCGAACTCGGCGACCCGGATCCAGTCGCCGGCATTGATCGTGTTTTCCATTTCCAGCGAAATGCCGCCGACGAGGTTGATCAAGGTGTCCTGAAGCGAGAAACCGATGACGGCCGTGATCACCGCTGAAGTTGCGACGATGCCCGTCAGATCGACCCCGACGCGCGTCAGGAGTCCGATCGCAAGAAAAATATACGCGATAGCGACGATCAGGTCCCGCAGAATCCTGGGAATGCTGAGTTTGCGCAAAACGACGTCAAAGACGAAAACACTAACGACATTTATGAGTGCGATTCCGAAGATCAGATAGGTCGCCCACGACGACCATTGGACCGCGGAACTCTTGTCTTCATAGCCGTAAACCAGAAGCGACACCATTATGAGCTGGCCGGCTAGCGAAAGCAGAAACAAGAAGGCTGAGTTCATCAGGTTCGTGCGGCGCTGCGGCACGATAGCTCCGAGGACGAACGAGACGACGATCAACACCACAGCGATAAGAAAAAACTCGCCGTGAGAACCGGAAACCGACTTGAAAAATTGCCAGAACGTAATGCTGCACTCCTTCGCCGCGAACGAAAACCGAACTCAAACATCGTATCACGACCCTTCATTTCGATTGCGCGCGGCCGTCGAACCGCGGCCGCGTGCCGTCGGTCCGCGTCACCTCTTGTTGCCGGCGCCACTACACGCGAATGCCTCTTTTGTCCGCTGCATAAGATTGCCGATCGGCTTCTATGTTTCGACAGAACAAGAAACCCCGGTGAGCTTACCACTCGCCGGGGTTTTCAATGAGCGATGAAGAACATTAACGCAGGTCGAAGCGGTCAAGGTTCATGACCTTTGCCCACGCGCCAACGAAGTCTTTCACAAACTTCTGCTTGGCATCATCCGAAGCATAAACCTCGGCAACCGCGCGCAACTCGGAATTCGAACCAAAGGCCAGATCGACCGGAGTCGCCTTCCATTTGAGTGCGCCGGTCTTGCGATCGCGGCCCTCGTAGACTCCTTCGGCCGATGGGGACTTGGACCATTTCGTCGACATATCCAGCAGATTGACGAAGAAATCATTGCTCAGTGTTCCGGGACGGTCGGTGAACACACCGAATTCCGACCCGCCGCTGTTTGCGTTCAACGAACGCAATCCTCCGATAAGCACGGTCATCTCAGGAACCGTCAGCGAAAGAAGACTCGCTTTGTCAACGAGCATCACGCCGGGCGGTAAGCGGTTGACCTTTCCGTAGTAGTTGCGGAAGCCGTCCGCAGCCGGTTTGAGCAACTCGAAATTCTGGACATTCGTTTGCTCCTGAGTCACATCCGCTCTTCCGGGCGTAAACGGGACCGAAACATCGAAACCGCCTTTTTTCGCGGCCTGTTCGATCGCCGCCGCACCGCCAAGAATCACGAGATCAGCAACTGAGACCTTCTTTCGTCCTGACATCCCGTTGAACTCTTTTTGAATCCCCTCGAGACTCGTCAAGACCTTGCTCAACTCCGCCGGATCATTCGCTTCCCAGTCTTTCTGCGGTGCGAGTCGAATTCTGCCGCCGTTCGCTCCGCCACGCATATCCGTGGAACGGAAAGAAGATGCTGAGGCCCACGCGGCCCGAATCAACGCCGCGTTGCTCAGTCCGGATCCGAGGATCTTGGATTTGAGTGCCGCGACGTCATTAGCATCGATCAACTCGTAATCGACCTTGGGAATCGGATCCTGCCAGATGAGCGTCAGTTCAGGAACGTCCGGACCGATATAACGGGCGCGCGGGCCCATATCACGGTGCGTCAGCTTGAACCAGGCTTTTGCAAAAGCAAGTTCGAATTCCTTGGGGTTCGCAAGAAAACGTCGTGAGATCTTTTCGTACACGGGATCGAACTTGAGCGAAAGATCCGTCGTCAACATAATCGGCGGAACTCGTTTACCGTTGACGTGAGCGTCGGGAACCATGTTCTTCGCTTCGCCATCCTTGGGAATCCACTGCGTCGCGCCGGCGGGACTCTTTGTCTTCACCCATTCAAACGCGAAGAGATTCTCAAGAAAGTTGATGCTCCATTTGACCGGAGTTCTTGTCCAGGCGCCTTCAAGACCGCTGGTAACGGTATCTTCGGCGTTGCCTTTTCCGCATCCGTTATTCCAGCCGAATCCCTGATCCTCGAGTTTGCCTGCCGCCGGTTCAGGACCGACGCAATCGACTTTCTGTGCGCCGTGGGTCTTTCCGAAAGAATGTCCGCCGGCGATCAACGCGACGGTTTCCTCGTCATCCATTCCCATCCGGCCAAACGTTTCGCGAATGTCCTTTGCGGCGAGGATCGGATCCGGGTTGCCTCCGGGACCTTCCGGGTTTACATAGATCAATCCCATCTGCACCGCCGCGAGCGGCTTTTCAAGCTGCCGGTCGCCCTCGTAGCGCTTATCATCGGCGAGCATCTTTGTTTCCGGGCCCCAATAGACGAGATCGGCTTGCCAGTCATCCTCACGTCCGCCGGCAAATCCGAGAGTTTTGAAACCCATATCTTCGAGTGCGACATTACCGGTCAAAACCATCAGATCCGCCCACGAGATCATTCGGCCATACTTTTTCTTGATCGGCCACAAGAGCCGCCTTGCTTTGTCGAGATTCGCATTGTCGGGCCAACTGTTAAGCGGCTCAAAACGCTGCTGACCGCCACCGGCACCACCTCGTCCATCAATCGAACGGTATGTTCCGGCACTGTGCCATGCCATTCTGATAAAGAACGGGCCATAGTTGCCGTAGTCGGCCGGCCACCAATCCTGGGACGTCGTCAGCGTCTTCTTGATGTCCTCCTTTACAGCCGCAAGATCGAGTTTCCTGAACTCCTCGGCGTAGTTGAAGCCCTTATCCATCGGGTTAGACGTCGGAGAAGGCTGTCGTAGCGCGGTAAGGTCGAGTTGATCCGGCCACCAGAACTCATTCGGCTTCGGATTCGATTGTGAAAAGACCGGTATCGAGAGCAATAGCATCGATACCGCTAACCCCATCAGTGACGGTGTAATTCGTCGCAACATATGTTACCTCCATTTTATTGACCGGAGTTTCCGGTCTCATTGATACTCAGCCCAAGCTAACTGCGCTGTAATTTCGGGTGTAGTCGCACTTTTGTGCCCGGCGACTGATAGTATTCGTGACGGTGGGGGAACCGCGATCTCAAAACCGGGCCCAAGAACTTCTCTTCAGGTGTACGACTCTGTCGACACCGCATTCGAACATCAGTCCGGCAATAATGCAGTTATTTGGCTCTTTCTATTCTAACATCGGGAGAATCTTTCGGTTAAGCACGTTGAGCTCCTTACGATGAAATTTGATCCCGGCGGAATCCGCGGGCTCGGGCAAACGAGTTCAATTAAAGGGCGGCACTCGGCCCTCTCATATCTTCAATAGCAACACCCGAGGCGGGGATGGAGATTACTGCGCGATCAAACGATTCTGTTTGACCCTTCGTAAGCCGCAAGGGTAACCGCTGAGCCTGTCGTCCCGTTTCTTACCGTCTAAAGCAAGAATTCGCAAATCCGTTACGCTCAGATTCGCAAGACCAACCGAAGAAAGACATCGGATCAAGGCGGAAACAGCATCTACCCCACCTTACGACCGACGTTCTTACCGAAGTGTTTCAATTGCTGCCGCTTACATTGTTTCGCCGGCTACGCTGGCTGTAAACTGTCCTTTATGAAACTAATCGACGTCTCCGCAAGGTTCATTCTAATCTTCGCTCTTTCGGTTTCGGTTCCCCTTCGGGCCCAGGTCGGCGGAACTGTCCCGGCTCCGTTTCCCGTCAAAAGGTCCGAAAGCCGCGAGTTTTGGTATGCCGACGGCAAACGCGCGATCGAACGCAACAAAGCCGCGGGCGGCAAAACGCGGCGCGCCAAGAATGTCATTTTATTCATCGGCGACGGGATGGGGATTTCGACTCTGACCGCGAGCCGCATCCTCGAAGGCCAGCTCCGAGGCGAAAGCGGCGAGGAAAACCGTTTGAGTTTCGAGGAGTTTCCGAACCTCGCTTTGTCTAAAACCTACAGCGCCAACCAGCAAACTTCCGATTCAGCCCCGACGATGTCGGCCATCGTCACCGGCGTCAAAACCGACGAGGGCGTCCTTTCGGTCGATCAAACGGTCGTTCGCAACAGCTTTCAAACGGTCGCTCCGGCCCGCGTGCCGACGATCCTCGAAATGGCCGAGCAGCGCGGACTCTCGACCGGGGTAGTTTCGACCGCGCGCCTGACGCACGCGACGCCCGGCGCCTGCTACGCGCATACCGCGAACCGCGACTGGGAATCAGACGCCGATCTGAACAACGAGGCACGAACCGGCGGATTTCCGGACATCGCCCGGCAGTTGATTGAGTTTCCGGTCGGCGACGGCCTCGAAGTCGCGTTTGGCGGCGGACGTTCGAAATTCATCCCGAAGACGATGGCCGATCCCGAGTATCCGAAAACGACGGGCAGCCGTCTCGATGGTCGTGATCTTTCCGCCGAGTGGACGAAGAAATTCAGCAATGCGGGTTATGTCTGGAACAAGGAGCAGTTTGACCGCATCGACGCAAAGCGAGCGGGCCACGTTCTCGGGCTTTTTGAACCGTCGCATATGAGATACGAACACGACCGTTCGAAGGATGGATCGGGCGAGCCGTCGCTGACCGAAATGACGTCGAAGGCGATCGATATCCTCTCGAACAACAAGAAAGGTTATTTCCTGATGGTCGAGGCCGGACGGATCGATCACGCGCACCACGACAACAATGCGTTTCGCGCGCTTACCGAAACCATCGAACTCTCGAATGCGGTTCGGGCGGCGGTTTCAAAGGTCGATCTCAAGGACACGCTGATCATAGTTACGGCCGATCACAGCCACACGTTAACGATCAGCGGTTACCCGACCCGCGGCAACAACATCCTCGGACTCGTTCGTTCTGCCGATGAAAAAGGCGACGCCGATACGAAGTACGACAAGGATGCCAACGGGAGGACGTACACGACGCTCGGATATCAGAACGGCTTGAGTTCGCCGAAAGTCTTGCCGCGACCGGAACTCGATCCCGAGAAGGTCACCGACCCGGATTACAGACAGGAATCGCTGGTTCCGTTTTCCAGCGAAACCCACGGAGGCGAAGACGTGGCGATCTACTCGATCGGCCCGGGCTCGAACCTCGTCCGCGGCTCGATGGAAGAAAATTGGATCTTTCAGGTGATGCGCGAGGCGCTGAGACTGCCTTCGCCCTAATTTCAGTCAAAAGCGACGGTGTTTGTCACGCCCGCAAGGTAAAGCTGTATGCCCGCTAAACACGCGAAATACGCGAAAAACAGAATGAAAAGTACCATTTTTCGCGTTTTTTGGCGTGTTTAGCGGGTAAGAGAATCCCCTGACGTGCAATCCCGGCTAAACCAATTAGCGGAAATTAGCGGAAATTCGCGGAAATTCGCGGAAATTAGCGGGCAAAGAATCCTCGGCAGGAACTTCCCGCGAAATACGCGAAATATGCCATATTTCGCGTTTTTGGCGTGTTTAGCGGGTATGAAGACACCCTAACCATTCCGCTTCTCGGACGGCGTTTGATTTACTCGACGATCGTCCAAAAGTACCCGTCCGGCGCCGTGAACGAGAAACTCTTCTCGCCGAATTCATTCTTGGTGATTTCCGTCGCGCCCGTGGCTTTGCTCGAGTTTAATTTATCGCGCAGTTTCTCGATTCCTTTGACCCGATACGTGTAGAGCGAATAGCCCAGGCTTCCGGGTTTTGAATACGCGAACTTATCTTCAAGTTTCGAATCGGGTGAAAACCAGATTATTTTCAAACGACCGGAGAGCGCTTCGACGGGATTGGTCGAACTGCGCGGATCGTCGAAATCGGTCGCGCCGTACTTTTGATACTTTTCAAGGCTGAAGACCGCACGCGAGGAAGGATTGTCGTAGTTCGACTCGAAGTCTTTGGCGTCACGCACGCGCAGCAGGCCGAGAACCTTGTCGTAAAACTCCAGATTTTCGCGGCTCGCGTAAACGACCATCCCAAAATGCGTGATCTGCGACGACTTGAAGAACGACTGCTCGTTGATCTTGCCGTAATTCGGGAGCGAATAGCCGAAACGCTGAAACATTATCTGCCGCGTCAGCGGTTGGATCAGACACATCTCGCGCACCGTCGCATAGTTCTCGAGAAACGGCACCGGTCGCTTTTCGAGCTTGTAGATCTCGGCCCGCTGGGGCTCGACCATAAAGACGGGCAGCTTTTGCGCGATGGCTTCTTCGGCGTGATTCTGGATATTGTAAATGTCCCCCGTCATCATCGCCCCCCAGCGGTTGCCGAGGACGTTCATCCGCGACATCTGCAAGCCGTCGTTGACCGGTTTTTCCCAAACCATTATCCGGATCAGACCGTGATCGCTGTCCTGATGGAGCAGTCGGACCGAACGGAGTTTTGATCTTACGCCGTAAAGCCTGAACGCGGTTTCGGCATCGATCTCGCCGGTCGCGCCGACTCTGTAGCCGAAGCGCTCGAAATACGCGATCAGCGGCGTTTCATCAGTCGCGCCGATGCCCGCCTCGTAAACGCCGCCGATCGAAGTTTGCTGTGCCATAGTAGTAATTGGGACGCAGACAAGAAGGGCAAAGAGAGTGCAAAGTGCATAGCGCAAAGTGCATAGTGTAAGATCACCCGGAGCAATACTGCGCCCTGCACTCGTCACTTTGAACTCTGCGATTATTAATTCGCGCTTCATTGCTTCTTCCTTTCCGCCGTCACGCGGTTGTAAAAGGTCCACGAAGTTTCGTTCGGTTTTGCCGGATCGACGGTCGCCGGTGCCGTCATATAACTCGGATATTTTTCCTTGACGATTTTCTTGATGCGTTCCGGGAGCAGATCCCACGATTCCATCCGCCAGCTTCGGGCGTGGACGATGATCACGCCCTCGTTCTTCGGCATATTCATCCACGGCAGCCACGGGCCGACACGCGTCCAGCTGATCATCACATTTTTCGGCGGCGTCGTTTTGTAGAGCTCGTCCTTCTCGACATAAAAGTCGAACATTTCGCTCGCGGTGTAGTTCTTGTCAAAGCCAGGCAGCGGGTAGAACGGGAAGACGTCGTTGGTCCAAACGTAATGGTCGTTGATCTCCTGCGGCATCGAACCCTCGCCGCGCTCGTTCTTGCCGTCCATCGAGACGCTGATGTATTTGCCGTCGCGGACGCGGAATCGTCCGTTCACCGGATCGTTCTGAATGTGAAACACCTCGCATTTTTCTTTCGTCCACGGATTGGTCCATTCGTCGATGATCTCGTCGGTTTTCGGATCCGTGTAGAAGACGATCTCGCGCGTCGAAAGGAAAAAGCCGTCCTTTTCGGGAGTATCGACGCGTCGCCGGATGTTATAGCCGTCAACGCCGAACAGCTTCTGCGGCCGCTCGCCGGGAATGAAGGCGTATGCCGAGCCCTTAATGTAGAAGACCATATCCTTGCCGTCCGGCCGGGCGAAGTTGGCCTCGACGCCGAGCTGTTGAATCGTGCGCTTCGGCTTTTTCTTCTGCGCGAACGACGCCGTCGCAAAAAGCGCGATCAGTGCGAACAAAAATGCGATTTTTCTCATCGTGTTACTCTCCTTTCTCTCGAACGATTAATTGAAAATTGAAAGTTGAAAATTGATAACTAGTTTCTCAGAGCCTGAACGGCCGCGGCGATATCGCCGAACTGTTCGACGATCGTCGCGCCCGATTCCTTAAGGCGTTCGACCTTTCCGGCCCACGTTCCTTTCCCGCCCTCGATGATCGCGCCGGCGTGCGAGTAACGCGTTCCCGTTTGGGCTGCGCGGCCGCCGATGTATGCAACGACGGGCTTTGTGATCGTGCCCGATTCGATCAGATCCGCGACCTGTTCCTCTTGCGAGCCGCCGATCTCGCCGATCATTACGATCGTGTCTGTTTCGGGATCGTCTTCGAACATCAGCGCGATCTCGGGGAATGTCAGGCCGATGACCGCGTCGCCGCCGACGTGGCAGATCGTCGAGATTCCGATTCCTTTTTGGCAAATATAGTAGCCGGTCGACGCCGAAAGCCCGCCGCTCCGCGACATGATCCCGACCGGACCCTTGTGAAACCACTCGCGAGCGGTTTCGGCGCGTCCGCCCATCATTCCGAGGACGGCTTTCTCGGGCGACATCACGCCGACGGTGTTTGGTCCGACAAACTTTGCGCCGAAGCCGTCGGCGGCCTCGCAGATCTCGATGACGTCGTAAAGCGGCACGCGGTCCGCAATCAGCGCGACCAGCGGAACTCCGGCCTCGAACGCTTCGACCGCCGCCGATTTGACGCGCGGCGCCGGTACGAAAACGACCGAGACGTCGATCGGGCCGAGACTTTCGAACGCTTCCTTGACCGAATTGAAGACCGGCAATCCGTGAACTTCCTGCCCGCCGCGTCCGGGCGTGCAGCCGCCGACGATGCGCGTTCCGTAATCGAGCATCAGTTTCGCGCGCGCCGAGCCTTCGCGGCCGGTTATGCCCTGAACGATCACCTTCTTGTTTTGGTCGATCAAAATTGACATCTTATGATTCCGGTCCCAATCCATCGATCGGAAAATTTATCCTGACGGCATCTAGCCCCAAGTCGAGGCTCGCAAACTCGCACGCAAGGCATTCCGAGCACTTTCCGCGTTCCGCGTCGTCTCGATCGATGGCAAGAACGGGTCTCTCGTTTTCGAGTTTCAGGATCGCCTGCGGGCACGAGTCAACGATGGTTTTGGCCGAAGCGGAGTCCAGTTTTGAGTTGTCGAAAGCGACGGTTCCGGTCTTCGTGCGGAACTCGTAGGACGGAGCAAAAGCTGCCGCTTCCGGCCCGCCGTTCGTTGATGCTGTTTCGGAAACCGCGATCAGTTCTCTCAGGCGCGCGGCGCACGAGTCGGACGTGTTCTGCTTTCGATAAGCTTCAAACGGCGCCGGGAGAAGCTTCGCGTAGCGCTCGACGAGTTCTTTTGCGATGTCTTCGCCGTTTCCGCCGAGCCGCAAAACCGCGGGAATCGTCGGACGAACTTCGAGAAAGGCCTTGATCACCGCCCGGGCGAGAACGAACTGTTCCTGACTTGCAACTCCCGAACCGGACAGAAAATATCCCTTGATTCCCGGAATGGAAAGGATGATCCGCGCCGCGCGGTAAACCTTTGACGCCGGCGGATTGCCGCTCGTATCGACGTAGCAGGCCGGCGCGAGGCCGTTGCGCCCGGCGGCGTCGAGCGACGCCATCGAGCCGCCGCCGC
>JBGSWK010000060.1:0-59414 GCA_041752475.1 Pyrinomonadaceae bacterium | reverse complement strand
CAAACCCACGGCTAAACTCACCATGCCGCTGACGCGGCCGGCGGCGATGTTTCACCCAGTGTCCGTCGAACGGCGCGCCGAAGAAACACGCACTGTATAAATCGTCTTTTTTCAGTCACTTGAAAATGTGTTTCTTGAGAGAGTTTTTGCCCGCGAATTTCCGCGAAGCCGCGCGAACAAGATTCTATCCGAACCCGCACCGGCAAACCGCTTTTCAACACTCTGTCCCTTGATTTCAAAAACCCGCTTCTTTCGCAGCGCTTTCGACCAGATTCCATTGGCGAGGATTCGCGGAAATTCGCGGGCAAAATTTCCCTATCGCGCAATTTGGGTTTATCCCGAATTACGCGATGGCGGTCGATTCGGGAGATTGCCGAACCGCGGGCGAAACTAAATCCATTTGCATCAGGCACTTGAGATTTTGTCTCTTGAGAGAGAATGATCTTCGAACCTTTCGCAATGATCTCCCGACGTTTACAGACGCCTTTGCGTCTTCGCGTCTTTGCGGGAACGCAAGTGCCCATTTTCCCGCAAAGACGCGGAGGCGCAAAGCGTGGAACCCCGGTTCAAACGATCACGTTGAATCGCGTCCGTCGATTTCGGTTTTGTGTTGCGTGTTCGGCGGGCGGCTAGCGGAGAACGGATTTCAGCGCCTGGCCGGTGTACGACTTGCGCACGCGAGAGACTTCTTCGGGCGTGCCCTGGGCGACGACGCGGCCTCCCTGCTCGCCGCCTTCGGGACCGAGGTCGATGACGTAATCGGCGGATTTTATGACGTCCAGATTGTGCTCGATGACGATCACCGTGTTTCCGGTATCGACGAGTTTTTGCAAAACGTCGAGCAGTTTGTGGACATCCGCGAAATGAAGTCCGGTCGTCGGTTCGTCGAGGATATAGATCGTTTTTCCGGTCGCGCGCTTCGATAGTTCTTTCGACAGTTTTACGCGCTGCGCCTCGCCGCCGGAGATCGTCGTCGCCGATTGGCCAAGTTTGATGTAGCCGAGGCCGACATCCAGCAGTGTCTGGAGTTTCGTCTTTATCGCCGGGATATTCTCGAGCAGCGGCAGCGCATCCTCGATCGTCGTGTCGAGAAGTTCGGCGATCGACAGACCTTTGTATTTCACCGCCAGCGTTTCGCGGTTGTACCGCTTGCCGCGGCAGACATCGCAGGTCACGTAAACGTCCGGCAGAAAGTTCATCTCGATGCGCTTCATCCCGTCGCCCTCGCAGCCCTCGCAGCGCCCGCCCTTGACGTTGAACGAGAAGCGGCCGGCTTTGTAGCCGCGCTCGCGCGATTCGGGAAGCATCGCGTAGAGTTCGCGAATCGGCGTGAAAACGCCGGTATAGGTCGCCGGATTCGAGCGCGGCGTGCGGCCGATCGGCGACTGGTCGATCTCGATGATCTTATCGACGAGCTCAAGCCCGTCGATCCCTTCGTGTTCGAGCGGGGTCTTCGCGGAGTCGTAAACGAATTTCGCCAGCGCGGGATAAAGGATGTCGCCGACGAGCGTCGATTTTCCGCTTCCCGACACGCCGGTGACGACCGTCAGCAGACCAAGCGGAAACTTGACGTCGATATTCTTCAGATTGTGCGCCCGTGCTCCTTTGACGACGATATTGTGTCCGTTCGCCAGCCGCCGCCATTCGGGCACCTCGATCTTCAGCTTCCCGTTCAGATACTGTCCCGTGATCGAATCCGGCGCGGCGGCGATGTCTTCGGGCGTCCCGACCGCGACGACTTCCCCGCCGTGCGTTCCGGCGAGCGGCCCGAGATCGACGACATAGTCGGCCTTGGCGATCGTTTCCTCGTCGTGCTCGACGACGAGCACCGTGTTGCCGAGATCGCGCAGTTGATGAAGCGTTTCGAGCAGTTTCTGGTTGTCTCGCGGGTGAAGACCGATCGACGGTTCGTCAAGAACGTAGAGCACTCCGCGGAGCGAAGAGCCGATCTGCGTCGCGAGCCTGATGCGCTGCCCCTCGCCGCCCGAAAGCGTTCCCGACCCGCGGTCGAGGGTGAGATAGCCGAGTCCGACCGAATTGAGAAACCGCAGCCGGTCCTTGATTTCGCGAAGGACGAGTCCGGCGATCTTTTCTTCACGCGCTGTCAACGAGATCTCTTCGAATCTGACGAGGGCCTGGTCGATAGGCAGCGCCGTGTAGTCTCCGATCCCGAACCCGCCGATCCGGACCGCGAGACTTTCGGGCTGCAGCCGCTTGCCTTCACAATCCGGGCACGGCCCCGGCGCGATGAACTCGGCCAGCGCGACGCGGATCTTTTCCGACGTCGAATTATGCATTCTTTCGCGCAGGAACCTGACCGCGCCCTTCCAATCCGAATCGTAGTAGCTTTCGCCCCATTTCATCGGGACCTTTCCGGTAGCGCCGTTGAAAAACGCGTCGCGGACATCCGTCGGCAGTTCGCTGAACCGCATCGCAAGCGACGCCGCTTCGGATCTTTTCTTCTTGTTGTATTTGCGGATGACGCCGTCGATCGCGGCCCGAAGGACGGTCGACGCCATCTTATCGACGCCGTCCAGAAACGGCTGTTTATCGACCGGCAGGCTTTCGTCCGGAATCAGGCGCGTCGCATCGATCTCGGCGACGATCCCGAGCCCGGCGCAGCGCCGGCAAGCGCCGAACGACGAGTTGAACGAGAACGAACGCGGTTCGAGGGTCGGGATATTGACGCCGCACGTGACGCACGCCATCTTTTCGGAATACAGCTTCTCATCGCCGTCGACGATCGAGATCAGCACCGCTCCGCCGGTCATCTTAAGTGCGGTTTTGACGGACTCCGTCAGCCTATCTTTGACTCCGTCCTTGATCAACAGACGGTCGACGACGACCTCGATCGTGTGGTTCTTGCGCTTATCGAGCCGGATGTCTTCGTCGAGCGCGCGCAGTTCGTCGTCAATACGCGCCCGAACGAAGCCGTCCTTGTGAAGCTTTTCGAGTTCCTTTTTGAATTCTCCCTTGCGTCCGCGGACGATCGGCGCGAGTATCATCACGCGTTCGCCCTCGGGAAGATCGAGAATGTTGGCGACGATCTGCTCGAACGACTGGCGCGTGATCGCCTCGCCGCACTGATGGCAGTGCGGCTGTCCGATTGATGAAAACAGCAGTCGTAGATAATCGTAGACCTCGGTCACGGTCCCGACCGTCGAACGCGGGCTGCGCGAGACGGTCTTTTGCTCGATCGAGATCGCCGGACTGAGGCCTTCGACCGAATCGACGTCGGGTTTTTCAAGCTGATCGAGAAACTGTCGCGCATACGCCGAAAGCGATTCGACGTACCGACGCTGTCCTTCGGCATAGATCGTATCGAACGCAAGCGAAGACTTCCCGGAACCGCTGAGCCCGGTGATGACCGTAAAAGAGTCGCGCGGGATCTCGACGTCGATGTTCTTCAGGTTATGCTGCCGCGCACCGCGAACGGTGATTTGTTTGATGCTCATTACGGTTAAGAATTCCTGACCTTTCGGAAACGAGCATCTTATCAATTCGGCAATTTCAAGGCAAAGGCAGCAGTTCTAAAGTCCCATCTTGACAAACTTGATTTCCCAAATATAATCAGAGGCATTCGAAGTTTTATCGTGAACGCCGTGAGCTAGTCGATCAGAGTTTTTTTGATCTTGAGTATAGCCACTTTGTATTCAGTTCGTTCCGTCGGGCCTTAGGACGAGGAGGCGGATTTGCTGGATACAAGAGATGTGAGAATCTTAGGCTTTTCGTGGTCTAAGAAAGAAACATATATCCCCTTGTCAATTTTCGCGGCTTTGGTGAAGTCCTTCAGACAGAAGCCGCCGCCAGCAATTGGAGTGCATTCGCGTTATGCGACTGCGACGAAACGGAATCTCCGGACACGCTGCTTCTTGTTGCGTTCTGAACCTCATTTCGAGAAATATGAGACCACCCGTTTCTGTCTGAATCGATAGATTTTCTCAAAATATCCAAAGCCGTACCCTTCAAAATCCCGGAGTAAAAATATGTCCAAGAAGAATCGTTCGTTTAGTTTAATCGCCGCCGCAACCGTGTTTACGGCAGTCGTCGGATTGGCCTTCGCCGGCAATTTCGGCGGCCTTTCGTTTTTTGAATTGGTCGGGTCGCAAGCGAAAGCATCCGGTAATTCACAGACCGTCAGCAGCCCGCTGACGATGACGATCGGAATGTGCGATACCGCCGGGCCGATCGAGATCGAGTCTTCAGGCGGGACGATGACTCCGACGGCGTACGCGACGCTTAAGGCCGGGTTCGACGCCATTAATGCCGGCACTCACACGGGATCGATCAACATCGAGGTTTGCGGCAACACGACGGAGGCGGCGACGGCGAGTTTGGACGCGAGCGGTTCCGGTTCGGCATCATATACCGATGTTACGGTGCGACCGGTCGGCGGCGCGCGGATAATCGACGGGTCGATCATTGGCGCAATAGTCAAACTGAACGGTGCGGACAACGTTACGATCGACGGTCGTCAGGGCGGCACGGGAACGGCGCGCGATCTGACCGTGAGAAACAACAGCAATTCAACCGGTGCAGCCGCGGTTTGGCTGAGCAGCGTCGCCACAGATGCCGGAGCGACGAATAACGTCGTTCGCAATCTGGAACTTGCCTGCGGTGCTACGAATGCCAACACTAATTCGACGTTCGGCATTATTATGAGCGGCACGACGATCAGCACGACGAGCAACGGTGCCGATAATGACAACAATCAGTTTATTTTTAATCGAATCACGAGCGCGCGTTACGGGATCGTCACACGGGGCGTGACAACCAACAACAACATTTCGCCGATCATTACGGACAATATTATCGGACCGAACGCGTTCGGTCCTGACGGTATCAGCAAGGTCGGAATTCTGCTTCAAGCAGATACGGGAGCCCTCGTTTCGCGCAACACGGTACAATTTATCGGCGGTGACCTCGCCAATACGACCTCCGGTGCGGATCGTGTCGGTATTGCCGTTGGAACAGATTCGTGGTCGGCGACCTCGTCGACGACAATTACGTCGGGCGACTACACGGTAACAAGAAACAGCATTCACGATGTTGTCGAAGAACGAACCTTTTCATCTGTCGGCATTATTCTTGGAACGACCCGAAGCGGCTCGCCGACAAACAATCTGGTCGCAAATAATTTTATTTACAACCTTCGCGCAAACGGAACTACCGGAGATCAATTGGCAGGTATCGGTATTTCCGGCGGAAACGCCGACAAGGTGGTCTTCAACTCGATCAGCTTAACCGGCGACATGGATCCCGGCGCAGCAGCAGCGACGACAACCTACGGCAGCGCGATTCGTATTCCGGGTGCGAATGCCGCAAATAACGCCAATTTCGTTGTTGCCAACAACAGCATTTATCTTGATGCGAGCAGTTCGAGCACTGCGGCAAACCGTTACTATGCGATTACCTTGAACGGCGCGGCGTATTCCTTCGGCACAGGATTTCTGAATAACAACAACTACTTCATCAATGGGGCGAATCCGCAAGTGCAAACGGGCGGACTCGGAACGAATACGGGCAACTCGATTACGACTCAATTTGCCGCGTTGGTAGATTGGCAAGCCGCTCTGACGGCTCCGCAGGACGCGAATTCGATCCAGGCCGATCCGCAGTACGTTTCGAATACTTCGGATTTGCATATTGCGATGGCATCGCCAAACGTCAATGCGGGCGTCGCTGCGGGCGGCGTCACGACGGATTTCGACGGTCAGCTTCGCGTTGCCGTGCCTGACATCGGGGCAGACGAACCCGACGGTTTGACTCCGCCGATGAACGATATGTCTGCCACCGCACTGGTTACGCCGGCCAATGGCTCGACTCGCGGCACCGGCGTCGCGTTTACTCCGCAGGCCTCTTTCACGAACATCGGAACGAACGCGCAGACGAGCGTCACGGTCCGCTTCAAGATCCTCGACGGAATGATGGCCGAGGTTTACAATCAAACCGCCTCGATCCCGTCGATCAATCCGGGCGCGTCGACGACGGTCGATTTCCCGTCGGCGACGATAAACACAACGGGTTCCTACGTGACGGTGGCGTCAGTCGAACTCGCAGGCGATGAAAACGGCGCGAACGATTCCGTTTCGGGATCCGTAAGTTTCCTCCCTCCATTTAGCGGCAGCTATGATGTTGGATCAGCTGAATCGTTCACATCTCTGACAAATTCGGGCGGTATCTTCGATTCGATCAATTCACTCGGCGCGACGGGCAACATCGTCATCAACGTCACGTCCGATCTGACCGCGGAAACCGGCTCTGTCGCTTTGAACGAGCTTCCGGCGGGTATCACCGTTACGATCAGACCTTCTGGCGCACCGCGCACGATCAGCGGCAGCAGCACGACCGCGATCATCAAAATCAATGATGCGGACGACGTCACGATCGACGGTTCGCTGGCGGGCGGCGTCTCGAACGCGGTCGGCGGAAACGCCGCGATTCGCAACCTGACGATTCAGAACACCAGCACAACCGCAACGGCGGGCGCGACGATCGCCGTCTTTCAGGGCGTTAACGGCGCGCAGAATTTCACGATCAAGAACGTCAACGTTTCGGGCCAGGATCCGATACAGACGCTGGTCGCGCTGCATATCGGCGGCAACTCGGTCGGGACTTCTCCGACGGTGTCTAACAACAACAGCCGCGTCGAGAATTGCAGTCTCCAGAAGGCGATCCTCGGCATCTTCACCAACGGTGTGTCCCCGGCAACCCCGGCGACCGGAACGGTGATCACGCAGAATGACCTTTCCGCAACGGGTGCAAACCGATTGCGCCGAGCCGGTATTTTCTTCTTTAACCAAAGCGGTATCCAAATCACGGAAAACACCATCGGCGGGATCGATACAAACGAATCGGCGGACGCGATCGGCATCATCGCCGGTATTCAAAACGTCACGAACACGACGACTACCGGCGGCGGAGTGTTCAATGCGAACATTTCGCGCAACAAGATCAGCGGCGTCGTTTCTTCGAGCACCGTCGGATTCTCGGCCGCAGGCATCGCCATTGCGGGCGACCCGGCGGGTTCGAACACGGTCGCCAATAATATGATTTCCGGCGTGACGGCGCCAACGACGTCTCCCGACCTTGTCGCCGGAGTTTTTGTCGCCGGCGTCCCGGGATCGAACACGAAGCTCTATTACAATTCGGTAGCTATGACCGGCGACCGCGGTGCGGTGGCGTCACAGGTTGCGAGTTTCGGTCTTGCGTACACGGCGGATGTAGCGCTTGAATTGAAGAACAACATCTTCTATACGACGCAAACGTCCGGTGGCGGCGCGAACGCCAAGAGTTACGCGATCGGAACGGTTGCGACGACGTTCGCCAACCTCGATTCGAACTACAATGATTTCTGGTCGACGGGCGCGAACGACGGCGGATTCCGCAGCGGTTCGCTCGGCGGCGGCGCCGGAACGGATTACGCAGACTTGGCAGCCTGGCAGGCGGCGGTTTCCGACGATGCCAATTCCCAGGAAGCTGATCCGCTGTTCGTCAGCGATTTGAACGATCTGCATCTCCAGGGAATGACGCCTGTCGATAACGACGGAACGCCCGTGATGGGAATCACGAATGATTTCGATGGCAACCTACGTTCTCTGATGGCTCCGGAGATCGGCGCGGACGAGTTGTTCGTCGCGGTTCCGGGATCGCTTGAATTCAGTTCGGCGACGTACAGCGGCGGCGAAACCGACGCGACCGTCACGCTGA
This sequence comes from Pyrinomonadaceae bacterium, assembly GCA_041752475.1. Taxonomy (GTDB): domain Bacteria; phylum Acidobacteriota; class Blastocatellia; order Pyrinomonadales; family Pyrinomonadaceae; genus JAFDVJ01. The sequence continues at coordinate 51,704 of JBGSWK010000060.1, read as the reverse complement.
CGGTATCGCGTGTCGGCGGAACCGATGGCGCGGTAAGCGCCGATTATTCGCTATCGGGAGTGACGGCAACCGGCGGCGCGTCGTGCGGAGCGGGTATTGATTTCGTCAACACCGGTGGCACCGTCAACTTCGCCAACGGCGAATCGAGCAAGACCTTTGACGTTGCGCTCTGCGATGACTTGGTCTATGAAGGCAATGAGACCTTCACTTCGACATTATCGAACGCGACCGGCGGCGCGACGATCGGAATGATCTCGTCGGCGACCGTGACGATCGCTGACAACGAAACACAGCCAACGGTTCAGTTCAGTTCGGCAACTTATTCGACGACCGAGCCGCTCAGCGGATCGCTCGGCATGACGGGGGCAACGATCACCGTTACGCTTACGGGTCCGAGCCAATCGTCAGTGGGCGTCGATTATGCAACCAGTGACGGAACGGCGACCGGCGGCGCGGGCTGCACAACCGGTGTCGATTACATCAGCACCTCTGGAACTGCGACTTTCAGTCCGGGAGACGTCAGCAAGACTTTCTTTGTTCCGGTCTGTCTGGACACGACCGTCGAAGGAGATGAAACCGTCAATCTGGCGCTTTCAAACCCGTCCGGAGCGACTTTGGGAACTCCGGATGCGGCGGTCCTGACGATCACCGACAATGACGTCCCGACCGGTCCGGTAACGGTCACGGCGACCGGCGGAACCAACAGCGCTTCCTACAACAACCTGACGGAAGCCGTGGCGGCGATAAACGCCGGGACCCATCTCGGCGACATCGTGGTCAACGTCAATCAGTCGGTAGTTGAACCCGCATCAGTCGTGCTCAACGGCAGCGGCGCGGGAGCGGCAAGTTATACTTCGGTGCTGATCCGGCCGAGTGCGGACGGTTTATCGGTCTCGGGACCGACGGTCCAGGGGCGTGGCCTGATCGAGCTCAACGGTGCCGACAACGTCACGATCGACGGCGACAATCCGAATACGGCAGGAGTCAATCGCAATTTGACGCTCCAGAACACCGCGGCAAACACGGTGACATTCACCTCGGTCGTTCGCATAGCGCTGGCGATTTCCGGCGTCAACTCGGCGGACGGCAATACCGTCAAGAACCTGAATATCCTCGGCAGCGCGACCGGTCGGAACATCTCGACGGCAACCGGCACGACGGCGAGTGAGAACACGACGTTTGGCATCTTTGCCGGTCCGGGCGGCTCAACGACCGATCAGACGGCGGCGCCCGCGGCGGTGACATCCGTCTCGACCTCGGTCGCGGCCGGAGCAACGGCGACGAATCTCGTCGTCAGCAACAACGGCATCACGACTGCGGCGCGAGCGATCTCGATGAACGGTTCGGCGACGACCGTCTTCCCGGGTCTGCAGATCAAGCAAAACGCGATCGGCAATCCAACCGCGGGAGAGGCCGATCAGGTCTATTCGATCGGCATCACGGCCCAGGGTTCGACCAATGCGGTGATCTCGGACAACACGGTTTGGATCGAAGGCTATGTGGCATCGAGCGCGGCGACTCACGGCATCAATGTCGGCGTTAACAGCGTGAACGTGACCGGGGCGACGATCGAGCGCAACAAGATCAACCGCGTTCAGAGTAACAATGGCCAAACCTGGAGCGCTTTTGGTATCAACCTCGGCGGCGGAAGCGGTCATACGGTTCAGAACAACTTCGTTTCCGGCGTTTTGAACAGTCAGGTCGCCGGAACCGGAGGGTTCGGTACGACATTTGGAGCCTACGGCATTCGCATTTCTTCCGGAACCGGCCACAAGGTCTACCACAACTCGGTACATCTTTACGGAGCGCTTCCGGGCGTTACGAGTACCGACCTGACCTCGGGATTCCTCCTGACGTCAACGGCGCTGACTGGCATCGATGTCAGAAACAACATCTTTGCCAACGAGATCACCGGCGGAAATCCGACCGGAACCCGTAACGTCGCCGTCTATTTGCCGTCCGGCGCAACATCGGCGCTCAATCTGACTTGGAACAACAACGCCTATTATGTTGGCACGGATGCGGTCAACCGTTTGGCGCAGGTCGGCACGACGTTCGGATCGGGTGAATATCTCGCGCCTAACTTCGATCCGACGCAGAACACTCCGGCGACCAACTTCCGGGCTTATACAAGCCTCTTGTCGGCGGCCGGAACCAACGATGATGCTTCGTTCGCAAGCACGTCGTCGGCGCCGTTCACCTCGAACAGTGATCTGCATATTCCGGCGGCGACCGCAACCCGGCTCGAATCGGGCGGCGCGGCGGTTGGAGTCGGGTCCGACATCGACCTTGAAATGAGAAACGGGTCGACGCCCGACATCGGCGGCGACGAATTCGCCGGTCTGCCGGCAGCTCCGAACGATATTGCGGCGGTCGCCTTCGTCAGTCCGGCAAACGGTTCGAACGTGCCTGTTGGACAGACTTTTGGGCCGCAAGCGTCGTTCAACAACAACGGTACCGCAGCGCAAACCAACGTCACGGTCCGTTACACGATCATCGATGGATCAATGATGACGGTTTACAACCAGACGGCGGTCATTCCGTCGATTTCCCCGCTCCAGACGATCATCGTTACCTTCCCGAGCACGTCCCTGGCCTCGCCCGGCGCGTACGCGATCGCAGCTTCGGCTGAACTTGCGGGCGATCAGAACACGGGGAATGACACGATCTCAGGATCGCTCACCGGCGTACCTCCGGTGACCGGAACGATCAATGTCGGCGCGGGTGAAACATTCACGTCGCTGACAAATCCGGGCGGTGTCTTCCAGACGCTGAACACGAACGGTATTTCGGGCAATATCACGGTCAATATCACGAGCGATCTGACGGCCGAAACGGGGGCGATCGCGCTCAATCAGCTGTCCGAGGTTGGTGCCGGCGGATATTCCGTCACCTTCAAGCCATCGGGGGCGGCGCGAACGATATCGGGCACATCCGCAGCAAGTTCGGCGCTGATCATTCTCAGCGGAGCGGACAGGATCGTCTTCGACGGTTCGCTTTCGGGCGGCACAGACCGCAGCCTGACGATCACCAACAATCAGGCGACGACCGGTATCGTTCTCTGGATGAGAAGTCCGAGCGCGGCCAACGGGGCGACGAACAATACGGTGAAGAACTGTATTCTCAACGGAGCGCCGGGACCGAACTCGACGACCGTCGCCGGTATTCTGACCGGTAGCGGAACGACGCTCGGCGCCGATGCCGAGGCGCCGAACAGCAACAACACGATCCGGAACAACTGGATCTATCGGGTTCAGAACTCGCTTTATCTGCGAGGCGGCGCGACCGCCCCGGTGTTCGACCAGAACTGGGTCGTCGCTGACAACGAACTCGGTTCGACTGCGGTTAACGACAACAATATCTTCCGCGGAATGCTGATCGGCAATGCGCAGAACTTTGCCATTACCGGCAACACGGTTCACGGCATACGGTCGACAACGACGACGACTGCGGCGATGAGCGGCATTCAGATCGGTTTGTTGGTCAACGGCGGAACGGTGGCGAGGAACAAGATCTCGAACATCAAGAATGTCAGCGCGACCGGAACCGGCGCATACGGAGTTTCCGTCATCGCCACTTCCGCCGCGTCCAACGTGACGATCGCCAACAACTTCATTTCCGATGTTGCGGCGAACGGCAGCGCAACCGTCAACAGCAATGGATTCGGTATGGCGTTCACGGGCAGCGGTTCGGGATACAACGTCTACTTCAACTCGGTGAATATGAACACCGATCAGACAACTGCGCAAACATCGGCGGCAATGCTCGTAAATTCGACGTTCGCCACGGCCGGCGCGCTGGATGTTCGGAACAACATCTTCGCCAATACTCAGACAACCGGTGCGCGCTATGCGGTTTATAGCACGGCTGCCGCGTCGGTCTTCACCGCGATCGACTACAACGACTATTTCGCGCCGAGCGTCGGATTCATCGGCGGCAGCGCGAGAACGACGCTGGGCGATTGGCAGACGGCAACCGGCCAGGATGCAAATTCAAAGGCAGTCGATCCGTTGTTCGTTTCGACTTCCGACCTGCATCTCCAGGCGGGCAGTCCGATGTTGAGTTCCGCGGTTTCGGGAACCGGCATCACGACGGACATCGACGGCGAAACACGTCAGACCCCGCCTGACATCGGTGCGGACGAGATCGTGACGGTGGCGGGCACTCTTCAATTCAGCAACCCGACATACTCGGGCGATGAAAACACCGGTCCGTTCACGATCACGGTCACCCGCACGGGCGGCAGCGACGGCAGCGTGACGGTCGATTATGCGACATCGAACGGAACGGCGACCGGCGGCGCGGCTTGTACGGCGGGTGTTGATTACATAACCGATTCGGGAACGCTGACGTTCCTGAACGGTGAAACGAGCAAGACGTTCGACGTTGCGATCTGCGACGACACGAACGACGAGCCCGATGAAACGATCAACTACACGCTGACGAATCCGACCGGCGGGGCAACCCTCGGAATGCCGAGTTCCGCGGTTCAGACGATCGTCGACAACGATCCGCCGGCACCGACCTTCGCGTTCTCGGTCAGCGACGTTCGCGTTCGCGAAGGAAACACCGGAACGGCGTTCGCGGTCTTCAACGTAACGATGTCGTCGACGATGACGATCAGCCGGACCGGCCCCGGCCCGCTCGCGTCCGTCCAGTACGCGACCGCGAACGGCACGGCCACCGACGGAACGGATTACTTCGGCTCCAGCGGCACGTTGAACTTCAATTCGACGGGCACGCTGACCGTCAGTGTTCCTGTCAACGGCGACACGAACAAAGAAGCCAACGAGACGTTCACCGTCAACCTGAGCAACCCGTCGCCGAATTCGGCGATAACCGACGCCCGGGGTGTCGGGATCATCATCGACGAGGACCGGGCATATGTCGGCGACTACGATCGCGATCTGAGAACGGACTACGGTATCTTCCGTCCGTCGGAAGGAACTTGGTACGTTCTCCAATCGGCACTTGTGACGCCGAAGATCGTTCCTCTCGGCAGCAATGGCGACGTTGCCGTACCGGGGGACTACGATGCCGACGGCCTGGCCGACTTCGCGGTGTGGCGTCCGAGCGAGGGCAACTGGTATGTTTTGCCGAGTTCGACGTCCGTCCTCGCGATCACGCATTGGGGAACGTCGGGAGACACTCCGGTTCAGGGCGACTACGACGGCGACGGCAAGACCGATCTTGCGATCTTCCGTCCGTCGACCGGAACCTGGTGGACGATCCAGAGTTCGACCAGCAGCTCGACCGCCATCCAGTTCGGCATCAGTACCGACCGGCCGGTTCAGGGCGACTACGACGGCGATGCCAAGACCGACATCGCGGTTTACCGTGACGGGGTTTGGTATATCCTGAAGAGTTCGGACTCGTCGCTTAAGGTAGGAAACTGGGGAACTGCGACGGACAAGCCGGTATCGGGCGACTTCGATGGCGATGGTTCGTACGATCTGGCGATCTATCGCAACGGTGATTGGTGGATCTTGAGCAGTCTGTCGGGTACGACGCGGGTCGTGAACTTCGGAAACGCGACGGATGTGCCGGCACCGGCCGACTTCGACGGCGACGGGACGACCGACATCGTGATCTTCCGTCCATCGACCGGAGACTGGCATGTCCTGAAGAGCTCGGATCAATCGATCACGGGCGTTAATTGGGGCGTGGCGGGTGACGTTCCGATCCCGTCGGCCTACATTCCGTAATCGATCATATCGGGTGAGGATCACGAACGGGGTCCTCATCCGATCCGACTTTGCGGGATCGCTCTCAGGCGGTCACCTTGTGGTGATTGATCAGACAGCAGTTCTTGACTCCACACCGGCTCGTACAAGGGTTGTGTGTTGTCGGTGAAAAGAAGCGAAATACGTCAGAGTTCCAGTATTGGTTGTTTTAATCCTCGGCGCGGCATCGCTTGTTTTGGGCCAATCGTTGCGTCCGACTCGGGTATCAGGGTCCAAGAACTCGCGTTACGAGTTTGTTGAGCGATCGGATCAGGATCTTGATCAAATTCGAAATGAAGTGATCAGCGGCTGGAAACGGGTTGGATTCTCAGGGAAAGAACTTGCCAAGATGATTCGGTTTTTGGACGAAGAAATCTCAAAAGAGCGAATTCTTCGAAACAGATTCCGGGTATCGGGACTTTATTTGAGTGAATCCGTCGAATTGGTAAGGGAAATTGAATCATTCCCCAACGGGATGGAGTCTGTTTATGTCTCTGATACCGGTGATTTCATTGTTGGCTTAAACAGCCATGTTGCCTCCGAGTCAATTGGGCGGGACACACCCAGAACCGATTTGTTGAAAACTAACGAAATCGCGTTGATAGCCGTTAGTGTTCAAGGCAATCAACAACGCAGATGTGTTGTGTCAGTTCCTGAAATGTTGGGGAACAAATACCCAATTGAGCGAGGGTCAGACGGCTTCTTCTGGGCTTCAAGTACTGCAACCATCGATAGCACGGGAGGAACGATTGAAATCGAAATGGGGGATCTTTCCAAAACTGTTTGGGATGTTAGAACCTGTAGGCGCATCAGTCCTCCATCAAAATGAAGAAATTGAGCCCAGAAGTTCGAGGTGTCTAGACTCAGCTTTGGTTATTTGCGTCTTTGGTCTGCTATTGGGGCTACGGAGATCGTGAGCCTTGCGATTCATGAGTGTGGTTCGGTCGCCAAAGAGACCACCGGCGGATCGTCTTTGCGGGAACACCGGCAGTTTTAAGACAAGCGCCGGCGGTTCCGCAAAGGCATTTTTGCATCTACGGATCGCGCGATCGTGTTACGCGCCCGCAAAACCAGCGGATCCGTTTCGCCGAAACTGCCGAAGGAGTTGAAGAGTCGGTAAGATCGAGGCTGACGCACGATCAATCGTCACTTCAGGATCCCAAAGACCTTGCGAAGCAAACTCGTCGTCCGCCCGAGCGGATCCTTGCGGATCTTCGCCTCTTCCTGGGCAACCATAAAGAACAAGCCGTCAAGCGCTTTCTGCGTGACGTAGCCGTCGATGTCGGTCGAGTCCTTGCCGAGGAATTTTGCGAACGGTCCGGCCTTCCCGACCATATCCTTGTACTTTTGCGTTACGCCAACCTCGCCGGTGAATTCTTCGACGATCGGACGGAACTTGCCGCGGAGCGTTTCTTCACTGGTGCGTCGGAAAAACTGCGTCGCGGCGTCGTTTTCGCCGCTGAACAGGATCTTGCGGGCGTCGTCGAAACTCATCTGCTTGATGGCATCGACGAAGACGTCGATCGCGACAGGGACCGCCTTTTCGGCGGCGTGGTTCATCGACGCGACAAACTCATCGACCGCTTTTCCCTGTCCGGCGACACGGAGCGTTTTTTCGAGTTTTTGCAGCGACTTAGGCAGCGGGATCTTGACCCGCGCGTCGCCCAGAAAACCGTCCTCGCGCCCGAGCGAATCGACCGCGAACCTGACGCCTTTGTTCAGCGCTTCTTTGAGTCCAGACGAGATCTCGCTCGTCGTCACCGTTGTCTTTTTAGTCTTTGTTTGGGCCTGGATCGATATTGCCGCCAGACTTGCGATTAAGGTCATCGTCAAGGCAGTTGCAAGACGAATTCGTATCTTCATTGATTCCTCCCGGGGCAGATCGATCGTTTATTTTGTCACTGAAAAATTTGAGGACCCTGTTCTGATATTCGCGGCCGCTGAACTTCCAAAGATCCTGATGGTCAGCCCCGGGAACGATCCACATCTCCTTTGGTTCGTTTGCGGCTTCAAATAGTTGCTTGCTTTCTTCAATCGTCGTCATCCGGTCGTTTTCGCCGGCGATCAGGAGGAGCGGAAACTTGCGGCCTGGCAGATGGTCGATCGGGCGGAGATCATCGACCGTGACGCCGAGCCGCGGCCGGAATTGAATCGTCAAGAGCGGAGACAGCGCTTTCGCGCCGCTGAAGAGCCACATATTCAAGCGGTTATCAATCGCGCCCTGCATTGTCGGATAAACCATTTCGAGGACAAGAGCATCGACCTGCGGCATATTCTTCGAAAGCAGGAACGCGGCGCCGCCCATCGAGATGCCGATGACGCCGATCTTGGCATCCGGCCGCCGCTCGCGCGCGAAACGGACGGCGGCTTCGGCGTCGAGGCTTTCGCGAAAACCGAACGTCAAGATCCGGCCTTCGCTCTCGCCGCTTCCCTGAAAATCGAAAGCGAGGACGCCGTATCCCTTGGACCTCAGGAACTTGATCCGGTCGAGCATCGCAAGCCTGTTCGAGCGCAGCCCGTGCATAAGCACGACCGTCCCTTTTCCAGGCTCGCCGCGGAGGAACCATCCCTTGATGGTCGTCCCGGATTCGCTCGGAAACTCGACATTTTCGCACGCGAGGTCAAGCGGACAGTTCCCGACCGTCTGGTTGACCGGCGCCGTGAGCGAACTTCCCGCCTGCCACGCGCCGCCGACGATCAGCAAGATCAGGAGGACGAAAAGTATGAGCGCTGTTTTTTTCCACATTTGTTACTTGACCGGTTCAAAACGGGTGATCGCGGCGTTGCTTTCGGCATTCATAATTGCCAATAGCTTCAGCAAGTGGAAACATCAAAGCAGAACGACTATTTCGCCTTCCCCTGATTGGCAACCGCGTCCTGCGCTGCCTTGATCGCTTCCGCGTCGCCGAGATAATACGAGCGGATCGGCTTCAGCGCGGCGTCGAGTTCGTAAACGAGCGGAACTCCCGTCGGAATGTTGAGTTTGACGATCTCGTCGTCGGCGATCGAATCGAGATGCTTGACCAGCGCGCGAAGCGAGTTTCCGTGCGCGGCAATGATCACGCGCTTGCCGGCTTTGACCTGTGGCGCGATCTCGTTTTCCCAGTACGGGGCAAAACGCGCGACGGTATCCTTCAAACATTCGGTCAGCGGGATCTCGGCGTCCGAAAGTTCCGCGTAACGACGGTCGAAGCGCGGGTTGCGTTCGTCATCGGCGGTCATCGGCGGCGGCGGGACATCGTAACTTCGGCGCCAGATCAAAACTTGCTCGTCGCCGAACTGCTCGGCCATCTCGGCCTTGTTCAGCCCCTGAAGATTCCCGTAATGGCGCTCGTTGAGCCGCCAGTTCTTGATGACCGGCAACCACAAACAGTCCATCTCGTCGAGGGCGATGTTCAGCGTCCGGATGGCGCGTTTGAGGACCGACGTGTACGCGACGTCAAACTCGAAACCCTCGCCTTTCAGCAAGTTGCCGGCGGCCTTCGCCTCTTCCAGTCCCTTCTCGCTGAGATCGACATCCTTCCATCCCGTGAACCGGTTTTCCTTGTTCCAGACACTCTCGCCGTGCCTGATCAATACTAGTTTATGCATAAATTAAATATGGTGACTGGGGCGCAGGCGTCCCGCACTGGAGCGCACGCATTCCGCACTGGAGCGCAAGCGTCCCGCTTGCAATGAGCGCGGAGCGCGAACGGCGCCTGAGCAATCTCACTCCCGGACTTACCACGGCCGCTACGGCGTTTCACGCCGTTTGCAAGCGGGGACGCTTGCGCTCCAGTCATTAACCCCCTCAACTTTACCAAACCGCGCCTTTACTTTCGAGTTCCCCGAGCGCTTCGCCAACCAGATAAAGTGAGCCGGTGACGACGATCGTCTCATCGTCGCTCGCAATTTGTTGCGCCAGCGCGACGGCTTCGGCGACGGTCGATGTCACTGAAACGTCGCGGCAATGCGCACGGGCGAGCGCTTCCAGTTCCGCGGCGTCCATCGAACGTTGGTTTTCAGGCCGAGTCAAGATCAGTTTTGCCGCCTTGGGAAAAAGCGTCGCGGCGATGTTTCCGAGTTCCTTGTCGCGCATCGCGCCGAAGATCATTATCAACGGCCCGGAGACATTCTCGTCCAAAAACCGTCGCAACGCGGCGGCGCCATTCTCGTTGTGCGCGCCGTCGAACAGAAACCGGCCGCGGCGTTCAAGCCTCCCGCGATGGCGCGCCGATGCGAGTCCGCGAACGACGCTTTCGTCGCCTATCGCAAAGCGCGTCCGGAGCGCCTCGGCGAGCAGCACGGCCGTCGTGGCATTCTCGATCTGATGCGCCCCTTCAAGACCGAGGCGAACGTTTCGATACCGGCCCGACCCCGTCCGAAACTCGATCGATTCCCCATTTTGAGCGACCGCGACATCGGACCCGAGTCGCGGTTCGACGCCGCATTCGCGGCAGCGAGCGGCGATCACGCGCATCGCCTCGTCCGGCTGATCGCCAATGACCGCCGCGTTTGTGCCGGCGCGAATTATCGCCGCTTTTTCAGCTGCGATCTCGGCCAGGGTGTCGCCGAGAATCCGCTGGTGATCGAGATCGACACGGGTGATCGCGGCGATCTCCGCGCCGGTCGCCGTTGTCGCATCGAACCGTCCGCCGAGTCCCGTTTCAAGGATCGCAAGTTCGATCCCGGCTTCGGCGAACGCCGCCAACGCGATCGCCGTGACCTGTTCAAAATACGTCGGAACCGTCTCAAGTTTTCCGGCTTCGACCAGTCTCTCGCTCGCCTCGCGAACCCGCGTCGCGTGTCCGGCGAAATCTTCTTCGGAAATATCGCGTCCATCGATCCGGACGCGCTCGGTGACCGATACGAGATGCGGCGACGTCGTCGTCCCGACGCGTATTCCCGCGTCGCGGCAGATCGCCTCGAGAAACGCGCACGTCGATCCCTTGCCGTTCGTTCCCGCGACCTGCACCTTGAAATACCGCGACTGCGGGTCTCCGAGTTCGGTCAGAAGAATGCGGATGTTCGCGATCCCGAGCTTCATCGCGAGAACCTCGTTTCCGAGGCCGTAAAGATATTTGACCGATTGATCGAAGTTCATTTCAAGTGAGTTTACCAGTACCGTTCGCGAGACAGGAAATGAAGTTAATGGCCGAATCTCTGGATTTCGGATTCTTTTGTTGAATGAGCTTCAATCCCCGAATCGGCAACGCCTCCGGCGCCCGGATGTGCGGAAAAGCTGGGCTCTTCCGGCAGGGTCTTCAATAGATATCAGCGGCTCCGCCGCGCTTTCGCCGTTGGCGGCGCAACCGCTGGTGTTTTCTAACCGTCAACGGAAAAGCCGAGCTTTTCCGCACATCCGGGCGGCAAGCCGCAAGACATTTGGGAATGCGGTATTCGGAATGTGGAATTGGGGTCCAAGGTACAAGATACTGGGTTCAACTCAATCCAAGATCACCGAATCGGCCGCGCATCCGGGCGGCAAGCCGCAAGACATTTGGGAATGCGGTATTCGGAATGTGGAGTTTGTCGTAGGTATATTTGGTGAGTCTTCCGATGTAGTCGGTTCTTCGCGATCCGCGAACCGGAGATCAGAGCACTTCCGGGTTCATCATAAAATCAAGCAAGCGAATCACGGCGTCGCGCATTTCGCGGCGGTCGACGACCATATCGACCATTCCGTGTTCGAGGAGGAATTCGGAGCGTTGAAAGCCTTTCGGGAGTTTCTGGCGGATCGTTTGTTCGATGACGCGCGGACCGGCGAAACCGATCAGCGCTTTCGGTTCGGCGAGGATGACGTCGCCGAGCATCGCAAAACTTGCGGTCACGCCGCCCGTCGTCGGGTCGGTCAGTATCGAAATGAACGGCAAATGCGCCTCGTGAAGCTGCGCCAGCGCCGCCGAGATCTTCGCCATCTGCATCAGCGAAAGCGTGCCTTCCTGCATACGCGCGCCGCCCGAAGCCGAAAAAATAACGACTGCGCCATTGGTCTCGAGCGCCCGTTCGATCAGCCGCGTGATCTTCTCGCCGACGGCCGAACCCATCGAACCGCCGATAAACGACATATCCATCGCGCCGACGTACGCCAAATGCCCGCCGACCATTCCCTTCCCCGAAACGATCGCTTCCGGAAGTCCCGAAGACTTTTTCGCGGCGACGATGCGGTCCTTGTACGGTTTTGAGTCGACGAATTCGAGCGGATCGCCCGACGTTACTTCTTCGTCCAGTTTTTCATACCGGCCGTCGTCGAAAAGCGTGTCGAGCCGCTCGCGCGCGCCCATCCGAAAGTGATGGTCGCAATGCGTGCAAACGTGAAACGATTCGACGAGTTCGCGTTTATAAAGCGGGTTCTCGCATTCGGGGCATTTGACGAAGATGCCTTCGGTCCGGACGGTGCGTTCTTCATCGTGCGGCGCGTCGGCGATCTTCGGATCTTTTCGGCGAAACCAGGACATATTTGATCTGCGATTTCAGAATTGCGATTTGCGATTTCTGTACTTGCTCAAAGGTTATCATAATCGTCGCGGTGCGAAAACGGACGACGCCGCGGAAATTGTTTTCCGCGTTTTTATGTGCTAATTTTCAACAGCTTTCGAGGTGAATACTAATGAGAATACTGTTTATCGCGATCATGATTGCGGGTTCGTTTTCGGTGTCGGCGGCGGTCAAAACCTGGGACGGCGGCGGCGCCGACGCCAACTGGACAACTGCGGCCAACTGGTCGACAGACGTCGCGCCCGTTGCGGGTGACGATCTCGTCTTTCCTGCGACATCGGCACAACTGGCGACCAACAACAACTTTTTCATTCTGACGAGCTTCAACTCGCTGACGTTTGAAGGCGGAGCGTACACCGTTGCCGGAAATCCGTTCAGGATCGCCAACGGAATCAACGTCACCGGCGGTTCGCCGACGATAAACACCGCCGTTTCGCTTACCGGCGCGCAGACCTTCACCGGCGCGCAGGGGACGCTGACGACGCTCGCCGTTCTTTCGGTCGCATCCGGCGGGCTGACCATCGACGGTGCCGGAACGTTCGGGATCGGCCTGATCTCCGGTACGGGGGCGATCACGAAAAACGGCGGCGGCGCCGGAGCGATCATCGCGGCGTCGGGTTTTTCTGGCGCGATCAATCTCAACAACGGGATATTCATCGTCGATGCCAGCATTCCCGGGAGCGTCGTCACGATAAACTCGCCGGGAACGACCGGCGGAACGCTCGGTTTCAGCGGCTTCGGCGGAACCGGTACGGTCGGCACGGTGAACATCGTCCAGGGAGCGGTCAGCGCCGGAACATTGACATCGCCAACCGGAATTCTCAACACCGGAACGCTCAATTTTACGGCCGACGGCAATTACGCCTGCAAGATCGGCGGCCCGGCGCCGGGCGCGAACGGCCACGACCAGCTGAATGTCACCGGAACCGTGAACCTGAACGGAGCGCGCCTCGCGCCGATCCCTTGGGGGACGTATCGTCCGGCGATCGGCGACGCCTTCACGATCATCAAAAACGACGGCGCCGACGCTGTTTCAGGGACGTTTCTGAATGCTCCCGAAGGCGCGGTTTTCGGCGGAACCTTGAACACCGCGTTCCGGATCACGTATCAGGGCGGCGACGGGAACGACGTCGTCATCACCCGCGCCAACCGCGCGCCGTTCGATTTCGACGGCGATGGCCGTTCGGACATCGCGACATTCAGGCCGTCGAACGGCATCTGGAACGCGGCCTTGTCCGGTGGCGGCGCGGCGTTTCTGACGCAGTTCGGAGCCAGCGGCGATCGTATAACTCCGGCCGATTTCGATGGCGACAACAAAACGGACGTCGCGATCTACCGCGACGGCGTTTGGTGGATTCTGAACAGTTTCTCGAATTCGGTCTCGGCGACCCAATTCGGACTCGCCGGCGACATTCCCGTCCCTAACGATTTCGACGGTGACGGCCGCGCCGACCTCGCCGTCTTCCGCCCGTCGGACGGAGTTTGGTACGAGCTTCGAAGCCTCGGCAACCAGTTTTTCGCGCAGCAGTTCGGGATCAACGGCGACAAGCCTCTGATGGGAGATTTCGACGGCGACGGCATCGGCGACATCGCGGTTTTCCGTCCCGCGGACGGCGTTTGGCACCAGTGGCTCAGTTCGACCGATTCTTATACGGCTTTCCCGTTCGGCATCGCCACCGACCGGCCGTGCGCCGCCGATTATGACGGCGACGGCAAGACCGACGCCTGCGTCTTTCGCGGCACGAGCGACGGCAGCCAGCCCGATTTTTACATCATCAACAGTTCGGATCAGTCGGCGAGTTACGTTTCCTGGGGAATCCCCGACGATCTGCCGATACTCGGAGATTACGACGGCGACGGCAAAACCGACATCGGAATTTTCCGCGCCGCGTCGCAGCAGTGGTACTGGATCAGAAGTTCAGATTCGACGGTCGGATTCTCGACGTTCGGCCAAGCGGGCGATGTTTCGGTACCGTCCGCTTACGTGCCTTGAGTGTCCCAGACTGGAGCGCAAGCGTCCCCGCTTGCAAACGGCGTGAAACGCCGTAGCGGCAGGGGTAAGTGCGGAAGTTAGATTTCTCGGGCGCCGTTCGCGCTTCGCGCTCATTGCAAGCGGGGACGCTTGCGCTCCAGTCGGGGACGCTTACGCCGCGGTCGGAATCAAATCAGTACTTTCAGCATCTGACCGTGGATCAGCCCGTTCGAGGCGCAGATCGGCGGGTCGTAGACGCTGAACTTCGATCCGTCGTAGTACGAGACCTGACCTCCGGCCTCTTCGATCAAAAGGACGCCCGCGGCGACGTCCCACGCGTTCAGGCCTTCTTCCCAAAATCCATCAAAACGCCCGCAGGCGACGTACGCCATATCGATCGCCGCCGAGCCGTCGCGCCGGACGCCGCGGGATGTCAGCAGAAAATCCGTCAGATGGCGCGCAAAGTTTTCGCGCTGTTTGAAGTCGTACGGAAACCCGGTAACGATCAGCGCGTCGCCGAGGGATTCCGTGGCCGAAACGCGGATCGGTTTGTTATTGAGCGACGCACCCTTGCCGCGTTCGGCAGCAAACAACTCGTTCCGCGTCGGGTCGAACGTTACGCCGACGACGATCTCGCCCTCGTGTTCGAGCGCGAGCGTGACGCACCAGCACGGGTAGCCGTGCGCGTAGTTCGTCGTGCCGTCGAGCGGGTCGACGATCCACTTCCACGCGCTTTGACCGTCGAGAACCGCGGCGCCGGACTCCTCTGCGAGCACCGCGTGTTTCGGGAAATACGACTTAATCCGTTCGATGATGAGTTTTTCGGATGCTAGGTCCGCTTCCGTGACGAGATTGATGTCGCCCTTTTTGGTGACATTCAGCTTTCGTCCGAACTTTTCGAGCAGCAGTTGACCCGCCTCGCGCGCGGTTTCGATGGCGAAATTGAGCATATTTTTCGAGTCCGCGCCTCAGCGTGCGACATTCGGCGTCGAAAGCACGCTCGGGCGCGGACTCATAACTTTTTATCTAAAGAACAGATCGACGTAATCGGCGGCCGTGTCGCAGGGATTGTCTATGTCCTGCATCCGCCAGTATTTGCGTGTCCCGGTGATCTTGAACGTCATCTCGCCCTCGCGGGTACACGGCTGGCCTCCGTTGATATAGCTGACCTGCGTAATGATCGTTCCGTCGAAAACAAAACTCTTCGCATCGATCCGCTTGATAACGCCGTTAACGCGAACAAAATCGCTGTCCTTGCGGCTTTTCTGCTCGCCCTTGAGATAAAAGACGCCGTTGCGGTTCGTGACCGTTGCCGACCCGAAATAGTCCCAGCTTATCCATTGCAGCGCGAGTTTGTGCCGCCCGAGCAGCATCGTCTTTGCTTTCGCGCTGTTGACGACCGTCTTTGACTGCCCGAGGACCGAGGCGCCGAAACCGGCGAAAATCATAATTCCGACTATAAGAACTCTCTTTAACATTCGAAAAGTACCACCTTGAATTTAGATTCGACGGACCGGATCCGCCCGTATAAGAGACTTGTTCAGCCGGAAGATTTTGCCGCCTTTGTTTGAATGCGCGGAAGCATTCTATCTGCGAGCCGCAAAAATTCCTGCACCTGCGAATTCCAGAAGACCCAGTCGTGCTTGCCGGGAAGTTCGCGAAACTCGTGCGGCACTTTCTTTTCGCGGAGGATCTTCGCGAAATCGTGGCTGTTTTCGATCAGGAAATCTTCGGTGCCGCAATCGAGATAGATGAACGGCAAAGCGCCGATCTTCTCCGCCGGCCATTCGCGGGCCAAACGGTAAATGTCGTTCGCTTTGCGCGTTTCGCTGTCGGCGGCGCCGAACACGCTCATTATTGACTTTGAGACCCAAACCGCCGAGTTCTTGTCGTTCCAGTCGGGCGCGCGGAGCGCCCCGCTGAACGAACCGACGGCCGCGAACTTGTCGGGATACTTCAGACCGAACTTGAGCGATCCATAGCCGCCCATCGAGAGACCGGCGATGAACCGACCGTCGCGGCCGTCGAGCGTCCGAAACTTTGAATCGATCTCCGGAATCAGTTCGCGGACAATGTAACTCTCATACTTGTCGTCAGGCACGCCGGCGCTGTCCGTATACCAGCCGTCTGCGCCTTCGGGCGTAACGATAATGAAACTGTATTTTTCGGCAAACTCGGCGAGTTTCGTCTTGTCGGTCCAGTTGTCGTAATGTCCGGTCAGCCCGTGAAGCAGATACACTACCGGAAATCTCGCCTCGGCGACACCGTAATTCTTCGGCGTGATGACACGATACGGCACATCGCGGGCCATCAGTTTGCTCGCGAGCTTGAATTCCCCGACGCGGACACCGGCGTCGGGCTTGACGTTTGCCTTTTGAGCCTGGATCTGCCCGGCAAACAGGACTGCAATCAGCAAAAACGCCAGCCGCAGATTATTTCTCATCAACATTCCTCCCGGATTAACCGAACATCCGGCTGAGCCAGCCGCTGTTCTCGTTCTTGTCAACGATCTGCGCCAATTCGCCGGCGTCAAACCAGGCGCCGGAACATTTGTCGCAAACGTCGATCTTGATGCTTTCGTAGTCCGTTTCAACCAGCTTGCCGTCGCAACGCGGGCATTCCATCATCGTCGCGTGAGCGTTCTCAGCGGCGAGCTTCGTCTTCATTTTTTCAATGAGTTCCTGTTCCTTCCTGCGGAAATACTCGTTCTCAAGTGCCTGTCCGCGATCTTCCAATTCAATTGCCATATCTTCAATAGTTCTCCTAAAGGTTTTTCAAAATTATAGACGGTGAATGGGGAAAGTGGAAAGTGGAACGAGGCTGTCTGAAAAGTCTTCTCATCGTGCGTAGCATACGCGAGGACGATAGCACCATGCGTAGCGAAAGCGGAGCGTGGTTTGGTTCGCGATATCCGAACGGAGCGGCTGCAACACGCGTAACGTTTCGCAAAAGGGATAGTTACGTATGTTACACACGCTCCGTTCCGGCGTGCCGCCCACCAGGTTTCGCTTCGCTTCACGTGGCGCTATCGTCCTTGCGCGTGTTGCACCCGCTGAAGATCCTACGATTGATCTCTAAACAATAAAGGCACTGACTTTTCAAACGGCCTGCATTCCGGTTCTTTATTTTTCACCCGTCGGTCCTGTGGATCGAACGAACGCGCTGGCGGGCCCGTTTCGCGCGGCGGATGGTGTTTCGCCGCTTGAGATTCGTTTCCGCCCAGTTTGAAACTTCCTTCAACGGATGCCATTCGAAATCCTCAAGCGGCAAGACCTCGCTCGAGGCGTCGCGAAGTTTCAGCGTGCTGAAGGCGATAAAACAGATCACGACATTGAAGATCAGGCCGACGAGGATCACCAGCCAACCCGGCGCGAGCCCCACCTGGGCGCGCGTCACGAACGTCTCGAAATCCGGAGCCGGAACGGGATGGATATAGACCTTCAGCGTCCAGCTCAGCGCGAGAAGAACAAAGATCCAGAGATAGTTGCTCCGCAAACGCCGTCCGACAGCTTCCCATTCGCTGATCGTAAAATGCGGCGAAAGCAGGTCGGCGGCGATATGTTCCGCCCATTCCTGATCGGGTGCGATCGTCCGCGGCGAGAGCATCGGCGCAAAATAGCCCGTCTCGAGCACCCGCACACGGTTCGCCCAAACCTCATAATGACGGTATCGCCGCGCTTCCATAAAAAGAAAGATCGAAACGAGTATCGAGTTGATCGGGATAGCAAAATGCGGATTGTTCGGCGAGCTGAAGACAAAAGAAAGCGTCGCGCCGGCGGTGATCACAGCCCAGTTCGTGGTTGCATCGAGCCGGCTCCGCCAGACGTTCGAACGCTGAATCTCGCCGCGGTAAAAATGCACCATCGCCGTGTTGAACTCGGGCGGCGCAAGCCTTTGCGGAATCGTCAGCGGCGTTGTTTTCGGCTTTTGGCTGCGGGCGTGGACTTCCTCGGCAAGCGATTTGAAACTGGGCGGAATCCTGCTGATGTGTATGTCATCATCGGCGTGCGCAGCGTCAAACCGAAATTCGTCTTTCATAGCTTTTTGTCCGAGGGCAGCCGCGAATTCGGAATCCGTCGCGGATGCCCTAAGTTTAACCAGTTTTCGGGTGTGGATGCAATCATTCGCACCGTCTGCGCGCTGGGCCGCGCCGCCGGGAATGCAGTGCGCCGGCACGGCCCGTTTTTCGACTTGACTCCGATCATCGTGAAAACTATCCTCGACGGCGATGCGCGAAGACGACGAAAAAGGAATGCGGCGGGCGATCGATGCCGCGCACGCCGCCGGCGAACTCGACGAAGTGCCTGTCGGCGCGTGCCTCGTCGCTGCCGACGGGAGTCTGATCGCCGTCGCCGGAAACCGGACCATTATCGATAACGACCCGACGGCGCACGCCGAGATCCTCGTCCTTCGTGAAGCCGCCCGCTTGCTCGGAAACTACCGGTTGACCGGAGCAACCCTGTTTTCGACCATCGAACCGTGCGCGATGTGCGCCGGCGCGCTCGTCAACGCGCGCGTGAAGCGTCTGGTTTACGGCGCCGCCGACGAGCGATTCGGCGCCGTCGAAACGGTTTTCGAGATATGCACGAGCGACCGGCTGAATCATCGGCTCGAGGTCGAATCGGGCGTTCTTCGAGACGAGTGCCGGGCGCTGATGCAGGATTTTTTTCGCAAGAAGCGTTCGAAAGCAAGATAAGTAGATTTCCGACTTGAATTTTTTTTGGTCGGACGATTAGAATGAAAGTTCGTCCGCCGCGCGGAGAGGTGCGAGAGTGGTTGAATCGGACGGTCTCGAAAATCGTTGTACCCTAACGGGTACCGTGGGTTCGAATCCCACCCTCTCCGCCATTTTCATTTTGGATTTGGGATTTTGGATTTTGGATTGGATCCGGGGTTCAGATGCAGCCTGATTTGGGATTGATTGCGGATCTTGGTCCGCATTTTCTGTTTCAACGGACGATTTGAGTTTTTTTTCAACCGACGGAAAGGTGCAAGAGTGGTTGAATTGGCAGCATTGGAAATGCTGTGAGCCTTAACGGGTTCCGTGGGTTCGAATCCCACCCTTTCCGCCATTTTGATTCTGGAATTGTGAATTGGGATTTGGGATTGTAATCGTCGACTTAAATCCGCAATCACAAATCGCAATTCCGAAATCCATATGGCTTCAGGCTCCGCACAAGGTTTGAGTTGTGAACCCCGCCAGATCCGGAAGGAAGCAACGGTAGCGATTTCAGCCTGTGTTGCGGTTAAGTCTGAAGCCTCCAACCATTTTTGATTTTGGATTTTGGATTGAAATTGAAAATCCGAAATCCAAAATTGGTTTGCGGGCGTAACTCAATGGTAGAGTGTCAGCTTCCCAAGCTGAAAGTTGCGAGTTCGATCCTCGTCGCCCGCTTTCCCGCTCTGGGTCTATGTTCAGTATTTCCGCCGTCAAGTCCGTCGTTCAGATCGTCAGGAACCTGGAAGAATCGAGCCTGATTTATGAATCCGGGCTGGATCTCGAACGAGTCCATTCGGAAACCGTTAACGACAAGCACACCGCCACGTTTGCCCGCCCGGGCGATGACTTCGGCATGATCCGGCTCGTCGAAGACCCAAACGCTTTATCACCGATCCGCGACGTCTCGCGCCCAAACGATTTCGGGATAATGACGCTGAATTTCCGAACCAACGACATCGACCGCGCCGTGGAACGGCTTCGGCAAGTCGGTTGCGAACCGATTTCCGCGATTCTTGATTACAACGTCGGCAAACCGATGCGCGAGGTAATGTTCGCGACCCCGACCGGCGAGCGTCTGACGATCATCGAAGTCGGCGGCAAGGCGGAAGGCCTCGCGGTTTACACCGAAGCGCTCGCGACCGTCGGGCTCGTGATTCCGTCGATGAGCGCTTCGCTGAACTTCTACGAGAACGGTCTTGGGCTCAACAAGGCGATCGCCTTTCAGGCATCGGGCGCCCCGTTCGATTCCCTGCTCGGCGTGAAGCGTCTGGACAAACTCGATTTCGCGACGCTGAATTCGGGGACGAACTGGACTGGAAAGGTCGAACTTCTTGAACTTGAAACCGATTCGCAGCCGATGCCGACTGACGCCCGACCGAACCGGACCGGTTACCGGCTTGTAACCTTCGAAACGAACGACCTCGATTCGGCGGCGCGCCGTTGTCTTGAAACCGGCGCCGAAATTGTCGACGAGACATCGCTTTCTATTGTTTTCCGCGCACCCGGCGGAGAGTTGATCGAGATCGCCGCCGCTTAAGTCAGGCGGTCGATGATCAATCGCAGACGGCTTCGAGACCGGCGACTGTCAACCACGAAGAAGCAAGAGGATTTCTTTTTTCTGCGCTTCGTAGTTCCAAGATACGACTCAACGATCCGTCCGAACCGTTTCCGTCTTTCGGAAGATATACTCCTGCCCCGTCGGCGCTTTCAGATTCAGTACCGAGATCAGGCTCGCCGCGAAAACGAGGATCCACACCAGCCAGACGGCGGGCATCGCCTGGTTCATCTTCGAACGGATCTCGTTGTTCAGTTCATCGACGTTTTCGGCTCCGGCCTTTATCGCTTTCAGGTTCTTGAGCGCTGTCCCCGAGATCGGCATCAGATATAGTGCATCGACGATTATCAGCCCGTAAAGCAGGTGTTTCCACGAAAGCCAGCCGGTCGCGAAGATCGGCGTGCCGGTCACATAGCAGAGGATCACGCCGCTCGGCAGCATCAGCAGAAAAATGTAGGCGACAACGGTGTCGATACCGTGCATCACCCGCGCCCGTTCAAGGCGTTCCCCGAGCGGCTGCGAAGCGTCCTTGATCTTGAAGTGCAGCCAAAACACGATGAAATCGAACAACAGCCACGCCGCCGCCATCACCGCGTGAACGCCGCGAAAGGAAATATCGACAATATCGACGCCTCCGACTTCAATGCTCATTGTTTTTTTGGAATGAAGAGCCGCAGCAGTTTCGGAAGCGCGTAAATCGCGCATCCGCAATAGATGACCGCGTTAAGCAAGAGCGAAAACTCGAATCCGGCGGAATACATTTGCCAACCGTACCCGATGCCGAGAAAGAAACCGCCGATCACGATGATCAGCCATAAAAGCCAGATCAGAAACATTCCTTCCTCCGTTTCATCGCCAGATTTGTCATAGATCAATAACAAATTACATCAGTTTCCGCGGCTCGTCAAAGGCCGTATCGGCGGCGTGGCACCAATGCCCCGGGGTCTTCGACCGTCATCGAGAAGGATTCCGGCGGCTCTGACCGCAGCAGCGCTGCGAACTGCGAAATTCCGCTATCGGCAGCATCAAAATTTGCGACTTCGCGGCATTGCGGGAACACCCGAAAAACGGCTATCATCGTATCCTAAATTCAACTGGCGTTTGTTTGGAGATCTTGGAACAGCGACAATCCAAAATCCAAAATCACAAATCCAAAATCGAAAGATGTCTTATCAGGTTATCGCCAGAAAATGGCGTCCACAGTCATTTGAAGAGGTCACGGGCCAGGAAGCGATCACTCAAACGCTCCGCAACGCCGTCGAACATGACCGACTACACCACGCCTATCTTTTCTCGGGCGCGCGTGGCGTCGGAAAAACGACGACGGCACGTTTGCTGGCGAAGGCGCTGAACTGTCATAAGTCGCCGACGCCGACGCCCCAACCGTGTTCGGCAAACGACCCTGATGCCTGCCCGTCGTGCCTTGAGATCGCCGAGAGCCGCTCGATCGACGTTCTCGAATTTGACGCCGCGTCGCACACCGGGGTCGATGACATCCGCGAGATCATTCTCGAGGGAATCAACACATCTCCGGCGCGCGACCGCTTCAAGGTCTTCATCATCGACGAGGTTCATATGCTTTCGAACTCGTCGTTCAACGCCCTGCTCAAGACGCTCGAAGAACCGCCGCCGAACGTCGCCTTCGTGATGGCGACAACCGAACTCCACAAGGTGCCCGACACGATCTCCTCGCGCTGTCAGGAATTCGAGTTTCGGACGATTCCGGTCGCGAAGATCTTTTCGCGGCTGAAGCTCATCGCCGACGCCGAGGGCATCGCCATCACCGACGATGCGCTGCGCGAGATCGCGCGCACGGGCGAGGGGTCGATGCGCGACGCGCAGAGCAACTTCGATCAGGTCATCAGTTTTTCGGGCGAATCGATCGACGTTCTCGACGTTTCGAAAGCGCTCGGGATCGCCGGCGCCGAGATGCTCACGCGGATCGTCACCGCGATCGCCCATCACCAGCCGCTCGAGGCCCTTAACGTCGTCGACAACCTGATCTCGCGCGGTCACGACCTGCGGTCATTTTGCCGCGACCTGCTCAGCTTCTTCCGCGACCTGCTGGTCACGAAGATCGCCGGACACAACGAATCGCTGCTTGAAACAGCGGCCCTGACGGTTGACGAACTCCAGAAATACGCGCAGCACTTCACGGAATCGGACCTCGTCCGGTTCTTCAACTCGCTCGCCGAAACCGAATTGAAGCTCCGCGACGCGACGCAGTCGCGCTATGTTCTCGAGATCGGACTCGTGAAGCTCGTCGAGATGCGGCGGGTCGTCGCGATCGAGGGAATCCTCGAACGACTGGCCAAACTCGAAGCTCTCAACGGGCCGCCCGAGACTTCGGTCGAGCCGGAAAAAAAAACTCTGAAATCTGAACCTGCCCCGCAGGACGCGCCGTTTCCGCCGCGGTATGCCGCTCCGAAACCTGAACCGGAACCAGAGATCCGCGTGCAAACGGACCCGCAACCGTTTCCACGGAACGACGCGCAGCCCGAACCCGAGTTCCGAAACGAGCCGCCGCCGCCCGAAGACGACTTTCCGGATGATCCGTCGCCCGAAACGAGCCGCCGTTCAAACACGATCGCGGAAATCATCGCGTCGATGCCGGTCAAGCTTTTGCCGATCACCGCGGAGGAACTTGCGCACGTCGACGACAACCGACTCGACGCGGCATACGAGAACAAACTCCGGCTCAGCGGCGACGACCTCTTTCCGATTCCCGGCTCGGCGAATTTAGCCGAGATGCTCTCCGCGAAAACGGAGCCGGCCGCCGGTGAATCCGGCGCGGGCGGGACCGCAACTGCCGCGCGGCGCAAATCCGAATTTCAGATCCCGGTACCGATTGACGATCCGGATGACGTTTCGCTTCCGGAGCTCCCCGATAACCCGACCGAAGCCGAACTATTTGCTTATGCCGAAAAGCATCCGACCGTTCGGCGTGTGCTCCGGACATTTCGCGGAAAGATCCTCGAAGTCCGCCAATCGAACTGAAAGAAAGAAAGTTTTGAATTTTCGGGAACTATTTTGTTCGCGCGGCGTAATTCTCTTCGGAGGTGGTTAAGAAATGCGCGAACCTTGGATAGCAGGTATTTTAAGTTTTTTGGTGCCGGGAGTCGGTCAGATTTACAACGGCCGCATCGTCATCGGAATCATCTGGCTGGTCCTGACCGGAGTTTCATGGATCGGTTCAGCCGGAACGCTCGGATGGATAGTTCATATCATCGCAGCCTGGTGTGCTTATAGTTTTGCCAAAGATAACCCCGTCAGATAAGTCATAAGTTCTTTCATGCAATCCTCCTTTGTGCCCGATGGTCGATATCATCGGGCTTTTTTACTTTCTTCATCCAGTTAACGTAGAATCAACGTTAGCTTTTTTGGCCGCCGTTGTTTCTTCCGACATTTCAGAAGTTGCCGGTCACGTTTCGCATCGATTCTTATGGTACGTGAAGGATTCCCCTTTCTATTCGCCGCCGGACTGCCGGCAGTCGTCTTCGCGGCGCTCTTTTTTATTTATGGCGGCGTCGTCTTCGCCGCGGGACTGGCCGTTTTCGTATGTCTCGCGCTATTTATGGCGTACTTCTTCCGCGATCCCGAACGGCACATTCCGGTTGGCGACGACATCATCGTTTCGGCCGCCGACGGACGCGTGACGCGGGTCGAAGAGAACGAGAACGGGACATTCGTCAGTGTCTTTCTTTCGCCTTTCGACGTTCACGTCAATCGCTCGCCGATCGCCGGGACCGTAACCAAGGTGGAATACATAAAAGGCAAGAAGAACCCCGCCACGAGCGACGAGGCGAGCCTCGTCAACGAACGCAATTCGCTGACGATCGAGAATCCAAGGATGACCGTAGTTTGCACGCAAATCGCCGGCATCGTCGCGCGAAGGATTGTCTGCCACAGCAAAAAAGGCGATAATCTGAAACTCGGCGAGAAATTCGGGTTGATCAAGTTCAGTTCGCGCACCGACCTGCTGATGCCGAAGTCGGTCGAACTTCTGGTCGGCGTCGGGGACCGCGTCGTCGGCGGCGAAACCATCATCGCCCGTTTGAAGTGACCTGCGAGTATTTCCGTCGAAAATCGAAAGTATGGAAACCGAAGAAAATCTGCCTCCGCACAAGGGCCTGAAGAAAGGACTTTACCTGATTCCTACCGCGTTCACCGCGGCCAACGTCGGGATGGGGTTCCTCGCCGTGCTCTATTCGGTTCGCGGATTTCAGACCGTGGCTTCCAATCCGGTGAATGCCGGCTCGTACTTCAACTACGCCGCGCTGGCGATCGGTCTGGCGATCCTTTTCGACACTCTCGACGGCCGGGTCGCGCGGGCGACGCGCACCGCGACGGAGATCGGCGTCCAGCTTGACTCGCTCGCGGACGTCGTCACGTTCGGCATCGCGCCGATCGCGCTCGTTTACGCGTGGGGCATCGGTTCCGTTTTTCAGGAGCAAACGGCGATGCACAACCTCGGCGTGTTCATGCTCTTTATGTATCTGATGTGCGGGACGTTTCGTCTGGCGCGTTTCAATCTCCAGGCGATGCGTCCGCGGGTTCTGATCGAGGGAACATCCAAGATCGACAAGAAGAACTTCGTCGGGCTGCCGATTCCGCCCGCCGCGGGCCTGATGGCCTCGATCATCCATTTCGCGCCCCAGCCGCTGAACGCGTACGGCGCGGACTACGCCCGTTTCTACGGGATAATGGTCCTCATACTGCTCGGCGTTCTCGGGCTCTTAATGGTCTCCACGATCCGCTACACAAGCTTTAAGACGGTCGCTTCGGGCCGCACGAACATTTACATCGTGCTCCTGTTCGCCGCCGCCGCAATGCTCATCTGGTTCTATTCGGAATATGCGCTGCTGGTGATAAGTCTGGTCTATGTCTCGCACGGCGTGATCTGGTACATCCTCGGACTCCTCAATCCGCGTCGCAAATCTGCCGAAGTCCAGGAAGCCGTTGAATCGTGATTTGGGATTTCGGATTTGGGATTTCGGATTTGGGATTGACCGCGAAATCCGAAAATATCCGAATCAGCACGATCCGCCATTGTCGTTCCATCGTTCAATATCACCACATCGGCCCCTTCCAGGACTAGCTGAAGAGACTGTGTCAAAGCCCGCGATCGCAGTTTTTCTTTCTGCCTTAATAATTGCCACTAGCTTCAGCTAGTGGGCAACGATACTGATTGATCCCGGCTTTAACCGAACCCGCGCCGTGATTCGGCTAAAGCCAGGATCATTTGGAGCCTTGTCCACTAGCTGAAGCTAGTGGCAATTGTGAAGACAGAAAGCAAAGCTGTAACCGCGCGTTATGCAAAAGCCCGGACCGCAGACGGGATTGACTCCACCCGACTCGAATACGAGAATCCCCAAAGGCCGAAGCTTCCGACGACGTGCGCGGTCGGACGGGCGTCAATTAGGTGTGCCGTGATGCGCGGACCGGTCCTAACCGCCGATCTCCTTTCTTTTCTTTGTTTCGATCGGCGTCACGTTTGCTTTTCGCCGCTTGCGTTCGTAGACCTTTTCATCGTCCGCATAATTTGTGCCGCTGGCCACGATCAGCCCGACCAGGGTCAGGAACATCAGCGTGATCGCGGTCGTGTGGAGCACAAAGTCGAAGATGCTGTGGACGAGGATCGCAAAACATCCCGCAAGGGCTCCGAGCGCGACGCCGCGGCGAAAGATGTTCTCGGTCCGCGCGCTCGCGAGTCCCGTTCGAAACAACTTGAAGATGAAATAAACGGCGAGACCAAGGCCGACCAGCCCCGCATCCGCGAGGATCTGCAGATAGTCGTTGTGCGCCTGCTCGACGCGCGCGAGTCCGTTCATCGAGTCAAACGGCGTGTAGGCGGCGGCGAACGCGCCGATTCCCGCGCCGAAAGGCAGATTGCCGGCGATGACCTTGAGCGTTACGCTCCAGATCTGGAACCGGTTTGCCGAAAAATCGTCCGACCGGGCAGTTTCCGCGATGCGCGTCAACGAAGACTCGCCGCCGATGAAGATCGACCCGAAGACGATGACCAGAAGGAGAAGAACCGACAGTGAGACCTTGATCGCGATCTGATTCCCGCTCTTCGCCTTGCTCGTAAACAAGATCAGGAATACGACCGCCGCCATCAGCGCGACAAGGCCGCCGCGCGAACCGCTCATCACCAGCGAGACGCCCATCAGCCCGACCGCCGTCAGCGTGATCAGTCGTTTGTCGCGCGGCACCGCGCCGGCGAAGATCATCCCGAGCGGAACGGCGATCGACATTTCCATAAACGCGGCGAAATTGTGACGGTTGACGAACGATCCGAAAGGCTGCGCCGCGTGTTGCGCCTCGTAAATGCCGTAGATCTTCGTCGGACTCAAAACATACTGAAGAATCGCGAAGAACGCGAACAAAAACCCGAATACCGTAATTAGCGACGTCAGCCGACGGATTCTCCCGGCGCTGTCGAGCAAACTCAGAAGCAACGCAAAAAAGAAGAACAATGCCAGCAAATGGAAGGCGAACATCTGCGTCCAGAACGGCTCGATCGAGATCGTTCGGCGAATACCCGTCAGACCGCCGACCTCCGCGAGACTGCCAAACGGAACGATCTGGACGACCGCATAAACGAATGTCAAAAGAACCGGGATCTGGAGGGCCGAGCGGCTGAATTTGAACACGCCCGTTCGAAACGAATCAACCGCCCACAACACGACCGCGAGTGCGACGATCAGATAAGCGAGCGCGATGATCGGTTGATGGACCGCGCCGTACGCCAGCGTCGTGAACACGATCAGCGCGCAGAGCAGAAAAAATACGATCCGGGAAATTGTCGTTGATTCGATCTTCATCGTTTGTCGCTTATCAATCTCGGTGCGCCCGCAATCGCTAAAATTCAATCGCCCGGATTGTTTGCCGATCATTTTACAAGGCTTCGAGCGCGAATTCGTCGATCCAAACCGTTCCGACGATCGGACACGCGTCCCCGCAATAGGCGCGATCCAGCCGGATCAGGACACCTTCGGCGTCGGCCGGCGATACGAAGTCGAGCTTGATCTCCGACCACTCGTTCGTGTCTGTCGGGAACGCACCGCTGGTCGCGATCAGCTTGTTGTCGTTCGCGTTGACGATCTCGATCAAAGGCGTTCCGGCGCTTTTCAAATTCTCGGTTCTGACCCAAAAGCTCAATTTGTAGCGCGTCGATGATTTGACCGCGACGACCTGCCAGACGTTTTTGACCTCGACCCCCGTGAATCCGCTGAACGCGATCCGCAAACTGCGGCCGCCCTCGTGCTTTTTCAGTTGGTCGGGCTTGACGTCGACCTTATCAAGCTTGACGATCTTCCAGTTAAAGTAAACCTTCTGCGCATCCTCGAGTATCGCGCCTTCAAAGCCGCCGTTCTGGATCGTTTCGAGTTTGGCTTGCGGCTCGATCGCCAGTTGATGCACGAACTCGACCGCCGAACGATAGAAACGCTTTTCGTAAAGCGCCTGCGTCACGACCCGCGCGACGTCCTGATGATCCTGTTTTTGTTCGGGCGAAAGAGTATTCCAAACGCGCAGCGATTCGGGCGCCAGCTCGCGAGCGGCGTAGAATTTCGCCAGTCCTGCCCGAACTTCCGGCTTCGATCCGGCGAGATCTTCGAGCTTCTTCGTATCCTTGTCGAAATACTCCCAGACGATCGAGAACACCTGATCGCGATACTCGGAACTGGTTTCGGCAGTCAAGTTGAATTCGCTCAACGCCTCCGCTTCCCGTCCTTGTCTGAGGAAGAAGTTGGCCAGGTGCCAATGTGAATAGCTGTAAGTCGGCGCAAGTTCGACGCCGCGCCTGAAAGCCTTTTCGGCGCGTTCATACTGTTCGGCCTGTTCAAGACCGCGTCCGAGTTCGATCCAGCCGCGATGGTCATACGGCGCGGCGCGAACCATTTCCTCGAAACTCGCGACGGCGCGCGCCGTGCTCTCGGCGGTAAAGTCGTCCTTGTAAACATTCGCCCTGAGCCAGTTTGTGATCGGATCGCTCGGACTCAGCCCATAGGCAAAATCGGCGATTGCGGCCGCGTTCGGAGCGTTCGGCTGCGTCAGCGAACCAAGCATATTCCCGAGTTGCCAGCGGATCGAGTACCAACCGAAGACCAACGCGGCGACGACCAGCCCGAGCAGCGCAATTCGCCCCTTAAGACTTTTGGTTTCAATAACTTTGAACGGTTCAGACACGATGATAAGAAAACTATTCGATTTACCCGATTTTATCAAGCCAGAAACTCTGCGATCTTCGAGACGACATACTCCTGCTGCTCCGGACGCAGTTCCGGGAAGATCGGGATCGCAAGCGTTTCGCGTGACGCGCGCTCGCTTTCGGGGTACTCGCCTTCCCCGCCGCCGAGATATGCGAAGCATTCCTGCAGATGGAGCGAAACCGGGTAATAAATATCGGTTCCGACGCCGCTCTCGGCAAGAAACGAACGAAGTTCGTCCCGCTTCCCCGGAACTCGGATCACGAACTGGTTGTAAATATGGCGGACGTTCTCACGTTCCAGAGGCAGAACGACCTCTTCCGCAAGTCCCGCATCCGCGAAAAGCTCGCGATAACGGTCGGCGTTCGCCTTGCGGCGGTCCGACCACGAGTCGAGACGCGGCAGCTTGACACGCAGCACCGCGCCCTGAAATCCATCGAGCCGCGAATTCAGTCCGACCCATTTGTGATAGTAGCGCTCGAACGAACCGTGAACCCGCAGGGCGTTGAGTTTGTGCGCCAGCGCATCGTCGCCGGTCGTCATAAAGCCGCCGTCGCCCATTCCGCCGAGGTTCTTGGACGGATAAAAGCTGAAGCATCCGATCTCGCTCATCGCGCCGGCACGAATGCCGTTTTCCTCGGCTCCGATGGCCTGCGCCGCATCCTCGACGAGAGGAACGCCGTGTCTCGATGCGACCGCCCGAAGCTCCGCCATATCCGCGCATTGTCCGTAGAGATGGACCGGCTGGATGGCCTTCGTCCGTTCGTTGATCTTCGCTTCGACCTGCGAAACGTCGAGATTGTAAGTTTCCGGATCGATATCGACAAAGACGGGCGTGGCGCCGAGTCTCGTGATCGAAGAAACGGTCGCGAAAAAACTATACGGCGTCGTGATCACCTCGTCGCCCGGACCGATGTCGAACGCCATCAGCGCGAGAAGCAGCGCGTCCGTTCCAGAGGCGCAGGCGATCGCATATTTGGTGCCGCAGTAAGCCGCCAGCTCTTTTTCGAGCGCCGCAACCTCGGCGCCGAGGATAAAACCGTTTGTATCGAGAACGCGCCCGAGCGCGGCCTCGATTTCGGGCCGGAGCAGCGCGTTCTGTTCGGAAAGGTCAAGCAAAGGGACTTTCATTTCAATGGTCGTCGATCGGCTGCCGGTGTCCGGCGGGAAATCATTCAAACTCTGACTCGGACGATCGCGTTTTACCGAATTTTACCGAAATGCCGGCCAATTTGCATTTTGGATGATTCTTTTTTAGCCTTATCGACAATGAACCCGGACAAAAAGGCGCACACCGCCGAAATCATCAAGCGGCTCAAAAAAGCATATCCCGACGCGCACTGCGCGCTGAATCATTCGAACGCGCTCGAATTGCTCGTCGCGACGATCCTTTCGGCCCAATGCACGGACGAGCGCGTGAACATCGTTACGGCTGAACTTTTCAGGAAGTACAGGACCGCAAAGGACTACGCCGAAGTTTCGCAGGAAGACCTCGCCGCCGACATCAAATCCTGCAATTTCTTCAACAACAAGGCGAAGGCGATCCGCGGCGCGGGGCAGAAGCTCCTCGATAATTTCGGCGGCGAGGTGCCGAAATCGATGGACGAATTGCTGACCCTCAACGGCGTCGCCCGCAAGACGGCGAATGTCGTCCTCGGCAACGCATTCGGGATCGCGTCGGGAGTCGTCGTCGACACGCACGTCGCCAGGCTGTCGCAGCGTCTCGGGTTGACGGATGAGACGGACGCCGTGAAGATCGAAAAAGATCTCGCCGAGATCGTTCCGCAGAAGCAGTGGGTGATGTTCCCGCACTGGCTGATCACCCACGGCCGTCAGGTCTGCAAGGCCCGCGGCCCGAAATGCGAAGAATGCGTGCTCGGAAGTATCTGCCCGAAACGATATTAGATTTTGGATTTTGGATTTTGGATTGGAATCCTGGAATTTTGGAATATATGAATACTGACGATATCACGATTGTATTTCACGGGTTCTTGAACCTGACGGGTAAAGAAAAGCTGCGTCTCGTCGAATCCATCAACGATTACTTCGACTCGAACGACCGTGAGCCGATCCGCGCCGAAAACGAGGAAGCGTTCGCGAAGCTCAAGATCGAGCCGGGTTCGACCGTTTGCAAATGCTGCGGGCGTTGAGCGCGCGGAGTTTGTTTTCGGGATAGGTGACAGCTGATAGCTGAAAACGGAAACTTGTCGCCGAAACTATCAGCTTCCAGCTATCCGCTTTCAGCTATTTCGAATCGAACGACTCAGCACATTTTCTCTCAACAAATCCTCGGAAGTTGCTCGCCAAGCTGCATATCGACGACCCTCGTCGAACCGAAAACGGTCTTCGCGACGACCATTCCCCGATGCTCTTCGACGACTTCGCCGATGATCACCGATTCCTTCCCGAAATCGTTCCTTCGCATCACTTCGACCAATTCGTCGGCGCGTTCGCGCGGAACGATCGCGAGCAGTTTCCCCTCGTTGGCGACGTAGAACGGATCGAGGCCGAGCATCTCGCACGCGCCGCGAACAACTGCGGGAACAGGGACTTTGTCGTCGTAGATCCGAATTCCGGTATTCGATGCCTTTGCGATCTCGTTGAGCGCCGATGCGATCCCGCCGCGCGTCGGATCCCGCAGAACGCGTATATCGTTCGTCACGGCGAGCATTTCATCGACCAGAAAATTGAGGTTCGCGCAGTCCGATTCGACCGGAGCGTCGAACTCGAGCCCTTCGCGTTCGGACATGATCGCGATGCCGTGCAAACCGATCTCGCCGGAAAGGATCACCGCGTCCCCCGGACGCGCCAGATTCGGCGCAATATTCACGCCGTTTGGGATAATTCCGATGCCGCTCGTGTTTATGAACAGGCCGTCGCCTTTTCCCTTGTCGACGACCTTCGTGTCGCCGGTGACGATCTGGACACCGGCGCGTTTCGCCGCCGCGCCCATCGAATCGACGATCCGGCCGAGCGATTCGACTTCCAATCCCTCCTCGATGATAAATCCCGCGCTCAGGAACAGCGGCTTCGCGCCGCTCATCGCGACGTCGTTGACGGTCCCGCAGACGGCGAGATGGCCGATATTACCGCCGCGAAAAAACAACGGCTGAACGACGAACGAATCTGTCGAATACGCGAGCCTTCCGCCGTCTTTGAGCAGTTCGAAAACGTCGAGCTGCGCCGAATCGGAGAGTTTGTCGAGGCTCTCGTTCGAAAAAACCGGCAGAAAGAGACTTTCGACCAGTTCGTTCGACAGTTTCCCGCCGCCGCCGTGACCGAGAACGATCTTCGGATAATCCCTCAAAGGCAGCGGGCAGGTCCAGGTGTTGAAGTCCAGTTCGCTCATCCCATTGTCGATTTTGGATTTTGGATTTTGGATTCGGGAATCCACAATCTAAAATCTAAAATCCAAAATCTAAAACCCCTTAAATCTTCCGTAATTGTAGTACGCCGCGCAGGCTCCCTCGCTTGAGACCATCGTCGCCCCGAGCGGTTTGCGCGGTGTGCATTCCTTGCCGAACGCCGGGCATTCGTGCGGCTTGATGGTTCCCTGCAAAACTTCGCCCGCTCGGCACAGCGGCGATTCGACCGTTTTGATCCCGGAAACCTCGAAACGGTGTTCGGCGTCGAATTCACGATATTTTTCGGAAAGCGACCAACCGCTTTCGGGAATCACTCCGATTCCGCGCCAGGCGCGGTCGCTTTCGACGAAAACGTCGGCGAGCATTGACTGCGCCGCCTTGTTGCCGTCGTAGGTGACGATCCGCTCGTACGCGTTCTCGACCTCGTGACGGCCCGACTCGAGCTGCATAATGACGCGGCGGATGCCCTCGAGCACATCGAGAGGTTCGAATCCGGTGACGACCAACGGAACCTTGTATCGTTCGGCAAGGGGCGGATACTGCGCGTATCCCATCACCGAGCAGACGTGGCCGGCGGCGAGAAAACCCTGAACCCGATTTGTCGGCGATTCCATGATCGCGGCGATCGCCGGCGGCACGAGCACGTGTGAAACGAGCATCGAGAAGTTCTTGAGTCCCAAACGCTTGGCCTGAAAAACGGCCATCGCGTTCGGCGGCGCGGTCGTCTCGAATCCGACCCCGAAAAAAACGACCTCCTGATCGGGATTTTCCTGCGCGAGTTTTATCGCGTCGAGCGGCGAGTAAACGGTACGAACGTCGCCGCCCTCGCTTTTAACATGGAAAAGATCTTTCTCGCTGCCCGGCACGCGGAGCATATCTCCGAACGAACAGAAAATGACTCCCGGCTTGGCGGCGATCGCCAGCGCCTTGTCGATCAACTCGAGCGGGGTGACGCAGACCGGACAGCCCGGCCCGTGGATGAGTTCGATCTCGTCCGGCAGAAGCTGGTCGATGCCGTTGCGGATGATCGAATGCGTCTGCCCGCCGCACACCTCCATTATCGCCCACGGCCGCGTGGTCGCGGCGCGGATCTCGTCAAACAGCTTTTTGGCGAGTTCGGGATCGCGGAATTCCTGTTGGTACTTCATTCGATTTTAGATTTTGGATTTTCGATTTTGGATTTTAGATATTTTAGCTCCCAAAGCTTGGACTTTTGGCATCACGGCAAATGACATCAGGTAAAACCGCGCGGTTGAATAACCTCGGATTCCAATGGAGGCAGAGCCGTATTCAATCCAAAATCAAAAATCCAGAATCTAAAATTTCTCAAATGAGTACTTTTCGGGCGGTCCCTCGCCCAATTCGTCATCGAGAAAACCCATATTCCGAAACAGATTGAGCGTTTCGAGTGCCGACTTCTCGTCGAGTCGCTCCATCGCGAATCCGACGTGAACGATCGCATATTCTCCGATTGAAATGTCCGGAACATATTCCAGACATATGTCCTTCGTGATTCCGTCAAAGTCCATTTTTCCCATTCGAATGCCGTTGACTTCGAACTTTTCGATCACCCTTCCGGGCACAGCTAAACACATATCGATATTAAATTTCGGATTTCGGATTTCGGAATTTGGATCTGGGATTCGACTTTCAAATGGACTCGCCGCTGCGGGAATCCAAAATCTAAAATCCAAAATCCAAAATCCGCGCCCCCGCAAGCACTGCCTGCCCTAATGCCAATCCGCCGTCGTTCGGCGGGACAACTCGATGAATCAACACATCAAACCCGTTTCGCTCAAGCATCGAAACCGATCTTTTAAGAAGCGCGACGTTTTGAAAACATCCGCCCGTCAGGGCGATGCGACCGAGTCCCGTCGCGAGACGCTGCCGAACACTGACTTCAACGATCAGATTCGCGACCGCGTTGTGGAATTTCGCCGAAATCGTCGAAACCGGCTTTCCGGCCCGAATATCACCGACAACCTGCCGGACGAGCTCGCGATGATCGATCTCATCGCCGTCGAACTCAAACCCATACGAATCCGCTTCATTGTCATCCAAAACCGCTTCGAATTCAATTGCCGCCTGCGCCTCGTAGGTCGCATTCTGCCTGACGCCGGCGAGTGAGGCGACGGCGTCAAAGAGACGTCCGAAGCTACTGGTTTCGACGACATTCAGATTTCGTGCGAGCTGTGTCCGCAATATGCCGAGTTCGGTCGGCGGACAATGCGCGACCGGCGGCAGATCGCCGGACCATCCGATCCCCGCTTCGCGCAGCAGCGAAAGCGCGAGGCGGTAAACGTTCTTGACCGATGCGTCGCCGCCGGCGAGCGGAAAATACCGCAGGTGAGCGACCCGCTCGAGCCGTTTGTAGCCGCCCGCGAAAACCTCGCCGCCCCAGATCTTGCCGTCGGTTCCGTAACCCGTGCCGTCGAACGCGAAACCGATGACTTCCTCGTCGCGGATCCCGTTCTCGGCCATCACCGACGCAATATGCGCCTGGTGATGCTGGACGCCGATGAATCTGTCGAAATTTCGGCGGGCCCACGCGCTCGAAAGATAATTCGGATGAAGGTCCCCGGCAACCGCCTCGGGATCGACACGGAACAAGCGTTTCATCTGTTCAGACGCATTCTCGAAAGCCCGCAGCGTCTCGAGATTCTCCATATCGCCGATGTGCTGCGACATAAAGGCGAAATTCTCTTTCGTCAGGCAAAACGCCGCCTTGAGTTCCCCGCCGACCGCCAGGATCTCGGGCAGTTTGAACGGCAATTCGACCGGAAACGGCGCGTAGCCGCGGGAACGACGGAGCGGGACTTGCGATTTGTGATTTGAGATTTGAGATTTGGGATTGGCGACTTTCGATTGCAGTTCGTCCTTCCCGAGGCCACCCAAACAATCCGAAATCCCGAATCCAAAATCCAAAATCCGAACGACACTATCGTCGCACTGAACGAAGATCTCGCGGTCGTGGAGCAAAAAATCGTCGGCGAGGTTCCTGAGTTTCTCGAGCGCTTCATCGTTGTCCTTGACGATCGGTTCGTTCGAGTGATTGCCCGAAGTCATCACCAGAACATCCAGTTCGTCGTCGAACAATAAATGATGAAGCGGCGCGTACGGCAGCATGATCCCTATGAACCGGTTGTTCGGCGCGACCGATTCGGGAAGAGTGCCCGTCGTTTTCCGAAGCAGAACAATCGGGCGTTCGCGGCTCGTCAGCAGTTCCGCCTCGGCGTCGTCGATGACCGCCAAGCGCCGCGCCGAATCGAGATCGCGGCACATCACTGCAAACGGTTTGTCGACGCGTCCCTTCCGTCGCCGCAACTCACCGACGGCCAATGCGTTGCGCGCGTCGCAAGCGAGGTGAAAACCGCCGATGCCCTTTACGGCGAGAAGCCGTCCCGATTTTAGATTTTGGATTCTGGATTTTAGATTTTCGATCTGTTCATTCGATGACGGCCTGGCTGACGACGGCAAATCCAAAATCGCCGGCCCGCATTCCCAGCAGGCGATCGGCTGGGCGTGAAAGCGCCGGTCGGCCGGGTCGTGATACTCGCGCGAGCAATCGGCGCACATCTCGAACCGGTCCATCGTCGTGTTCGGACGGTCGTAAGGAACGGTTCGCGTGATCGTAAAACGCGGGCCGCAGTTCGTGCAGTTGATGAACGGATAAAGATAGCGCCGGTCCTCGGGATCGAACAACTCACGCAGACAATCATCGCAAACCGAAATGTCGGGCGAGATCAGCGTGAAGTCTTCCGCGTGCGATTCGCTTTCGATGATCCGGAATTCCGGCTCGCCGACCGGAGCGAACTCAGCCACCGAAATCGACGCGATATGCGCCAGCGGCGGCGCGTTCGTCTTCAGGTATTCGACAAATTCGGCAACCCGTTCGCCTTCGGCTTCGACAAAGACGCCCTTGCTTTCGTTGCCGACAAATCCTTTGACATCGAAATGCTTTGCGGCCGCGTAAACGAACGGCCTGAACCCGACGCCCTGGACGACGCCGGCGATCTCGATCCGAAGTCTTTTTTTTGCGGACAATGCCGGCATTGCGAACATCTTAAACTTCCCAGATCATCACGCGGTTGTTGCCTGAATCGGCGGCGGCCAATTTTCCTTTGTGGAGATGGATTCCGTAAACCCAGCAGAGCGTGTCGCGGTCGACCATCTTCCGGCGGTTCTCGCCGTTCTCATCAAAATTGACCTGACCGATGACTCGGACGGCCGGCTCAAAAAAGCCGTCCCTCGGAAGTTCGTTCCAGAATAATACCCGATTGTTCGCGGTGTCCGCGACGGCGATCACATTTTCATCGACGGCGATCGAGGGTGCAACCCGTCTGGGTGAACGTTTTGCAGAAGGTCGCCGGACGATGAAGATCGTCGATCGAAAGGCCGCCGGCGCGCCACGTGGCGACGGCCACGAGAATCTGCGTGACCCAGTCCGGATGCGCCGGGCATCCCGGGATGTTGAGCACCGGCAGACCCATTTTCGACCTGAAGTCGCCGCCGAGAAAATCGCGTCCCGTTCCTTTGGGCGCCTGGATCTCCGATCCTTCGAACACGAAGATGTCGAGCGCCGCCTGCGCTTGGCGCAATCCCAGAAGATCTTTTTCGCCTGATCCCTGAGTTCCATCCAGAGCGACGGATGCCAAAGAACGTCAATCCCGAAATCGGTTACGAGATCGAAGCGTCCAGGAACGACATCGTGTTTCCGCTGCAGGCACCACCCTGTAACCACAACAAACTAGCCATTTGGTATTCTCCTTAAATTTATGTAATCAAGAACTTTCAATCCCGGCGCGGCCGGCTGCCCTTGGACTTCTTCAGCTCGTCGAGATACGCGAACCAACCGTCGAAACCGATTCCTTTCTTCGCCGACGACTCGAGGATCGGGATTCCCGGCCTGACCGAACGGATGTTCTCGTAACACTCCGCGCGGTCGAATTCGCAAACTTCCGCAAGATCGATCTTGGTGATCATCGCGACGTCCGAACTGTTAAAGATCGTCGGATACTTGAGCGGCTTGTCCTCGCCTTCGGTGACCGCGTGAAGGACTGCCCGCGCGTCCTCGCCGAGGTCGTAACTCGAAGGACAGACAAGGTTTCCGACATTTTCGATGAACAGGAAATCGAGTTTTTCGAGATCCCATCCTTCGAGGTGCCGGTCGATCATCTCGGCCTCGAGGTGGCAGATGCCGTGCGTCTCGATCTGACGGACCGGCGCGCCGCTCCGTTCAAGCCGTTTCGCATCGTTCTCCGTCGCGAGATCGCCGACGAGCGCCGCGACCCGCAGACCGCTTTCGGCCATCCGCCGGAGCGACTCTTCCAGAAACGCCGTTTTGCCGGCGCCCGGACTGGATACGAGATCAACGACACAGACCCCCGCTTCGCGATAACGGCCGCGGAGACCTTCTGCAAGCTGATCGTTCTTTTTCAAAATTCCCTGTCGGACTTCAAGAATTCTCGGTTTTTCCATCTTCCACCTCGATTGAAACGACATCCAATTCCTTGCCCTGCAGGATCTTGCCGGTTAGCTCACCGCAATTTGCGCAGCGAAAGATCGGCGGATTCCCGAGCTCGCTGTCGACGTCGCAGTCGTCGCAATGAACGACCACGGGTATCTCTTCGATCTCGAGCGCGGCGCCCTGAACCGGAGTCCCTTCGGCGGCAATCTCGAAACTGAACAGAAGCGCGTCTTTGACGACTCCCGACATTGCTCCGATCTTGAGAAAGATCTTCGTCGCCGTGGCTTTCGGCGGCAGATTTTCTTCGACGGTCTCAATGATGCTGCAGGCGATTGAAAGTTCGTGCATTGTAGTTAAAGGCTGGTGCCGGAACTATTTTCGCATCATTCGACCGATATTTCTCGCAAGCGCGGTCAGAAATCCAAGGCCGCGCTGCACATCCTCGTCCTTGGTCGCGCCAAACAGACCGAAGAGCGAGATCCCCTTCGGGTCGCGGCGAAACTCGCTTTCGGTTTCAACCGTCGTCCGGCCGATATCGCCGAGCGGTTGGATTGGGATCGGGATCAGGGATTGGGATCGGAGATTGGGGATTTTGCGATCTGCGCAACCCGTTGCGGCTTGCCGCCCGGATGTGCGGAAATGCTTGGCTTTTCCGTTAAGCGTTCCCTCGTTCCTGGGGCTATGCCGCATCCCGATGGCGGCGGACCGAATCGCCTCGATGCTCATCGATAACTAGGACCGGCGGAATTCCGCTCCCGAAGACACCGCCTTCAGACGCCCTCTCCGCCCAGCTTTTTATTCACCCACGCCGCACTCCGTTCGGCAAAATAATCCTCGAGTTGCGGATAAAAGAACGACGACACGGTGACGAACGTCGAAAGCTCTTGCGGGTCCCGTCCGGGGTAATAGTTCAGCTCGAGATAGCTGTCGTGTAGTCCGAGGACAAAATCGGTGTCGGTCAATTCGGCCCAGTTGATCAGGTTGACGAGCTGACGAAACGTCAGCGGCGTTGCGCTCGTTTCCGGCTCGAAGTCGAACTCCGAGCCGTATTCATCGACGATCCGGTACCGGTATTCGCCGTCCGCGAACCCGGCACGGATGCTGATGCAGTCGGCGAGGGTTGATTCCAGCGAAACCCTGGCGATCTCGACTTCGCGGGGAGCGAACTTGGGCAGATACTCACCGCCCATCAGTGCCGGGTCGATCGCCCCGAGCGCCTGTTTTTCAGCGCCTGTCTGGGGCCTAAACATCGCCGTGTCGATGCTCCCGTCGATCATCGCGCCAACGAACTCCTCGTATGTTTCGATCTCGAGATCGGCGAGCGTACGTGCCGCGAACTCGCGTCTGATCTTCCCGTCAACCTGCGAAAGTATCTCGCCTTTCCAGTCGTCTTCGAAATAGTAACTCGCGGGACGAAACTCCCAATCGTATTCCTTTGACATCGATTCCTCCGTTTTGAGCGCGACCGACGGCGAGCCGGCCGCTCCGGACTATTTGCGAACGTAACTTTTGTGAACGAACGAATCGCGTTCGGTGTCGGTCGATTCGACGGAGAACATTTCGACCGCATCGCCGGTCGCGACGTGTCCCGACGGTCCGACGTCGCGCGCGCTTCGCCGTCCTCTCTCGGCACGTCGCAAAAATTCCCGAACGTCTTTTTTTGACGGTGTTTCGAACTCGCCGTCGTCAGATGATTCGGCGACCGCTTCGACCGCCGCCGCGCGAACCAGCTTCGACCACAATTTCCCGAAAAGCCGGCGAGACGGAAAGATCTCGGCCCCCTGAACCCGGCCGTTGACGGTATAGGCGAAACCGACCGCCTGCGGACGCGCTTCGAGCGCCGTTTTTAGCGCCGCGACATAATCCTCGGCGCTGGCGCGAACGTGTTCGTTTTCAAGGCTCAGCAACAGGCTTGACGGCGATTCGGCATCGGCGACATTCATCCGAAGACAGTTCGATAATTTCGACTGCGCCTCCGAGACCTTCTCCCAAACTTCGCCCTGCGAACGCGAAAACAACGCCGCGCTCTTTAGTTCTTTCGACGCGATCCGTTCCTTTGCCGACGAAAACCGGTGCATCGCCTCGGACCCGCGCGCCGACCATCGGCCGGATTCGACGCAGAACGATTCGATCGGGACCCGGCCCGATTCCTTCGGAACGATGATGCTCGCGGACAAAACCCGGTCCTGCATCCCGCCCTTGACGATGTCGCCGCATTGGATGAACACGCCGAATTCTTTCGACAGATTCTCGACGGCAAGCGTGTTTACTTCGGCGGTCTCGTGGACCGTAAACAGATCCTGGTCGATCGCCTCTTCGAGCGTCAGAAGATCATCGAAGCCGCCGGATTCCTCGCCGTCGATCAAGAATATGGACAGGTTCCGAAACGTTTCGGGTTCGGAGATCTTGAATACCGGTCGCGTGCCGGCGGACTTTGCTGTTTGTGTTCTCATCTTTTTTTGCCTCCTTAGATCAAGACGGCCGGAAAATGCAGGCCGCGTTTGGTGTTTTTCAGTTCGACGACGACGAAATCGGTGAGGACGATGTCCATGCGGATGTCGACGCGACCGGGGAGTTTGCGGACAAGCGCCCGGAGCGCGTTTGCCTTGACGTCATACGCAAGTCTGCGGCGATGGCCGCGCAGCATCTTCGCAATGCGGTTCGCGCATCGCGCCTTACGCATCAGCTTTTCTGAATGACTGCCTTCCAAACTTTGGACGATGTTGACGAATGCCGGTTTCTTGTTCTTCATACAAATTCCCTCCATGTATGAGGAAATGGACGCAGATCGAGAGAACCGGAAAGTGATTACGGTGAAATTGAAATTACTTTTTTCAGAACCGGAAACGGATCATCCGCCGGCCGGACAGATGAAATAATGCGGACAATTTGGACAGTTCTGATCATCGGGTCGCGCCGGGAAAACGCCGTTGCGGATGCCGTCGATGGCTTCTGCATACCGTTTCAACGCGTTGATCCGGAATTTTGGCGTGATCTCGATGTCGATGTCATCGCCGCTTGCGAGATATGTTTTGCATATGGTGATTACCTTTCCCGGAAATGCCCGTTCGGCCCCGTCACGGAATACGACGTCGCGGTAATCCCTCGGTTCCGACGGCTTTTTCCCCGTTTTTAGCTGCCGCACGATCACATCGGCCGCGTTTTCGATTATCTCGTCGGCTTCAACCCGTACCTCGGTGTCCGCGATTCTGACGGAGAGGTTCATCCCGAGCGTGTCTTCTCGAAAGACATCTGGCCGCGAAAGAATGTCGCGGGCGATCCCCACATAGAGCTCGGCGTAGGAATGTTCATTGAACTCAGACTCGCTCCATTTGCGCGAGAAGACGTCGAACGATGACTCGCGGCCGTCGGCGCGCGCTTCGTTGATCGACTCGCGGAGCATCCCGTGAAAGGACTTGTAAACGGATTCGTCCTCGCGGACCTTCATCCGGCAAACGCCGGAATAATAGAATTCGCGCGGACACCGGCCGTAGCGGTCCAGTTCGGCGGCGTAATAGCGGTCGCGGGTCTGCCCGTGACCGGCAGACGTTTCGTCGGCAACGGCCGGCACTTCCGCAGCCAGAACCGGTGCCGGAAGTGCATTTGCCAGCACCGCAAGCGCGGCCGACTCTTTGCTGTTCGTCTGGCCGTATTTCTCGGCGCGCGACAGGTGCAGCCGATTCCGAGCTCGCGACAGGGCCACAAAGAAGAGACATTCTTCCTCCTCTTCGTGAAAGTCCTTCTCGCTGTCTATCAACCCTTCAGGAATGGGACACCGAGTGCCGCTCCTGCCTTTCGGAAATTTCCCTTTACCAAGGTACGGAAGAAAGACCGTGTCAAATTCGAGGCCTTTGGCAGCGTGAACGGTCAGCAAGCGAACTGCGTCGAGCCCGGCGGCCGCCTCCGGGATCTGCGCCAGGTCCTTGTCCTCGCGGAACCAAGCGAGGCGTCGGACGTAGCGAAGAAAGCGTATGATGGCGGCACTTCCGCGATCGTCGAGGCGGTGCTGCATCGACTCGGCGAAACGCCCGAACTGGTAGATCGCCAGCCGGGCGGTCATCAGTTCAACCGAGTCGTTCTTAAAAAAACGATCGAGAAACCGCGATTCCGCGAAAAGATATCGCGCGGCGAAATTCCACGCGGTTTCGGCCGATGTGAGCGCACTTAAATGCCGCCGGAGCAAACGCCAACCGGCGACGCCGCGTTCGGACAATTCGCCGTCGAAGGACTCGTCGGCAAGCAGTTCACCGAAACCGCCGTCGCGTTTCTTCGCGTTTTCGATGACGCGACTGACGTCGACGTCGGGGATCGAGTATTCGGGAAATTGCGCCACGCGAACGAGCGAGTGGCCGTGATTCCGGACCGCAAGATCAAGCAAACTCAGCAGATCGCGCACCTCGGACCGCTCGAACACATCGCCGAGATAAAATACCGGAACCCCTCGCTTCCCGAGTTCTTCCGAGAATTGAACAAGCTGCCGATGGGTTCGGCAGATCACCGCCTGATCGCGCCATTCGATGCCGTCCTGCCGTTGCCGTTTCGCGGTATCGGCGATCGCCGCGGCTTCTCCTTCGATCGTCGGCGCGACAGTCAAACTGATCTCAGCATCCGAATCCCTGCGGTTCGCCGTCCAGGTGTGAAAAACCTCATTGCCGGCGGCGATCATCGAACCAGCATATTTGGAAAAGACGTCAACGATCCCGCCGAGGGACCTGTAATTGATCTCGAGCGCCAACGTCTGCGCGCCTTTGTAGTCCGCGTTGAACTGCCCGATGTTCGACGGCGACGCACCGCGCCAACGATAGATCGACTGTCTGATATCACCGACCGCCCAGAGGCCCCTTCCATCACCCGCGATCTCGCGAAGCATTATTCCCGAAGCGCGGTTCACGTCCTGAAACTCATCGACGAGGATCGCGTCGTAACCTCCCGAGACCGACGCTTTGACGCCCTCGTCTTGCTGCAAAAGCCTGACAGAACGAAAGATCAGATCACCGAAGTCGAGTCGATTCCCTTCGTCAAGATAATTCTGGTAGAACTCATAGACACGCGCCGTCTCACACGCCTTTTCGGCGTTTGCGATCAGCTTTTCTTCGCCCGTTTCGATCGCCGCGCGGAGCATCGCGGCCGCCAATTCAGCGAATCTTTCCGGACCGCAAAGTTCGTCCTTCGCACGCGAAATGACCGAGAGGATGTCGGGAAGATAACGCGTCGGTTCGCTCAGCGAAAGAAAATGCGTCAGATCGAGCTTTGAGAGGTTGGCCTCGAGATGCATCAGCGCCTCGATCTTGTCGATCAGCGGCGAGAACGGTTCAAGCCCGGCGCGTTGCCAGTACTTGCGCAGGATGTTCAGGCCGAACGCGTGAAACGTCATCATCTCGATCGACGGCGCTTGGTCCGGATGTTTCTCGGCGACGCGTTCGCGCATTTCTTCGGCAGCCTTGTTCGAGAAAGTCAGCGCCAGTATGCGATGCGGGGCGATTCCCTCCGAAAGCAGGAACGAGATCCGGTCGGCAAGCGTCTGCGTCTTCCCGGTTCCCGGTCCGGCGCTTACCAAAAGCGGCGGGCCCGTGTGACGCGCGGCGCGTTCCTGGCTTGCGTCCGGGGTCCTTTCGCGCCGCCGCTTCTCGGCGATCTCCGATTCCGGCACGAGGGCAGCCCGGAGCAATTGTCCGGCGAGGGTTTCAAACGGAATGTTCCGCTCGGCGGCGTAGGCTGCGGCGTCGCCGGCGGCGCGGACCTGGCGGAGCGCGTCGCACGGCAGCAGAAATTCCAACGCAAATAGATTCGCCTCGCGCTCGGTACGTTCGGCGGCGCCGTAGCCGACGGCCTTTTCGGCGCTCGAATCGGAGTCCTCGGCCGCGCCGTGCCCGTCGATCGATGACTCGGCGCAATGGGCGCGCGACGAATGCAAAACCTTGTGACCGATCTCGTGGGCGATCGTAAACGACCGACTCCAGCCCGTTAGTTTGTTGTTGAAGAATATGATGTCGTCTTCGAGAACCGCCTGCGCGCCCCGCAGGTGTTCCGATTCGGGATGTTCGGGGACGGATGCGAGGCCGAGATGATTGATCGCCGCTTCGCAGACCGATTCGGGCGTTTGTAATTCTTGGTCTCGGAGGCAGCCGGCTTCGGAAAGCTCACGCCTGAGTTTCCGCGCATCTTCGCGGATCTTTTCCCAATGAGTCATAAGAGTGAAGTACGTTCGGCCTTTATTCTGCCGCCATCTTGAGCAAGTTTCGTTTCTGTTCGGGAGACAATGTCTGGTCCTCGGCAACGGCGGCGGCGAAATCCTTTCGGCCAACCGCTTTTGGCATCAGCGCTGCTTTGTAATTCGCCTGCGGCAGCGCATCGGGCGATTTGCTGAGATAGGCCGCGACGGCGGACTCGCCCGTGCCCAGAAGTTCGCCTATCCTCGCGACGATACGGCGCGGGACGGAAGCGACATCCAGCCGCCTTTTTTCCAAGTACATCAGCAGCGACAAACTGAGTCCGAGCGCGTTAGCGAATGCCGATTTGTTCAAGCCCTTATCTGATGCGAGTTGCGTCAAACTAC
Organism: Pyrinomonadaceae bacterium; assembly: GCA_041752475.1. Taxonomy (GTDB): domain Bacteria; phylum Acidobacteriota; class Blastocatellia; order Pyrinomonadales; family Pyrinomonadaceae; genus JAFDVJ01. The sequence continues at coordinate 7,656 of JBGSWK010000060.1, read as the reverse complement.
TGATTTCGGGGGCTTTGCGCAATTGTTCAAGGACACCGGCGAGTCGCTCCGATGCAAGTTTTCGATCACGTGCCTCCTCGTCGGCCGATGGCTCCTCGTCGGGCGTGTGCCGGACGATGGCGCGCGCCGCCGCAAAGTCCGCCAGATCATCGGCGAATTCCGGATGACGCGCGATCCAGTCGCGGAGCACCGCATTGTCGTTGCCGTCGGGTGTCTCGACGGCGTATCCCTCGAGAACGTCGCCGAGCGTCATATTTGTCCAATTCGGAAGATCGGCCATCATATCCGGTCCCTGTAATCTTTTAAAACTTTCTCCGCCTGCGTCAGCCAGTTCCGGATCGTTCGCGGAGTAACGCAGAAATATCCGCTGATGGTCCCGACAGAGGGCGAGTTGCTCTCGATCTGCCAACCGTCGAGATAGTGCATTATCGCCGCAATTCGGATATTTTCCGGGAGATTTGATATCGCCTCACGCGCAACCAGCTGGTCGTCGATCCGCGAATACATTGCGGGGTATTTGTTCTCCATCGGTTCGTCGGACCCTTCGCCGTCTCGTACGAGGTCACCGAAAAGATCGGGCTGTTGCAGAAAGCGTCGCAGGAATCCTCTGCAAACGTCGTTTGCGATCCGAACGGCGAAGTCGCCGTAGTTGACTTGGGCGTAATCGGCGGCGTCGGATCCGGTGTTCGTGATCTTTTTCAAAATCCCCATCGCGGTATCCTGTTTGAAATCCTCGAAGCCCAAGTTATCGTTTTCAAAGTACCTTTTGAACTTGCCGAGCAGTCGACAGGTGCGACGGTCGAGTTCCGTATAGAGAGCGTTATGCAATTCGTCATCACCGTCGTCGAATGCCTGCCGGATAAGGTAAACGAGAGTTTCGTCATAGATGAATCCATTTTCTTCTCTTTCGCGAATCTCAAGAGCCGCGAGGTCTATTCTCCCGCCAACGGCCGCGATCAGCTCGAGTTGCAGTTGGACCTCGGGACGCCGCTGATAGAGTTCGCCGCGCTCAGTTTCTTTTGTAAGCGGTTTGACCCGCAACGCAACATCGGGCGTCAATCGAACTCTCCTCCTATCTAATGGATTACCGAACCTAAAACCGGAAGCCATTATTATAGCAATAGAATATTTCTTGGCAACGGACAATTTGACCGACCCCGGATTTTCGACCCTGCCACGAAATTCGCGGCGGGTCCATTCGAATGTGATCCCCCTTTTCCACGCTATTCGTTTTCCCCTATTTCCGGTTTCTCCCCGATGACGCCATTTGATCTACAGGAGAAAAAAATGGCTCAACGAATCATTACCATCGACATCGAAACGCTTCCGACGAATGAACCGTTCGAGAGCAATCTATTTTGGAAGACCGAAGAGGAATACGGACGTACGGGACTCGACGGGAACCTTGGCCGCGTGCTCTGCATCGGTTACGCGGAACAGGACGCGTCCGGCGCGGTTGCGGCCCACGGCTGTTTCGGCTGGCGCGAGCCGACGCGGGATTTCGAGCCCGACGAAAGCGTTTTGCTCGCCGGTTTCTGGTCGTTTATGAACGGATTCAATACGTCGCGCGACCTCATCGTCGGTCACAACATAATGGACTTCGACCTGCCCTTTATCATTCAGCGATCGGTCATCAACTATGTTCGCCCGACGGTCGATTTCAGCTTCGCGCGTTACCGGCGCGCACCGATCTTCGACACGATGCGCGAATGGGATTGCTGGAGGTCGCGCGGCTCGACGTCGCTCAAGAAACTCGCCTATGCGCTCGGACTTGAACCGCCGAAGACCGAGGCGCTCGACGGCAGTTCGGTTCACGAAACATTTCTCGAGGGACGTGACGAAGACATTTACCGTTACTGCATGGGCGACGTCAAAGCGACCCGAAACGCGTGGCGACGAATGAACTTCACTTACCCCGTTGCCGAATCAACCATTGAAAACTGCGTTTGACCCCCGGTTCTTCAGGGCTCCGGATTTGGGATTTGGGATTTGGGATTTGGGATTTGGGATTTGGGATCAATGCTGTCCTAAACGATAGACTTCTGCTCCTTGATGCCGCGATTTCATTGCCTGAAAATTGCGGAAGTCGGCGTTTTCGAAAGGAACCCCTGTATCTCGCGGCTTGACCTTACCAAGCGCTTGGAGCAACCTCAAATTCCCGGCGCCAAGGAGCGAAGATCTTTCCGACAGGCTCTCCGAATTCGGAGATCGCGAGAATCTCAAATCTCAGATTTGAAATTTCAGAATCTACCAGATCTGAAATCTGAAAGTTGCGATCGGTGCTGTCCGAAACGCTCCGACGTGTTGCAAGCCACGGCAACGCCTATGACCCACGCATCCCAATCAGACGGGAGCGCAAGCGTCCCCGCTTGCAATGAGCGCGGAGCGCGAACGAACCGTTTCGTGATCTTGGAGCTTCCCGTTTTGCGTCAAGGACTATCAACGTTAGGACGGGATTGATTTGGGATTCCAAGATTCCGAGGTGGCGTATGGAGATTGGCGATGGATTTCCTCTCAGAGTATAGACACGGATAGAAGCCGATCAATGAGATAAGCCCCCCCCCCCGAACACGTTTTCTATTTCGATCCATAAAATCCGCTTCATCCGTGTTCATCTGTGATTAATATCGGAGCGTCAGGAAGACCGTCCGGGTTTTTCAAGGCTCCCGATCCGGGATCCGGGATTTGGGATTTGGGATTCGCCAACCCGAACAAATCGACCCGCGCCCGACATTTCATAGACTTCAGCGCCGATAAGGCGTATGCTTAGGTAGTAAAGAATTTAGCTACTCTTTTCTCAGTTTCTCTGGAATCGGCCAGACCACCTGATCTGACACAGCTGATTAGCGGAGCACTACAATGAACAATTTAGAGATCACCGAACGCCGTCAGGACGGCGTCACCGTGCTTGATCTGCACGGAAATATCCGTTTGGGACAAGGCAACATTCACCTTCATCAAGCCCTGCGCGTATTGGTCGAAAACGGGGAAAAACGATTGCTGATCAATCTCGCGGACGTGACCCATATCGATTCCAGCGGACTTGGCGAATTGGTTGCAGGTTACACGACGCTGCAAAAGAACGGCGGCGAACTGAAGCTCCTGAAACTCACCGAACGCGTCAAGGAACTAATGGTGATCACCAAATTGCTGACGGTATTCGAAACCTTCGATGACGAGCAGGAGGCGATCGCCAGTTTCGGCGTCCCGGCGGCCGAAGCGGAGATTACCACCGCCTCTCTCGATCAGGCGGCAATCGCCCACGGAGACACCAAATGACGTTACTTGCCCTGTTCAATCTGCTTTTGATCACGGCGGCCCTTGTCGCCGGTTTTCAGGCGCTTGTCGCGGCGTGCGCGATCACTTGCGAAATGCCGAACATCCAGAAGCTCGGGTGATTTATGCTGTTTGTGAATTTGTTGGTCAACGAGAAACTGCTCGACGCGGAAGCTGCCCTCAGCCGGGTTGCCGAACCGACGAGCGTTATCGAGCTGTGCCGGAGTTATTTGGCGCTCCTGAGCGATTACCGCGACGAACTCGGCAAACTCCGCGAGGATCGGGCGATGGCGGCGCGGCACACTTCGCCTCTGGCGCGTGAACTGACCGAGCAGGTCAGGCGCGCGATCCGGACGGCTGTCGAGGTCACGACCCGTGAACGCAACCACGCCGAACGGCTGCTGGAATCGCTGACCGCGATCAGCGGTTACGAGGCGATGGAAACGTTCAACCAGCTTTCGTTCAAGGGGTTTTCCGATTGGGAGATTCGTTCGGGAGGCGTGCGCGCCGGTGACCAGTTTATGACGATCGACGAGTCGGTCGCCGCAGCCCGTGAGTTGCGGTGCGCGGAATACGCTTCGACGAAACGAACGTTTTTCCGAGACCATAACGGGACGGCTGCGGCCGCCTAAGTATTTCTGACAATGACAACTGAAACGGTGCTTTCAATTCAATCAAAATGCGCCTGGTGCGACGGTTCCGGTAAATGGAACGTCGCGCCGGGCAACGTCGGCTCATGCATCGTCTGCGGTGGCAAAGGCAACGTGAATGCGGGGCTTTCGCCCGTATCCTGCCGGACCTGCGGCGGTCGCGGCCGAACGAATACTGTCACGCCGTGCCTTAAATGCGCCGGTACCGGATGGGAAACTTACCCGGCAAAACAATTATGAGTGCTGTTACAATTCCGATTCCCGATGCTCAGGAGATAATCCGCGCGGGCTCCAATTTTCATAAGATCACTATTGCGTTTTTGCGCTGGAAACAGCTCAACCGCGGCGCCGAACCGCGAATCACCCCGGACAAATCGCACCGTAAGAACACGACCATCGCGATCGAAGAAGTTGAACAGGGACTGGTTGAATTTTCCCGAACCGACGAATTCTAGCGAGTTCTCGACCCACCGCAACGCCTAAGACCTCCTGAGAAAAACCGTGTCGTAATTGCTGACGCGACGGAAGCCGCACATCCGATAGAACGCCTGGGCGCGTTCGTTTTCCTCGTTGGCGAGGACGCAGATCGAACGCGTGCGGGTCAGCAGCGTCGAACATAGCTTCGTGAAGCACTTCCGTGCAAAGCCGGTTCCGCGCACCGCAGGGCCGGCATAAACGCCCTCAAGATAGATCATTTCCGCCGTCTCGGCCTGAACATCGGTTTTGAAAAGCAGTTCGCCGTCGCGCGTGACGACCCAAACACGGTTTTGGTTGATGCGGCGCAGGCATCGCGACAAGAAGCCGTCGCGGTCGGTTTCGAGCGGATTGATCTTGCTTTCCTCTTCGGCCATCGCCGCGTGCACCGGCACGACCAGATCCAGATCATCAGGCGTCGCGAGCCGAAGGCCGTCAACCGTTCCGTAGTCCTCAAGTGCGGTTTTTAATTCAAACAGCAGTTCGCGGCATGCGAACCGCATCGGCTGGCCGACATCGGCATAGCTGTTCCAGAACGACTCGGCCGTCTCCTGTTCGGCCATGAACATATTGAGTGTTTCATGAAGCTGGGCGGCAAGCGCCAATTCACGGACCGCGGCACGGGTGCGTGTTTCAAGCAGCGTCGCGTGCCCGACCAAAGCGACGCCCTCGAGTCTGCCCTCGGAATTTCGGCAACCGTAGAACGTTCCGCGGTTTTGTTCGCTGACCAATCCGTTGTCGCGGATCAATCCCGTCATTATCACGGTATGGATCGGCCGTTCCGCGAGGAATCCGAGTACCTCGTTCGTCTCCGAATCAGAAAGCGAGCTGACGCTAAGCGCCAGATTCGGCTGCGGAAGAAACGGCGTCTCCTCCATCACATCTCTCATCAACTGTTCAAATGACATTGCTTTCAAAAAGGGGGTTCGCGACGAACGCGATGCGGAATGTCCCCGGCATGGAGAATACAAGTTACGTGCCACAGCGAAGGTGCCCCAAAAACCAATGTTCGACTCGAAAAAGGAAATTGCCCGATGGTCCGTTCGGTCAAAATGCTCGGTCAATTTGAAGTTGGTGACCGGGTGCCGGCCGGTTCGAGTTTGAACGCACGGAGACCGCAGACGAGTAAGATTCGTCAGGCGCGGGTCCGTGAAGAACCGGACTAACTCTTTTCGATATTGGTTTTGAGCGTATCGAGCATTTCCTGCGCGTTGCTTTTGAAGCTAGACCTCATAAGCGCGAAGAGTGAACGCCAGAACGGATTGCCGCCGCGGACATCAACGTCCTGCTCGACGAGCGTGCGACCGTTGATCGAGGTGAATTTTACCGTCGCTTCACTCCGGATGACCTCGTTTTCGAGTATAAAAGCGAAGCGCTCGCGCGGGACGTAGTCGGTGACTGTTTCAGTCATCACCATGTGGCGCCCGTCCTGTTCAAATTCCATCCGATACTTCGAACCGACCGTTCGCGGTTCGCCGCCGATAAGTTCCATCGACTGCAAACCCTTGATCCAGTCCTTCGCCTTTGTTTCATCGGCGAAGTAATCCCACGCCGCGTCGATCGGTCGGTCGATCTCGACGCGGGTCGAATAACGATAATTCGGAACGAAGACGCCGACGGCGAAAAACGCGCCGACGAGCAGAACAATGATCGATAATCCGATTGAGAGGAGTTTTTTCATTCTCGGAATTGTATCATCAGGCCGAGATTATCGGATGGATGTTCCCGGTTCGCAAAGCATCCATAAACTTCCGGACTGCTGCGTTTAACCAAAAATGTTCCGGACCTTGTCCATAAAGCTCTCGTCCTGAAACTCAGTGTCCTCAATTTCGGCAAGTTCTTCAAGAAGTTTTCTCTGTTCCTTGGTGAGATTTTTCGGCGTTATCAGAGTCGCGGCGACGAAAAGATCGCCCTTTCCGCGACCTCCGAGGACCGGCATTCCCTGATTCTTGATTCGGAAGACCGTGCCGGTCTGCGTACCCGCAGGGATTTTCAGGTTCTCTTCGCCGTCGAGCGTTTTCACCGGTATCTCCGCTCCGAGCGCGGCCTGCGCGAACGAAATAGGGACTGAGGCGTAGAGATTCGCTCCCTGGCGCTCGAAGAGATCGTGCTCGCGGACGTGAATCACGACATACAGATCACCCGTCGGGCCGCCGTTCGTTCCCGCCTCGCCCTCGCCTCCGACACGGAGCCGCGAACCTGTCTCAACTCCGGCGGGGATTCTGATCTCGAGCGACTTCTCCTTTTCGACCCTGCCGGCTCCGCGGCACTTTTTGCAGGGCGACTTTATGATCTGGCCCTTGCCGCCGCAGTTGGCGCAGGTCCGCATCACCGAGAAAAAGCCTTGCTGGTACCTCGTTTGGCCGCTTCCGGCACAGGCGATGCAGGTTTCAGGCTCGGTTCCTTTTTCGCTTCCCCGCCCGTCGCAGTCTCCGCAGGTTTCAAGACGCGGGATATGCAGTTGTTCTTCCTTTCCCTGAGCGGCGTCTTCGAGCGAGATTTCAAGATCATAACGAAGGTCGGCACCGCGTTGCGCGGACGTCCGCGAGCCCCGGCCGCGGCCGCCGCCGAACATATCGCCAAATCCGAAGAGATCGAAAATATCTTCGATGTTCGAGAATCCCTGGCCCTCGAATCCGCCAAAGCCCTGACCGTTGGCGCCGGCGTGACCGAAACGGTCGTAAGCGGCGCGCTTGTTGGAGTCTGAAAGCACGGCGTAAGCTTCGGCAGCTTCTTTGAATTTATCTTCGGCGGTATGATCGCCAGGGTTCTTATCCGGATGATGCTGTACCGCCAACCGCCTGTAAGCGGTTTTAATCTCAGTTTCGGAAGCGTTTTTCGAAACTCCCAGAATCTCGTAGTAATCTCGTTTTGACATAAGTCGCCGATAGAAAAATGAACGATACGGATGCTCTTTCGCCTGACCTGACCGAAAAATCAAAGCACGTCAAGCGTTCGGCCAATCCAAAATCCAAAATGAAAATGCCAGCCCACGCTAATGAACTGACGCTTCGAGTATTTTGCGATATTGGATGCGTTCTTGACAAGCGGAGCGGGCAGTGGGCAGTGGACAGTGGACAGTGGACAGTGGACAGTGGACAGTGGACAGTGGACAGTGGGCAGTGGACAGTGGACAGTGGACAGTGGACAGTGGACAGTGGACAGTGGACAGTGGACAGTGGACAGTGGACAGTGGACAGTGGACAGTGGACAGTGGACAGTGGACAGTGGACAGTGGACAGTGGACAGTGGACAG